>NZ_CAMLHM010000058.1 GCF_946479885.1 uncultured Devosia sp.
GGTCCAGCAACGCGTATCTCCGGGCATGTGCCGCCCGGCGTGCGGCGAACCACCTGATAATGGCACGGGTGAAGAGGAAGCGGTCGGCACGGTGCTCGAGGGCGAAATCAGCGATGGCCATTTGCGTCTCCAACGGTTTTGACTGCATTCACGGCCCCTAGCGGGCAAGGACAAAGCTATGCCAAACTGGTCTGGCATTTAATGACCAGTTGGGGCGGAAATACTTGTCCAGTCGCGATGCAGAGTTGCTGATCAGTGTGGATCGCCAGGGATCCGCTTCCATGCAGGCACAGGTCGAAAGGCAGCTGCGCGACGCCATCCGCGGCGGCACGTTGCGGCCGGGAAGCGCTGTGCCGTCGACCCGCGAACTCGCCCGTGACCTGGGCATTTCGCGGCCCCTGGTGATGGAGGCATACGCCCAGCTCGCTGCCGAGGGCTATCTTGCCCTGCGCCAGGGCGCGGCGCCGCGCGTGGCGGATACGGCACCGACACAGCAGGCCCGCGCGTTTCCGGCCGAGAGCTACCCCGTCGCCATCTTCCGCTACGACTTCCGACCCGGCAGCCCCGACCTATCGAGCTTTCCATCTGCCCGCTGGCTCAAGGCCGTGCAGGCCGGCCTCAAGGCCATGACCCCCGATGATTTTGGCTATCGGCAGCGCTACGGGGTCTGGCCCCTGCGCCAGGCCTTGTCGGACTATCTGGGGCGGGTGCGCGGCGTCAGCGCCGATCCGCGGCAAATCCTGATTACCGGCGGCTTCGAGCAGGCCAAGGCCGCGGTGGCGAGGCTCCTGAGGCGCCGCGGCGTGGCGGAGCTCGCGGTCGAAGATCCGGGCTATCACGACCGCGAGGCCTGGCTCGCAGCCGGCTTGAGGCTTGTGCCGATTGCGGTGGATGAAAACGGCATCGACGTTACCGCGCTCGCCAAAAGCCAGGCGCGGGCGGTCCTGCTGACCCCCGCCCATCAGTCGCCGACAGGCGTGGTGATGAGTGGCCAGCGGCGCCTTGCGCTGGCCGACTGGCTGCGTGACAGGAATGCCATCGCGCTCGAGGACGACTACGACGCCGAGTTCCGCTACGACCGCGCCCCGGTCGGCGCCTTGCAGGGCCTGGCGCCCGACCATGTCGTTTATGCCGGCACGACGAGCAAGACGCTTGCCCCTGCCCTGCGGCTCGGCTGGATGGTGGCCCCTCCCAACCTGCTGCCGATGCTGGAGGACGAATTGCGGCTGATGGACTGTGGTCGCGGGCGCATCGACCAGTTCGCGCTCGCCCATTTCCTCACCAGCGGCGACTATGATCGCCACCTGCGCAAGATGCGCTCCCTCTATCGCGATCGTCGCGCGGCGTTGCTGTCCGCGATCGATGCAGAGCTGCCCGAGGCCGTGGTTGGCGGCATTTCCGCCGGCTTGCATGCCACCGTCCGTTTCCCCTTCCGGCTTGACGAAGAGGCAATTGTCGAGAGCGCCGGGAAACGGGGCATGGGCGTGAGCTTTCTGCGGCGCCACTATCTGGGGGACGCTCCCGACGCGAGCACCTTGCTGCTCAGCTATGCTGGCATGCCCGAGTCCGTCCTCCGCACGGCGCTGCGCACACTGGCCGGGCTGGTGCATGGCAACCCGGGGCCAGGCGGCGCCGTTGGCCAGGAAACATGAAACGGACAGCGATGCGGATATATAACCCGGACCCATCGCAACCTTGCCTGGAATGCCGCCCCGCGCTATCGAACAGGGCCTACGATAACCGGGGGTGCATATGGCGCCGCGCATGATCGATCCGCGAATCAAGCTCCGGCACCTGGTGTGCTTTCTTGAGGTCGCGCGGCTCAAGAGCGTGGTCAATGCCGCCGAGCTGCTTCATGTCAGCCAGCCTGCCGTGTCCAAGACGATCCAGGAACTCGAGCAGTTGCTGGGCGGCAGCCTGTTTGACCGCAGCAAGCGCAAGCTGTCTCTGACCCCGTTCGGAGACGTGTTCAATCGCTACGCCTCCACCAGCCTCGCCGCCCTGCGCCAAGGTATCGACGTGGCGCGTGGGACGCATGAGGCGACTATCGTCAGGGTCGGGGCGCTGCCGACGGTTTCGGCCCGCATCCTGCCCGATGCGGTGCAGGCCTTCACGGCGGGCGGCTCAGGCGTCCACACCAGGGTCGTCACCGGCCCTAACGATTACCTGCTCTCCCTGCTGCGCACGGGCGACGTCGATTTCGTCATCGGGCGCATGGCCGAGCCCGAAGCGATGGTTGGTCTGTCGTTCGAGCATCTCTATTCGGAGCGCGTCGTCATGGTCGTTCGCCCCGGACACCCGTTGCTGAGCGAGCGGGCTTTCGACCTGCCGATGATCGAGGCGTATCAGACCCTGGTGCCGACGCCGGATTCGGTGATCCGCAACCTGGTAGACCGGATGCTGCTGGCGCATGGGATTACCCGATTGCGCGACGAGATCGAGACGGTTTCCAACGCGTTCGGGCGCGCCTATGTCCGCCAGACCGACGCGATCTGGATCATCTCCGAGGGTGTGGTCGCGGTTGATGTGGTGGAGGGGCAGCTGGCCCTGCTGCCAGTGGATACCAGCGAAACGACGGGTCCGGTGGGCCTGACCACTCGCACCGACACCGCTTCGACGCTTGCGGCGGACAGCCTGCAGCAGGCGGTGCGCGATGTCGCCGCCCGCATGCGTTGACTAACGGCTCGGCTGGCGGCGGAAGGCCAGTGGCGGGACGCCGAGGACGCGCTTGAGCATGCGGGTAAAATAGGCCGGATCGTCATAGCCGAGACCTGCCCCGATCTGCTTGATGGACAGGGTGGAGAACAATAGCTGCCGCCGGGCTTCCAGCGCGATGCGCTGCTCGATCACCGCCAGGGCCGAGGCGCCCAGCACCTGGCGGCACACCCGGCTCAGATGGGTCTGGCTGATGCCAAGGGCGTCGGCATAGTCGGCGATGCGGCGGGTCTCCCGGAACCTCTGGTCCACCAGCAGGCGGAAGGCGCCGACATGCAGACGCGCGCGTCCTTCCCCTGTCTCCGAGGGCGTCGACAGGCTGCCGGCGCGGTGCAGCGCCACCTGCAGCAGCGTGATATGTGCGCGCATGGCCAGGTCGTGATGGTCGCCCGGGCGATCGGCCTCGGCCAGCAGCCGGTCGAGAGCGCGGTGGGCTGCCTCCCCGCCGGTTGCGATGACACCGGCGGGTAAATCCTCGATACCCTCGGCCATGTCGCGCGCCATGAACGTGACGATCACGCCTTCGACGTCGGTGCTGAAGAGATAGCCATGCACTGTCATGGCCGGGACGACCACGATTGCCGTCGGCGCAAGATCAAAGGCCGCGCCGTCGAGGGTCACCTGCCCCCGCCCTCCGGTCAGGCTCAGGACCTGAAAGAACTGCTCATGCCGATGCGGGGCGATGCGATAGCCATGCAGGCGGCTGCGGGACTGAATGGTCTCCCAATGCAGCCAATCCTGCTGCCGATCGCTGACCGCTTCGCCATAGAGCGCATATGTCGGGACGCCATTCATGTTCGGATAGTGCAAGCAATTGCGCCACCTGTCCATTCCCGCAGCGCACGTTGCAGCGCATGCTCGGTAAAAATCGAGGGGGAACAATGCGCCATCAGGTTGTCATCGTGGGGGCGGGTCCGGCTGGGCTGATGCTCGGGCGGCTGCTCGAGCTGGCTGGCATCGACGCCGTCATCCTCGAGCGCAAGAGCGCCGACTATGTGCTCGGCCGCATTCGCGCCGGGGTGCTCGAACAAGGCACCGTGGCGCTGATGGACCGCGCCCGGGCCAGCCGGCGCATGCATGCCGAAGGGCTGATCCACCACGGCGTGGAATTGAGCTTTGACGGCGACAGCCACCGCATCGACTTCGGCGCTCTGATCGACAAGCAGGTGATGGTCTATGGCCAGACCGAGGTCACCCGCGACCTCATGGACATCAGGGATGGCACCACCATCTACGAGGCCGAGGACGTTGAACTGCATGACTTCGATGGGCAGCCCTGGGTCAGCTATCGCAAGGATGGCAAGACGCATCGGATCGACTGCGATTTCATTGCCGGCTGCGACGGTTACCATGGCGTGGCGCGGCAGAGTGTGCCGCAGGACGCGCTGACGACCTTCGAGCGGGTGTATCCATTCGGCTGGCTGGGCGTGCTGGTCGACCGCCCGCCTGTCGCCGACGAGTTGATCTATGCCCATCATGAGCGGGGCTTCGCGCTGTGTTCGCAGCGCTCGAAGAGCCGCAGCCGCTACTATGTGCAGGTGCCGGCCGACGAGCAGGTGGGCGCTTGGTCCGACGACCGATTCTGGGATGAGTTGCGCGCCCGGCTCGACCCTGCGACGGCCGAGGCCCTGCAGACCGGGCCATCGATCGAGAAATCGGTGGCGCCGCTGCGCAGCTTCGTCGCCGAGCCTTTGCGCTTCGGCAGGCTGTTCCTCGCCGGCGACGCCGCCCATATCGTGCCACCCACGGGCGCCAAGGGGCTCAACCTGGCAATGAGCGACGTCGCTGCTTTGGCCGATGCCCTGATCGAGCATTTCACCGAAAAATCGCCTGCGGGAATCGATGCCTACTCGGCCAAGGTTCTCGCCCGCATCTGGAAGGCTGAGCGATTCAGCTGGTGGATGACATCGCTGCTCCACACTTTCCCGGAAACCGGCGCCTTTGGCCGCCGCATCCAGCGGGCGGAATTCGACTATCTCACCGGCTCGCGCGCCGCCCAGCAGAGCCTGGCCGAGAACTATACCGGCGTGGTCACCTGGGGCGATACCCAGTCGTCGGTCGCGACGCCCCGACCGCGCGTCGCATAATAGACCGCCGACGCGCTTTGGGACTTCACCGACAGAGCATGCTTGCTTAGGTTGCTGCCGCAACGAGCGGGGACATGCAGTGAGCGAGTGGACACAAAGCGGCGGCAGGCGAGAACTGCTGCAGCCGGTGATGGCGGGCGCGCTGGCCGCCATCGTGGGATATGCGAGCACGTTCACGCTGGTGCTGGCGGCCCTGACGGCCGCGGGCGCATCGCCGCAACAGGCCGGCTCCGGGCTGATGAGCGTCTGCATCGCCATCGGCATCCTCAACATCGTGGTCAGCACGCGCATCAAGCTGCCGGTGAGCTTTGCCTGGTCGACGCCCGGGGTGGCATTCATCCTGACAGTTGGGGAGCCGGTGGGGGGCTTTCCCGCGGTAGCCGGCGCGTTCCTGGTGGCGGCGGCGCTGATCGTGCTGACAGGGCTGACCAAGCCGCTGGCGCGCGCCATTGCCGCCATCCCTGCCCCGATCGCCAATGCCATGCTGGCGGGCATGCTGCTGACCCTGTGCCTGGCGCCGATCAAGGCGGTGGCGGAAATGCCGGCCCTGGCGCTGCCGATCCTGCTGGCCTGGATCGTCGGCCTGCGGTTTGCCAAGCGTTACGCCGTGCCGATCGCGGTGGTGGTGACCGGCATCATGCTGGCGACGACCACGCACCTGCCGGCTGGGGCGCTCGATGGCAGCTGGCCCAGCCTGGTGCCTGTCATGCCGGTATTTACGCTGGACGCGATCGTGCGGATCGGGTTGCCGCTCTATGTCGTCACCATGGCCTCGCAGAACCTGCCGGGTCTCGCGGTGATGAAAGCCAATGGCTATGTGCTCAAGCCAGCGCCGCTATTCATCATGACAGGCCTGGCCAGCGCGGCTACGGCGTTCTTTGGCGGGCATAGCAGCAACCTGGCGGCCATTACCGCGGCAATCTGCGCCGGCCCCGAAGCCCATCCCGACAAAACCAGACGCTGGCCGGCCCCCGCGGCCGCGGGCGCGGTCTATCTGCTGCTGGCGCTGGGGGCCAGCCTGGCGGCAGCGTTCATCGCGGCTTCGCCGCCTCTGCTGATTCAGGCCGTGGCGGGCCTGGCATTGCTATCGAGCCTTGCCGCGGCGCTCTCGGGCGCATTGGTGGCCGAGGAGACCCGGCTCCCGGCCATCCTCACCTTTGTCACCACTGCATCGGGTATCACCATTGCCGGGGTTGGCGCACCGTTCTGGGGCCTGGTGGCAGGCATCGGCATGATCCTGATGCTGCGCCTGGGCATCCGCCCCGAGCCGGTCAATACCGGCAAATGAGCCTGCCCCATGCGGTGATCATCGCCGGCGGCAGAGGCGAGCGGCTCGGCGGGGTGCGCAAGGGCGATCTGCGGATCGGGGGTCGGCGCCTGATGGACCGCGTCACAGAATCGCTGGGCGCGGTAGCCACACCATTGATGATTGCCATCGGACCCGGAGAGACCCGACTGCGCCTGCCGGTCGGCGCAATCGGCGTGGCCGACCTCGACGCGCCCATGGGCGGCCCGCTGGCGGGGCTCGTGGCGGCAGTGGCGGCGCTGCAGGCCAGAGGTATCGGCACGGGCCTGTTGGTCTCGGTGGCCGTGGACACGCCCTTCCTGCCCGCCGACTTCGTCGCCATCATGCGCGACGGCCTGGGCGGCGCGCCGGCTACCTATGCCGCCTGGGGCGACCAGTTTTACCCACCCAATGCGCTGTGGCGGATCGAAGCACTGTCGGCCCTGCCCCAGTTGGTGCGAAGCGGCGAGGCGGCGCGCAGCCTCAAGGCCCTGCAACAAATGCTCGGGGCCGTGGCGGTGGACTGGACCGGCCGAGCGGGTGCGGACCCCTTTGCCAATATCAACACGGTTGGCGACCTTGTCAGGCTAGGCGGGATGGCGGCCGGGCGGGCACCGTCACCACTTATTCACACGCTGGGCAATTGAGGGCTTGGCAAAGCAAATCAAGTCCGCTAAACGGACCTCGCTTCCCCACAGGAAGCCCGACAGGGCTCCCAAGGGAGGCCTTGGTGTTCCGCGATAGCTCAGTTGGTAGAGCGTTCGACTGTTAATCGAATGGTCGCTGGTTCGAGTCCAGCTCGCGGAGCCAATTCCCAGACATTGATGACCGGTTTGCTCGCACTCTCAAGGTGTTGGGCCCGCTTTCTCATGCGCAAGGTGGCCCTGGCGCGCTGACGCCAGAGCCGGAAAACGGGGTTCGGCGCCTATGGTGTGCCGGGCGCCGCGTTGATGAACGGGACGGCGCCGCCGGGCACCATGGTGGTGGGCAGCTCGCCGTTCCAGTTTTCAGCCGTGATCAGCGAGACCAGTTCGGGATTGGCGCGCAGCGCATCGCCCTTCGCCTTGATGGCGTCGGCCTCAGCAATACCGGCAAGGCGGGTAATGTTGGCCTGAGCTTCGCCGGCGAGGGTCACAGCCTTGGCCCGGGCCTCTGCTTCGGCCACCTGGGCATCGGCAGCTGCCTTGGCCTGCGTCACCGTGATTTCAGCCTGAACTTTCTGCTGCGCCAGTTCCTGCTGGCGCTTCTGGACTTCGACCTCGGCGAGCATGCGGGCTTCGATCGACTGTTCGTAGACGTCGGAGAACGAGATGTCTTCGATCTGCACCGACTCGATGATGACAGGCCCCTTCACGGCACCCTGGATGGCGGCGGCGACGTCGGCATTGAGGCGACCGCGCTCGCGAATGGCCGTCTCGGCATTGAACTGTCCGAACACGGTCTTGGCGAGCTCGAACACCCGGCGATCGAGCAAGCGCGTAACCACACCCTCTTCGCCGCCATATTGCGCGTAGACCTGTTCGACCTGGTCGGCCGGAATCCGGTAGTTGACCGAGAGCACGAGCGTGGCGAGCTGCTGATCACGGCTGTAGGACTCGACGTCCGGATAATTGCGCGAGCGGCTCTGCACATTGACTTCGACGACGCTGTCGATGAAGGGCAGCTTATAGCCGAGGCCGGGCTCTGCCGTGCCGGTTACGGCGCCGTTGCGCAGCAGCACGCCGCGTTCGCCCTGGTCGATCGTGTAGAAGCTACCGAACAAGACGCTGATGCCGACAATGAGAACGATTGCGGCAACAACGCCGCCGATGATCTTGATCATTTGGACGCAGGATTCCTTCCGTAGGGCGCCGGGTTGAGCCTTTGCCGGCCCCCCAAGCAAACTGGTGTCGTGACGGGGCAGACGCGGCGGCGAGCAGGCCGCCAATAAGCCGACGGCTTTCATAGGCTACCTGGCCGCGGCGGCATAGCCGATCAGCCACAAGAATCCAGGGGGGGCGTGCGTGCAGACCAGTCGGTAGAACGGCGCTAGATCACCGCTTGCCGTCACCCGGCTTGGCGCGACCCGGCTGCCCGCTCTGCCAAACGGTTTCGACCAGCAGATCGGCATCGTGGACCACGACTTCCACATGGGTGCCGCTGATCTCTCCGGCGGCCACAATGGCAGCGTGGACAGCGTCGCCCTTGCTGGTGAACGGCGCGGTGACGTCGCCGCGAAAGCTGAACTGCCAGACACTATCGCGCTGCGAAACGACGAAATGATTGCTCGACATGGCGATGGTTCTCCTGCCCCGGAGAAACGCCGGTGAAGGCAGGCGCGTTGCATTGCCTGCAAGCATTGCCAGCGCAGGCGGCCTGCAAGCATTGCCAGCGCTGGCGGGGCGCGCTAGGGGTGCGTCCATACTTTCCGGCATTTTGGACTCCCTCCCATGGACGCCGTTTCGGCCAAGGCTGCGCCTGCTGTGCAGCAGACATCGCTTGCCATCATCCTGGCAGTCAGCGCCTCGCACCTGCTCAACGACCTGATGCAGTTCCTGCTGCCGGCGCTCTATCCCCTGCTCAAGCAGGCCTATGGGCTGGACTATGTGCAGATCGGGTTGATCACGCTCGCCCAGCAGATGACGGCGTCGATCCTGCAGCCGCTGGTGGGCTACTACACCGACAAGCGCCCCATGCCGTACGCGGTGGCCACCTCAATGCTGTTCGCGCTGGCCGGCATCGTGCTGATCGCGACCGCCAACAGCTTTGGCCTGTTGGTGCTGGCTGCGATGATCGGCGGCATCGGCTCGGCCATCTTCCATCCGGAAGCGTCGCGCGTGGCGCGGCTGGCCTCGGGCGGCAGGCTTGGCTTCGCGCAGTCGCTGTTCCAGGTGGGCGGCAATCTCGGAACGTCAATCGGCCCGCTGGCGGCCGCGTATTTCCTGCTGCCGCGCGGCCAGGGCAGCACGGCCTGGTTCGCCATTGTCGCGGTGACGGCGCTGGTGATCCTTACCGCGGTGGGTCGCTGGTATGCCGCGCATCAGCGGGCCCATTCGGGCAGGCCGGTGATCAAGGCCGCGCAGCAGATCCTGTCGCGGCGGCGACTGACGGTGGCGTTCCTCGTCATCGGCGCACTGCTGCTCAGCAAGTATGTCTATATTTCCTCGATCACCAGCTATTACAGCTTCTTCCTGATCGAGAAGTTTGGGCTTTCGGCCCAGGACGCCCAGCTCTACCTGTTCCTGTTCCTCGGCGCGATCGCGGCCGGCACGTTCATCGGCGGCCCGGTGGGCGACCGTTTTGGACGGCTGACGGTGATCTGGTGCTCGATCGTGGGGGCCCTGCCCTTCACGCTGCTATTGCCGCATATGAACCTGTTCGGCACCGCGGTGGTCAGCGTGTTTGTCGGCCTTATCCTGTCATCGGCGTTTTCCGCGATCGTGGTCTATGCCCAGGAGCTGGTGCCCGGCAAGGTGGGCATGGTAGCGGGGTTTGTCTTCGGCTTTGCGTTCGGCATCGGCGCCATCGGCGCGGCAGTGCTGGGCGCACTGGCGGACTGGATCGGCATCGTCCAGGTGTTTGGTATTTGCGCCTTCTTGCCGTTCCTGGGCTTTCTGACCATCTTCCTGCCTCGACATTCAGAACTGCATAAGGAGCCGGCATGACCAAGAGCAATGGCAACGGCCACGATACCGACAACGAGAGCCAGATCACCCTGACGCGGACCATCGACGCCAATATCGACGACGTGTTTGCCGCCTGGACGGACCCGGCGCTGATCGAGCAATGGCAGGCCGACGAGGCAGAGCTCGATGCCTTCGAGGGCGGCGAATACAAGTTCACCACCTTTGGCGACGACGAGGACCCGGAAGATCACGTCGTCAGCGGGGAAATCCTGCAATTCGTCGAGAACGAAAAGCTCGTGATGTCGTGGGTCCACAGGGACAGCGACGATGAGGATGCGGAAGAGCTGATCTTCGTGCTCGAAATCGCCTTCAAGGCGCTGGGCGAAGACCAGACGCGCGTGACCCTCACCGAGCGCGGACTGGCCCATTCGGACCCGGAATCGCGCATTTTCTCCATGGAGGCCTGGAGCGCGGCGCTGGAGCACCTGGCGGAAGTCATGGAATAGCTGAAACCATTTTGCGCTCCGGCCCGTATCGTCTGCCGGAGGGAATCGCATGGGTTCAACCAGCATAGCCTGGCTGCGCAACGACCTGCGCATCGCCGATAACGAAGCTCTCGGCGCGGCCGTTGCCGCCGGGCGGACAACCGTCGCGGTCTATATCCACGAAACCACCAAAGGTGTTCGCCCGCCGGGCGCTGCGGCGCGCTGGTGGCTGCATCACAGCCTCGAAACGCTCGGCGCCGCGCTGGCGGAGCGGGGAATCGAGCTTGTCACGCGCGCCGGGGATGCATCGATCGTGCTGCCCGGGATCGTGGCGGAGCGTGACGCCAGCTCGGTATTCTGGAACCGGCGCTATGCGCCCGGCGAGCGGGATGCGGACACCGCGATCATGGCGCGGCTCAAATATGATGGCATCGCCGTGCAGTCCTTTGCCGGCAATCTGCTGGTCGAGCCCTGGACCATCGCCACCGGCGAAGGCAAGCCATACTCGGTGTTCACGCCATTCTGGAAACGGCTGCGCGAGATGCCCATCACGGCGCCGCGGCGGCAACCTGCTGCGGGCAAGCCAATCGCTTACGAACCTGCCGGCACCGGCTACAAAGCTCCAGCCTGGAGCGACAAGCTGGCCGCCCATTGGGAGATTGGCGAGGCCGCGGCACATGAGCGGCTGGTGGCGTTCCTTGACGAACGGCTGGCCGACTATGCCCAGGGCCGAGACTTCCCTGCCAAGGTCTCAACGTCCCGGCTATCACCGCATTTGCGGTTTGGCGAGATCAGCGCCCGGCAGATCTTGCACGCGGCGCAGGCCGTCGCCCATGCCGACCACACCAAGCAGGCCGCGGTCGACAAGTTCCTGTCCGAACTGGCGTGGCGGGATTTCAACTACCACCAGCTCTATCATCGCGATGATATCGCCACCCAGCCGATGCAGACGAAATATACCGGCATGGTCTGGCGGGATGCGGACGCCGATCTGGCGGCGTGGCAGCAGGGCCGCACGGGCCTGCCCATTGTCGATGCGGGTATGCGGGAGCTGTGGGAGACCGGCTTCATGCAGAACCGGGTGCGCATGCTGACCGCGTCGCTGCTGGCGAAGAACCTGCTGGTCGACTGGCGGCTGGGCGAGCAATGGTTCTGGGATTGCCTCGTCGACGCGGACATGGCGAACAATCCGGGCAATTGGCAGTGGGTGGCCGGCAGCGGGCTCGATGCCTCGCCCTATTTCCGCATCTTCAATCCGGTAACGCAGGGCGAACGGTTCGACGCCGGCGGCGACTATGTACGGCAATGGGTCCCCGAGTTGGCGCGCCTGCCGGACGAGTGGATCCACCAACCGGCGGGCGCGCCCAAAGACGTGCTGAGTAAGGCGGGGGTGGTGATCGGGGAAACGTATCCGGAGCCGATCGTGGATTTGAAGTCGAGCCGGGTTCGGGCGCTGGAGGCGGCGAAGGGGCTTTAGTGTCACCTGCGGTGGTTGGGAATGATATTGCGCCGGTTCGCGATAGGCGCGCTGGCATTGCGCGACAAGGGCCAATGACGAAAAGCCGTGCCGCTAGAGGCGGTTATGGCTTGCGGGTGACGGTAGCGCCACCTAGCATGCCGGTTCCTCGCTCCCTGCAGATTGCCCACATGTCCAAGCACAAAGACCTGATCTCTGCCATCGGCAACACACCGCTGATCCGCCTCAACCGCGTATCCGCGCTCACGGGTTGCGAGATCTGGGGCAAGGCCGAGTTTCTCAATCCGGGCCAGTCGGTCAAGGATCGGGCGGCTTTGTTCATCATCCATGATGCGGTGAAGTCGGGTGCGCTGAAGCCGGGCGGCACGATCGTCGAGGGGACGGCGGGCAATACCGGCATCGGGCTGACGCTGGTGGCAAACTCGCTGGGCTTCAAATCGGTGATCGTGATCCCCGAAACGCAGAGCCAGGAAAAGAAGGACGCGCTGCGCCTCTATGGTGCTGAGGTGATCGAGGTTCCGGCCAAGCCCTACAAGAACCCCAACAACTACATCAAGATTTCCGGCCGGCTGGCCGAGAAGCTCAATCGCGAGCTGCCTGAAGGCGCCGTGTGGGCCAACCAGTTCGACAACACGTCCAACAAGCGGGCGCATGTGGAAACCACCGGCCCCGAAATCTGGCAGCAGACCAATGGCCGGATCGACGGCTTCATCTGCGCGGTCGGTTCGGGCGGCACGCTGGCCGGCGTTGCGGAAGCGCTGCGGGCCCGCAACCCCGACGTCAAGATTGGCTTGGCCGACCCCGAGGGCGCCGCGCTCTACAACTACTACGCCAATGGCGAACTGAAATCGTCGGGCAACTCGATCACCGAAGGCATCGGCCAGGGCCGCATCACGGCCAACCTGGAAGGCCTCCGGATCGACAATCCGTACCAGATTTCCGATGCAGAGGCCCTGCCCTATATCTTCGACCTGCTCGAGCATGAGGGGCTGTGCCTGGGTGGATCGAGCGCCATCAACATTGCCGGCGCGGTGCGCATGGCGCGCGACCTGGGGCCGGGCAAGACCATCGTCACGGTGCTGTGCGACTACGGCAACCGCTATGCCAGCAAGATCTTCAATCCCGACTTCCTGCGCGCCAAGGACCTGCCGGTCCCGGCATGGCTTGAAGAGCGTGCGCCCATCGACATTTCCAGCGTGATCGAGGCGGAGCCGGTCTGAGACCGGCTCCGCCTTTTGACTCAGCGCAGTTCCACGAAGCTGAGATTGGTAGGTTGCCGCAGCACGCCGCCGTCTGGCGTGTTCGGCAGGACCGTTTCGTCGACAGCCTCCAGATTGAAGCCGCGGGCCCAGCCTCTGCCATTGCCCTTGAGGTAGAAGCCGTAGTTGAGCGTAGTGGCTTCGGGCGGCACGTCGAGGACGATGTCGCGCTCGATCCAGTCGGTATTGCCGGCTACCGGACCATTCCTGTCGTAGCGTTCGAGATTTTCGAAGCGCAGCGAACCGCTGGGGCCATCGACCCGGAACCAGATGGTGACGCCGCCATCAACCTGGGCCGCGCGCAACTGGCTGCTCACCCGCATACGCTGGCCGAGATAGGGTTTGGCATCGACCGACTGCATCAGGGTGCAGAAATCATCGCCGCGGATGGTGTCGATCAGTTCCGGTTTGCTCTCGATCCAGGCAGCGTTGAGGCCAGCATCCACGCCCACGCGGTAGAATTTCGGGCTCTTGCCCGTCCTGATCCAGCCATTGGGCGTCTCGCCGTCGGATATGCCGGCGCCGGCATCGATCCGGGCGCTGAGTATGTTCCAGTTGGCAAAACCAAACTGACGGGCGACGAGTTCGAGACAGTCGCTGTGCGAAAGCTCGATGTTGCGTTCGGCCAGCCCCTGTCGCAGGAGTTTGGCCATGAGTTTTGCGTCCATGAAGCTGTGCATGGTTTGAACCTCTCACATGGGCAAGAACGTCGAAGTCAGCGCTCGCATTACTGACGGCTTGCCCGGTGATCGGGGTCAAACCTGCAGACCTAACGTGCATTCACCGTCCCCAACGGGGCGCGAGCGGCTGGCTGCACGAACCATGGTGAAAGACTACGCCGCAGGCCAAAGTTGTCAACCGGCGGATTGTTCAATCGCCGCAGGCTGATAGAGTGGCCCCCCAACGACTGCGGGGCACGCCTTGATCGGTATCGACGACATCCTGAGGGCGATCATTGCCGACCTGCATATCGTGGCCGCGATCACCGGGGCCCTGTATCTGCTGGCCTTTGTCTGCGCCGTGCGCGAAGTGATGAATTCGCGGACATCGCAGGGCTCCATCGCCTGGATCCTGGCGCTGGCGCTCCTCCCCTTTCCGACGGCGTTTCTCTATCTGGTGCTGGGCTGGAAGGCGTTTGACGATTACGCCACCGACCGCATCCGCAACGGCCGCTCGGCGCGGCCGCTCCGGGCGAAAGACCTGGCGCTGATCGACCGGGAAACCAGCGAAAAATGGCCGGTGCAGACCAAGGTGTCGGAAGTGCCGTTTCTCAACGGCAACGATGTGGAACTGTTGGTGGACGGGCGGGCGACGTTCGACTCGATTTTCGCGGGTATCGCCAAGGCCAAGGACTACCTGCTGGTGCAGTTCTATATCGTGCGGGACGATGCGCTGGGCCAGGAACTGGCCGAGCGGCTGATCGAGCGCGCCAATGCCGGGGTCAAGGTCTACCTGCTCTACGATGATATCGGCAGCACGGGCATGCCCAAGCGCTATCGCGCCGAGCTGCGCAAGGCCGGAATCAAGGTGGCCGGGTTCAACCAGCGCCACAAGTTCCTGCGCATATTCGGGCCGACACGCATCAACTATCGCAACCACCGCAAGATCGTGGTGGTGGACGGCGAGCATGCCTGGGTCGGCGGGCATAATGTGGGCGTCGAATATCTCGGCGAGAACCCGCGGTTCGGACGCTGGCGCGATACGCATGTGCGGGTGTCGGGCCCGGCCGCGCTGGGCTGCGCATTGCTGTTCCGCGAAGACTGGGAATGGGCGACCGGCGAAGCGCTGCCGGCGACCCCGCCCGAAAGCGTGGCGACGCCCGGCGAGCAATCGGTGCTCGTCATGGGGAGCGGGCCGGCCGACAAGCTCGAGGAATGCGCCATTGCCTTCACCGACATCATCGGGCGGGCGCGCGAGCGGCTGTGGATCGTCAGCCCCTATTTCGTCCCCGACACCGATATCCGCACGGCGCTGTTCGCGGCCAAACTGCGCGGCGTGGATGTCCGCGTCATGCTGCCCAATGAGCCCGATCACAAGCTGGTCTGGCTGGCCAGCATTGCCCATGCCGATGCCATGATCGAGCATGGCGTGTCGATCTATCGCTATCAGGACGGGTTCCTGCACCAGAAGGTGGTGCTGATGGATGACCAGATCGCGTCGGTCGGCAGTGTCAATTTCGACAACCGATCCTTTGCCATCAATTTCGAGATCACGCTGTGGTTTGCCGACCGGCAAGCGATCGACCAGATCGAGGCCATGCTGGTGGAGGATTTCAAGCTCTGCCGCCAGGTTGAAATGCCCGAGGTCAAGGGCCGGTCGCTGCCCATGCGCTTCATGACCCAGGCCGCCCGCCTGCTCTCCCCCGTGCTCTGAGTATTGCCATGACCGAATTCCTGTTTCGCGACGACAGCTACCTGCCCTCGACGCAAGCCAATGTGGTGGCGCTGACCGAGGACGGCGGCATCGTGCTGGACCGCACGGTGTTCTATGCGGCTTCGGGCGGACAGCCGGGCGACAATGGCACGATCATGCGGGCCGATGGGTCGGCCATCACCATTGCGACAGCGATACACCCCGAAGGCGACAAGACGCGGATCGTGCATGTGCCCGCGGAAGGGCAGAGTTCGGTCGGGGTTGGCGAGAGCGTCACCCCGGGCATCGACTGGGCGCGGCGCTACCGGCTGATGCGCATGCATACGGCGCTGCACCTGCTGTCGGTGGTGTTCCCATTTCCGGTGACGGGCGGCTCGGTCGGCGACGACAAAGGGCGGCTCGATTTCGACATGCCCGAGGTGCCCGACAATCTTGCCGCACTCGAGGCGCAGCTCAACGACATGGTGGCGGGCAACCATGCGGTGACGCAGGAATGGATCACCGATGCCGAAATGGCCGCCAATCCGGACCTGATCAAGACGATGAACGTCAAGCCGCCCATGGGCCAGGGGCGCGTGCGGCTGATCCGCATCGGCGACGTGGATCTGCAGCCGTGCGGCGGCACGCATGTGCGCAACACCAGCGAGATCGGTCGGCTCGCACTGGGCAAGATCGAGAAAAAGGGCAAGCAGAACAGGCGCGTAAGCCTGTTGTTTGCGGAGTAGATTCCGCTTGCCCGCAGTCGTCTTGTCACAGTCTCATGCACTGCTGTGCCGAAAGAGCGGAGGCCGGCAATGCGCATCTGGACAGTGATTGGGGCGATCACCGGCGTGGCCTTGGCCGCTGGCGCCACCTATGCCTGGGGGATCGGTTGGCTGTTGCCCTGTGGGCCGGTCGACCGGATTATCCAGCTCAGCCAATGCCGGGTTCTCGCGAGTTTCGAGGCGACCCAGCTCGAGACGCTGCTGCTCGACGCGGATGGCGACCTCGTGACCGTGCTGCGCCAGGATGGCAGCGAGCCGACGCGACGGCAAAGGCTGGCCGAGATTTCGCCCAGCGACGGCTCGATCAGCAGCGAGCTCGAATTCGAGGGCGTGCCGCCCGGGGCGTCGTGGATGAGCGCAGCGTTGTCGCCGGACGGGACGCTGATCGGCGCGACCATGCTCGATGAACCGGCGATGGTGCTGGATCGGGCCACCGGCAATACGGTGATCGACCTGCCGCTCTACTCGGCGGCCGGCATCGGCTTTGATGGGCCCGATCGCGTGTTGCTCGATGGCGGGGTGATGAGTTCGGAGCGCCCGCCGCAGCCGGTGGCGCAGGCCTTTGCCCTGGCCGATGCGGCGGAGCTCCCCGAGGCCAGTGGACCGGCGGCGCTGCCGCTGTTCGATTCAGGCATATCGGCTGCGCTGTCACCCGATGGGGCGCTGCTGGCGCAGCATGTCGAAAGCCTGGGCGATAGCGGGATCGTGGCTATCCGGCTGGCCGATGCCAGGTTTGCCGCATGGTCCGGCTTCCTGCTGACGGCGCCGCTGGGGGCGTGGAGCCAGCAAATCCTGCCCAGGCTGTGGTTCAGCCCCGACAGCAAGTTCGTGGCCGCCGCATTCGATGGCGCGCCCGTCTGGGGCAAGGAGACATCGGCGCTTGTCATCTGGGACGCGCAGAGCAAGGAACTGGTGCAGCGCATCCCCACCCATAGCGCGCAGTGGGACGAATTGGTGTGGCTCGAGGGGCGCAAGGTGGCGGCGACGCGGTTCAACACCGTGACCCGGCGCGGCGAGATCGCGGTTATCGGCTACTAGCGAACCGGGGCGGCGTAGAGCAGACCGCCATTGCCCCATAAGGCGTTCTGGCCACGCAGCAGGGCCGCGCCGGTCTGCGGTCCGAAGTGGCGGTCATAGAGCTCGCCGTAATTGCCGACGGCGCGCAGGACGTCGGCCATGAAAGACGGTCGCAGGCCCAAGGCCGTGCCGTAATCGCCCTCTACACCGAGAATCCGGCGCACGGCCGGCGTGCGCGCGGCGAGCAGGGAATCGACGTTGAGCTGGGTGATGCCGGCTTCCTCGGCATTGATCAGGGTGAACAGCGTCCAGCGGACGATGTTGAACCATTGCGGATCGCCCTCGCGCACCACGGGGCCAAGGAGCTCCTTGGAGATGCGCTCGGGCAGGATGCGATGAGCGGATGGGTCGGGCAGCGCCCGGCGGATGGCCTGGAGCTGCCGGCCGGAGGCTGAAACCACCTGGCAGAGACCGGCTTGATAAGCGACGGCCAGATCGGCCACGTCCTCGTAGGGGACTTCGGTGTAGCTCGCCTGATTGGTGAAGAAGAACTCGGCAACACGCTCCAGCTCTTCGCCGCCATCGATGATGCAGACGCTGATATTGTCGAGCTCGAAAGCGGAAACCACACCCATCGACTGCGGCACGAGGAAGGCCTGGCCGTCGAAGAAGGCGGTGCCGATATAGGCGGCGCCATAGAGGGTGTCGCGCCGCTGGGTCCAGGGACCGTTGCGGGTCAAGACGTCGACCATGCCCGTCTGCAATGGTGCAAAACGGGTTTCCCCGCGCAGCGAGCGGAACTCGATCTTGTCGGCATCGCCGAAAACGGCAGCGGCGATGCTTCGGCAGAGATCGACATCAAAGCCGGACCAGCGGCCCTGGGCATCCTGCTGGGCAAAGCCGGGCAGCGGATTGGTCGCACCGCAGATGAGGAAGCCGCGGGCGCGCACCGTGTCGAGGGTGGAGATCCGCGCTTGGGCGAGAGCCGGCGAGGCAAGACAAAGCGCGCAGGCCAGTCCCGCCGCCATCGACAGCAATCGCTTGAAAAAACTGGTCAATCGAACGGCCTTCCTGCCTCCGCCAGCATATTGGCTGGGCGTGACGTGAGGTCAAGGCAGCTGACGCGTCTCGTCCACCGAGAGTTGGTCTCCAGCGTCTCCCTCCCCCTTGTGGGAAGGGAGACGCAACGGCCGATGGACCAGCCGTTAGTGGTATCGAGAGTGCGGGACGCCTGGGCCATTCGACCATAGGTCTCATGGCCTTCTCGCCTAAATCAGCGCCACCGGCGCTGATTTTCCTGCGGCCGGCTCGAAGCTAGTGAAGGATCTGGCTGAGGAAGAGCTTGGTGCGCTCGTGCTGCGGGTTGGAGAAGAAGGCTTCGGGCTCGTTCTGCTCGATAATCTGGCCCTGATCCATGAAGATGACGCGGTTGGCCACCTGGCGCGCAAAGCCCATTTCGTGGGTCACGCACAGCATGGTCATGCCTTCTTCGGCCAGGGAGATCATCACCTCGAGCACTTCCTTGACCATTTCGGGGTCGAGGGCCGAGGTGGGTTCGTCAAACAGCATGATCTTGGGCTGCATGCAGAGCGAGCGGGCGATCGCCACGCGCTGCTGCTGGCCGCCCGAGAGCTGGCCGGGGAACTTGTTGGCCTGCTCGGGGATCTTGACCCGGTTGAGATAGTGCATCGCCGTCTCTTCCGCCTCAGCCTTGGGAATGCCGCGGACCCAGATGGGGGCCAGCGTCAGGTTCTGGAGGATCGTGAGGTGGGGGAAGAGATTGAAGTGCTGGAAGACCATGCCGACTTCGCGGCGCACTTCATCGATGCGCTTGAGGTCGGCCGTCAGCTCGGTGCCGCTGACGATGATCTGCCCTTCCTGGTGCTCTTCGAGCCGATTGATGCAGCGGATGAGCGTCGACTTGCCCGAGCCGGAGGGCCCGGCGATGACGATGCGCTCGCCCTCCATCACCTTGAGGTTGATATCGCGCAGCACGTGGAAGTCGGCATACCACTTGTGCATGCCGATGACCTCGATGGCCACATTGGTCGATGACACCTTCATATGGGAGGTATCAACCGGCCGATCGACGGTAGTTTCAGAGACTTGTGACATTGGAACTACCTCTTGTAGCCAGTATTGAGACGGCGCTCCATGTACATGGAATAGCGCGACATGCCGAAGCAGAAGACCCAGAAGACCATGGCGGCAAACAGGTAGCCTGTTGTCGCTGTGTTGGCGGATTGCCATTCGAGAGCGGTATCGTTCTTGGTCTTTACCGCCTCGAGCAGGTCCTTCATGCCCACGATGTAGACGAGCGACGTGTCCTTGAAGAGCGAGATGAAGTTATTCACGATGCCCGGGATCACGTGCTTGAGCGCCTGGGGCAGGATGATGAAGTACATCCGCTGCCAGTAGCCGAGGCCGAGCGACGCGCCGGCCTCATATTGTCCGCGCGGAATGGCCTGGAGGCCCCCGCGCACCACTTCGGCCATATAGGCCGAGGTGAAGAGGGTCACACCCACCAGGGCGCGGAGCAGCTTATCCACCGTCGTGCCTTGCGGCATGAAGAGCGGCAGCATGATCGACGCCATGAACAGGATGGTGATCAGCGGCACGGCGCGGATCAGCTCGATGAAGGCGATGCAGAGGGTCTTAATGACCGGGAGCTTGGACTGCCGCCCCAACGCCAGGATGATGCCCAGCGGGAACGAGCAGGTGATGCCGACCACCGAGATGATGAGCGTGACGAGGAGCCCGCCCCATTTTTCGGTCGGCATCGGCCTTAGGCCGAAGACGCCGCCCGCCAGCAGGAAATAGCTGACGATGGGGAAGACCACGAGGAACAGGATGGCGTTGGTGCGCTTGAAGGGCACCTTGGGCATCAGCAACGGGATCAGCAGCAGCGCGCCCAGGGCAAAGACAATGTTGGGACGCCATTGCTCGGGGATGTCGTAGAAGCCGTAGATGAAGAACTCCATTTCGCTGCTGATATAGGCCCAGCAGGCACCGGCGCTTTCCAAACGGCATTCTTCGACCGTGCCATTGGGCCCCACGGCGTGGCCGACGAAGAAGTTGTAGAGCGGCGGCACGATCCACAGCAGGAAGACGAGGCCGAGGACGGTGAGAACACCATCCAGCGGCGTGGCGAAGAGGTTCTTGCGGGCCCAGGCCAATACCCCGCTGGTGCTGATCGGTGCCGGCTTGGACGGCACCATGTCTGAGCGGACGAATCCGATGTCTGTCATGGCCGGGCTCCTACCGCTCTACCAGGCTGACGCGGGCATTGTACCAATTCATGATCGCCGAGGTCAGCAGGGAGAAGATGAGATAAACCAGCATGGTCAGCGCGATACATTCGATGGCGCGGCCGGTCTGGTTGAGCGAGGTGCCCGCGAAGACGTTGACCAGCTCGGGATAGCCGATGGCGGCGCCGAGCGAGGAGTTCTTCGTCAGGTTGAGATACTGGCTGGTCAGCGGCGGAATGATGACCCGCATGGCCTGAGGCACGATGACCAGGCGAAGCCGGTCGCCATCCTTGAGGCCAAGCGATTGAGCAGCCTCGGTCTGACCGCGGCTGACGGCCTGAATGCCGCCCCGCACGGTTTCGGCGATAAACGATGCCGTGTAGATGGTGAGGCCGAAGACCAGCGCCACGAATTCCGGCGGCAATTGCAGGCCGCCAACGAAGTTGAAGCGCTGCAGAACCGGGACCTCGAAGACAAGAGTAGCCCCGGTCAGCCAATAGATCAGAGCGGGAACGCCCAGCGCAATCAACACCAGCAGTGCCAGTGGGAAACGCGCGTCGCTGGGTGGCCGCTCCAAGGCGCCGATATAGCCAACGCGCGCGATGATCAGCGCGACGACCGCGCTGAGAACCGCGATCAACAGCGACGGCACCCAGGCAAGCATGCCCCCGACGATGGCGTTGAGCAGCACGAAGGCGATGACGAAGGTCAACGCCCCTCGGGCAATTGGCGCGTAACGCGTCAGCGAGAAGGCGGCAATGACAACCCCGATGAGCGCCGCGATCAGGGGCGCACCCGAAAGCGGAAAGGCGACGCTGAACAGCGCGAGCAGCGCCAGGAAGGCGATGAGGAAGGTAACCCCCGCGTCGGCTGCCTTGCCGGCAAGCACGACCTGGGCCGGGTAGCGTCCGGTCAGTGTGCGGACACGCGTGGCCCAGACGCCAAGGGCGATCGCAGCAATGAGGGCAACCACGAAGCCGACCAGCACCCAGGTGAACTCCTGGTCCGGCGCAGGGCGCGGCACCATGATGCCACGCTGGTTGATGAAGACATCAAGGGGCAGCGCCAGTGATTCCCGGACAGCCGGCATGGCCTTGAGCACGGCGAAGTACCAGAAGAACAGCTGCAGCAGGAGCGGAACGTTGCGGATCGTTTCGATATAGATGGTGGCGAGCCGGGAGACGATGAAGTTGCTGCTGAGGCGGGCGATGCCGAGGGTGAAGCCAAGCATGGTGGCAAAGACGATGCCGATGAAGGCCACAAGCAGCGTGTTGGTGATGCCGACGAGGAACGCTTCCCAGTAATAGGAGCCGCGGGACCAGGGGAGCAGGGAGAAGCTGATGTCGAAGCCGGCTGTCTTCCACAGGAAGTCGAAGCCCGTCGTCTTGTTCTGCGCTGCAAGGTTGGCCGCCGTATTGCCCACGATCCAGGCAATGAAGGTCACCAGCAGTGTCGCGACGACAACCTGGTAGATAATGCCGCGGATTACCGGGTCGTTATAAAACGCAACCCGGGGGGCCGCAGCGGGCCCCGTGTCGAATGTGGTCATGTAGGTGTCCCCGGGCCTTAGCGGCCGTTCCACGCGCCACCCGTCGAGGCGGCAGACAGCGGAACAAAAGACCCGGCGCTCCCTAGGGAGCGCCGGGCACTATTCAGCTTAGCGGATCGGCGGAGCGTACTGGATGCCGCCGTCGCGCCACAGGGCGTTCAGACCACGCTCAAGCCCGATCGGGGTCGCCGGACCGACGTTGCGGTCATAGGTCTCGGCATAGTTACCGACCAGCTTGATGATCTGGTAAGCCCAGTCCTTGGTCAGGCCCATGGGGGTACCGAAGTCGCCTTCAACGCCGAGCAGGCGCTTGATTGCCGGATTATCGGAGCCGAGCATTTCGTCGACATTGGCAGAGCTGACGCCGAGTTCTTCGGCTTCGAGCATTGCGTAATAGGTCCAGCGGGCAATGTTGAACCAACCGGCGTCACCGGCACGAACCACTGGGCCCAGCGGTTCCTTGGAGATGATTTCGGGCAGGATGATGTGATCATCCGGAACGGCGAACTTGGAGCGCTCGGCGGCCAGAGCCGAGGAGTCAGTGGTGTAGACGTCGCAGCGGCCGTCTTCGTAAGCCTTCACGACTTCGTCCTGGTCGACGAACACCACGGTGTTGAACTCGAGGTTGTTGGCGGCGA
>NZ_CAMLHM010000059.1 GCF_946479885.1 uncultured Devosia sp.
AGTTCATGCCGAACTGGAATTCCATGACGATGCCGGTGGCGACGCCCATGGCGAAATTGACGCCGAACAGCGTGCCCCAGAACAGTGTCGCCTTGCGCCACACCTCGCGCCCGGTCATCACATAGGTGCTTTCCATGATGGCCATCATCACGGAGAGGCCAATGGTCAGCGGGACGAAGATGAAATGGTACATGGCGGTGGCGGCGAATTGCCACCGCGAGAGTTCGACAACAGTCATGTCGATCATGGCGATACTGCCCTTTTGGCTGGCAGCGCCCCGAGTCGGCGCCGTCACTGCGCACTCTATGCGACACCAGACTTGCCCATGCCTTGATTCAGATCAAGGGCTGTGGGGGACTGAAGGGTATATGCATCGGCAGACCTCATCCTGAGCGTTTCGAAGGACGAGGTCGTGGCACGCCCTCGTGGTTCGACGGGCTCACCATGAGGGCTACTTTGGCGACCAACCGCGATACAGACCGCAAGAACGGCAAGACGCTGACCGCCCTCCGCCGCCATGCCGGCCCGGCGCTGTGGATCGCCATTG
The DNA here is from genome assembly GCF_946479885.1 of uncultured Devosia sp. The sequence continues at coordinate 548 of NZ_CAMLHM010000059.1, forward strand.
GCGCTCCCCTGCTCGGCGGCGCCTTGCTGGTGTGGCAGGCCTGGAGCCTGGCGGCCGTGCTTGGCCGCGCCATCGAGGAAGGCGCCCCGCTCGACACGCTGGCGCCGGGCGTGGCGCTGATCCTGGGCCTGCTCATCGTCCGCGCGGCATTGGGTGCCATCGGCGAACGGGCGGGGAGCAGCGCGGCCGAAGCGATCAAGCTCCAGCTCCGCACCACGCTGTTCGCGCAGTTGCTGGCCCGCTCGCCGCGCAGCGCTGAGCAGCCGCAGTCCGGCGCGGCGTCGGCCGCCATCGTCGACCAGGTCGAGGCGCTCGATGGCTTCTTTGCCCGTTACCTGCCGGCCATGATCCAGGCCAGCGTCCTGCCGATCGCCTTCGGCGCCATCATCCTGCCGCTCGATTGGCTGGCCGGATTGCTGTTTCTCGTGACGGCGCCGCTGATCCCGGTCTTCATGGCTCTGGCCGGCTGGGGGGCGCAGCATGCCACCAACAAACAGGCCCGCGCGCTGAGCCTGCTCAGCGGCCGCTTTGCCGATCGGCTGCGGGGCCTGCTCACGCTCAAGCTGTTCGGGCGCGCGGCAGCGGAAACCTCGGGCATAGTCGCGGCCAGCGACGAGCTGCGCCGCCGCACCCTGCGCGTGCTGCGCATCGCCTTCCTGTCGTCGGCCGTGCTCGAATTCTTTGCCGCGCTGGGCGTCGCCGGGGTCGCGCTCTATGTGGGGCTGACCTTCATCGACTATCTCCACCTGCGCACCACGCCGATGAGCCTCGAGCTTGGCCTGTTCCTGCTGCTGATGGCGCCCGAGGTCTATAACCCGCTGCGCCTGCTCGCGGCGCATTATCACGACCGGGCTGCCGCCAAGGCCGCCATTGGCGAGATCGAAGCGCAGCTCTCCTCACCTCTCCCTCTGGCGGAGAGGTCGACCCCCTTGGGTCGGGTGAGGGGGTCGACCTCACCCGCCGACTTCGCCATCGACCGCTCCCCCGAAGGGAGAGGTGAAGCGCGCGGACCACTTGGCCTCACCCTGACCAATCTCACGCTGCGCACGCCCGACAGCGCCCGCGTCATCCTTGCTGGTGCCGACCTCGCCATTGCCCCCGGCGAACACATTGCCATCATGGGCCCCAGCGGCATCGGCAAGTCGACCCTGCTGGAAGCCATTGCCAGGCTGCGCCTGCATGAAGGGTCGATCACGCTCGATCAGCGCCCGCTGGCCGACTGGCCGGAGGCCGAATTGCGCGGACGCGTCACCATGCTGGGCCAGAAGCCGCGTATCTTTGCCGGCTCCATGGCGCACAATATTGGCCTGGCGCGTCCCGGCGCCTCGATCGCCGATATCAGGCGCGCCGCGGAACTGGCCCATGCTACGGGCTTCGCCGACGCGCTGCCCGAGGGTCTCGATACCCGGCTTGGCGAAGGCGGGCTGGGCCTATCCGGCGGGCAGTCACAGCGCATCGCCCTGGCGCGCATCTACCTGCGCGATGCCGGCCTGATCCTGCTCGACGAACCCACCGCCCATCTCGATGCCGAGCTCGAACAGGCGGTGCTGGACGATCTCCGGCACTATGCCCGCGGCCGTACGCTTGTCATCTCCACCCATTCCCTCGCGGTCGCCGCATGCATGGACAAGGCCTGGCGCATTGCCGGGGAGTGCCTGCTGCCCACGCCGCTGCCGAAGCGCGACGGCAGGAGCGTTGCATGAAGTCCCTCCTCGCCTTCCGCAGCCTGTTTTTGACCCAGGCCAAGGGTTTCGGCCTGGCACTGCTGCTCTCACTGGTGGCGCTGGCCGCCGGCGTCGCCCTGCTCGGCACCTCGGGCTGGTTTATCACTGCCGCCGCCCTCACCAGCGCCGGCCTCGCCTTCAACCTCTTCGCGCCATCGGCACTGGTGCGTGGCTTCTCCTTCGTCCGCATCCTCGCCCGCTATGGCGAGCGTCTCAGCGGCCACGATGCGACGCTGCGCCTGCTCGCCGAGCTGCGCGGCTGGCTGTTTGCCCGCCTGTTTCCTCGCCTGCCGCTGGCGGATCGCGGCCTGCGCCATGGCGATCTCGTCAGCCGCCTCACCGGGGATGTCGATGCACTGGATACCGCGTTCCTCGTCGCCATCGGCCCGGTCATATCAGCGCTGGTGATTGGCGGAGCGTTGACTTGCGTGCTCGCCTGGCTGCTGCCGCCGGCCGCCCTGCTCTATGGCATCTGCTTTGCCCTGGCGGTCCTCGTGGTGCCCACCGCTCTCGTCTTCGTCAGCCGCCGGGCGGGCCGCGATGTGGTGACACGCGCTGCCGATGCGCGCGCCGCGGTGCTCGACGGCATCGACGGGCATGCCGACCTTACGGTCTTTGGCATATTGGATGTGGCGCAGGCTGGGTTCGTCCACACTGCCCGCCACCTCGCGCAAGCCAGGCGTCGCCTGGCAAGCCTCGCCGCGGTGGCGGGCCTGGCCGTGCAGGTCCTCGCCGCCCTGGCGCTGGTCGGTACGCTCTGGCTGGGTCTGGCTGCGTTTACGACGGGCTCGATCGACGGCCCGGTTCTCGCTGGCTTGCTGCTGGCCGTTGCCGGCAGCTTCGAGGCCACCGCCGTCATCGTCCGCAGCGTGAGCAAGCTGACCACGGCCATGGCCGCCGCCGACCGCCTCGCCGCTATCGCCGACGCGCCGCCCACCGTCGTGGACCCATCAATGCCGGCGGCCTTGCCCAGCGGCACCACCCTGACCTTGACCGACGTCGCCTTCGGCTATGGCGGTCCGCCGGTTCTGGCCGGGCTCTATCTCACGGTGGCGCCAGGCGAACATGTCGCCATTGCCGGCCCGAGCGGCAGCGGCAAATCGAGCCTTCTGGCCCTGCTACTCCGCCTGGCCGATCCGCAGGCCGGGACCATCACCTTGGGCGGCGTGGGCCTGCCATCCCTCGCCCAGGCCGACATCCATGCCAGCATGGCCCTGCTCAGCCAGGACAGCCCGCTCTTCCACGACACGATCCGCGCCAACCTGCTCATCGCTCGTCCCGATACCGACGACGCCGCACTGTGGTCGGCCCTCGCCGCGGCCGGCATCGAACCCTTCGTTCGCGCCCTGCCCCTGGGTCTTGGTACCCTGATCGGCGAAGGCGGGCGCACGGTCTCGGCCGGGCAGGCTCGTCGCCTGTGCCTCGCGCGGGTATTGCTGTCGCCGGCGGGGATATTGCTGCTGGACGAGCCGACGACCGGCCTCGACCGCGCCGCCGAAGTGGCCTTTTTCGAGACGCTGCATGTGGCAGCCGAAGGGCGCACCGTGATCGTGGTCACCCATGCGGCGATCCCGGAGGGGACGGTGGACCGGGTACTGGTGATGCGGGGTGGGAAATTGGGGTAAGCGTTCTTCACCTCTCCCTTGGGGGAGCGGTGAGAGGAGTCCCCCCCTCCCCGAAAGATAAAAGACCTCATGGTGAGCCTGTCGAACCACGAGGTCGCTTGCACCGGGCGCCCTGCCACGACCTCGTCCTTCGACAAGCTCAGGATGAGGTCTACTGGAAGACGCAGCCTACCCGCACCGCACCCTCAACCTTGCCAAATCCGGCACCGACACATGCCGGTAATTCTCGATCTCCACCACCCCATCGGCCCGCAGCTTGCTCATCTGGCGGCTCACCGTTTCGATGGTGAGGCCGAGGAAGTCGCCGATATCGGCGCGGCTCAGCGGCAGGTCGAAGGTCGTCACCTCGCCCGTCGGATCGATGTGGCTGGCGATGAGATAGAGGAAGCTCGCCACCTTCTCGGCGGCGGTCTTGCGGCCCAGCGTCACCATCCAGTCGCGGGCCTCGTCGAGCTCGCGCAAGGTCTGCAGCATGATGCGATGTTCCAGCGCCGGGTTGTCGCGCATCAGTGCCTCCATCGCCGCCCTGGGCACCATGCAGAGATCGACATCGGATGCCGCCTCCGCGGTTACGCGGCTTTCGCTGGCGAACAGACGCCCCACCAGGTCGGGTGCGAATTGCAGCCCCACCACCTGGTGGCGGCCGTCCTCGAGCACCTTGGAGAGCTTCACCACCCCGCGCAGCACATTGCCATAGCTGGTGATCGGTTCGGCATCGGCCAGCAATTCCTCGCCCGCTTGCCGGTGGACCCGTCGCGTGTGCCGCGACAGGGCCAGCAACTGTTCCGGCGACAGCGCGCCGCAAATGCCCTGATGGCGGGACTCGCAGCTCTGGCAGAGCACCGGGAGGTCGGAATTGTGGATATCGTTGCGGACGGGCTGCATCGCTTCGTCTCCTGGCGATCAGGAGACAGGCCCGCCGCGTGCGGACGGGCTGTCGTCGCCTGACAGGCTCGATATAATGCCGCCCCGTCAAGCCTTTAAGCTGCGCAACTGTCGCAGCGCCAACCTGCCGCAGGCAGGGTACCCCCACCTAACCTCCCCCTGAACAGGGGGAGGAACAGATCGAGCAGCGGGCATGATCTCGTCCAAACACGGAACGGATTCCTCCCCCTGTTCAGGGGGAGGTTAGGAGGGGGTATTCTTCCTCCTCCCCCCCGCCATTCGGGCATAGCCTTCATGGCCTCCTCACCTAAAATCGCTCCACTGGAGCGATTTTGCCGTTGGCCGGTTCGGAGCCCTTGACCTTCCCATGATTGGAAGGTCTATATGCCTGAGGACGAGGTGAAACATCATGAATGAACACGTCCATACCAAGCCCGTTTCCATCGACATCGAAGGCATGACCTGCGCCTCCTGCGTGGCGCGGGTGGAGAAATCCCTGCTCAAGGTGCCCGGTGTCACGGCGGCGTCGGTCAACCTGGCCACCGAGCGCGCCACGGTCAGTGGCGGCGACGGCGATGCGCTGATCGCGGCCATTGCCAAGGCCGGCTACAAGGGCAGCCAGACGCCCGAGACCCACCATCACGCCCATGGCGGGCATCAGCATCACGACGAGGATGCGGCGATCCTGCGGCGCGATACCATAATCGCCGGCGTCCTGACCCTGCCGCTCTTCGTGCTCGAAATGCTCAGCCATCTCTACATGCCGTTCCATATGTGGCTGACGTCCGTCGTGCCAACCAATGGGCTGTGGACGGCCTACTTCGTCGCCGCCAGCATCGTGCTGTTCGTGCCCGGCTGGCGCTTCTTCAAGATCGGCATTCCCGCCCTCTTCCGTGGCGCGCCGGAAATGAACTCGCTGGTCGCGCTGGGCGCGGGCGCGGCCTATCTTTATTCGGTGGTCGCCACCTTCGCGCCGCAGCTGCTGCCCGAGGGTACGCGCTACATCTATTACGAGGCCGCCGCCGTCATCGTGACGCTGATCCTGGTCGGGCGCTGGCTCGAGGCTCTCGCCAAGGGCCGCACCGGCGAGGCCATCCAGCGGCTGGTGCGCGAGCAGGCCAAGACCGCCCGGGTGCAACGCGATGGCAAGGTCGTCGAGCTGCCGATCGAGCAGGTGGTGGCCGGTGATGTCATCCTAGTCCGCCCCGGCGAGAAGATCGCTGTCGATGGTGAAATCGTCGAGGGCGCCAGCCATATCGATGAATCGATGATCTCGGGCGAATCCCTGCCCGTGTCCAAAACCGTCGGCGCCAGCGTCATCGGCGGCACGCTCAACACCTCGGGCAGCTTCAGCTTCCGGGCCACCAAGGTGGGCGGGGACACCATGCTGGCGCAGATCATCCGCATGGTCGAGGAGGCCCAGGGCGGCAAACTGCCGATCCAGGGCGTGGTCGACCAGATCACCGCCTGGTTCGTGCCTGCGGTCATTGCGCTGGCCATCGCCACCTTCGCGGTCTGGGCCATCTGGGGGCCGGAGCCGGCCTCGACCTTCGGCCTCGTCAATGCCGTCGCCGTGCTCATCATCGCCTGCCCCTGTGCCATGGGCCTGGCCACGCCGACCTCGATCATGGTCGGCACCGGCCGTGCCGCCGAACTGGGTGTGCTGTTCCGCAAGAGCGAGGCGCTGCAGCAATTGCGCGACGCCAGGGTCGTGGCCTTCGACAAGACCGGCACCCTGACCCAGGGCAAGCCTGCCCTCACCGATCTCATTCTCGATGACGATTTCGAGCATGACGAGGTGCTGGCGCTGGTCGCCGCGGTCGAGGCGAAATCGGAGCATCCGATCGCTGCTGCCATCGTCGCTGCGGCGGAGAAGGCCGGGCTGGCGCTCGGCACGGTCACCGAATTCGAGGCCCATGCCGGCAATGGCGTCACCGCTCGTGTCGGTGGGCGCCTGGTGTCGGTCGGCTCGCAGCGTCACCTCGGGCATCTCGATTTCTCAGACTTTGCCGCTGATATCGACAGGCTCGCCAGTGAGGGCAAGACGCCGGTCTTTGCCGCCATCGACGACAAGCTGGCCGCCGCCATTGTCGTCGCCGACACCATCAAGCCAACGAGCAAGGCGGTGATCGCGGCGCTGCACGCCCTGGGCCTCAAGACGGCAATGATCTCAGGCGACAACCGCCGCACGGCCGAAGCCATTGCCCGGCAACTGGGCATCGACGAGGTCCGCGCCGAAGTGTTGCCCGCTGACAAGGTGGCGACACTCAAGGCACTGCGCCAGCTTGGCCCGGTGGCCTATGTCGGCGACGGCATCAACGATGCGCCGGCCTTGGCCGAGGCCGATATCGGCATCGCTGTCGGTACCGGCACCGACGCCGCCATCGAAAGCGCCGACGTCGTGCTGCTCGGGGGTGACCTCAAGGGCGTGCTCAATGCGCTCACCGTCAGCCGGGCAACCATGACCAATATCTGGCAGAACCTGTTCTGGGCCTTTGGCTACAACGTGTTGCTGATCCCCGTTGCCGCCGGTGCGCTCTTCCCCGCCTTCGGCATCCTGCTCAATCCGATGATCGGCGCCGGCGCCATGGCGCTGAGCTCGGTCTTCGTGGTCGGCAACGCGCAGCGCCTGCGGGCGGTGAAAGGAGTAACCCCATGAATATCGGCGAGGCCTCCAGCGCCACGGGCGTTTCGGCCAAGATGATCCGCTACTACGAATCCATCGGCCTGATCCGCGCCCCACTGCGCACCGGCAGCAACTACCGGGTCTATGGCGAAGACGAAGTGCACGTGCTGCGCTTCGTCAAACGCGCGCGGACCCTGGGCTTTTCAGTCGAGGAAACCGCCACCCTGCTCGGCCTCTGGCAGGACAAGAGCCGGGCCAGCGCCGAGGTCAAGGAGGTCGCCACCGGCCATATCACCGCGCTCGAAACCAAGATCGCCGAGCTACAGGGCATGGTCAAAACCCTCAAGCACCTGGCCCATTGCTGCGGCGGCAACAACCGCCCCGATTGCCCCATCCTCGACGACCTGGCCGGCGAGCACCCTATTTCGAAAGGACACTAGATATGACCGACAAGACCGTTCTCGCCGTCAACGACATGACCTGCAACCACTGCGTCGGCACCGTCCGCAAGGCGCTGGAAGAGGCGCTGCCCGGCGCCGAGATTTCAGTTGATCTGGCGACGCACCGCGTGGCGTTCACCGGGGATCGGGGCAAGGGCGAGGAAGCCATTCGCGAGGCGGGGTATACGCCCCTTCCCCTCTCCCCTTGAGGGAGAGGGACGATCCGACGCGTTCAGCGGAGGATCAGGGTGAGGGGTTCTGCGCCATCCCATGCTTTCATGTGGGTGGATAGCGCAGAACCCCTCATCCGCCCTTCGGGCACCTTCTCCCTCAAGGGGAGAAGGAAGGAAAAACAAAGGGCGCCCCGAGGGGCGCCCTTCGCATTTCCGTCTGTCGTTCAGCCATTCGAGCATGGCTCTCATGGCCTTCTCGCCTCAAATCGCTCCACCGGGGCGATTTGCCCTGCGGGATGGGTCGAAAGATCAGAACGGGCTTTCCGGATCGAGGAACTCGGCTGCGTTGTCCTTGGTGATGACGGTCGAGTCCAGGATATAGCGACCGGCAACCTGGATGCCGCCGGTGAAGTGCGAGGTGGTCAGCTCGATGGCCGTGGCGATCATGGCCGGGCTGTAGCTGACGTCGATCGGGGTCAGGGCGCTGCCATCGGCAACGGCCTGCAGGATCTGCTGCATGCCGGCGCCGCCGACGATGAACAGCTCGTCTTCACGGCCGGCCTGCTTGATGGCTTCGATGGCGCCCAGGGCGATATCGTCGTCCTGTGCCCACACGCCCTTGATGTCGGGGAAGCGGGTCAGGAAGTCCTGCATCACCTTGAAGCCGTCATCGCGGTTCCAGTTGGCGAATTCGTCGTCGAGCACGGTGATGTTGGTGCCTTCGATGCCGGCCATGAAGCCGTCGAAGCGCTGCTGGTCGATCGGGATCGGCATGCCGCGCAGGATGACGATATTGCCGCCGTCAGGCATGACTTCCTTGAAGTATTCGGCGGAGTTAGCGCCCAGGCCCGGATTGTCGCCCGCCACGTAGAGGTTTTCCACGCCATCGATCGACAGCTGGCGGTCAACCACGGTCACGAACTTGCCGGCATCCTTGACCTGCTTGATGGCCGAGGTCATCGCGTCCGGGTCACCCGGCAGGATCACCAGGGCGTCGATGCCGCGGGTCGCGACCATGTCTTCGATGTCGGCGATCTGCTTGGGCGCGTCGGGCGCCGAGGCAAAGACGAACTCGACATTCGGGTAAGTGGTGCTCAGGCGCTCGATGGCCTGCTGGGCGAAGTAGTTGACGCCACCGGTCCAGCCATGGTCGGCCGCCGGCACGGAAACGCCGATGGTGACCTTGTCCTGGGCGACGGCTGCGCCGGTCAGGCCGACGAGAACCGTCGCTGCCATGAGGGTTTTAGCCAGTTTCATTCGTAGTCCTCCCGAAAGTGCCCTTGTTGGGCGATGTAAACTCGTGCCTGGTCAGGCCGTGCGGCGACCGCGCTGCAGCAGCACTGCCAGGATGATGATGACGCCCTGGAACGCCCCATTGAGGTAGGGGCTGATCAGGCTTTGCAGATTGAGGATGTTACCGATGAGCCCGAGGATCACGACGCCGACCACGGTGCCCCAGATGCGGCCATAGCCACCCTTGAGCGTGGTGCCGCCGATGATCACGCCGGCAATGGCTTCGAGTTCCCACAGCACGCCCGTGGTGCTCGACGCCGAGCCGAGGCGCGGCACATAGAGCAGCACGGCGACGCCCACCAGGATGCCCTGGAGGATGTAGGTCATCAGCCGCACATTATCGACATTGATCGAGGAGTAGCGGGCGACCTGCTCGTTGGAGCCGATGGCGGCGCAATAGCGGCCGAAGGCGGTGTAGCGCATGACCAGTTCGCCGCCGATCGCGACCAGCGCGAAGACGATGATCGGCCACGGCACGCCCAAGAGGCCATCGTAATAGACCGGGCGATAGACGTCGGCGACTTCGAAGTTCAGCGACAGCGTGCCGCCATTGGCCAGGAACGTCACCAGCGAGCGGAAAATGCCCATGGTGCCCAGTGTCACGATGAAGGCTTCGATGCGGCCGCGGGTAATCATCAACCCGTTGAACACGCCCGCGAAACCGCCGAGCAGAATGCCCGCCGCCATGCCCGACAGCACCACGCTCCAGCCGATGCCCATGGATGGGATCAGCCAGTTCATCACCATAATCATGACGCCGGCAATGACCGCCGCCATCGAGCCGACCGACAGGTCCAGTCCGCCCGAGGTGATGACGAAGGTGGCGCCGATGGCGATGATGCCGATGAAGCTCGAGCGCGCCAGCACGTTGGTCAGGTTGCTGTAGCTGAGGAAATTCTCGTTGAGCGAGATGCCGAGCAGCACCAGCAGGGCCAGGGCCAGCAGCGGGCCGACGGTCTTGAGGTCGACGCGGAAGGCGCGCGCGGGCTTGGCGGCCGTATCAGGCGCTGATGCGGTCATGATGTTCACTCTGTTTGATGCCGGCGGCGTACCGCATGATTTCGGATTCGGTGATCTCGGCGCCTTCAAGCACGCCGGCCAGGCGCCCTTCGCGCATGACCACCACGCGGTGGCTGAGGCCGATCACCTCCTGCATTTCCGAGGAGATGAGGATGATCGATTTGCCCTCGGCCGCCAGCGCAGCGATGATGTGATAGATTTGCTGCTTGGTCCCGACATCGATGCCGCGCGTCGGCTCATCCATGATGATGATGTCGGGCTCGCTCTCCATGGTCTTGCCCAGCATCAGCTTCTGCTGGTTGCCGCCCGACAGGCGCCCGACGGCGACCGCAGCGTCGCGGGCCCTGATGTCGAAGCGGCGCACCGCGCGATCGAGCGCCCGTGCTTCGCTCGACCCGTCGAGAAAGCCGAACTTGAGGTGGAGCTTGAGCGTCAGCAGCGTCAGGTTGGGCCGCAGGCCCATATTGAGCAGCAGGCCTTTGCCCTTGCGGTCCTTGGTCATGTAGGCGAGGCCCGCATCGACCGACTGGGCGACCCGGGTGAAGTTGGCCGGCTTGCCATTGAGGGTGATGTCGCCGCCGCTGCGGTGGCTGAGGCCGACCACGGCTTCGGCCACAGCGGTGCGGCCCGAGCCGATCAGCCCGGCAAAGCCCAGGATTTCGCCCTTGCGCAGGTCAAAGGAAATGTCCTTGACGCCCCGCGCCACCAGGTTGCGCACGCCGAGCACCACCGGAGCATCGACATCGGGCTCGTGCTTGGGCGGGTAGAGGTTGGACAGTTCGCGACCGACCATCATCTGCGCGATGGAATCGGGCGTCAGCGCCTCGGTGCCCACAGTGGCGATCAACTGCCCGTCGCGCAGCACGGTGACGCGGTTGGCCAGTTCCATGATCTCATCGAGCTTGTGGGAAATGAAGATCACCGCCACGCCCCGCGCCGTCAGGCGCCGGATCTGCTCGAACAGCGTCTCGGTCTCGCCCACCGACAGCACGGCGGTCGGCTCGTCCATGATCAGCACCCGCGCTTCGCGGCTGATGGCCTTGGCGATTTCCACCATCTGCTTGTCGGCGACCGAGAGCGTATTGATGCGCGCATCTGGGTCGACATGCACATGCAGCATTTCCATGACCGCATGGGCGCGCTCGCGCATCTGCTTGAGGTCGAGGAAACCAAAGCGCTTGAGCTCGCGACCGAGGAAGATGGATTCGGCCACCGTCAGGTGCTCGGCCAGGTTCTGCTCCTGGTGGATGAGCACGATGCCCATGGATTCAGCCGCGCCATTGGGCGGCAGTACCACGGTCTGGCCGTCAAAGCTGATGGAGCCCGAGGTGGGCTGCTCGATGCCGCTGAGGATCTTGATGAGGGTCGATTTGCCCGCGCCGTTTTCGCCGATAATGGCGTGCACTTCGCCGGGGCGAATGTCGAAATCGACGCTGAACAGCACCGGAATGTCGCCGAACGACTTCGATATCCTGTTGGCTGACAGGATGATCGGCGCGGGCGTGCCTTCGGCGCTGGACATGTCTGGACCCCTCCCCTGGACGCCGGCGGCTGAACCCGCTTCTTCGTCCTTGGATCACCGATGTAAAGGTTTTCATGGATGATGTAAAGGTTTACACAATTCGAAAACTGTATAACCGTGTGCCGTAGGTCTGGCGCAACCCGCGCCTTCTGCTAAGGCAACGAAAAGCGGGACGCCGAGCCGGTTCGCGCGGGGCGGAGCGCCAATTGCAGCATCAGAAGCTGGCCACCATCGAGGACGTTGCGGCGATCGCCGGCGTATCCATCGCCACGGTCAGCCGCGCCATCAACGAACCGACCAAGGTCGCCGACGAGACGCGGCGGCGCGTCAACGAGGCCATTGCCCGCACCGGCTACACCACCAATGCCATGGCGCGCTCGCTGCGCATGCGCCGCTCCAACATGATCCTGATCCTGGCGCCCGATGTGGGTGACCCGAACTTTTCCAACATCCTGGTGGGGCTGGAGACCGAAGCCAGCAAGCGCGGCTATGGCGTGCTGATCGGCAATACGCAGAACGACGCCACGCGTGAGACCGACTATCTGCGCTTCATCAGCTCCAACCAGGCCGATGGCCTGATCCTGTTCACGGGCCATCTGCCCTATGGCTTTGGCAGCGAGGGCGGCGACGGGCGCCTGCCGCCGATCGTCGCGGTCAACGAGCCAGTGCCCAACAGCGACGTGCCCTTTGTCGGCGTCGACAATTTCGAAGGCGCCCGGGTCGCCGCCGAGCACCTGATCTCGCAGGGGCACCGCCGCATCGCCTTTATCGGCCATTCGACCAGCAAGGCGGTCAACCAACTGCGCGAGCAGGGTTACCGGGCGGCGCTGCAGGGCGCGGGCCTGGCTGTCGATCCCCGTCTCATCCTCGACGGCGACGGCACCACCGAGGCAGGCCGCGCCGCCGCCGAGCAGATGTTCGTGCGCGACGTGCTGCCCACCGCGTTTCTGTGCGTCAACGATGCCACGGCGCTCGGCGTGATCATTTCTCTCAACGCAAGAAAATACGACCTGCCGCGGCAGTTCTCGGTCATGGGCTTTGACGACATCTCCTTTGCCAGCTTCGTCACCCCCTCGCTCACCACCATGAAGCAGCCGCGCCTCAAGATCGGCGAGGAAGCCATGGACCTGCTGCTGGCGCTGCTGGAGGGCAAGCCGCCGCGGCGGCCCGAAGTGCTGCTTCGCGCCGAACTGATCGTGCGCAATTCGGTCAGCCGACCGGGAAGGGACTGACCATGGCCGAGAGCCGTTCCGAGTTGCTGTTTTCCTATGGCACGCTGCAATTGCCCGAGGTGCAGCTGGCGCAGTTCAAGCGCCTGCTCGATGGCGAGGACGACGCCATGCCCGGCTTCGCCCAGTCGATGGTCGAGATCACCGACCCCGACGTGCTGCGCAAGAGCGGCCAGCGCTTCCACCCCATCGTTATCAAGACCGGCAACCCCGCCGACAGCGTCGCCGGCAAGGTCTTCGCCGTCACTCTGGCCGAACTCGCCGCGGCGGACGAATATGAAGTGGCCGACTACAAGCGCGTGCTGGTAACGCTGACCTCCGGCCGGGATGCCTGGGTCTATGTAAAGGCTTAGGGGGCGCAATCCCGCCCCAACCACCGCGCGGCACCTCCCCCTTGGGGGAAGCCAGGAGGGGGTGTTGAGAGCCCCGATATCCGGGCCAAACGCCCCCACCCTTGCTCCAGCCATTCGAGCGCAGCTCTCATGGCCTTGGTCGCTCAAATCGCTCCGCTGGAGCGATTTGTCCCTTGCGGGCCACTCCCAAGCCCCGCAAGGGGAGGATGTCCGACTGAGAGCCTCGCGCTAAAGCCCCTTCTTGGCCAGCCACGCCTCCATCCACGCAATCTCCCCCTCCTGCGCTTTGATCACGCCTTCGGCCAGCGCCTTCACTTCCGGGTCCGTGCCATGCTCAAGCACCACCCGCGCCATCTCCACCGCGCCCTGATGGTGGGGGATCATGCCGCGGATGAAATCGACGTCGGGATCGTCGCTATAGGCGATATCCATGTCGGTATGCATCTTGGCATTGGCGGCCTTGTAGGCCTCGGTGGCCGCGCTCCCTGCCCCGGCGGCCGCGCCATGGCCGGTATGTTCCTGGGTCCAGGCCGGGGTTGCGAGGGCAATGACAAGGGCGGATGCGAGCAGCAAGGTCTTCATGGCAGAACTCCGTTTTGAGGCCGATAAAACCGCTTCTGCAGGATTCCCCGATGGGAAGGTCAAGCGCGTTGACACGGCCACGCCCGATTTGTTACTTAATATCATGCTTAACCAACAATCCAATCTCGACCTCATGTTCCAGGCGCTGGCCGATCCGACCCGCCGGGCCATGATCGACCGCCTCAGCCGCGGCCCCGCTTCGGTCAGCGAGCTGGCCAAGCCCTTCGCCATGTCGCTGCCCGCGGTGGTGCAGCACCTGCAGGCGCTGGAGCATTCGGGGCTGGTCAGCTCGCAGAAGGTGGGCCGCGTCCGCACCGTGCAGATCCAGCCCGAGGCGCTGAGCCTGGCCGAGCAATGGCTCAACGACCGCCGCACCATGTGGGTCAAGCGGCTCGACCGGCTGGGCGACTTCCTCGCCGAAACCGCCGACGAGCCGGAGACGCGGACGTGACCAGCCGCAGCATTACCCATGGCAGCTTCACCCTGGAGCGCCGCTGGAAAACCACGCCGGCCCGGCTCTATCGGGCGCTGAGCGACGAGGCGACCAAGCAGAAATGGTTCAACCCGCCCGAGACCTGGGGCAAGGACGAGCACCGCATGGATTTCCGCGTCGGCGGCATCGAGACCAGCGTCGGCGGCCCGCCCGGTGGCGCGGTGCACAAGTTCAGGGCGGTCTATCAGGACATCGTGCCCAACGAGCGCATCATCTACAGTTACGACATGCACCTGGACGATGTGCGCATCTCGGTGTCGCTGACCAGCTTCGAGATCAAGCCCGATGGTGACCACGCCATCCTGGTCATGACCGAACATGGCGCCTTCCTCGACGGTTTTGCCGGCGACGGCAACGACATCCGCCGGGAAGGCACGTCGCAATTGCTCGATCAGCTAGGCGCGTTTCTGGCCCGCGAAGGGGCGAATTGAACCTCGATTTATCAGTCGACACCCTCCCCCTTGCGGGGAGGGATCATGGGTGGGGATGTTTAGCCCCGATATCGGGGCTCTCAACACCCCCTCCCACCCTCCCCCGTCGAGGGGGAGGTGCCGCGCGGTGGATGCGGCAGTCTCTGGATTACCTCTTCGCCTTCAGCCGCCGCAAAATCTCGTCCACCTTCACCATGCTGGCATTGGCGCCCCATTCCATGCCGGTGGCGACGATGGCGTCGCGCGCCTCGATGGAATCGACCTTGCTGACCGAGCGGTAGTAGGTCTTGCCGTCGCGCTCCTCGAAGCGGTGTTCCTCGTAGAACCGATCGTCTTCCGCGAACATGCCTTCGACCACGAAGGTGTTGCGGATCATCGTCTTGGGCTCAACGGCCAGATAGGTGCCGAAGAACACGACCTCCGAGCCATCGCTCATGGTCGAGACAATGCGCCATTTGCCGCCGGTGCGAACATCGTAATGGACGACCTGGTTGTCCTCGCGCGGCCCGAACCAATAGGCCACGTGCTCCTTCTGCGTCCACACAGTCCACACCAGGTCGAGCGGCGCGTCGAAGGTGCGCGACATGATGATCAAGGGCTCGTTGGCAGGCAGCTCGGTCTTGAAGGGATTGGGAAAAGTCTGGGCGTTCATGTCTCGTCTCCTTGTCAGTTCTTCGTGTCGGTTTGCGGGGTCTGCAGCTTGGTGAGGTAGGCGTCGAGTTGATCGAGGTTCTGCTCCCAGAACTTACGGTAGAATTCGACCATGGCGGCCACGTCGCGCATCGGCGCGGCCTCGAGTTTGCAGGGGCGCCATTGCGCCTGCCGGCCGCGGCTGACCAGCCCTGCCCCCTCGAGCACCTTGATGTGCTTGGAGACGGCGGCCAGCGTCATGTCGAACGGTTCGGCCAGTTCGTTGACGCTGGCCTCGCCCAAGGCGAGCCGGGCAAGAATGGCCCGGCGGGTGGGGTCGGCAAGGGCGGCAAGCGTGGTGCTCAGGGCGTCGGTCATCTTAATTCAACCGTTTTGTATAATACTAATTGGTTGAATACTGCGATCGAGACGGCTTGTCAACACCCACGGGTCAGGGCAAGGAAACGCTCATGAAAACTCTTCTCGTGGTGGGCATCGGCACCGGCAATCCCGAGCATCTGACGGTGCAGGCCATCAATGCGCTCAATCGGACCGACGTGCTGTTCATTCCCGACAAGGGCGACGGCAAGGGGGACCTGGCCGATCTGCGCCGCGATATCGTGGCGCGCTACGTCACCAATCCGGCCAGCCGGACGGTCGAATACAGCGTCCCCAAACGCGACGCCGCCAACCCCGATTACGGCGCCGGCGTCGATGACTGGCATGCCGCCCTCGCCCAGCGCTTCGAGGCGCTGCTGGCCGATGTGCCCGAAGAGGGTAGCTGCGCCTTCCTCGTCTGGGGTGATCCGGGCCTCTATGATTCCACCATCCGCATCATCGAGCGGCTGCGCACCCGCTTCACGGTCGAGATCATCCCCGGCATCACCTCCATCCAGGCCCTGACCGCCGCGCATGGCATCGCCCTCAACCGCATCGGCGAGCCCGTGCACATCACCACCGGCCGCCGCCTTGGTCCGGTGCGCGACGACACCGTGGTCATGCTCGATGGCCAGACCGCCTTCTTGGCGGCCGACCCAGAACTCGACATCTTCTGGGGCGCCTATCTGGGCACACCGGACCAGATCACCATTGCCGGCCGCCTCGGCGAAGTGCGCGACGAGATCGTCGCCACCCGCAAGGCCGCGCGGGAGCAACACGGCTGGATCATGGACACCTACCTGCTGCGCAAGCGGGACTAACGGGTCCGGACCTCGTCCTTCGACAGGCTCAGAGCCTGCCCCCGCGAAGGCGGGGGATGAGGCCCTCAGAAGAACCGTATCCGCAGTAGACCTCATGGTGGGCCCGTCGAACCACGAGGTCGTGGCACCGCTCATCGCGGTTGGATGTCTCTGCACAATCCGCTAAACCCATTCCATGTCCATCGCCCTGCCCATTGCCGGTGCACGCCGCGGCGCCTGTCCGTCGCTCGATGCGCCCATGCAGACCGGAGACGGCCTGCTGGCCCGCCTGCGTATTGCCGGCGGCCGGCTGACGCCCGCTGCGCTGGGCAAGCTGGCCAATGTCGCCGGCAGTTTCGGCAATGGCGCCATCGAGATAACCGCGCGCGGCAACCTGCAGGTCCGTGGACTGCGCGCCGCCGGGGCCGTGCCCTTCGCGCGCGCCGTCGAGGCGATCGTCGGCATAGAGCGGGGCCTTGTCGTCGAGACGCCGCCGCTGGCCGGCAACGACCCTTATGAGATCCTCGATCCGCGCCCGCTGGCGCGGGAGATCCGCGACGGTTCGGCGGCGCTGGCGTCGCGTCTTGGACCCAAGGTCACCGTCATCGTCGATGGCAATGGCCAGCTCAACCTGGCCGACCTCAAGGCCGATATCCGCCTGGTCCCGACGCCCGAAGCCCAGTGGACCATTACCGTCGGCAAGCACTATTTCGGCGCCACGGCGCAGCCGGCCCAAGCCGCTTTGGCGGTGCTGTCGCTGCTGGCCAGCCATGGTCTGGACGCACGCGCCGCCGACCTGCCGCATATCCAGCTGCTCGCCGCCCTGGGACATCTATGCACCGACGCGCCAGCGCCGCTGCAACCGGGGACCACGCCCATCGGCATGCGCAACCTGCGGATGGTGACCGTCATCGGCCTCGGCCTGCCGTTCGGGGCCAGCCCATGGCAGGCGCTGGTCGATCTGGCCGCCCTGGCGCAAAACCATGGCGTCACCGAGTTCCGCCTGGCTCCGCATCATGCGCTTCTCGCCATTGGCGCCGATGACGGCTTCTCCGACGAGCTCGACGATAGCGATTTCATCATCGACCCGGCCGATCCGCGCCGGCGCATCAGCGCCTGCATCGGCACCGATGGCTGCGCCTCCGGGCATATCCCGGCACGCCAGGTCGCCGACCGCCTGGCCGGCGTCATGGAGCACCACGCGGACCTGCATGTCGCCGGCTGCGCCAAGGGCTGCGCCCATCCGCGCCGCGCCGCATTGACGCTGGTCGGCCGCCCCGATGGATACGGCCTTGTCATTGATGGAACGGCGGGCGATACGCCCGTGACGGTGCTTCGCGCCGACCAGCTCGCGACCGCGCTCGGTCCCGCTGCGCAAGGATGACGATGCCCCACTACGACTACATCAAGGATGGCGACGAGATTTACCGCCAGTCCTTCGCCATCATCCGTGGCGAGGCCGACCTTGCACGCTTTTCTGCGGACGAGGCCGATGTCGCCATCCGCATGATCCATGCCGCCGGTTCAGTCGAGGCCGCCCGGTATTTCGAGTTCGGCCCCGGCTTCGTCACCGCCGCTCGCGCGGCTCTGGCATCAGGCGCGCCGATCTTCTGCGATGCCGAGATGGTTGCCCGCGGCGTCACCGCCGCCCGCCTGCCATCGGGCAATGAAGTCATCTGTACCCTGCGCGATCCCGCCACCCCGGCCATCGCGGCCGAAATCGGCAATACGCGTTCAGCCGCCGCCCTGCGCCTGTGGTTGCCCCGGCTCGCCGGCTCGGTCGTCGCCATTGGCAATGCTCCCACCGCCCTGTTCTTCCTGCTCGAACTGCTGCGCGACGGCGCGCCCAGGCCCGCCGCCATCCTCGGCATGCCGGTCGGTTTTGTCGGCGCCACCGAATCCAAGGCGGCCCTGGCCGAAAACTCCTATGGCGTGCCCTATGCCATCGTGCGCGGACGCCTGGGCGGTTCTGCCATGACGGCCGCTGCCCTCAATGGCCTCGCGAGGGCAGGCATATGAGTGGCAAGCTTATCGGTGTCGGCACGGGTCCCGGTGATCCGGACCTGCTGACCATCAAGGCCGTTCGCGCCATTCAAGGCGCCGATGTCGTTGCCTATTTCGCCAAGCAGGGCAATTCGAGCAATGCCCGGGCCATCGTGGCCGATCTCATCACCACGCAGGTCGAGGAACAGCTAGGCTATCCGGTCACGACCGAGATTGATCGCCGCCACGACGACTACAAGGCTGCCACGTCAGGCTTCTATGCCGAGGCCGCGTCGCGCATCGCCGCCCATCTCGACGCGGGCCGCAACGTGGCGGTGCTCAGCGAGGGCGACCCGCTGTTTTACGGCAGCTACATGCATATCCATGTTCGCCTCGCCACGCGCTATCCCACCGAGGTGATCCCCGGCATCACGGCCATGTCCGGCTGCTGGTCGGCGGCCGGCCTGCCGCTGGTGCAGGGCGACGATATCCTCTCCGTGCTCCCCGGCACGCTGGACGAGGTCGATCTACGCACCCGGCTCGACGGCACCGATGGCGCCGTGATCATGAAGGTGGGCCGCAACCTGCCCAAGATCCGGCGGGCGCTGGAACTGGCCGGCCGGCTCGATACTGCGGTCTATGTCGAGCGCGGCACCATGGCCAACGGCCAGTCCATGCGCCTCATCGACAAGGCCGACGACATCGCGCCCTATTTCGCCATTGTGCTCGTCCCCGGCTGGAGCACGCGGCCATGACTGGGCGCCTGATCGTCGTCGGCACCGGCCCGGGCAATCCCGACCAGACCACGCCGGAGGCTCTCGCGGCGATCGAGGCGTCGCATGTGTTTTTCGGCTATGGCCCCTATCTCGATCGCCTGACCCTTCGCTCCGACCAACGTCGCGTTGCCTCGGACAATCGCGAGGAGCTGGCCCGCGCCAAGGATGCGCTGCATACCGCAGCCTCGGGCGAGCGCGTCTGCGTCGTGTCGGGTGGCGATCCGGGCGTTTTCGCCATGGCCGCCGCGGTGCTGGAAGCCATCGAGGCTGGCCCACCCGCCTGGCGCGCCGTCGACCTCCAGATCGTGCCCGGCGTTACCGCCATGCTGGCGGTGGCAGCCCGCGCCGGGGCGCCGCTTGGCCACGATTTCTGCGCCATCTCGCTGTCGGACAATCTCAAGCCCTGGACCGTCATCGAGGCCCGCCTGCGGGCCGTTGCCACCGCAGGCCTTGTGATCGCGCTCTACAATCCCATCAGCAAGGCCCGCCCCTGGCAGTTGGGCACCGCCTTCGCCATCCTGCGCGAAGTGCTGCCCTGGTCGACCCCGGTGATCTTCGGCCGCGCCGCCGGACGCCCGGACGAGGCTATGTTGATCATGACCTTGGCTGAAGCCGACCCGGCTCGCGCCGACATGGCCACCTGCGTCATCATCGGCTCCCCCGAAACCCGCATCATAGAGCGCGAGGGCCTGCCCCCGCTGGTGCTGTCGCCGCGAGGCGCCAAGTCATGAGGAGCCGATGCTCTTGCGCCTCCCTCCCCCTTGAGGGGAGGGATCGAGGGTGGGGGTCCCTCAGCGATTCACTGAACCACCCCCCACCCCAACCCTCCCCCTCAAGGGGGGAGGGGGCGCTTGCCGCGTCTCTCGGAGGCCGATCATGAGCTGGCTGACCATCGTCGGTATCGGCGAAGACGGCCTGGCTGGGCTCGGCGACGCCGCCGAGGCCGCCATTGCCGGGGCAGACCACGTCTTCGGCGGCGCGCGCCATCTCGAACTCGCCGCGACACTGATAAAGGGCGCGACCCATCCGTGGCAGTCGCCATTCTCGGCTTCGATCGATGCGCTCCTCGACCTGCGCGGCCAGGCCGTCTGCGTGCTCGCGTCAGGCGATCCGTTCCACCACGGCGTCGGCGCCACGCTGGCCCGACAGGTCGATGCCAGCCAGATGCAGGTCTATCCGCATCCCTCCTCCTTCAGCCTCGCCGCGGCTCGCCTCGGCTGGCCGTTGCAGGATGTGCTGACCCTGTCGCTGCATGGCCGCCCGCTCGACCTTATCCGCCCGCATCTCCATACCGGCGCGCGCATCCTGGCATTGACCTCGGACGAGCATGGCCCGGCGCAACTGGCCAGGCTCCTCACCGAAGCCGGTTTCGGCATTTCCATCATCACCGTTCTCGAAGCCTTGGGTGGCCCCAGCGAGACCATCCGCTCGCATGTCGCCATGAGCTTTGCCCTGGATGAGGTCAACCCGCTCAACATCTGCGCCATCAGCGTCGTCGCCCTGCCCGGCGCTCGTGTGTTGCCGCTGACGCCGGGGCTCGACGATGGCCTCTTCGAGCATGATGGCCAGATCACTAAGCGCGAAATCCGCGCGCTGACGCTCTCGGCCCTGGCGCCGCGGCGGGGCGAGACGCTGTGGGATGTCGGCGCCGGTTCGGGCTCGATCGCCATCGAATGGATGCTGGCCGATCCGAGCCTTAAAGCCATCGCCATCGAGGCCGATGCCGAGCGCGCCGCCCGCATCGCACGCAACGCCGCCAGTTTCGGCGTTCCAGACCTGGCGATCATCACCGGCACGGCGCCCGAGGCCATGGCCGGGCTCGAACCGCCCCACGCCATCTTCATCGGCGGCGGCGGCTCCGATTCCGGCGTGCTCGACGCCGCCATCGCCGCCCTGCGCCCCGGCGGCCGCCTCGTCGCCAATGCCGTGACGCTGGAACTGGAGGCCCTGCTGCTGGCCCGCCATGCCGAACTCGGCGGCACCCTCACCCGCCTCGCGGTGGACCGCGCCGACACCATCGGCAGCATGAAAGCCTGGCGCCCCGCCATGCCGATCGTACAATGGGCGTGGACCAAGCCATGACCATCCGCTCTTCCTTCACCTCTCCCTTTGGGGGAGAGGTCGACCCTCTTGGGTCGGGTGAGGGGGCC
>NZ_CAMLHM010000060.1 GCF_946479885.1 uncultured Devosia sp.
ACCACCGAGATCTACACTCTTTCCCTACACGACGCTCTTCCGATCTGGCACGGTGGATCCAGGCACGACTGGCGTGGCCGTCCCGATGGCCGGGGTGGCCTCGGTTGCCGGCGTAGCGGCAGGCGTCGTGGCCGCGGCGGGCGTAGTAGTTTCGGGCGTCGCGCTGGCCAACAGCTCGGGGCTGGCGGTCTCGGCGCCCGGCACTTCGGGAACCACCGGACGGTCGACGGGCAGAATGGCGCTGCCGGCAACGCTGTCATCGCCGCTGACAATGGTGCCATCCGGGCGCACGGTAACGGTCCGCACCTTGCGGTTGGCAAGGCCTTCCTCGCTGAGGTCGGTGGCAGGCGGAACCTGGGTAACCTCGTTGACGTCGGCCTGATCGCGCGACACGAGCTGCTCTTCGGCGCCGGGAACGACACCGTCGATCTCGTTGAAGACGACCGACTGCTGCGCTGCGGCTGCATCGGGCTGTGCGACGGGCATTTCCTTGATGGGGCTGGCGTCCGCGGTCAGCAGCGGCGCCGGACCGGATTCACGGCCAAGGCCGAGCACCCAATAGAGACCGAAGCCTGCGGCCAGCAGCAGCGTCACCGCGACGAGTGGACCGGCAACGGCGCGTGATATCCCAGCAGAGCGGCGCGCGCGCTGGCGTGCCGCCGGCGCAACGGGCGCCGCCTGATCGACCTCGGGTGCCTCGACCCAGCCGATCTCCACGCCCGTCGCCTGAGCGGCGGCCAGGATGGCTTCGTCGGCACCCGTGAGGGAGCGTGGCGCGGCAGACTGAGTCGCCATTGGCTGCGCGGGCGCCGAAGACGGAGCGGACGCCACAGGCGTCGCGAGGGTGCGCAGGGCCGGGCTCGGCGCGGGCCGCTGATCGGCAGGCGCTGCAGCCGGCTCGACC
Organism: uncultured Devosia sp.; assembly: GCF_946479885.1. The sequence continues at coordinate 905 of NZ_CAMLHM010000060.1, forward strand.
GGCTTGTCGAATTCGACGCGCATGGCGCGCCCGATCAGGTCCTCGATCTCGTCGATGGGATCGCGACCGAACTCACTGTCCTGCGAGCGAGGCGTCGACGGCATTTCGACCGACGGGGCGGGCTGCCGAAGGACCGGCGCCGGCGCAGCGGAGACAGGAGCGACAGGGACCTCAGCGACCGGGGTAGCCGGTTCGTGCGCTACGGGCCGAGTGGACTCGGCTGGCGTCGTTGTGCCCAGGCCAAATACCGGAGGCACCTTGAAGCGATCCTGCTCGGCCCTGGCTGCAGGCTGCAAATTGAGGGGACGCAGCGCCGGGCGGGCGGGCGGCTCATGGTTGCCCAGATTGGCGGCCACAGCAGTGGGCGTCCAATTGGCGCCTGGCTGCGGAGCGGCGCGCGAGGCAACGGGAGGGGCCGTTGGCGTTGGGACAGGCGCGGCGACCGGCTCGGACACGAGCTCAGGCTGCGTGGACAGATCGGCCTCGATCAGATCGGCAATGCTGTCGTGGTCAACCGTGGATTCTGCGGCCATTGCCGGTTCGACAGGCTCGGCAGCAGGCGTCAGGGCCACCGGTTCGCGCTTGGGCGAACCAAGGTCGAAATCGAAATGAAACGGCTCGGGCGCCGTTGGTTCGGGAGCGCTGGGCACCGAGGCCGCCGGGGTCGGAACCGGGGCCTTGGGCTGCTCGGCCGCCAGAGCCACGGTGCGATCGAAATCGAAACGTGGAACAGGCGCCGGAGCCGGTGCGTTGTCGCCGCCAGGAATACGGACGGAGAAGGCTGGGGTGATGACCTCGGCGGGACGGTCGCTATTTGCGTCCTGCGCCATGAGCTTGGCGAGCTCGGCAATCAGATCATCTGCGGCGTCGGATTGTCCGGCCATCGGCTGCGGTTTCGCTGACATCAACCAGCGCCCTCTCGATTAGACTACTACGGCGCCCCAACTAGGGCATTATGCCGCGAGTCATCACAGTATTACGCCCGAATTATGAAAGCTCCTCGGGAGCCGAAACCCCCAGAATCGCTAGTGCGTTGAGGATGACCTGGCGCACGGCATCGACGAGCGCGAGTCGTGCCAAAGTGAGCTTTGGATCGTCACCGTTAACAAATCGTAAACCCGGGTCGTCCTTGCCCTTGGCCCAGAAGCCGTGGAAGGCTGCCGAGAGCTCGTGGACATAGAAGGCAATGCGGTGTGGTTCATGCGCCACGGCCGCGGCGGCAACCGTGCGCGGCCAGGCGGCCAGCACGCGCACGAGGTCGAGTTCTGCCGGCGTGACAATGCGTTCGATCTCCGCCGCAGCCAGGGCGGCCGGCGAGACATCGAGAGCGGGCAGATCGCGCGCCGCGGTCTTGAAGATCGAGTAGGTCCGGGCGTGGGCATACTGGACATAGAAGACCGGATTGTCCTTGGTCTGCTCCTTGACCACGGCAAAGTCGAAATCCATTGCCGCGTCGTTCCGCCGATACATCAGCATGAAGCGCGTGGCGTCGGCGCCGACTTCGTCGACCACGTCCGAAAGCGTCACCAGATCGCCCGAGCGCTTGGACATCTTGAATGGCTCGCCATTCTTGAGCAGGCGGACGAGCTGGCAGATGCGCACGTCGATATCGGCTGTGCCGTTGCTGACCGCCTTCACCGCCGCCTGCAGGCGCTTGACGTAACCGGAATGGTCGGCGCCAAGGACGATGACCATATGCTTGAAGCCGCGCAGGAATTTGTTGCGGTGGTAGGCAATGTCGGCGGCGAAATAGGCATAGGAGCCGTCCGACTTGACCAGCGCGCGGTCCACGTCGTCGCCGTAGTCGGTCGCGCGGAACAGGGTCTGCTCGCGATCTTCCCAATCCTCGGGGGTCTTGCCCTTTGGCGGCTCGAGGCGTCCCTGATAGACCATGCCCTCCTCGCGCAGCCAGGCCAGAGTGCGGGCGATGTCGCCATCGGGGCCGTGCAACTGGCGCTCGGAGAAAAAGACGTCATGGTGGATATTGAGCTGGGCAAGATCAGCCTTGATCAGTTCCATCATGGCGCCCAGCGCCACTTCACGGGCGATAAGGGCGGCCTCGGGTTCGGGCAGATCGAGCAGCGACCGGCCGTGCTCGGCGGCGAGCGCCTTGCCGACGGGGATCAGATAGTCGCCGGGATAGAAGCCCTGAGGTATCTCGATGGTTTCACCCAGCGCCTCACGATAGCGCAGCAGCGCCGAGCGGCCCAGGGTGACGGTCTGGCCGCCGGTATCATTGATGTAGAATTCGCGCGTCACGTCGTAGCCGGAATAGGCCATGAGCGAGGCCAGCGTGTCGCCAAAGACGGCGCCGCGGGTGTGGCCGACATGCATGGGGCCGGTTGGGTTGGCCGAGACGTATTCGACATTGACCGGTTCGCCGCCGCCCAAAGTCGAGCGGCCATAATCGGCACCCAGCCGGGCGATGGAGCGCAGCACTTCGTGCCAGATCGGCGCGCCGATGCGGAAGTTGATGAAGCCCGGGCCGGCGACCTCTACCGAGGTCACGTCGGCGTCGTGCCTGAAGTGTTCCACCAGGGCATTGGCCACTTCGCGCGGATTCATGCCGAGGGGCTTGGCCACGACCATGGCGGCATTGGTCGAGAGATCGCCATGGGAGGGATCTCGCGGGGGTTCCACCACGATACGGGCCAGCAGGTCCGCCCCGGCCTGGGGGAACAGAACCTGCATGGCATTGCCGATGCGTGCGGAAAAGAGCGCGAAAACGTCCATGGTAGACCTGACTATTTGACTGGGCCGGGGTTAACGGAAATCCGGGCGAGCGTCAAACAAGCGCTGGTATTCGTCGAGGGCGTAGGGATCGGTCATGCCGGCGACGAAATCGGCGATGATGCGGGCGAGTTGCGCGGTGTTGGTCGCCGCCGACGCAGCTCCCCCCCAGCGCCCAGGGAGGTCGCGTGAGGCCAGGTAGCGGGCGAAGAGATCGGTCACCACGGCCTCGCTCTGCCGTACCGGCACCATGACGGTTTCGTGCCGATAGACGCGTTCGAACAGGAAGACCTTGAGGCCGCGCTCGGCTTCCGCGGCTGCGGGCGAGAAGGTGACGAGCGTGCGGCGGGCAGTGCGGACATCTTCTGCCGTCTTGACGCCCGATGCCGCGATATTGCCCGCGGTGGTGGCGATGACGTCCTCGATGGCGCGGGTGATGAGGTGGCGCTGGACTTCGTGGGCCTGCCGCTTGGGCGCAACATCGGGGTAACGCTCCAGGACCTCGCGCACGATGGGGCCGGCCAGTGGGACTTCGGCCAGGTCGCCGAGCACGATGAGGCCGGCGCGCAGCGCGTCATCGATATCGTGGGCATTGTAGGCGATGTCGTCGGCAATGGCAGCGGTCTGGGCTTCGAGCGAAGCGAAGCTGGAGATGCGGAGATCGGCAGCGGCCGGGATGTCGTCGAGACCGGCGGGAAGCCCCTCATGGGCATATTTGCCGTAGGGGGTACCGTCCGGATTGGTCAGCGGGCCGTTGTGCTTGAGGATGCCTTCGAGCGTTTCCCAGGTGAGATTGAGGCCGTCATGCTCGGCATAGCGGTTTTCGAGCCGGGTCACGACGCGCATGGCCTGGATGTTGTGATCGAAGCCGCCATAGGGCTCCATGGCCGTGTGCAGCGCGCGTTCGCCGGCATGACCGAAGGGGGTGTGGCCCAGATCGTGGCTGAGGGCGATGGCCTCGGCCAGGTCCTCGTCGAGGCGCAGGGCACGGGCCATCGAGCGGGCCATCTGGCTGACCTCGAGCGTATGGGTCAGCCGATTGCGGAAGTGCCCGCCATGCTGGATGAAGACCTGGGTCTTGTGCTGCAGGCGCCGGAAGGCAGTGGAGTGGATGATGCGGTCGCGGTCGCGCTGGAATTCGGAGCGCGTCGGGCTCGGCCCGGTGCCGTAGAGGCGGCCCAGCGAGCGTTCGGGTTTGCTGGCATAGGGAGCGGTATCGCTCATCGGTGAAGGCAAGCCATTGTTTTGGCCCTTTTCATTTCGGGCAAGAGTTACTATTTTAGCCCTACCGTATGACATTACGGCTTGGAACTCTGATGACCGCAACCGCACTTGCCTCAACCGATGTCGTGCTGACCGATCGCGCTGCCAAGCGTGTGTCGCGCATTCTGGCCAAAGAGCCCGAGGGCACGGTGTTGCGCATCTCGGTGGCCGGCGGTGGCTGCTCCGGATTCCAGTATGAATACAATCTCGTACAGGAAAAGCCTGCCAGTGACGACATCGTTCTGAGCAAGGGCGACGCCGTGGTGCTGATCGATTCGATGAGCCTTGAATTCATGGGCGGTTCGGAGATCGACTTCGTCGACGACCTGATCGGCCAGGCCTTCCAGATCAAAAATCCCAATGCGGTGGCATCCTGCGGCTGCGGCACCAGTTTTGCCGTTTGAGCCGGTTGATATCCTGACCGTCAGGCCATAGCGTCCTCCTGCTTCGTCGGAGGAACTCATGAGCATAGTGGAACGCGTGAACGCGGCAGTCGATGCCGCGCTGGAGCAACGCATTGTCGGCTGCGTCATCCTGATCAACAAGGATGGCGAGGAGATTTACGCGCGCGCCGCAGGGCTCGCGGATCGCGAGGCCGGGGTGCCGATGCAGCGCGACGCGATCTTCCGGCTGGCCTCGGTGACCAAGCCGATCGTCGCCACCGCCATCCTGCGCCTGGTCGATCTGGGGCTCATAGGGCTCAATGACCGGGTAACGCGCTACCTGCCGTGGTTCACGCCTGCCAATCCGGATGGCAGCCTGGCCGATATCCGCATCCGCCACCTCCTGAGCCACACGTCGGGGCTGGTCTATGGGCTGTTGCCCGAGGATGCCAGTGGCGGGCTTTCGGGCGTGGTCAATTCGCTGACCGAGACGCTGCAGAATCTCGCCAAGGTCCCGCTGGCCTTTGCCCCGGGCACCGGCTGGGACTATGGCACCGGCATCGACGTGCTGGGCGGGGTGCTGGCGGCGATCAACGGCTCTGACGTCGAGGATGCGATCGCGCGGTATGTGACCGGGCCGCTCGGCATGGTGGACGCACATTTCTACGTCACCGATCTGGGCCGGCTGACCACACCCTATGCCGACGGTACGCCGCCGATTCGCATGGGGGAACCGCATGTCATGCCGGGCATCGATGGCGGCGATACGACCTTCTCGCCCGCACGCATCTTCAACCCGGCTGCGCCGCAGAATGGTGGCGCCGGGATGGCGGGGACGGCGGACGATGTGATGAAGATGCTCGAGGTCTATCACGGTCGGCCGGGCCTGCTGGAGCCTGGTACCGTGGCGATGGCGCTGGCCAACCAGATCGGGGATCTGCCACGACGACCTCAGGATGCCGGCAAGCGCTTCAGCTATATCGGCGCCGTGTTGGATGATGCGGTGGCGGCCAACAATCCTGCGCCTCTGGGGACGGTGGATTGGGGCGGGGCCTGGGGGCACAATTGGGTTGTCGATCCGGTGAACCGGATGACGATCGTGGTTTGCACCAACACCACGTTCCAGGGCTGCAACGGCCCGTTCCGCGACGACATCCTGCGCGCGGTTTACGGGGCGTAGCGGGATGGGCATGGAGCAGCGTCTCGAGGCCGCCGTCAAACGGGCCATCGCGGAGAACCGGATCGTCGGCGCGGTGCTGATCGTGCGACGGAATGGCGAGCTGATCTATGAAACGGCGCAGGGCCTTGCCGATCGCGAGTCCGGCCGGGCGATGACCCAGGATGCGATCTTCCGGCTGTCGTCGCTGACCAAGCCGATCGTCGCAGCGACCATCCTGGCGCTGGTGGATGCGGGCAAGCTACGGCTCGACGACCTGGTGACCCGGCACCTGCCCGATTTCCGGCCGCGACTGGCGGATGGGTCGGCGCCCGATATCTCCATCCATCACCTGCTGACGCATACATCGGGGCTGAACGTCGCCCCGTTCGTCAGCGCGGAGGAAGAGGCCGCCGGGGTCAATCGCTGGCGGCTGGGCACCGATGAAATCCTCCGCCGGCTTGCCGCGATGCCGCTGCTGTTTGCGCCCGGCACTGGCTGGTCCTATGGGCCCTCGATCGATGTGCTCGGCGTGATCGCCGGCAGACTGGTGGGCGGATCGCCCGAGGACGCCATCCGGAAATATGTAACGGACCCGTTACGGATGGTCGATAGCCGCTTCAGCGCCACCGACCCGGCGCGGCTGGCGGCGGCCTATGCCGATAGCGCCAGCGGCCCGGTGCTGATGGGCAATCCGCATATGGTCCCCAACCAATGGGGCGGGATCACCACCTATGATCCCAAACGCATCTTCGACGCGCAGGCTTTTCAATCGGGCGGTGGCGGCATGGCCGGTACGGCACCGGATTTCATGACGCTGCTTGAAACGCTGCGGACGGGCGGCGGCGAGATCCTCAAGCCGGAAACTGTCGCCAGGGGCATGGCCGACCAGACGCCGCAGCTTGCCCAGGCTCAGGGGCCGGGCTGGAAATTCGGCTACTTTGGCGCCTGGCTCGACGATCCCCAAGCCGGGCAATCCCCGGCGCCCCGTGGCATTGTGCGCTGGGGCGGCATCTATGGGCATAACTGGTTCATCGACCCGGTGAACGGGCTGTCCGTGCTGTCGATGAGCAATACCGGGCTCGAGGGCAGCGACGGCGCCTATCGGGACGAGGTGCGCAACGCTGTGTATGGGGCCGCGCGCTAGTTGCCCCCTGCCCGGCTGATCGGTAGCCTGCCCGGCAATGGAGACTCGTCATGCGCATCGCCACCTGGAACATCAACGGCGTCAAAGCCCGGCTCGAACTGCTGCTGAAGTGGCTGAGCGAGGAAAAGCCCGACATCGTCGTGTTGCAGGAGATCAAGACTGTCGACGAGGGCTTCCCGCGGCTCGAGATCGAGGCGCTGGGCTACAATGTCGAGACGCATGGGCAGAAGAGCTGGAATGGTGTTGCCATCCTGTCGCTGCTGCCGTTCGACGAGGTGACTCGTGGGCTGCCCGGCGATGACAGCGACGAACAGGCTCGATTGATCGAGGGTGTGTTCTCGGTGGAAACAGGCGCGGTCCGCGTCTGCGGCATCTACCTGCCCAACGGCAATCCGGTCGACACCGAGAAATTCCCCTACAAGCTGGCCTGGATGAAGCGGCTCGAGGCCTTCGTCGAGGGCCGGCTGGCGCTGGAGGAACCGTTCATCCTGCTCGGCGACTTCAACATCATCCCGGCCGCGATCGATGCGCATAATCCGGAAGGCTGGTGGGGCGATGCGCTGTACCGGCCCGAAAGCCAGGAGCGCTGGCGGTCGCTGGTCAATCTGGGACTGACCGATGCGCTGCGCTCGGTGACATCGGAGCCGTCCTACACGTTCTGGGATTTCCAGGCCGGCGCCTGGCGTCGCAATGCCGGCATCCGCATCGACCATCTCATGCTGTCGCCGCAGGCGGCAGACCGGCTGGACGGTGTCATCGTCCACAAGGATGTGCGCGGCTGGGACAAGCCGAGCGATCACGTGCCGGTCGAGGGAATGTTTCGGTTTTAGCGGGAAATCCGATCGCGCCCCACCAGCCGGCCGTCACCCTCGGGCCTGACCCGAGGGCGTTGCATTTCCCGAGCTCGGCAAGTGTAGGACCCTGGGGTCAAGCCCGAGGGTGACGATCTGTGGAGCGGCGCGCCAAGGCGCCAACCACCAGATGGAGTTCAAAAACCAGCGAACTGAGGGGCGATGCTCTGCGCCAAAGCGGTCGCTTCGGCGCTTTCCTCGGGTGTGGCGAGGGACTGTGCGCGGTTGAGCAGTTCGTCGACCCAGGCCGCATCGCCGGTGCCGGCGCAACGCTCATGGGCGATGGCAAGCCACATCAAGCCCTCGACGGGCTGGGCTTCGAGGCCCTCGACGCCGTTGAACAGCATATCGCCAAGATGGGCCTGGGCGGGGCAATGCCCCTTGCGGGCGGCCAGCGAGAACCAGCGCGCGCTTTGCAGCGGGTTCACGCCCATCTCGTCTTCCTGGGTATAGAGCAGGCCGACGCGATATTGCGCATCGGCATCGCCGAAATAGGTGGCGGCATGGAGCAGCAACGCGTGGGAACGCTCGGCGTCGGCCGGGATACCGGCGTCGGGGAGACCTTCCTTGTAGTAATCACCGACCTTGACGAAGGACTGGGCCACGATATCGGCCTCGACACCCTTGGGTGCGGCGTCGGCGTGCTGATTGGCGATCTGCGCGAAATAGCCGAAGGCCTTGACCGGGTCGCGGTCCACACCCTCGCCGTTCTCATACATCGTGCCGAGCTGCCACATGGCCATGGGCTGGCCGGCATCGGCAGCATCTTCCAGCGCCGCGAGCAGATCGTCGCCGGACACACCACCACCTGCTCCATCAAGCATATTGGCCATGTTCAGCGCCGCATCGGCGGCAGTCTGGGCGTGCACAGGCAGGATCGACGCCGCCAGGGCGAGGAAGGCTGCGGTTGTGACGGAAATCAGGGAATGGTCCCTAATGGTCCGCATCTTGCTCCTTTGGGCCAGCCGGACGGGCGGGCAAACCTGTTCTGGAACCGGCCAGTCCGATTCCGCTACGGTGCGCCGGCCGCAATTGCCGCGCTCCGGTTTCCATCAGCTTGTCCCAAGTACGTTGACCGGGAAAGCGGACGTTAAGAATTCGGTAAACTCCGTTTGTGACCGCATTCAGCCGGGCTCGTGGCGCTCGGGAGGTATTGCCTTGACGGCAATGATGCAGGCACGTCGTCGTTTCACCGTCCAAGGCCACAATCGCGCGCCCTTGCGGGGCGTGGACGAGGCCTTCGGCTCAGCAGTCGAGGGAGATAGACGTGCGAGCGCGCGGCCTTGCCACGGTGCTCACAGGCCATCCGCCCCCAGATGCCTATGCCGTCTCGTTTAGGGTGAGATTGTGGCGACAAACATCGCCAAATGGTTGCTGCAAGGGGTGGCGAAATCGATTCACGGACGTTGTTGCGGAATCGTCACAGACTTCGCCGCACCGCGCTCATCGCGGACCCTGTCTCTCCCCCAAGGTTGCGCCGGGCAGCCCGATGGGCATACTCCCACCAACGACCAACCGAGGAGCGACCAATGAAAACCCTGTCCCTGACGAAAGGAGCACATCTTCAACAGGACATGATCGTTCATGCACTCGCAACCTTCCAAACCAGGGCCGCAAAGCGCAAGCCGTAGCCCGCTCGTTTTCAAACTCCTCGCCCGGCTGACCGACAGCCGCAATACGAACTCGGCCCGGGCAATGACCCGCGCACGAAAGTTCGTTGCCTATTATCGCCCCTATATCCCGCTGCTGCTGGCGGACCTGGCCTGCGCCGTGCTGGTGGCCGCCGGGGCAATCGCCCTGCCGCTCTGCGCCAGCTATATCACCGCCCGTCTGCCGGAACTGGCCCAGAGCGACGACGCGGTCACGCAGATCCTGACCATGGGCGGGATCATGCTGGGTGTGTTCCTCGTCCAGTCGCTGGCGACGTTTTTCGTCGACTACCAGGGTCACGTCATGGGCGCGCGCATCGAGGCGGATGTGCGCAAGGAACTGTTCGAGCACTGCCAGAAGCTGTCATTCGGCTTTTATGACCGGCAGCGCATCGGCCAGCTGATGAGCCGCATCAGCAACGACTCGCTGTGGCTGGGCGAACTGTTCCACCACGGCCCCGAGGACATCGCCATCGGCCTGCTCAAGTTTGGCGGGGCGATGACGGTTCTCACCATCATCGACCCGGTGCTGGCGGGACTGATCGCGCTGCTGGTGCCCTTCGCGGTGCTCTATGCGCGCCATTTCAACCGGCGGATGAATGTGGCGCTCAAGACCAGCAAGGAGCGTATCGCCGCCGTCAACGAGCGGGTGGAGGACGCGCTGGGCGGCGTGCGGGTGGTGCAGTCGTTTGCCAATGAGGCGGAGGAACTGCGCCGCTTCGAGGTGGAGAACCGGAACTTCTTCGAGAGCCGTCGGGAGGGCTATCGCAGCGAAGCGCTGCTGTGGGTCGGGATGGACGGCTTTGCGCAACTGGTGACGATCATGGTGATCGTGGCCGGCGCAATCCGGATTCTCCATGCCGAACTGACCGTGGCCGAAATGCTGACCTTCCTGCTCTGCGTGGGCGTGCTGGTGGACCCGGTGCGACGGCTCGATAACTTCATCCGCCTCTGGCAGGAGGGCGCGACCGGCTTCGTGCGCGCCATGGAACTGCTGGAGGAGGAGCCGGACATTGCCGACCGGCCGGATGCTGACGATATCGGCGAGGTCGCCGGCGCCATCAACTTCCGAGATGTGAGCTTCAGCTATGGCGAGGGACAGGAACCGGTGTTCAACCGGCTCTCGCTGGACATCAAGCGGGGCGAGTTCATCGCGCTGGTGGGATCGTCCGGCGTCGGCAAGAGCACCCTCTGTGCCCTGATCCCGCGCTTCTACGATGTTGAGGGCGGCGCCATCACCATCGATGGCAAGGATGTGCGGGACGTCTCGCTGGCCTCGCTTCGTCGCAGTGTGGGCGTGGTGCAGCAGGATCTCTATCTGTTCAGCGGCACGGTGGAGGAAAACCTGCGCTATGGCCGCCCGGACGCTACCGATGAACAGGTCGTTGAAGCGGCCAGGGCCGCCAATGCGCATGACTTCATCACCGCCTTGCCGCAGGGGTACAAGTCCGACATCGGCCAGCGCGGGGTGAAGCTGTCGGGCGGGCAGAAGCAGCGGCTGACCATCGCCCGGGCGTTTCTCAAGAACCCGGCCGTGCTGATCTTCGACGAGGCGACCAGCGCGCTGGACAATGAGAGCGAACGGGCGGTGCAGCAGGCGCTGCTGAGCCTTGCGCAGGGGCGCACGACCATCGTCATCGCTCACCGGCTTTCGACGGTGCGTCACGCCGATCGCATCCTGGTGCTGACGCCTGATGGCATTGGCGAGGAGGGCACGCATGACCAACTGATGGTGGCCGACGGGCTCTATGCCGGGCTGCATCGGGTGTCGGCCAGCATCTAGAACAAAGCGGCCGCCGCTAGAGCCAGCGGCGGCCGCGCATCCACCAGATGATGCCGAGCGAGAGGACGAACAGGGCGGCGCAGACGGCCCAGAAGGCATGCGGGTTGTCGGAAAAGGGAATGCCGGCGACGTTCATGCCCAGGGCGCCGGTGAGCAGCGTCAGCGGCATGAAGACCACGGTGACCGCGGCCAGGATCAGCATGGTGCGGTTCATCTGCTCGGCACGCGCATCGATGATCTGCTCGTGCACCAGCACGGCGCGCTCGGACAGGGCCTGCAATTCGTCGCCGAGGCGGGCCGAACGGGCTGACGCTTCCCGCAGGCGCAGGCGGTCGCGCGCGGTGAAGTGGCTGAGGTCTTCGATTTCGAGCGTGTTGAGCACATCGCGCTGCGGCCAGACGATGCGGCGGAAACTGATGAGGTTGCGGCGCAGTTCGGCCAGGCGACTATTGGCCTTGGTGTTGTTCTGGACGATCAGGGCCTCTTCGATGTCGTCGAGCCGGTCACCCAGCATTTCGACGAGCGGTTCGAGACGGTCGGCAGCGCGCAGCCCCAGGCGCGCCACCAGATCGGCGGGGGTAACCGGCGCATGGTGCGAAGCCACCCATTTGTTGAGGCCGAGGAAATCGAGAATATTGAGCTCGGACGCGATGATGACGCGGCCCTTCTCGATCCAGAGGGTCAGCAGCTGCCGGCCGATATCATGCGGCTCGGCCCCGGGCCGGGCGACGCGCATGACGACCATGGCGCGATCCTCGATGACCGTGCAGCGCGAGCGGGCGCTGGGAACCGTCAGCAGATCGGCGTTGAACTCGCCCAGCTCCTGCTTGAGCCAGACCTTGAATTCGGGTGACCGGGAATTGCCCGCGATCAGCTTGAAACCACGCACGGGAACCTTGGGTTCCTCGGCGGATGGCTCGTGCCTGACGACACCGCCCTTGCCGTCGAAGACCAGCACCGCGCCAACACCGACCATGCCATTGGCGATGTGGCGGGCGGGCGGTTCGCGCGGGATGATGTCGTCCATGGTCTTCAGACCCTCAGTAGACCTCATCCTGAGCTTGTCGAAGGACGAGGTCGTGGCGAGATTGGTGGCACGACCTCGTGGTTCGACAAGCTCACCATGAGGTCTACTGCAATCAACTCAAACGCTTGAGCGCTTCGGTGATGTGATGACGCCGTTCGATGGCGGCTTCACGACGGGCCTTCTGCTCCTCGATGACTTCCTCGGGCGCCTTGGCGACGAACTGCTCGTTGCCGAGCTTCTTGTCGATCTGGCTGACTTCGGCGTCGAGCTTGCCGACTTCCTTTTCGAGGCGAGATTTCTCGGCCGCGATGTCGATGAAACCGGCCAGCGGCAGGGCCCAGGTGGCTTCGCCGACGACGAACTGGGCGGATTCGCCCGGCACGGTCGATTGCGGCGAGATTTCCTCGAGGCGCGCCAGGCGGGTGATCAGCGAGGTGCCGGCGACGAGGCGACGGAGTGTGTCCTCCCCTGCCCCGACCACGACCATCTGCAGCTTGGCGCCGGCCGGCACGTTCATCTCCGAGCGGACGGAGCGAACATTGGTAATCACGTCGATCAACCAGGTCAGCTCGGCATCGGCAGCGGCATCTTCGAGGCCGGCCAGATCGGGCCAATCGGTAAGGATCAGCAGGTTCTGGCGCGGGGCGCCGAACTTGCCGGTCTCGGCCCATAGCTCCTCGGTGACGAAGGGCATGAAGGGGTGGAGGATGGCCAGGATCTGGTCGAGCGCCCAGGCTGCCGTGGCGCGGGTCTCGGCCTTGGCCGCCTCGTCCTCGCCCATGAAAACGGGCTTGGCGAATTCGACATACCAGTCGCAGAAGGTGCCCCAGACGAAATCGTAGGCGCTATTGGCGGCTTCGTTGAACTTGTAGTCGACAATGCCCTGGGTAACGGCGGCAGCGCCGCGCGCCGTGGCGCCGACGATCCAGCGATTGAGCGGCAGCTTGTTGGCCTTGGGGTCATAACCCTCGACACGCCGGCACTCGTTCATTTCGAGGAAGCGGGCGGCATTCCAGATCTTGGTGACGAAGTTGCGATAGCCCTCGACGCGCTGAAGCGAGAGCTTCAGATCGCGGCCCTGCGCGGCCATGGCAGCCAGGGTGAAGCGGGTGGCGTCGGCGCCATATTGATCGATGAGCTCGAGGGGGTCGATGACGTTGCCCTTGGTCTTGCTCATCTTCTGGCCCTTCTCGTCGCGGACCAGAGCATGCATGTAGACCGTGTGGAACGGCTCTTCATCCAGGAATTCAAGACCCATCATCATCATTCTGGCAACCCAGAAGAAAATGATGTCGAAGCCAGTGACCAAAACGTCGGTCGGGTAGTAGCGGCGGAGTTCGGCAGTGTCGTCCGGCCAGCCCAGGGTCGAGAACGGCCAGAGGGCGGACGAGAACCAGGTGTCGAGCACGTCTTCGTCGCGCTTGAGGGCGACGGGCTTGCCGTAGTGCGCGGTGGCAAGTGCCTGGGCCTCGGCCTCGTCATAGGCGACGAAGGCCTCGTTGTCCGGGCCGTACCAGGCCGGAATCTGGTGGCCCCACCAGAGCTGGCGGGAAATGCACCAGGGCTTGATGTTTTCGAGCCAGGCGAAATAGGTGTTTTCGTATTGCTGGGGCACGAACTTGGTGCGGCCCTCGCGCACGGCGGCCATGGCCGGCTGGGCCAGCACGTCGGCCTTGACCCACCATTGGTCCGTCAGGAAGGGCTCGATGACGACGAGCTTACTCTTCTCGTCATGGGGGACCATGATCTTCTTGTCCTCGATGTGATCGAGGCCACGAGTGGGGTTCTCTTCGGCCAAAGCCGTCAGGTCGGCGACGATGGCCTTGCGCGCGACGAAGCGATCCATGCCGCGATAGGCGGCGGGGATGAAATCGGCCGAGATGATCGATCCACTGGTCGTGAAGACGTTGATCTGCTCGAGGTTGTTGCGGACGCCGACCTCGAAGTCGTTGAAATCATGCGCCGGGGTGATCTTGACCGCGCCGGTGCCCAAAGCCGGATCGGCATAGTCGTCGGCGACGACGGGGATGCGGCGGCCGACCAGCGGCAGGGTCACGAACTTGCCGATCAGGCCCTCGTAGCGCTCGTCGTCAGGATGCACGGCAACGCCGCTATCACCCAGCATGGTTTCGGGGCGGGTGGTGGCGACGATGATGTAGTCGCGGGTCTCCCACTCGGTGGGCTTGCCCTCTTCGTCATGGGCGATCGGAAACTGGTAGGTAACCCCGTCGGCCAGCGGATAGCGCAGGTGCCACATGTGGCCCTTGATCTCGATGTTTTCGACTTCGAGATCGGAGATGGCGGTTTCGAGGCCCGGATGCCAGTTCACCAGGCGCTTGGCGCGATAGATCAGGCCGCGTTTGTGCAGCTCGACGAAGACCTTGGTGACTGATCGCACCATCTGGTCGTCCGCCACGCCGTTTTCACCCATGGTGAAACGTTCGCGGCTGAAATCGGCCGAAGCGCCCAGGCGCTTGAGCTGGTTCATGATGGTGCCGCCGCTTTCGGCCTTCCATTCCCAAACGCGCTCGACGAACTTTTCGCGACCCATTTCGCGGCGGCCCGGCTGCTGGCGTTCCATCAGCTGGCGCTCGACGATCATCTGGGTGGCGATACCGGCATGGTCGGTGCCCGGCTGCCACAGCACATCCTTGTGCAGCATGCGGTTGAAGCGGATCAGGATGTCCTGGATGGTGTTGTTGAGCGCGTGGCCGATATGGAGCGAGCCGGTCACGTTGGGCGGCGGAATGACGATGGTGAAAGTCTCGGCGCCCGGGGCAGCCCCTGCCCCGGCAGCAAAGGCATTTGCCTTGAGCCAGTCGGCATAGATGCGGCCTTCGACGGCCGATGGCTCATAGGACTTTTCAAGCATTGGTCACTCGCAACAGCAGCGACCCGCCAGGATGTCCGTTCTCGTTGGAGAAAGACCTGGCGGGCCGGATAAACAGGTTGGCAGACTTCAAGCAAATGCGGGGTGCGGGGTCAACAAGCAACAGCGCATGACGCCGATGGTTCAGTCGACTCCCTCCCCCCTGCGGGGAGGGATCAAGGGTGGGGGATGTATGGCCCTGATACCGGGATCTTGTCCCCCCACCCAGCTACGCCAAGGCCCTTCGGGCCAGCTGAGCTACCCTCCCCGCAAGGGGGAGGGAGAACCCGGTGGTTGACCCGTGCAATGCCTCACCCTAGTGGGCAGGCCCGAGGGGTCAATCGGAGCGTTACTCGCCGCGGGAGATGCGGGAGATTTCCTTTTCGACCATGCGCTCGACGACGGAGGGCAGGTTTTCGTCCAGCCATTCCTTGAGCATCGGGCGGAGCATGTCGCGCATCAGCGATTCGATGGTGGCACCGGTATTGCCCAGGCCAAGACCATTGAGCTTGGTGATGGAGCTGCGGACGGCCGCCTGGGTGGCCGGCTCGAGCAGTTGCTCGGCCATGTCGCTGGACAGGGTCGGATCGGGCAGCGGCGCCGCCTGGGCGATGCTGGGCTGCGGACGCGGAGCCGGCTGTGGTGGCGGGGCCGGCTGCGGCGCGGGCTGTGGCTTGGGGTTGAAGGCCATCGGCGGCGGATCGAAGGCCGGCAGCTCTTCCTCTTCGGGGGCAGCCATGTCGAAGGTAATGTCGTCGGGATCCACCAGTTGCGGCGCGGACGCCACCGGCTCGTCGTCAGTAGCGGTGTCAGCCAGGATGGAGTCGAAGCTGAATCCGCCAACGTCGTCGTCATCGGCCTTGTCGACAATCTGGCTGGCTGACAGCGCCAGGGGCTCGATATCGTCGAGCATGTCGCTCAGGTCGCGATCGAGCGAGTCAGCCATTGGCCGGGCCGGCGTGGCCTGCATGGGGGGTGGGGCGGCCTGAATAGTCGGGCGGCGCGGCACACCGGCGGCATCGTCATCGGCAATGATCTGCCGGATGGACGACAAGATCTCGTCCATTGATGGTTCTTTGGGAGCCGGCTTGTTCATCAGTGCCTCTTACTCATGCGCGCCCGAACCAGTCCGCGGCCTCCGCCAAAGCGGCCAACCTGATTCGTCCCGACTACCTTAACGCCAGCCGCCCCAATTAGGAATCGCCGCAGCGGGCCGCAAGCCCGTTTCCACTAAAACTTGTGGCCGGGCATGACCCGGCCACCAAGTCTCGATTCAATCTGGACGCAAGGCGTTGCCGAAGCACGAAGGCGACAGACGCAGTTTGCCGAAAACCTGCGCGTCAGCCGATCACTCGGCGACGGTGCGCAATTCCTGCCACACGTCGTCGACAGCCTGGTTGTAGCGCACGGCGGACTTGACCTCGACGGCCAGGCCCAGATCGGTCGCCGTCAGGCGGCCCATGGCCGACAGCAGCGAGAATGTGGCGATGACCTTGTTGGTCGAGGCATTGATGAGGCCTTCGCGCGCCGTGGTCAGTTCGGCCTGCGCGTTGAGCACGTCGAGGGTGGTGCGGGTGCCCAGGTCACGCTCCTGGATGACACCATCGAGCACGGTGCGACCGGCCGCAACAGCGGAATTGGCCGCAGAAATCTGCGCGTCCGCGCTCTGGATGCCGGCCCAGGCGGAAATCACTGCCTCGCGGATCTGGTCATAGGCGGACATGGCGTCCACCTCGGACTTGATCTGTTCGATATTGGCCTTGCGCACACCCGCGCCAATGGCACCGCCGGCATAGAGCGGAATGGTAATCTGGAAGCCGATCGAGCCGCTGAGGCCATCCTGCTGACTGCCACCGACGGTGAAGCGGTTGCCGACCGAGCCGGTAACCGACGCGGTTGGGCCGAACGCGGCCTGGGCCGCATCGGCGCCGGCCTGGGCGGCGCGGATGGCGGCCTTGGACAGCAGGATAGCGGGATGGCCGATCTCGGCTTCGGAAATGGCGGCCTGGAGGCTGGAGGGAACCAGCCGACCGAAATTGTGCGAGGAATCAAGATTCTGCGGGGCCGCTCCGACATAGCGCTGGAAGGTGGCCTGACTGATCTCAAGGCTGCTCAACGCGGCGCGGTAGGCCGCGTCTCCCTGCGCGAGACGCGCCTCGGCCTGGGCGACGTCGATACGGGTCCCCTCGCCTACGTCGAGCCGATCGCGCGCCGACTGCAGCTGCGCCTGGAAGAAATTGGTGTTTTCCTGGCGCAACGCGACCAACTGGCGGTCGCTCAACACGGACATATAGGCCTGGACGACCGCGAGCAGGACGTTCTGCTCGGTGTTGCGGATCTGGTATTCGGCCGCCTCGGCACCGGCGCGCGCCGCTTCGATATTCGCTTCGGTCTTGAAGTTGTCGAAGACGGTCTGGTTATAGGAGAGACCGGTCGTGAAGCTGGTGCTTTCGACCCACTGGTTGCTGCCCGCAGGCAGGGCAAGAGTGTGATTTCCGCTCAGCGAGGCCCCGATGGTGGGGCGTTTGCCCGCCTCGGCCAAGGCAACATTTTCCGCCGCAGACTTGGCGCTGAGCAGTGCCGCCTGCAGGTCGGGCGCATGATCGTAGGCGATGGTCAGCGCCTGGGTGATCGACTGCGCCTGCGCGCCGCCGACCGAACCGGCTGCCAACACCAAAGCCAACGCACTGGCCACCAAATTTACGCGAAAACCCATGCCCGCCTCCGACAACCCCAAGACACTATGCGCGGCACATGGGGTGCACAACCTGCCGCGACAATCCCCACCGGGGCTTAATGTACGATTAACCTCCGCACGTGCCTGATGGGCAACACGCGCGACGATATCACTAAAACACGAATTCTTCGTTCCTTTGCCGCGCGAGCGGCGGCAGGAAGGCATTGAACTCCGCGCGCGCCGTAACGCCACGGTCCGATTTCACAAAAATATGGGCCACCGCGGTGGCGCCGTTTCGAATCAAGGCTACCAGACGGCCGCCTTGCTTGAGCCGCGCCAGGAAGGCGTCGGGCACGCTATCGAGAGCGCCCTGGACCATGATGACATCGACCGATGCCGCGGCAACCTGGTCGATGTCGCCTGTAACAATGTGGGCATTGGCAATGCCGAGCCCGGCAAGATTGGCGATGGCGGACGAAGCGAGGGCCGCATCCTGCTCCAGGCCGATAACCGAGGCTGCCAGTCCGGCGATGACAGCGGTTGAATAGCCCGTGCCCGCGCCGATATCGAGCACGGCGTCCCGCTCGGTGATGTCTGCCAGCTTGATGAGCTTGGCGAGCGTCGCGGGGGCCGCCATGAAGCGACCGGCAGCCCGGTCGCCAAGCCACTGGATATCGTCGACATAGGCGACGTCGCGGCGGCTGGAATCGACGAAATCCTCACGCGGGATGGCGCGCATGCGGGCCAGGATAGGCGCATTGGTAACGCCACCAGCCCGCAGCTGGCTTTCCACCATATGCGCGCGTGCACGCTGGAAATCGACCATAGAGAATTGCCCGCCCCGGGTGAATTCATATGACGGACGTGAATATAGTCGGTCACCTTGCATGGCAAGAGCGGAACCAGCGATGCGGCAATTATGCTGCCGCATGAGGGGCATGCATATTCGCCGGAGATATGCTCGGCGGACCTATCCCAGACCAGGGGCCGCCACAACAGCAATTGCGGGCGGGCCGCCCAGGGTCACGGAAAGACCCGGCGACCAAAGGCCCGGGCGGGCGTTTCCAGCAGCCGCTGCACGAGCAGC
Organism: uncultured Devosia sp.; assembly: GCF_946479885.1. Next base: position 19,527 of record NZ_CAMLHM010000060.1, read on the forward strand.
GAAACCAGAATCGTCAGGCAGGTCGCGAGCAGGAGCCTGGGCCAGGTGGAGACGATGCCGAGCTTTCCCGCCGCCAGGTATGCCAAGGGGTGCAGAAGATATATCGGGTAACTCAGCGCGCCGATTGTCCGCGCCAGCGCCCGGGCATAGCCGGCCGGCTCCCTGAGATACACCGCCCCGCATACGAAGGCGATCGTGGCGGCGGTAAAGACGAGACCACGCCAACCCACCAGCAACTCGATGGGGTGGTTCGCGTCGATCAACAGGAATGGAGCGAGGGCGGCGGCGAGCACGAGCAGCGGCCAGAGACCGCCCTTTCGCGGGTAGGCCATGAATATGCCGGCCAGCAGAATCCCGGCCATGAAGTAGCCGAAGAAGGCTGCCGGCTGGGTATAGGCGCTCCATAGCGAAGCATCGAAGGCCTGCTGATCCTGCAGCGTGAAGTTGACGAATGCGGCGGAAAATACCAACGCCCCCACTGTCGCCAGCACCCTCGCCGCCATGGATCGAAGCATCCAGACGATGAAGGGCAGCAGAAGGTAGAAAACCATCTCGATGCCGATCGACCACCCGCCCATCAACAGCGAGGAATTGCCCGGATTGGCAAAGCCGAAGAGCAGGCTGGCACTCCAGATGAGCTTGTAGCCCTGCGCTGCCTCGGGGCCCACCAGCAGGACATGCAGGATGATCGCCAGGTAGAAGAGTGGCGCAATCCTGAACACTCGGCGCGCGACATAGCGCCTGACGCCCTCCGCCGTGGTCAGAGCGGCGTGGTAACGGACGAACAGCGCGAAGCCGCTGACCACGAAGAACGCGTAGACAGCGTAGTAGGCGACGCGCTCAACATGAGCGATCCCCTCAAGATGCAGGTAGTGATAGGCCAGCACGGCCATGGCCAGCAGGCCGCGGGCGCAGTCCACGGTTACCACATGGGGCAAGCTCTCGGCCTGGATTTTGGCGTCTGACATGCCGCCGTTACTACCGCTACGACCCAGCCGCAACAATCCCCTGCCCGATGGGACCGCGGATCATTGCTCGCCATTGCGGCAACGCCTGATGATTTGCCTGGAAGGGATTTGGAGGCCACGTCCGGAATTGAACCGGAGTACGCGGATTTGCAATCCGCTGCGTCACCACTCCGCCACGTGGCCTCACGTGTGCAGTACGTATTGGACGGCAATTGCTTATGCAATACCCCGCCTAACGGAGGATGAATTTTCTGAACAGCCGCGGGCAGGATGTCCGCCAGCCACGCCCAGGAGCGTGCCCATGATGAAGCCGGTCGTTCGGCCGGCGCGGGCCATAAAGCGGGCTGGGCGGATCATCTTGCGGTCACCATGATTTCGCGGATGTCCCGGGCCAGGTCGCCCAGGTCATTGTTCAGCTGGTGATCCCGATCCGCGAGGGCGCGGGTGGTGGCGTGGGGGATGGCCCCGGCGTAAAGCGCCATGTGATCAGGCGGGACCTCGGCATCGGCGGCGCCATGATAGATGAACAGGGGGACATCGGCGCGAAGCTGCTGGGCGAAGTCGGACACCGGGTCCGTCTCATCGCCGGTCCAGCCGCCCTCGCCGAGGAATGGCGGGGCAATGAGCAGGACAGCGCCCCATTTTCGCTTCGGGCGGTGCTCGGCCAGTGCGTGGATGAGAAAGGTGGCGCCGATGGAGTGACCGACGAGGATCGCGTTGTCCTCCAACTCATCGAATAGCTCGAACAGCGCAGCCTTCCAGGTCGCGTATTGCGGCTCCCCTTCGTCGGGCATGCGCGGGTAGCGGACCGCATATTGCGGACCCAGTTCCGCCTCGAGGCTCGCGACGAGCTTGTTGTCCCACTCGTCATGGGTTCCTTCGCCAGCGCCCTGGATAAACAGAATCTGCATGGCTTTCACTCCATCGTCCATCTTGGGTCCACAACGCTTCGGACTACCGAAGCGTCGCCGCCTTATCCTGGGCTTCGATCGCCTGGATCAGCTGTTCCCGGCCGATGCCGACATCCCGCAGCAGGTGCTCGGGGGCGGATAGCAGGTCCAGCAACGCGTATCTCCGGGCATGTGCCGCCCGGCGTGCGGCGAACCACCT
>NZ_CAMLHM010000061.1 GCF_946479885.1 uncultured Devosia sp.
ATGATCGGCACGTCCATGCCGCCCACGAAGCCCACGGTGCCGGTGGTCGACTTCATCGCGGCGAGCGCGCCGACGAGGAACGAACCGGTATGCTCGTCGAACAGGATCGACTGCACGTTGGGCGCGTCGACGACGGTGTCGATCACGACGAAGTTCACGTCCGGGAATTCCGGAGCGACGGCGGTGAGCGCGGCGGTCCAGGAGAAGCCAGCCATCACGATAGGGTTGGCACCCTGACCGGCGAAGCGGCGCAGGGCCTGCTCGCGCTGGGCGTCATTCTGCAATTCGAGGTCGAGATAGGTACCGCCAGTGGCAGTCTTCCAGGCTTCGGCGCCGTTGAAGGCAGCTTCGTTGAACGACTTGTCGAACTTGCCGCCGAGATCGTAGATGATCGCGGGGTCAGCGAAGGCCGCACCGGCCAGAACCGCGCTCAGCGCGACGCCGCCAGCAATGGCCTTGGTGATGGTTGAGAATTTCATTGAGTTCGTCTCCCTGTCTCGCACTGGAGCGTTGGCGCTTGACTCCAACGGACAATCTCCGTGCGCTAGCGGTCGATACAATCGTGCAAACGTGACGCCTGCAAGAGGGAATCGCGGATATTTTTCCGATTGGTCAAATTTCGGGCGTCGTGCTTAAGCGGCCAGCAAGCCGCCCTTAGGCCGCGGCCTGCAACTCACCAGCGCGACAGGATGCCCTGGAAAATGGCGCCGAGGTCGGCGTCCGCGTAGAGCACAGCCAGAATGGCACCGGAGGCAATGGCGAACAGGGCAATAGTATCTCGGGTGCGGGCGGACATCTGGCATTTGCTTCAAGTTGGACGGATCGTGCCTTCATAGCGCGCCGACCGGCTTCCGATTATGATGCTTTGAAGGCGGAAGCGGGCATGGTTAAGGTCAGGTTAAGGCGGACTGTCTCGCGCCCTACTCCACGCCCAGTGGCGTCACCCCGGCTCCCATGGCCTCGCCGAAGCGCTCGAAGAACCCGTCGATCACCTTCTGGGCGGAATTGCCGATAATGGCCCTGCCCAGCTTCATGATCTGGCCCGAGGCGCCGCCCCTGGCGGTAAAGACCAGCAACGTGTCCGCGCCCAGGTCCGACAGCACGATATCGGCCGATCCCTCGGCCAGGCCCAAAAGGCCTCCCCTGCCCTTGCCCGACAAGGTGTAGCGCTCGGCCGGCACGATATCGGACAGGGCCAGATCGCCCTTGAACACCGGGTGGACCACGCCGAGGTTGACCTTGATCTCCAGATCGAGCGCCGTCTGGCCCGCCCAATCGATGCGGTGGCAGCCCGGAATCGCGGCCTTGAGAACACCGGTATCGTTGAGCGCCGCCCAGACGGCGTCGCGCGGCGCGGCAATGGAATAGCGGCCACCGAAATCCATCAGCGGCGACCGGTTGAACGCAGTACGACCACCGCCGCAATGCCGCCTTGATGCGCCGTGAAATAAGGGCCTGCCATGGCGTGCCACTCCCGCTCTTTACGTGCGGCTTTTTCGCACCAATATGGTCTAAATAGGCGTGCCGGCACAGCCTTGCAATTGTCAGGGCCGCAGCCAGCAGCAATCTATAGCGCGCGGGGCGCAATCCGCCGAACAGGCGTCAGATTACGGGGAGCGAAACATGGCCGATCAAGTGACCACTGCACCGAAGGCCGAGGTGGCGCCGGTCGCCGTTATCGCCGAAAAGCCGCTGCAGTATCTGGACAAGGCCGTCAACGCCATCCGTGACCTGGGCGTCTGGCCAGAACAGCAGGGCGAGCAGCCGATCACGGGCCTGCTCAGCCAGATCACCGAGCTCGACGAGACCCGCGTGATCCTGATCGGCCGCACCCTCAGCCAGGCGAGCGCCTTCAACGAGGTGGTGCGTGAGCAGATCGCCGCCATGAAGATCGGCGAGCGCTACGAGGACATCACCAAGGGCTTCGATTCCATCCGCGACGATGCCAAGGGCATGGTTGACCAGCTCAGCGACAACAGGCTCGACCTGATGGAGCGCGCCTCCAATGTGTGGATGAAGGTTTCCCGCGGCGACATCGCCACCCGCTTCAACAAGATTCGCGACGTCTATCTTGAAGTCACCAGGGACACCAAGGACCAGATCGACCGCGAGCAGATCATCCTCGAGGCCTATCGCGATTTCCGCGGCGCGCTGAAGCAGGCCGAGGTCATGGCGCTCGAGGTGCTGCAGACCGCCGAGAAGCGTCTCGGAGACAAGAAAGACATCCTGAACAGCGCTTCGGCCGCCGTGGCCGGCTATGCCGGCACCGTGCCGGCCGATCGTGCCCGTCTCGAAATGGATCGCGACGAAAAGCTGCGCGAGATGCAGAACGAGGAAAAGCGCTACCAGATCGCCAAGGACCTCTCGGACAATCTCACCATCTCCTACAACACATCCGAAGTGGTGATGGCGCGGCTGATGCAGACCACCAATGCCAAGGAACGCGTCTACCAGCAGTCGATCTCGTTCTTCTCGACCAATGAAACCGTGCTGACGGCCCTGTCGGCCTCGTTCACCGGCATGTTCGGCCTGCATGAATCGACCGAAACGCTCAACGCCATGAAAGAGGGCATGAGCAAGAGCCTCGAGACGCTCTCCGAGATCGGCGACAAGGTGCAGGAAGAGGCGGTCAAGGCCGGCTATGGCCCGACGGTGCGCGCCGATGCGGTCAAGAAGCTGGTGGATTCGGTGGTCAACTTCCAGGAAAAGAGCCGCACCATCATCAACGAAATGCGTATTGCCTCGACCAAGAATTCGGCGGAAATCCGCGATGCGGTCGAAGACGGCAAGCGCCGCCTTGCAGCGCTGGCCGCCGACGGCAATGCGCTGCTGCTCGAAACCCGGAAGTGAGGGGACACCCTCAGGTCGTGCGGATTGTTGGTCAGGGCGAGTCGAAAATGGCGGTTTCCGAGAACCGGAGCGGAGCGTACTTGCAGTACGTGAGCACCGGAAGCGCAGGCAACTGCCATTTGCAGACCGCCTTGGCCAACAAGACGGATGACCTGGTGAACGCCAACAATGAGTGACGTTACAGCGAAACCCGCTGCGCCCCTGGATGAAGTCATGCTGGCAATGGACGTGGTCGACACGCTCCGTCACCGGCAGGACTTGGCCGCGCGTGAACTGGGCACCGAGGCCAAGGAACGCCAGCTGATCGACAAGCTGCGCGACATCTACCACCAGCAGGGCATCGAAGTGCCCGACCATATCCTCAAGGAGGGTGTGGCGGCGCTGGAGGAAAGCCGTTTCGTCTATGATCCGCCGGCGCCGGGCCTGGGGACCACGCTGGCGCGGCTCTATGTCGGCCGCAAACGCTGGGGCAAGCCGGTCGGCGCGGCATTGGTGGCGCTGCTGGTGCTCGGGGTCGGCTATTTCGGGGTGTGGCGACCCTATCAGAACGGGGTTGCCGACGCGGCGCGGATCGAGCTGGCCGAAGGCCTGCCGGCGCAGATGGATGGGCTCTACCAGACCATTTTCGAGGAAACCAAGGTGCAGCAGGCGGTGCTCGACGCCGAATCCCTGCGCACCCGCGGCAAGACACTTGCCGCCGAGGGCAATCGCGCTGGCGCCGAGAAGGCGGTGGCCGACCTCACCGCTTTGCGCGACCAGTTGCGGCAGGAATATACCCTGCGCGTGGTCAACCGCCCCGATGAGAAATCGGGCTTCTGGACCTTCCCCGAAATCAATACCGAGGCGACCAATTACTACATTGTCGTCGAAGCGCTGGACGCCGATGGCAATGCGCTGAGCCTGCCCATTCTCAACGAGGAGACCGGCAAGACCGACGTGGTCAGCATCTGGGGCGTGCGGGTGCCCGAGGAAGTCTATGATGGCGTCTCTGCCGACAAGCTCGACGACGGCATCATCGAGATCAACGAAGTCGGCCGCAAGTCGGACGGCTTCCTCGATGTGGAATACAATATGCCCGTTCTCGGCGGCGCAGTGACAGAGTGGTAGGGCAATGAGCATCCGCGGACCCGAAGCCCTGGCCAGTCTCGACGAGGCCATGCGCGACATTCGTCGCGAGGAAGAAGACATTACCAAGCGCCTGGCGCGATCGGCCGAGAAAGTCGGCAAGATCAAGGAAACCGAAGCCGAACTGTTTCGGCAACTGGCGCAGCTTCGGCTCGACCCCGCCGTGCAGGGGGAACTCGACGGGCGCATTTCGGCCGCCGAGAGCAAGGCGCGCGACATGCTCAAGGCCCATGCCAAGGACCTGGGCAAGGCCGAGAGCGACATTGCCGAGCTCGACGCCACCCTGGCGCGGCTGACCGGGGAGCGCACCGAGGCGCTCAAGCTTTTCGAGGGGCACCAGACCAAGCTCAAGGCGCTGGCCGCCACGCTGGGCGCCACCATTGCGCGTGATCCGGCCTTTGCCGCCAAGCGCAGCCAGTCAAGCGAGCTGGCGGCCATTGCCGCCCAGTCCATGCGCAAGACCGAGCAGGCCGAGGCCGATCGCGAGGAGAAGGGCAAGCCGTATCGCGACGATCCGCTGTTCATGTATCTGTGGGAAGCCGGCTATGGCACCGCCAGCTACCGCGCCAACAACTTCACCCGATATCTCGACGGGCTGGTGGCCAACCTGGTTGGTTTCCAAAAGGCGCGGCCGAACTTTGCCATGCTGAACGAAATTCCGCTGCGACTGCGTGAGCATGCCGAGCGGCAGATCGAGAATGCCAAGGCGGCGGAAGCCGAGCTCGACGCGCTCGAGACCGCGGCCATCGACAATGCCGGCGGCAAGCCGATGCGCGAGGCCATGGAAGCCGCCCAGCAGAAGATCGACGCGCTCGATGCCGAGATCGTCGCCACCGAGGACCGGCGCGACGACACGGCCAAGACGCTGACGACGCTGTCGCAGGGTGGCAACCCGGCCTTCGAGGGGGCGCTGACCGAACTGGCAACGGCTCTGGGTCGCGAAGACATCCAGACCCTGCTGGCCGAAGCGCGTCGCACCCGCACGGGCCAGGACGATACCATCGTCGCCCAGATCGACGATGCCCGCGCCCGCGCCAAGGAAGAAGAAGGCGAGACGCGCGAACTCAACGAGCGGCTCAAGACCCTGGCCGCGCGCCGGCGCGAGCTGGAAGACATCCAGTGGGAGTTCAAGAAGCAGCGGTTCGACGATCCGCGCTCGACCTTCCGCGAGGACAAGCTGGTGGGCGACCTGCTCAACGATTTCCTGCGCGGCGGCATATCGGCGGCCTCCTACTGGGACCAGTGGCAGCGTAGCCAGAACTGGAGTGCCGGCACCAGCGACTGGGGTGGCGGCGTCGGCCTGCCCAATAACGGAAGGCAGCGGTCCAATTCGCCCTGGCCCGACAATGGCGGCAGCACTTTCAACTGGCCCGATTCCAGCTTTGGCGGCGGTGGCAAGTCAAAGCCGAGAGGCAATTCGGGCGGCTTCGGCGGCGGCTGGGGCGGTGGCTCGAACAGCGGTGGCGGGTTCTCGCGCCCGCGCACCGGCAGCCAGGGCACCCGCAAGCATTCCGGCTTCAAGACCGGCGGCGGGTTTTAGTGGAGCGCGCGGCGTTTCTCGCCGGGCTGACACGCCGCATCGTTGCTACCAGACCTGAAGGCATTGCACGCATCGCCATTACCGGGGTCGACGGCGCGGGCAAGACCAGCCTTGCCGACGCGCTTGCACCATTGGTGAGCGTGCATCGCCCCGCGATCCGCGCCAGCATCGATGGCTTCCACAATCCCCGCGCTGTCAGGCATGCCCGCGGACGAACCTCGCCCGAAGGCTTTTACCGCGACTCGTTCAACCTGGCCGAATTTCGCAGCGCACTGCTCGATCCGCTGGCGCCGGGTGGCAGTCGACGCTACCGGACGGCTGCCTACGACCATCGCACGGACAGCGCCGTCGCGATGGCCGAAGTGACGGCACCTGCCAATGCGGTGCTGCTGGTGGATGGCATTTTCCTCCAGCACCCCGAACTGGACGGAAGCTGGGACCTGACCATCTTTCTCGACGTGCCCTTCGCCCAAACTTTTGCGCGAATGGCGGTGCGGGACGGCTCGCCGGCCGACGAGGCCGATCCGGTCAACCAGCGCTACCGGCAGGGGCAGCAGCTCTATATGGCGGAGTGCCAACCCCAGGCTCAAGCGCATATCCTGGTGGACTACGCCGACCTCGACGCCCCGCAGATCGTTCGCGGCCTTTAGGGGTTAGGCCACCGGACCCTGCAGATCGAGGAGCCTGCACGTCCAGGGCTCGTCGCCAAGCGCGGCAACCATGGCGCCGCGATAGACGAATTGTCGGTGCCGGCCGGCTTGCAGGAAGCGTGTCTGGTTCGTCATCGGCGAGTACCCGGAGGACAGGTAGCGGTCGGGTTCGAAGGCAAAAAGGATCGCGAATGCGATGCCGTCACGACGCAGTTGGTCGTGGGCCGCAGCGATCAGCGCCTTGGCCAGCCCCTGCCCCTGCCAGGCCGTTGCCACCGCGATGCCGCCAAGCAGCCCAATGCGGTCAGGGCGCCCGTCGAGCAGCACGTTGCGCTTGAAGACAGCGGCGTGACCGAGGATGTCGGCTGCCCGCCTTTCGACGAAGATCGCGTCGGGAATCGTCGATCCGCAATAGTTCCCGGCCATGTCCGGAAAGGCTTCGTCCAGCAAAAGCTGCACGGATTTTCGGTCGGGCAGGTCGGCCAGCGTGTGCTTGCTCGGCGCCCAGACGCGCATCGTCAGTTCGCCGGCGGCTGGGCCATCAGTTCCCAGACATTGCCTTCGCTGTCTTCGAAATAGGCGGAATAGCCCCATTCCGATTGCGTGCCCGCCGTGATGATGGCGCCACCGGCGGCGAGCACCTTGCGCAGGATGTCGTCGACCTCTGATGGGCTCGACGCCTGGTGGCTCAGGACAAAGCCGGGCGTGCCGGCGATGGCGACATCCTTGCCGGCCGTCTGGGCGATCTGGTCGCGGGGGAACAGCACGAAGGAGAAGTCGTTGGGGAAGAAGAAGGCCACATGGTCCTCCCCTGCCCCGATCTGCTCGTCCGCGATGTCGAACAGCGCCCGATAGAAGGCGAAGGCGCGCTCCAGGTCGTCGACGCCGATGGTGATGATGGAAATCGACGGCTTCACGGCGCGGCTCCTTTTTGCGTTTTTTGTTACCCTACCACCGCGTCATTCCCGCGAAAGCGGGAATCCATTCTTGACGCCCCATGGAAGGGAGATTCCAGCCTTCACGGGAATGACGCGGTGGACTGAGACGATCAGGTCGTCACGACTTGCCGAGCAGGTTGCGCAGCTTGCCCAGGGCCGTGGCCTGATCCTCGCGATAGGCGATGGTGCCCTGGAACTCGCCCTTGGCATCGAGCAGGAAGACCGATGCGGTGTGGTCCATGGTGTAGTCGTCGCCCTCGAGCGGGACGCGCTTGTAGTAGACGCCCCAGGCCGTGGCGATCTTGTCGATCTCCTCGGACGTGCCGGTAATGCCGGTGATGCGGTCGCTGACCCAGCTCACGTAGTCGCCCAGCACGGCCGGCGTATCGCGTTCCGGATCGATGCTGACGAAATAGGCGCGGAGGTCCTTGCCCTCATCGCCAAGGGCTTCGAACCAGGCCGACATTTCAGCCATGGTGGTCGGGCAGACCTCGGGGCAATGGGTAAAGCCAAAGAACAGGGCCGAGGGGTGGCCGGCGAACACGGTCTGGTCCACCGGCTTGCCGTTCTGGTCGACGAGGCTATAGCTGCCCTTGCCGAAGCTGGACGCGACGGACTGCTGCTGGCGCAGGATCAGGCCGCCGCCGGCCCCAAGGGCGACGACGGCGACCAGGATCCACAACCAGACCCTAACGGTTCTGATCCTGGCCATCAGTGTGCGTGCTCACCGGCCGGCGCCGCATCGGCAGCGGCATCGAGCACCGGCAGCGCCAGTTCCACGGTCCCGGCCTTTTCGAACACCAGCGTCACCGGCACGGTCTCGCCTTCGACAAAGGCCTGCTTGAGGCCCATGAACATCAGGTGGAAACCACCGGGCGCGAGCACGACCGTCTGGCCGGCCGGCAGCTCAAGGCCGTCGGCGAGGTGACGCATCTTCATCACTTCGCCTTCCATTGCCATTTCGTGGATCTGCACGTCGGCGGCAGCCGGCGAGCTGGCCGAGATCAGACGATCAGCCTCGGGCCCCTCGTTTTCGATGGTGAGAAAACCACCGCCCACCGGGGCGTTGGGCAGGGTGGCACGGGTAAAGGGCAGCGAGATGTTGATGGCACCCAGATGGGTGACGCCGTTATGGGCGAAAGCGGGGGTGACGACGAGAATGGCGGCCGCAAGGGCGGCGCGAAGCAGGCGGATCATGATGATATTCCGGTTTGTGAAATGGTCTGGGGCGGCCCGAGGGCCAGCAGGCTCAGACCGAAACCGGAGGGGCGCGGGGACCGGCAGGCGGCGCGATGGCCCTTGGCATTGCCACAGGCGGCGTCGCCAGGCGCGGCGCGGCCAGGGCGACGTCATGGCGAACCGCCAGCGCATCGAGGACCGGCAGCGCGAGTTCGGCCTTGCCGACACCGGTCGCCGGACATTTGGCGATTGGGGTGTCGCGGTCCTCGCCGTCGACACCGGCAGGCGTGCACAGCACCCAGCTGGTCTGGGTCGTGGCGTAGCCCAGCTCCGCGAAGGCGAGCTGGCTGGCCCGGGCCTGGTGCAGGGGCGCCAGCACCGTCAGCAGATAGATCGCCAGCACGGCCAAAGCCGTCCCGATCTCCCTGCCGATGCTGCGCGTGGTGCTCATGGGCTACTCATAGGATGCGCTGCAACGCAACGGAAGCGCCGAAGTGTCGCAAGCCGTGCCTCCTACACCCGGGGCACGTAGGTCTCGTTGCAGAGGGCGATGAAGCTCTTCATTGCCGCCGAAAGCGGCGAGGTCTTGCGGCGGGCCACCAGCAGCTGTCGCAATGCCCAGGGTTCGGCCAGCGGGGCGCAGACCAGGTCGGTGCCAGCAAGCAGATGCAGGCTCGTCGAGCGCAGGAAGCCGATGCCGAAGCCGGCCTCGACCATGCGCACCAAGGCCGGAAAGCTCTCGACGCGGAGGTTTTCGACCAGCGGCTTGCCCGCCTTGCGGGCCGCCTCGCCGAGCAGGCGATCGAGCGAGCCGGCCTGATGGATGCCGACGATGCGATGATCGATCACGGTATCGAAGGCAATGTCCTTGCGCGGCTCGATGCGCTGGGCCAGCGGATGATCGGGCGGCGCCAGCACCCAGACACGATCGTCCTCGAAGGGTTTGATCTCGAAACGGGTGAAGTCATAGTGGTCCGAGACGATGGCGATATCGGCCCTGCCCTCGTCGATCGCCAGCAGCGCCTTGGCGGCACCCATTTCCTGGATGTCGAGCGCGATGCCGCCATGCTTGGCCGCGTAGCGCGCCAGCAGCTCTGGCAAGCGGCCCGTCAATGCCGAACTGGTGCAGGCAAGGCGCAGGCTGCCGCGCAGGCCGCTGCCAAAATCGGCCATGACGGCATCGAGATCGGCAATGGCGCGCAGCACCGTGCGGCAGCCCTCGGCATAGGCTTCGCCGGCCGTCGTCAGCTTGACGCCATGGGCGGAGCGGTCGAACAGCACCACGCCCAGCCGGCTTTCGAGATCGGACACGCGGCGGCTGACCGCCGAGGAGGCGATGCCCTCACGCTCGGCAGCGCGGCCGATTGAGCCGGTTTCGGCCAGCAAAAGAATGAGCCGCGCCGTGACGCTGTCGAATGGTGCCATGTCGTCTCCCCGAAATGGCACCATACTGATCGGCGTCAGATCAGCAAGGTCAGGCCGCGGACAAGATAGAAAATCCCGATGGCGGTGACGATCCACCGCGTCCAGGCCCGGAAATTGGCATCGGTCAGCCGCTGCAAGATCCAGTGCCCTGCGCTGGTGCCCAAAATGGCGAAGGGCGCCGCGAGCGCGATAGCGGCCCATTCAAGCGGCGCCAGCACCGTGGCGGCATTCCAGTAGAACACCACCTTGGCCGCGTGCGAGATCACCTGGGTGGCGGCCTTGGTGGCAATCACCTTGCGCCGATCCATGGTGGTGCGGATGAAGAAAATGTCCACGGTCGGCCCCGATACGCCCACTGCCAGGTTGAGCCCGCCGCCCAGCAGGCCGCAGATGAAGGCGTGATGCGGCTTGCTGGCATCGAGCGCCAGCCAGGATTGCGGGATCCACACCAGGATGGGCAAGAGGCCAATGGCAATGCAGACCGTCGCCAGGTCGGGCGTGTAGCGGATGATGAAGAGTGCGATCCCGGCGACCACCAGGCCCAGGCAGATCATCCCCAGGATCCTCCAGTCGATAAACGCGCGGGAGAAGAAGGCGCGCGAACCATTGGCGATGATCTGGATGGCGCCCTGGACGGCAATGGCCGTGCCCACCGGGAGGATCATCAGCAGGACGCCCAGCAGCACCAGCCCGCCCGCCATGCCGAAGACGCCCGACAGGGTGGAGGTGAAAAACACCGCCACCAGCAGGGCGGCGCCGATCCAGATGCTCATGGCTTGCTCCGTTGTCGCCCCACTTGTGCGCGCGAGCGCCTGGCAGGGCTAGGACGGATTGGGCAAGGCGGGATGCCGAAAGCGCCCGCGCCTATCGGGCAAGGCTGGGGAAATAGTCCTTGGCGGTCGGCGCCAGCAGCTCGGGAATATCCGCCAGCGGCACCGTCACCAGGTCGTCGGTGCAGGCAAAGATGACGTGCGGCAGGCCGACAAGGCTGAAGATGGCGGTATCACCAGGCCCGAAGCGCACGCCCAGATTGGTGGTGATGAGTTCGTCAACGCCGCACTCGGTGGCATAGGTGGGGTCCTGCGGGTGGTAGTTGGCCAGCACATAGTCGATCAGCGCCTGGCCGGGGGCCCAGTAGTATTCCTCGGGCGTCGCCAGCGCCGTCGCCGGATCGACCGTCGCCTCGTAATCGCCGATCTTGCCGGTGGCGGTCCAGTCCTTGAACACCCGGACCAGCGGCAGGTCCTTGCCGGTTTTCACGTCGATGATGAAGCTCTCGAAATGGTTGTTGGGATGGGCGCCACCACACCAGGTGCTGCCCCCTTCGGTCCAGCCCATCACGGTGGGCGACAGATAGGCCACGGAGATGCTCTCGCCGTCATAGTCGCCCAGCGAGCCACCCTCCATGCTGACGTCGTAGCCGGAATAGCTGAGGCCGGGATAGGCGTTGTTGAGGCAGGAAAGCGCGGAGACATTGATGATGCCGTGGCGCTCGGCCAGCGCCCGGTTGGCCGCGTCGGGCGAGCTGCCATCGGCCAGAGCCACGATGCGGGGAAATTCGAAGATGGTGCGCGGGTCGCTGACGTAGCGGAAGCTTGAGCCGTCGAGTTGCTGAACCTCGCCCTCGTTCAGGGTCACATCCATCTTGGCGAAGTCATAGGGCGCGGTCGCCGCGGACAACTCGCCGTCATTGGCCCAGGTCTGCAGGAACACGCTGTCCGCCAGACCCATGGGCGAGATTTCGGTGCCTTCGGGAAGGGCCCGGCGGCCGATCTCGACGAGGTTCACGTCGAGCGCCTTGCCCGGCTTGCCCTCCGCCACCCAGGTGCCGCTGAGCACTTTGCCGTCGGCCGAGAAGTTCAGCGTCCAGCGACCGCCGATGGGCGGCTCGGTGATCATGCCGTCGTCGTCGAGCACGCAGGTCGCCTCGCTGCAGGGGGCTTCCTCGGCGAATGCGAAGCTGTCGACGCCATCCAGATTGTGCAGCGGGATGTCGCCGCCCAGGGCCATGTAGCTATAGCGCCCCTGCACCATGCCGACCGCGGGGTCGGTCAGCTCGACCAGGATGTCGTTGTCCCCCAGTGTGCCCCTATAGGTCACCGCATCGAAGGCAAAGACGGGTGTGGTGGACAGCAGGACGGCAGCTAAGATGGCCAGGCGCATGGAGTTTCTCCCTTTGCGCCTCATCTAGCATGGCCAGCTGAACGCGTTCTGAACGCTCAATCCGCCAGCGAGGGGAAGTAGTTCTCCGTCGGGGCTTGGAGGTAGCCGCTGATCTCAAGCGCCGGCACGGCGAACAGGTCGCTGTTGCAGGCGCTGGACACGTGCGGGAAGCCCGACAGCACGAACATGATCTGATCGTCGGGCAGGACGCGGAAGGTCAGGTTGTCGGCGATGGCCTCGTCACTGGTGCAGGCCTCGAGCAATTCGGGCTCGTCGCCATAGAGCGCGGCCACGTCGGTGTGGGCCTTGACGTAGTCGATGAGTTCCTGGTCCGGACCCCAGCTGTAGCTGTCGGGATTGGCAGAGGCGATTTCGGCATCCACCGGTTCCATGCTGCCATATTCTCGCGCCACCCAGGCGGCGAAGATGTCGGCCTCGTCGATCTTCTCCCCGGTGCGGACGTCGTAGTTGTAGACGTTGTAGTGGTTGTAGGGATGGGCGCCCATGCAATAGGTGCTGCCCGCCTGCACCCAGCTGATGAGGTTGATCGTCAGCGCGCTGACCGCGATGTTCTCCTGGTCGATCTCGGCCAGGTGGCCACCATAGCCATACATATTGTTGCTCTGGCCCCAGGCCGCGTAGCGGAAAGCCAGGCAATCGAGGGCGGAGAGGCTCAGCCGCTCCTGGAATTCGGCGAGCCGCGCATTGATGGCCGTCGTGTCGCCGCCATCGGACAGCACGCCGACGCGCGGGAACGGGAACTTAGTGCGCGGATCGGTGGCGTAGAAATATTCCGAGCCATCCGCGGTCGTCTGCACCCCGCCCACCTCGTATTCGATGGCCATGAGCGCCGTTTCATAGGGCGCGGTCTCGGCGGTGAACGGCATGCTCCAATCAAAGCCCAGCATGGCCGAGCGGTCATGCAGGCCGAAGGGCGTCGGCTCGTCCGTGCCCAGTTCGCGACGGCCGATTTCGTAGATCTCGACATCCTCGACGATGGCCTTCTTGCTGTCGCTGGTGCGCGTGCCATAGAGGGTGTGACCATCATCGGTGATGGTGAGCGCCCAGATCGCCGCCTGGGGCATCATGTCGGCGATGCCATCGGCATTGGGTACGCAATCGGTCTCGCCGCACGGCCCCTCTTCGGCCAGGTAGATCATGCCCTCCGGGCTTGCCGCCGGATCGAGCGGAATGTCGCCGCCCTGGTCGATATAGGCGAAGCGCCCGCCCACCGGGCCGTCCGAGGGCTCGATGATCTCCACCACGATCTCCCGATCGCCCAGCGTGCCCTTGAAAGTCACGGCATCGGCAAAGGCGGGCGTGACGATGACGCTGGCGAGAACGGCAAGGACAAGACGCATAGGTGAGCTCCCGGAATTGCCGGACGCTAGCACGACCCGCTGAACTCGTCCTGAATGATGAGGATGTGGGGCGGAGGTCTATCAGTCGACACCCTCCCCCTTGCGGGGAGGGATCAAGGGTGGGGGGAAGTTTGGCCCTGACATCCGGGGGCCGGCGTCCCCCACCCCAGCTCTGCTACGGCCCTTTCGGGCCTAGCGGCGCTACCCTCCCCGCAAGGGGGAGGGTAGTTTCGACTGATGAGCCCGCGTCCGTTCAGGTACTCGCCGCCTTGGCATTGGCCTGCGCCACCAGCTCGTCGGGGATGTCGTCGAAGCTGGCATAGTTCATGTTGTAGAGCTTGGCGTAGAGCCCGTTCTTCTCCATGAGCTGGTCGTGGTTGCCGGTTTCGATCAGCTCGCCATTCTGCAGCACGATGATGCGGTCGGCCCCGCGGATGGTGGCAAGACGGTGAGCGATGACCATACCGGTGCGGCCCTCGAGCAGGGTCAGCAGCGCTTTCTGGATCTGGCGTTCGGTATAGCTGTCGATATTAGCGGTGGCCTCGTCGAGCACCAGGATCTTGGCATCGGCCACCAGGGCGCGGGCAAAGCTCAATAGCTGCCTTTGCCCCAGCGACAGGTTGGAGCCGCGCTGTTCGAGCATGCCGTCATAGCCACCGGGAAGACGGCTGATGAAGTCATGCGCGCCCACCGCCTTGGCGGCGGCAATGACATCCTCGCGGGTGGCCGAGGCTTTGTTGTAGCGGATGTTGTCGAACACCGATCCGGTGAACAGGAACGGCTCCTGCAGCACCATGGCCACCTGCTCGCCGAGGGATTGCTGGGTCACGTCGCGCACGTCGTGACCACCCACTAGCACGGCGCCGGACTGCACTTCGTAGAAGCGATGCACCAGCGACATGGCCGAGGTCTTGCCCGAGCCGGTGGGCCCGACCAGCGCGACGGTCTCGCCCGGGTTCACCTTGAAGCTGACATGCTTGAGCACGGGACGGTCGGCACTATAGCCAAAGACCACGTCGCGGAACTCGACCGAGCCATCCATGTCGCGGCTGAGCTCGATGGCATCGGGCTTGTCATTGATGGAGGCAGGGATATCGAGCACTTCGGTGATGCGACGGCCCGAGGTCATGGCGCGCTGCATGATCGAATATTGCATGGTCAGCGAGCGGATCGGGTCAAAAAAGCGCTGGATGTAGAACAGGAAGGCGACGATGACGCCGATCTCGAGCCCGCCATTGAGCACCAGCGAACCGCCAACCACCACCACGATCGCCATGGCAATGCCGGTGAGGCTGTCGACGATAGGCACCATGACCTGGGCATAGCGCGAGCCGGTGAGCTGGGTCAGCAGGTTGTTATAGGCCTTGTCGTCATAGAGGTCGAAATTGACCTTCTGACGATCGAGATTCTGCACGGTGCGAACACCATTGATGCCCTCGGCCATCGCCCCGGCGGTGATCGAATTGGTCTCATGCGCCGCCCAGAAGGCGCGCTTGGCCGGTGGCAGCCAGAAGATGCGCACGATGAACAGGATGGGCATGGTCGAGAGGGTCAGCAAGCCCAGCCGGAAATCGAGCGTCAGCAGCACGACCACGATACCGACCAGCAGTACCATGTCGCCCACCGAGATGACCGAGGTCTCGAGGAATTCCTGCATGGAATTGACGTCGCCCTGCAGGCGGCTCATCAGCCGACCCACTTCGGTCTTGTCCATGAAGCTCAGCGACACCCGCTGCAGCTGGGCGAACATGGCCCGGCGCATGTCGAACAGCACATTCTCGGCCACCTGCCCCACCTGGCTTTCCTGGATCCAGGACGCGGCATAATTGATGATGACCACCACCGCGAAGGTGGCCACGGCCCACGTCAGGTTGGTCGAATTGCCGCCCTCGGTCATGCCGCTGTCGATGGCGCGGCCGATGATCAGCGGGATGGCGAGCTGGGTGGCGGTGAAGACCAGCACGGCCGCTACCGACAGGTAGATCTTGAGGCGATAGGGTCGCACGAAGGCCCAGATGCGGCGGACCGTCTTGGGATCATAGGCCTTGCCGAAGATCTCCTCTTCGATGCGATGGCTGCCGACGCTGGCGCGCGGCGGGCGCTGGCCGGGATAGCTGGCGGTGTCGCGCTCGTCCTCTTCGATGGCGCTCATTGGGCGGCGCTCCCGATTTCGATATCTTCGGTGGGGCGGGTCTGCAGATCATAGAGCGCGCGGTAGCGCCCGCCCTTGGCCAGCAGTTCCTCGTGGCTGCCCTGCTCGACGATCTTGCCGCCCTCGAGGAACAGGATCGTGTCGGCATGCAGCAGCGAGCTCAGCCGATGGCTGATGACCAGGGTGACCCGGTCGCTGGCATAGCGCCGGATGGCGCTGCGAATGCGGTGCTCGGTGCCCGCATCGATGGCGGCGGTGGAATCGTCGAACACCATCACGGCCGGCCGCAGCACCAGGCTACGGGCGATCGACAGGCGCTGGCGCTGGCCACCCGACAACGACACGCCGCGCTCACCCACAACGGTGGCGTAATCGGCCGGCAAGCCCATGATGTAATTGTGCAGTTGCGCGCTTTCGGCGGCCCTCTCGATCTTGGTTTCCTTGGCCCAGGGATCACCATAGGCAATGTTGTTTTCGATCGTGGTCGTGAACAGGAATGAATCCTGCTGCACCACGGCGACGGCGCGGCGCAGCGACTGCAGCGAGACCTTGCCGACATCCTGCCCATCGATGGTGATGCGGCCGCCGCTGACGTCGTAGAAGCGCGGAATGAGATGGGCGAGCGTCGACTTGCCGCTGCCCGGCACGCCGACAATGCCGATGGTCTGTCCGGCGCGCGCCTCGAAGCTCACGCCATTGAGCGTCGGGTGCGTCGCGCCCTCGTAGGTGAAGCGCACATCTTCGAAGCGCAGCGTACCCGCGGTGACCTTGAGCTCGGGCACGCCAGGCGCGTCCTCGATGGCCAGCGGCTGGTCGAGAAAGCCATAGAAGCGCTCGCCACAGGTCGAGGCGCGGGCGAAGGAATTGACCATCAGGCCGAGCTGGCGCACCGGCATCTGGAGGATGGTCATGAAGGTGAGAAAGCTCGCCAGCGTGCCGACGCTCATCTCGCCCGCGATGACCTTGTTGCCGCCCACCCAGAGGACCAGCCCCATGGCGACGAAGAAGGAGAAAGTCATGAAGCTGGTATTGCGCACGCGGATGTCGACCCGGTCATGCGCCAGAGCCAGCGCTTCCTTGGAGGCATGGTCGAACTTGGCCAGTTCAAAATCCTGGCCCGAAAAGGCCCGGACGACGCGGATGCCGCCCAGGTTCTCCTCCATGACGCGCGACAGTGCCGACAGCTTTTCCTGCAGCGTGATCCAGGTGGCGCGCAGGGTGAGCTGCGCCACCGAGGAGCGCCAGGCGACGAAGGGCACAAAGCTCAGCGCCAGCAGCGCCAGCAGCGGATCGGTGCTGAACAGCATATAGGCGCCCACGCCGATCAGCACCGACAGCAGCACAACGCGCACCAGGCCGGTGGCAAAGAACATGCGCAGGCCATCGAGATCGAGCAGGCCGATGGTGATCAGGTCCCCGGTATGGACCTTGTCATGATAGGAATAGGACAGGCGCTGCACCTTGTCATAGAAGGCCAGCCGCAGCTCGTAGCCGACATGGTGGCCGACCGATTCCGAATAGTAATTCTGCAGCAGCGTGAAGAAGCCACGGGCCACCGAAACGCCCAACAGCGTCATGGCGCTCCAGAACAGGGCCTGTTCGGCGCCGGCGGCATTGGCATCCAGAATGCCCTGGGCCTGATCGACGGCGTGGCCGAGCAGGCGCGGGATCAGCAGTTGCAGGACGGAGGCCGTTATGGTCGCGCCGATCGCTGCGGCCGCCTGCCAGGGATGGCGAAACGAATAGAGGGCAATCCGCATCAATGGCCCGCGGCCCTTGCCCGCATGGGCGGCGGCCACATGGGAACGTGCATCGCCGCGTGAATGGACGCGGCCAGCCTTATCGGTGGTCAAGGAAGTATCCAGACTTCAATATAGGTGTGGGTCCGGGCGGGGGCGGAGGAACCTTGGCCGAAGCCCGGACAAATCAACTCGCCTCGATAATCAACGCCCGTTCGCGCTGCCATTCAAGATCGAATCTGCGCAAAAGTTCGCAAATATTAACGTTGTACCAACGGGTGTCGCCGTTATGGCGTCGCGTTGAGCTCGGGATAGATCACCGCCGAGCATTGCCGGTTCTGCGCGTCGAGCAGCGCCTGCTCGGCCGCGGTCACCATGCCGGTGTCGATGGCATTCCAGAGATCGTTGGTCTTCACGCCCTCAAGGCCGCATTGGCAATAGGTGACGCACATATCGGCCGAGGTGCCGCCCGCCTCGCAGGTGGATTGGCACGATTGCAGAAAGGTGACGTCGCGCATGGCGATCTGCGGCTGCAGCAGCGCTGCCGCGGGGTAGATCAGCCCGAGCAGGATGGGCTGGTGCAGCAGATAGATCAGCAGGCTCCAGCGCCCGAGAAAGGCCAGCAGGCGCGGCAGCCGGCCCGATGGCGCGATAGCGGCGAGGCGCGCCGACCATCCGGAGGCCAGGACCAGCCGCGCCGCGATGATGCCCACAAGCACCGCGCCGAACCACGGAAAGACCGGCACCAGGTCATTGGCCGGCGGCGGCACCTGCCAGAAGCCGAGCCATGACCAGGCCTTTTCGTTGAACAGCGGGTCCGAATAGAAAAACGGCAGCGCGATGACCACTGCCGCTACGACAGCGGCCAGCCAGAGCGGCGTGCGCACGAAAGCCAGGCCCAGGAGGCTGAACAGCGCAATGGCATGCAGCACGCCGAAATAGACAAAGCTCTGCGGGAAGGCGAAGTATGTCGCGACCGTGATGGCGAGCGCGCCGAGAAGGACGAAAATCCAGCGCCGCCAGAATCTTTGCCAGCGAATGCCGTCGCCATGGCCAAGCACCAGGCTGACGCCGGCAAGAAACAGGAAAACCGCCAGAATGCTGCGGGCAATCAGCACCCATTCCGGATCGTAACCGACATCGGCCGCGATGAAGCGGAAATAGCTGAGGTCCCAGCACAGGTGATAGGCCGCCATGGCAATGATGGCGACGCCCCTGATGATATCGATGATGGCGAAGCGGGGGCGGGATGGGAGGTCGGTCATAATCGTGCTGCCCTGGTTCGGTGGCACGACCTCGTGGTTCGACAAGCTCACCATGAGGTCTACTTCTGGCCCGGTATTTCAGTAGACCTCATCCTGAGCCTGTCGAAGGACGAGGTCGTGGCACGAACTAACCCGCAAACCCCTGCACCACCGCCAGGAATGCCTCGCCATAGCGGTCGAGCTTGGCCTGGCCGACGCCGGGGAGGTTGAGCATGTCATGCGGATGGCGCGGCACGGCCAGCGCCATGGCGCGCAAGGTGGCATCGTGGAAGATCACATAGGGCGGCACGCCCTGGGCCTTGGCGATGCGGGTGCGTTCCTCGCGCAGCGCCTCGAACAGCGGCAGCGCATGCGGCGGAATGCTGGCGGCGCGTTCGAGCTGACGCCGGACTTCCACCGATTTCTTGGGCCGGTCCTTGCGCAGGGTGACCGATCGCTCATGCTTGAACACGGCATGGGCCCCCTCGGCCAGCGTCAGTGCGCCGTGATTGGCATGGTCGACCACGATCAGGCCCATGGCGGTCAGCTGGCGGATGACCGATTGCCAGGCCTTGGCATCGAGATCGTTGCCTTGCCCGAACACCTTCTGGTTCTGGTGGCCGAAGCGGGTGACCTTTTCGGTCGCCTTGCCCATGAGCACGTCGATGACATGGGCGGCGCCGAAGCGCATGCCGGTGCGATAGATCGCGGCCAGCGCCTTGATGGCAGCCTCGGTGCCGTCCCATGATTCAACGGGCGAACGACAGGTATCGCAATTGCCGCAATTGCCCGGATGGGCCTCGCCGAAATGGCTGAGAATGGCCTTGCGCCGGCATTCGGCCGTCTCGCAGACCCCGAGCAGCGCATTGAGCTTGCCGTGTTCGAGACGCTTGACCTCGTCGGGGGCATTGCCCTCATCGATCATGCGGCGGCGCTGCACCACATCGGCCATGCCATAGCTCATCCAGGCATCGGCGGGCTGGCCATCGCGGCCGCCGCGGCCGGTTTCCTGGTAATAGGCCTCGATCGAGGACGGCAGGTCCATATGCGCGACATAGCGCACATCGGGCTTGTCGATGCCCATGCCGAAGGCGACCGTGGCCACCATGCAGATGTTTTCCTCCTTGAGGAACGCATCCTGGTTGCGGCTGCGCAATTCGGGCGACAGGCCGGCATGGTAGGGAAGAGCCGGAATGCCCTTCCCGGACAGCCAGTCGGCCGTGTCCTCGACCTTGGCGCGGGAGAGGCAATAGACGATGCCCGAGCTGCCCTTGTGGGCCGCGAGGAAAGCCAGCAGCTGCTCGCGCGGCTTGTCGCGCTCGACGATGGAATAGGAGATGTTGGGCCGGTCGAAGCTGGTCGTGAAGACCTGCGCCTGCTCCAGCCCCAGCCGTTCGATAATGTCTTCGCGCGTCGTCGGATCAGCCGTCGCGGTCAAAGCGACGCGCGGCACGCCGGGAAATAGCTCCACCAGGTGGATCAGCTCACGATATTCGGGCCTGAAATCGTGGCCCCACTGGCTCACGCAATGGGCCTCGTCGATGGCAAACAGCGCGATGTCGATGCCCGAGAGCATATTGGCAAAGCCCGGCGTCGCCACCCGCTCGGGCGCCACATAGAGCAGATCAAGCTGGCCATTGCGCAGCTTGCGTCGCACATCGGCCGATTCTTCCGACGATAGCGAGGAATTGAGCGCCGCCGCGGCAACGCCGGCCTGCTTGAGCGCTTCGACCTGGTCGCGCATCAGGGCGATCAGGGGCGAAATGACAATGCCGACGCCGGGTCGGCAGATGGCCGGGATCTGGTAGCACATGGACTTGCCGGCGCCCGTGGGGAACAGCACGACGGCATCGCCGCCGCCCACCACATGCTCGACCACGTCGGCCTGCTGGCCGCGGAAGCTCTTGTGGCCGAAAACGTCGCGCAGCACGGCCAGCGCGTCGCGCGGCTGTGCATGCGGATCGCGCGGCGTTGCCGTCGCGCCGCTGGTGAAAAGATCCCATGCCGATTCAAGCGTGCTCACCCTGCCCTTGAATCACAGGGGCGGGGTGGACCGCAAGGACGGGCGAGGGCTTGTGAACCGCTCAGACGTAGCCGAGGGCGGCAAACTGCTGCTCGAACCACCACCAACCGCCCGCGGCCAGCGCCGCAGCGATGGCAAAGGCGATCCAGCCGGCGATGGTGAAGTTCTTGTGATCGGCGTTGCGATATTCGAACCGCTCGCCAAACAGCAAAAAGGCCAGGCCGAAAACCAGGGTGAACGGCACGAGGATGAAAATCTTGGTGGAGTAGGAGATTTCGGCGACCCCGGCCTGCGCCTCGCGCAGCGGCCCCAGGGCAAAAAACCAGCCCATGGCGGCGCCCCCGATGATGAAGGCAATGCCTGCCAGCCGCAGCTTGATATCCTGTGCCATTCCGCCCCCAAAGCGTGCTCGCCCCGCCCATGCAACACAGGGGCGGGGTGAGCCGCAAGACGGCACAAATCAGTCGCCGGCGCTATCCACCGACGATTTCGCCGCCATTGGGCGGTCTCAGTAGACCTCATCCTGAGCCTGTCGAAGGACGAGGTCGTGGCTGGATTGGCGGACGCCCTCGTGGTTCGACAAGCTCACCATGAGGGCTGAGACGCTAGTGCGCGTGGTGTTCGGCGTTGCGTTTGCGGGTGGCTGCCGCCTTTTTGGCCGAGGCCGAACGCTCTGCCGCAGAGCGGCTGGCGCTGGCCTTGCCGTCCTCCTTGCCACGACCAGAGCCGGATTTCTTGCCGCCGCCATCATCCTTGTTGACGGTGGCCCAGGCGCGGGCTTCCGCTTCGTTGTGAGAAACGCCGCGCGCCTCGTAGCTATCCTCGATGGCAGCGGCCTTGCGTTTCTGCTTGTCCGTGTAAGCGGATTTGTCACCCTGTGGCATGATCGCACTCCTTGATGGAACGAG
>NZ_CAMLHM010000062.1 GCF_946479885.1 uncultured Devosia sp.
GGCCGCATCAGCCATTTCGGCCTGATGGAAATGAGCCGCCAGCGCATCCGCTTCGGCGTGGTCGAGAGCTCGACGCACAAGTGCCCGATCTGCGAAGGCACGGGCCTGGTGCGTTCCACCGAATCGCTGGCGCTGATGATCATGCGCCATATCGAGGACCACGTGCTGCGCCGCCAGGGCCAGTCGATCAATGTCCGCGTTCCGGTCGAGGTCGCCCTCTACATCCTCAACTTCAAGCGCGAGACGCTGACGGCGCTGGAAATTCGCAACCAGCTGTCGATCACAATCACGGCCGACGGCAAGATGACGGGCCACCAGTTCGCCATCGAGAAGGGCGAAGCGCGCGTCATGGCTTATGCCGAACAGCGCGCGACCGAGCACGTCCGCGTCGACAGCGCCGTCATCGATGACGAAGTCGAGGAAGAAGACATCGTCGAGGAGACCGAGGAAGAAGAGACCGAGGCCCGCCCGTCTGCTTCCGCCGAGAATGGCGAGGGCGAAGGTCGCCGTCGCCGGCGTCGCCGCCGCCGTGGCGGTGCCGATCGCGGTGACGAGAACGGCCAGCGTCCGCAGCAGCAGCGCGCCGCCCAGGCGCCGAGCGTCGAGGCTGAGGCTGAGGCCACCGACGAGAATGGCGAAGGCGATGAGGATGAAAATCCCGCTCGTCCGTCCGGCGAAGCGCAGGGCGACGAGGAGCCGCGCAAGCGCCGCCGTCGTGGTCGTCGTGGTGGCCGCCGCAATCGACGTGACGGCGAAGACGGCGTGGAAAAGGCCCCCTCGCCGGCTGGCGAAGACGGCCTGACGGTCACCGAGACCTCCATGGTCGCCGAAGACCTGCTGGCGCAGGACGAGATCGCGGCCGCCGAACCGGCTATCGCCGAGCCCGCGGCGGCTGAAAAGCCCAAGCGCACGCGCCGCAAGAAGGTCGACGAGACCGTCGAAGGCACCCCGGTCGATGCGGCGCCGGTCGAAGCACCGGCCGAGGCGGAAATCGTCGTCGACGAAAAGCCCAAGCGCAAGCCGCGGGCCCGCAAGCCAAAGGCCGAGACCTCGGAAGCGGCGCCCGCCGCGTCGGTCAGCGAGGCTGTGCCCGCTCCTGCCCCGACTGCTGCCGAGCCGGCGGAAGCGCCCAAGCCGCGCCGCGCCAAGAAGGAACTGCCGGCCGAAGGCATCGTGGTGTCGTCCAGCGCCCCCAAGGCGGAAGCCGAGGGCGAGGCCGACGCGCCCAAGAAGAAGGCCGGCTGGTGGCAGCGCCGCCTGGGCCTCGGCTAGAACCAACAAAGGCGGCCTTCGGGCCGCCTTTTCCTTGTGACCGCCCATGTCCCGCACCGCCCGCCTGCTCGACCTGCTGCAATTGCTGCGCAACCGATCGACGCCGATTACCGGCCCGGCGCTGGCGCAGGAGCTGGGCATTTCCATCCGCTCGCTCTACCGCGACATTGCCACCCTGCAGGCTCAGGGCGCTGATGTCGTCGGCGAGCCTGGCCTGGGCTATGTGCTCCGCCCCGGTTTCACCCTGCCACCGCTGATGTTCTCGGCCGACGAGATCGAGGCCATCGTGCTGGGTTCGCGCTGGGTCGCGGCCCGCGCCGACGATGGCCGCCTGAGCCAGTCCGCCCGTCAGGCGCTGAGCAAGATCACTGCCGTTTTGCCAGCCGAGCTGCGCGAGCGCGCCGAGGCCACCAACCTGTTGGTAGCCCGCATGGGCCTCACCCCCGCCAGCATCGATGCCGGCGTGATCCGCCTGGCCATCCGCAACGAGCGCAAGCTGGTCATCACCTATCGCGGTCCCGATGATAGCGAGACCGAGCGCACCATCTGGCCATTCCTGATTGGCTTTTTCGAGCAGGCACGCCTCGTGGCCGGCTGGTGTGAGCTGCGGCAGGGCTACCGCCACTTCCGCGTCGACCGTATCACCCGCGTCGAAGCCACCGACATCCGCTATCCGCGGCGGCGCGGCGTGATGCTGAAGGAATGGCGGGCCCAGCAGAACCTGCCGCCGCCCAGCTGACAGCCACTGCCGGAAACTGGCAGTCCCGCCAGCTAGGGTCTCCTCATCAACAAGGAGACACACATGCGCACCCTCAATTATATCCTGCTCGCCGTCGCCGATCCCGCCGGGAGCGCCACCTTTTATTCGGCGCTGCTCGGCATCCAGCCGGTCGAGAATTCGCCGACCTTCGTGCTTTACGTGCTGCCCAATGGCATCAAGCTGGGTCTGTGGATCAAGGGCGAGATCGAGCCCGCCCCACGCGCTGCCGGCGGTATCGAGATCAGCTTCAGCGAAGACAATTACGACGCCGTTCGCTCCACCTTCGACGACTGGAAGAACAAGACCCGGATTGTCCAGCAACCGACGGAAATGGACTTCGGCTTCACCTTCGTCGCCGAGGACCCCGATGGTCACCGCCTGCGCGTTTTCGCACCGTCACCCGATCCGCGCTGAGCACGAACGAAAAGGCAGTCTTCGGGCCGCCTTTCTGCGGGTCAGGGCGTCGGCTTGAGGAACAGCTGGCGGCGGATGACCTTCACGCCGACACCTGGCTTGCGAATTATGGTCAGCTTGGTGTGCTCATATTCGCCCTGGCGTTCTGGATGGGTGTCGCCCGGCAGCTCCATGCGCCGGCGGTCCGGGCCAAGATAGGTCCGCGTCTCGATATAGAGATGCTCCTGCCCGATCTGGGTGGCGAGCCGGGAGGCGACGATATGGCTGTTCTCGGGCAGGCAGATCACGTCGTCAAAGCCCATGCCGATATAGAACAGGATTTCCTCGCTCGGCCCATCGGGGATGAACAGCACGATCGGGGCAAAGCGCACATTGTCCGACGGCACGTTCCGCAGCCGCGACAGCAGCAGCTTCTTGCCGGCGTTACCCAGGCCGAAATGCAGAAGGAAAAATGTCAGGCTATGCTCGGGGTCTTCCCGGTGGGGTCCCTCGGTTAAGGTGCTGACCGATCCGAAGCCGACGCGGTTGGCCAGGGCCTGGAGCGCAGCACTGTCGCGCTCGTCATGGGCCACGACAACGGCCGCACAGCCCCCCAACAGGCTCGTTTCTGCACTGCCTCCAAGCATGGTCGCAATCTCCCCCGCGACCGGACCTTACGGCATAAATCGTGGAAGAGACAGGCCGTAGCCATACTGGCGCCGGCTAGCGCAGGAACCCTGCCATCCGTTCCAGTGCCGTCTCGATCGTCTCGCGCCGCCCGGCATAGGAGAACCGCACATAGCGGTTCCCCCCGGCGCGGTCGAAGTCGATGCCCGGCGTCACGGCCACGCCGGCCTGATCGAGCAGGGACTCGCAGAAACTCATGGAGTCGTTCGAGAAGGCCGAGATGCCGGCATAGGCATAGAAGGCGCCGTCGGAGGGACTGCCGATATCAAAGCCCAGCGCGTGCAGGCCATGGTTGAGCAATTGCCGGTTGGCGGCGTAGCCAGCCTTCTGCTCCTCGGCATAGTCGCGTTCGCCCAGAGCCACGGTGGCCGCTATCTGGCTCAATGTGGGCGCGGAGATGAAGAGGTTCTGCTGCAGGATTTCGCCGCGGCGCACCAGGTCGTCCGGCAGCACCATCCAGCCGATGCGCCAGCCGGTCATGCAATAGTATTTGGAGAAGCTGTTGATGACGATGGCGCCCCGCGTCAGTTCGAGCGCGCTGACCGAGGGAGCGCGATAATCGAGCCCGTGGTAGATTTCGTCGGAGATCAGGCGCACGCCCAGCCGCTTGCAGGTGTCCACGATATCGGCGAGACCGGCCCGGTCTACCGCCGCACCCGTCGGGTTGGCGGGGCTGGCAAACAGCAGTCCGTCAAACGGGGCGTCCGCATGGGCGGCGGCAATATCGGCGCCAGTCAGCCGCCAGCCATTGGCCGGGCTCAGGGGGATTTCGGCAATGGCAAAGCCGAGCCCGAGCAGGGCGTTGACGTAAGCGGGGTAACCCGGCCGGGTGATGGCAATCCTGGCGCCGGGACGAAACGCGGTGTGAAACGCGATGATGAAGCCGGCCGACGAGCCCATGGTGCAGAGGATCGAGTCGGGATCGACCGCGACGGCGTGCTGCTCGTGGTAATAGCGGGTCAGTCCACGCCGCAGTTCGTCGAGCCCCTTGGCATTGGTGTAGCCCTGCGCCTGCGGCAGCGCCCTGGCGACCGCCTCGAGCACCCGCGGAGCCGGCGGCGCGCCGGGCTCGCCCACTTCGAGATGACAGACCGTTTTGCCGGTCGCCTCGATCGCCTTGGCGCGCTTGAGGATTTCCATGGCGTGGAACGGCATCAAGCCATCGGTCGGCTGGTCGGTCATGAACGCATCCCTTGCTGGTCCCCTCGCGTAAACGCTTCGGCTCTGCCCCTCAACAACAATTGATGCACCCGTCAGCCAGCCGTTCACTCCCTGCTGCCAATGTGAGTTCACGTCTGCTAGAAGGCTGGCCGACTATTGTATGGGGAGCCACCAGTCCATGTCGCGCGTCACTCTTGCCCTTGTCGCCCTCGCGGGCATCCTGGCCGGCGCCTTCGGCTATTCCATGCTGAACCGCCCGGCCCCGCAGACCGATGTCGCAACCGTGCAAGCCATGATCGACGAGGCGATCGCGACCTATGCCTCCCGGCAAGTGCTTGAGGCCAGCAGCGCGCCGCAGCCGGTGGCCGCTCTCGACCCGGCCGAGCTCAATCCGCTGATCGAATCCTACCTGATGAGCGATCCCAAGATCCTGCAGCGCATGTCGGTCGCGCTCGACACGACCCTGCAGGCCGAGGAGCGCTCGCAGGCCACGACGGCCATTGCCTCCATGCGGGACGCCATCTTCAACGACCCGGGGCAGGTCGTGCTCGGCAATCCGGATGGCGATGTGACGCTGGTGGAGTTCTTCGACTACAATTGCGGCTATTGCCGCGCAGCCGTGCCGGACATGGCGGCGTTGCTCGCCGAAGACCCCAACCTGCGCATCGTGCTCAAGGAATTCCCCATTCTCTCCAACGAGTCGATCGACGCCGCGCGTATTGCCGTGCTGGTGGGCGAGGCCGATGTCGATTACTGGAGCTTCCACGAAGCCCTCTTCACCAGCCGCAGCCAGGTCGACAAGCAGGTCGCCCTCACTGCGGCCCAGGACCTTGGGCTGTCCCCCGTCTCGCTCGAACTGGACATGGGCGGCGAAGGCGTGTCGAAGACCATCCAGACCTCCTATGAGATCGCGCGGGCGCTCAACATCACCGGGACCCCGACCTATATCATCGGCAACGAGATCATCCCCGGTGCCATTGGGCTGGATGAACTCAAGACCCGCATCGCCAACATGCGCAAATGCGGCGAAACGCAGTGCGAGGGGTAGTCGGCCGCAGTCGGCTTTCCCTCGCCATCATGGGAAGGGAATCGGATCTGGGCTCCCCCCTAAGCCCAAATTCCGCCGCGTTCTTTGCCTTTTCAGTGCAATTCGTGTAACCGCGCTTGCGCCGGTACGAACAGCCGGTGCAAAAGGCAAAATCATGGCTAAGCGCGTTCTCGTCCTCAACGGCCCGAACCTCAATCTGCTCGGTACCCGCGAGCCCGATATCTATGGCGCGGCGACGCTTGGGGATGTCGAGGCGCTGTGCAGGAAGACCGGCGAAAAATTCGGCCTCAGCGTCGATTTCCGCCAGTCCAACCACGAAGGCGAGCTGGTCACCTGGATCCAGGATGCCTGCAAGACCGCCGACGCCATACTCATCAACCCGGCTGCCTATTCGCATACTTCGGTCGCCATCCACGATGCCCTCAAGGCCGTCGGATTGCCGGTCGCGGAAGTGCATCTCAGCAATATCCACCAGCGCGAAGCCTTCCGGCACCATTCCTATGTGTCGGCGGTCGCGTTCGGCGTCATTTGCGGCTTTGGCGTCACCGGGTATAGACTGGCGCTGATGGCGCTCGCCGAAAAACTCAAATAACGATCAACGCGTGTAGCGCGGGAGACCGAGAAGAATGACCAAGTCATCGCAAGTGGATCAGGACCTGATCCGGGCCATTGCAGAGCTGCTCAACAAGGAAAATCTCGCCGAAATCGAGATCGAGCAGGAGGACTTCAGGGTTCGCGTCACCCGCTCCTATGCCAACGAGGGCGTGACCTACGCCGCGCCGCCGCAATATCTGGCGCCGCCGCCGGTCGCCGCTCCCGCAACGCTGGCTCCCGCGGGCTCGGTGCCTGCCGCAGCCCCGGCCGCCGCCGAAGACCTCGCCTCCAACCCAGGCACCCTCACCTCCCCGATGGTCGGCACCGCCTATCGTTCGCCCGAACCCGGCAAGGCGACCTTTGCCGAAGTGGGTACCAAGGTGACCGAGGGGCAGACCCTCCTCATCATCGAAGCGATGAAGACGATGAACCAGATTCCGGCGCACCGCTCCGGCACCGTTACGCGCATCCTCGTCCAGGATGCCCAGCCGGTGGAATACGGCGAGCCGCTCGTCGTCATCGAGTAAGGGGACCCCGATGTTTCAGAAGGTCCTCATCGCCAACAGAGGCGAAATCGCCCTGCGCATCCTGCGCGCCTGCAAGGAACTGGGCATCCAGACCGTGGCGGTCCATTCCACGGCCGATGCCAATGCCATGCATGTCCGCCTCGCCGACGAAAGCGTCTGTATCGGACCACCGTCGGCCAAGGACAGCTATCTCAACATCCCCTCGATCATGGCCGCCTGCGAGATCACCGGCGCCGATGCCGTGCATCCGGGCTACGGGTTCCTCTCGGAAAACGCCCGCTTCGCCAAGATCCTGACCGAGCACAAGGTGACCTTTATCGGTCCGTCGTCGCACCATATCGAGATCATGGGCGACAAGATCACGGCCAAGAAGACCGCCGTGGAACTGGGCATTCCGGTGGTGCCCGGCTCGGCCGGCGCCGTCGAATCCGATGCCGACGCGATCAAGACCGCCCGCGAAATCGGCTATCCCGTGCTGATCAAGGCGACTGCCGGCGGCGGTGGCCGCGGCATGAAGGTCGCCAAGACCGAAGCCGATGTTCTCGAAGCCTGGTCGACCGCCCGCACCGAGGCCAAGGCCGCTTTCGGTAACGACAGTGTCTATATGGAAAAATACCTGGGCAAGCCGCGCCATATCGAGGTGCAGGTGCTTGGCGACGGCCAGGGCAATGCGGTGCATCTGGGTGTTCGTGACTGCTCGCTGCAGCGCCGCCACCAGAAGGTCTGGGAAGAGGCCGGCGGCCCCACCATCAAGCCGGAAGAGCGTGACCGCATCGGCGAAATCTGCGCCGCCGCCATGCGCAAGCTGAAATACTCGGGCGCCGGCACCATCGAGTTCCTCTACGAGAATGGCGAGTTCTATTTCATTGAAATGAACACGCGCCTGCAGGTCGAGCACCCGGTCACCGAGCGCATCACCGGCATCGACATCGTCTATGAGCAGATCCGCGTCGCCTCGGGCGAAAAGCTGTCGATGACGCAGAAGCAGGTGCAGTTCTATGGCCACGCCATCGAAGTGCGCATCAATGCCGAGGACCCGCAGACCTTCGCGCCCTCGCCGGGTACCATCACCTTCTACCACCCGGCCGGCGGCGTTGGCGTGCGCGTCGATTCGGCGGTCTATCAGGGCTACAAGATCCCGCCCTATTACGACTCGCTGATCGGCAAGCTCATCGTCTATGGCCGCACCCGTGACGAGTGCCTGCAGCGCCTGCGCCGCGCCATCGACGAATTCGTCATCGACGGCATCAAGACCACGCTGCCGCTGTTCCAGCGCCTGATCCGCGAACCGGATGTGCTGGCCGGCAATTATGACATCCACTGGCTGGAAAAATACCTGGCCGAGAACAAGGTCTGAGACATCGAAAGGGGCGCAATGCGCCCCTTTTTGTTGGTTTCGGAGCCCGCTATGTCCAAACCCAGCCCCTTCGACATCGAGATCACGCCCGAGCTGATCGTCCGCGCCTATCGCGCCGGCATCTTCCCCATGTCCGAAGATGCCGAGGACGAGGACCTGTTCTGGGTCAGTCCCGAAATGCGCGGCATTATTCCGCTCGACGGCTTCCGCCTTTCGACCAGCCTGCGCAAGGCGATCCGCAAGTCAGGCTTCACGGTCAAGGTCGATACCGATTTCGAAGCCATCATCGAGGGCTGCGCCACGGTCGGCGCGGAGCGCGACACCACATGGATCAACCGCACTATCCGCGCGGTCTATGGCGAGCTGTTTCGACGCGGGGTGGCGCATACGGTCGAGGTCTGGGATGGCGCCGAGCTGGTGGGCGGGCTTTATGGTCTTGCCATCGGCGGGGCGTTCTTTGGCGAGTCGATGTTTCACCGCCGTACCAATGCCAGCAAGATGGCCATGGCGCATCTGGTGGAGCGGCTCAAGGCCGGCGGCTTCGTGCTGCTCGATACCCAGTTCGTCACCGATCACCTGGCGTCGCTCGGCGGCATCGAGATTCCGCGCGAGCAATATGAGGAGCGCCTGGCTGAAGCGCTCCTCGTCGCCGGCGACTGGCACGCCCTGGAGCGCTAGTCCCTGAGGCGGAAGGCGATCTCGGTCACCGGATGGCCGGACGGGTCTTCGCCGGGATCCTTGTGGTAGATCTCCATGCGGTTGGCGGCGACATAGCGACCGCCCTCTTCCCTGCCATCGAGATCGAGGCGCTGTGCCTTCACCCAGCTATCGAGCTTCATATTGGCATCGTGCAGCTCGTGATAGGGCACGGTCGCCGTGATCGATGCGTATTTGCCGCCCGGCAGGGTGCCGGAAGCGAAGCGTCCATCGGCCGGCAGTACGCTCGCGGTGGGCATGCCCACCTGCATATCCATCGTGCCGTCGGGCGAGAAGGCGACATAGTTGAAGAAGGGCGGGCCGGTCAGTTCGCCGCCCTTGCTTTGCACCCACTTGATCACATCCTCGATCAGCGGCGGCGCCGTGTTGGCGATTTCGGGCTGGCGTAGAGTCAGCAGGATGGCGGCATAGGGTTGGAACGACTTCTCGACGATCTTGGGCTCGGTCAGCATATGATCCTCCTTTGATGTCCCCAGCCTAGCCGAGAGTGAACGGCCCGCTTGATCGGGTTTGCGCTCTTGCCTCGCTCCTGGACCTAGTCGACCTGCGCGCCGCCGGTGGCGTTGGCCAGCGTCGCCGTCATGCCCGCTGCGAGGTCGCTCGAGAGCAGCACTGCGGCGTCGGCGACCTGGGCCAGCGCGGTGATCTTGCGCAGCGGTGTGTCCTTGGCGAACTCCTGGTGGACCTCGTCGAAGGTCATGCCCTTCTCGTCCGCCCGCAATTGCCAGGCCTCGCGCACGCCCGGCGCGTCAGGGGAACCGGGCGAGCGCACCCAACAGACGCGGACGCCTCGCGGGCCTTCCTCGATGCCCAGCTGCCGCAGATAGTTCTCGACGGCGGCGCAGGCGATGCCGAAGCCGCCGACATAGGCCACCGGCCAGCGCGCCACATTGGCGGTGATGCCCACAATAGCTCCGCCGCCACTTTCGCCCATATGCCGGGCAACTACCGTGCCGGTGTTGAACCAGGAGAGCATCGAAAGCCGGACCGGCTCCATCATGCGCTCGAAGGCCATGTCGCCGAGCAGTTCGCCCTGGGTATCGGCCCAGGAAACGCCATTGAACATCAGCTTGACCGGGCCTGCCTTGGCCACGACGTCGGCCAGGTGCGCATCGACGGAGAGACGATCCATCACATCGAGCGTGGCGATCTCCGCCCTGCCCCCGGCGGCCCGGATCTCGCCGGCGACCGTCTCCAGGCCGGCACGATTGCGTGCCGCCAGGAACACATATGCCCCCTCGCGCGCATAGGCCTTGGCGACCGCACCACCAACCGCACCGCTGCCGCCATAGACGATGGCAGTCTTATTCTTGAGCAACATGGATTTTCCTCTGATCTGCCCGCAGCCTCGTGCCGCGGCTTCCCGAGGTCAAGGACGGATGGGGCGGGAGAAATCCTACACAGTCACAGTAGACCTCATCCTGAGCCTGTCGAAGGACGAGGTCGTGGCAAGATTTCCGTGCCCGACCTCGTGGTTCGACAAGCTCACCATGAGGTCTCAGGTGAAGGGCTAACGCTGATCAGGCGGCGGTACGTCGGTGCTGGTTTTGCACTCGATAAGCCAGACGTCGTAGATCGCGTGGTCGACGGCATTGAGAGCCGGACTATCGGCAAACATCCAGCCGGTGAAGATGCGCTTGGAAACGCCGGTCAGGCTGCGCTGATCGACCTCGAGGAAGGCCGAGACGCGCTGGGCTTCCGTTGGCGGCCGGTTGTAGCAGGCGCGCGGGGTGATCTCGAGCGCGCCGAACAGGACCGTCTCGTCGATATAGACATCGAAGCGGGTGATGCGGCCGGTGATCTTGTCGAGCCCGGCAAAGGTCGCCACCGGATTGGCGATGGGCTGCGCCGTGGCACCGCCAGCCAAGCCAAAAAACGCCAGCCCCAGCAGCGGAACCAGCGTCTTGGCGAATGTCGGGAAGGTTGAGACGCTCGGGCGCAAGGCGCCGTGGCCCCTATTCAGGCGACCAGGCGTCGTAGTCGCCGGTGACGCGCGGGCGCTCGCCCTTGTTGAGCAGGCTGCCGTCGGGCCGGTAGGCCGCGGCGGTACCCGTCAGGTTGGGCTGGTGCGGCTTTTCCCAGGCGCGGGGGACATAGTTGCTCTTGGATGGCACGACGTCGGTGCGATAGTGCATCCAGCCATACCAGCCGGGCGGAATAGCGGAGGCGTCGGCAGGGCCGGCATAGGTCACATAGCGCCGGTCGGCCTTGCGATCCTGGTAGTATTTGTTGCCGAACTCGTCGCTGCCGACATAGTTGCCGAAGCGGCGGATCCACAGCCGCGTACCCCACGTATTGCCGCTCCACCAGGAGAAGATTTCAGTGAGGAAGCTCTTGATACCGGGTTTGGCCAATTGTCGATTCCGCCGTCGAATATGCGAGTTGAGGCGGGTTTATCATGGTGCACCGTGGCAGCCTAGCCCTCGTGCGGCTGTGTGATCGGGAAATCGTGGGCGGGTGGGACCGCGAGAAGCCGACAGTCCCCTTTCCCTGGGCTGGGCTCCTCACCCCAGGCGCTGGTTTCGCCGCATCAGGATGATGAAAAATATGCCGCCTGTCAGACCCGTGACGACGCCGAGGGGAATGTCCTGCGGGGGTATGACGACGCGCGCGGCAATATCGGCCACCACCAGGAAG
Source organism: uncultured Devosia sp. (assembly GCF_946479885.1). The sequence continues at coordinate 11,154 of NZ_CAMLHM010000062.1, forward strand.
ATCGCGCCGACGAGTGCCGATAGCGGCAGCACGCGCCGGTAGTCCCCACCGACCACCATCCGCACCAAGTGTGGAACCATCAGGCCCACGAAGGAAATGATGCCGGCAAACGCCACGGCCGCGCCGGTGAGCAATGCACAGGCAATGAATACGGCCATGCGGAAGCGCTCGGCCGGGATGCCCAGCGTCGTCGCAGACTCGTCTCCCAGGGTCATTGCATTGAGATTGCGGGAATTGGCCATGAGGTAGGCGCCGCAGCCAACGAGGGCAAACAGCGGATAGGGCAGCTGCGCCCATTGCGAGAGACCCAGTCCACCCAGCATCCAGAAGATAACCGTATGGGCGGCGCGGGGATCGCCCAGAAAAATGCCGAGACTTCCAAGCGAGGTGACCACGAAGGAGATGGCCACGCCCGTCAGCACCAGCCGTCCGGCATTGGTCGCATTGGACAAGTTGGCTACGCCGACCACTATGGCGGTCGTGGCGAGCGCCCCGCCAAAGGCAAAGAGCGGCACGGTAATCAGGCCGAGAAACATGCCGGTATGCAGCAGCACGATGATCGCGCCGAGCGCGGCACCCGAAGAAATACCCAGCAGGTGTGGGTCGGCGAGCTGATTGCGCGTCACCGACTGGAGTGCGGCGCCAACCAGGGCCAGGCTCGCGCCGACAGTGGCCCCGAGGATGACGCGCGGCAGGCGCACCGCCCAGATGATGTTGTCCCACCCCGACGACCAGGTGACCTCCACGCTGCCCGGTGCCAGGTGGCTGGCGATGACGCGCCAGACCACGTCGAGCGGGACGCCGACGGCGCCGAGTGCCACCCCGACCATCATCACTGTTACCAGCAGGATGATCAGGGCGACGGCGACGAGCGGCAGGTTGTGCAGGATAGCGTGGCGCGGGCCGGCGACGAGGTGCTTGTGGCTCATGGGGTGGTATGGTTGGCCGGTTGGGCCGACCCCTCGCCTATTGGGGATGGAAGGCCGCGGCAAGCCGCTTGATGGCTGCGATGTTGCGCGGCCCGGGCGTCGCCTCGACATAGTCGAGCACCACGAAGCGGTCATCCCGCACCGCGGGAATGTCCTTGAAGGCCGGATTGTCTTTCATGAAGGCGATCTTCTGCTCGGCGGTGACATCGCCGTAGTTGACGATCACCACGACGTCCGGATTGCGCTCGATCACGGCTTCCCAGCCGACCTCGACCCAGCTCGATACCACGTCGTCCATGATATTGGTGCCGCCAGCGGCCTCGATCAGCGCCGTCGGAATGGCATAGCGACCGGCGGTAAACGGCTTGTCCTCGCCAGAATCATAGACGAACACCTTGATGGGCGTTTCGCTGGTCGGCAGGCTTGCGGTGAAATCGGCCAGGTCCTGCCTATAGAAGGCAACCAGGGCCTCGGCCCGGGGCTCGACGCCGAAGATCGTTCCCAGATTGATGAGGTCCACATACATGTCCTCCATGGAGGACTTGGGCTTGTCCATAACATGGATGCAGCTCTCGGTCAGCTCATAGGTCTTGATATCGAACTCGGCCAGAGTATCGGGCGTGACCTCGCCCCCCACCTTCATGCCGTAGTTCCAGCCGGCAAAATAGAAGTCGGCATCGGCGCCGAGCAACACCTCCCTTGTGGGATAGTCGGGCGACAGTTCAGGAAGCTGCGCGACATTGGCACGCAGGGTTTCGTCGAGCGTCTTCCACTCGGACACGCCCGTATAGCCGACCATGCGGTCGGCAAGGCCGAGTGCCAGCATCATTTCGGTCAGGTTGACGTCGTTTGAGACGGCCCGCGCCGGCGCGGCGTCGAAGGTCACGTCGCGGTTACAGCTGTGTACGGTGACCGGGTAGGCCAGTGCAGCAGCGCAGGTTGCCGCCATCAGGACAGGCACGAGCATGGTGGTGGTAAGGCGCAAGGCGAACTCCTCAGGTGTTGTCTTGGTTGAGATGGAAGGAAAGACGGGGACGGCCGGTGCCGGGATGGGTGTCGATGGCGGTTTCGACTGCAAAGGTCCGGCGGATGGCGTCTGGCGTCAGCACATCGAGCGGCGCACCGTGCCGGACCTGCCGGCCACCATCGAGCACCAGCACGCGGTCGGCATGGGCCGAGGCCAAAGCGAGATCGTGCAATGACACGATCACCGTCGCATCCAGCCGGGACAGCAGCTCAAGCACTTCGAGCTGGTGGCGAATATCGAGATGGTTCGTCGGCTCGTCGAGGATCAGCAGATCGGGCTGCTGCAGCAGGGCGCGGGCGATCATCACGCGCTGCTTCTCGCCGCCCGACAGCGTGCCGAAATCGCGCGCGGCCAGGCCTGTGAGCCCCATCAGGGCCAGCGTCACGCCGACCTCGGTCGTGTCGGGTTTGCCGAAGCGACCGATATGCGGCGTCAATCCGAGCTCGACGATCTCGGCCACCGTCAGGCCAAAATCGGAGGCCGGCTCCTGCAATACGGTTGCGACCCGACGGGCACAGTCACGCGGGCGGAGCGACCAGATATCGGCGCCATCAAGCGTTACCGCGCCCGCCGTCGGGCGATGATAGCGGTAGAGGCAGCGCAGCAGGGAGGACTTGCCGGCGCCATTGGGCCCGACGACCGCCAACATTTCGCCTGGCGCGACGGCAAACGAGATGTCGCGCAACAGGCCGGCAATGCCCGGCGGCCCCCAGCACAGGCCATCGACGCGCAGGGCAGCCGGACGTCCGGCATAGCCAAAATCATCGGCGTGCAGCAGGTGATCAATGCGACGGGCGTGGTCCATCTGCGCGCTCCAAAGCAAGGAGGGCGGCGAGCGGAATCAAACCAACAGCAATATGTTCAAGCGCCATCGTCGTTCCCCACGGCACACCCCGGCCGGGTTAAAGGATCGTCGACGGCAGGTCTCCTGGCTCACGGGTCTATGCGCTTGCGGACCTTCCCGACCTCACGGTCAGTGGATATTCCGGAAGAACTAACCGCTTACAGTTGCGGGGGCAGCCACGGCATTGCGTCCTGTTGGATACGTCGCACCGTGTTCCCTTTTAATCCCCGTTGGCTGGTGGCCGCCGAGGAACCTACGACAGGCTGATAGGGCATGCGGCCCGACGCTTTGTCAACGCCCCGATTGGAGTGTCAGCGGACCAGGGAGCGGCGGGTGGAAGAGGGCAGACGGCTCTGATCCGTCAGCCTAATTCGACCGCCGCCAGGAATGATGCGGCTTCCGACCGGCTCGACAACCTGTCTCCACCGCTGGGCAGGAAGATCTGGTGCCAGGCAATCTCGACCACGAAACTCCTGACTTTCACCACCTGCTCAACTAAACAGCACTCGCAATTTCGCCTTCGACAACGCGGCTCGGACCTTTCGCTATGCAATCGACGTCTCTCGCCATGGTCCGTCCCGCGTTGCCTGACGTTGATGCATGCCTCGCTGCCGTGCGCGATATGGCCAGGAGTGAAGGCGTCACCCTCACCCCGCTGCCAATGGTGTGGGCAGTCAAGTTCAGCCAGTCGACGCCCTACTATCGAGGACGGAACTCCGGCATGTCCCTGGCAGTCGCCGCCTCCGGCAGAAAGGAGGTCTCAGTTGGAAAACTCGTTCTGGTCAACGACGCGAGCCGTTTCCTGGTCCTGCACGGGCAACGGCCTTATAATGCCGTGGTACAAGGGTCCGAGGAGGAACCCTACATCGCGCTCAAACTGCAGTTGCCGTCAGAGCTGATCGCAAAGACGCTGATTGAACTGGCCGAAACCGAATATTCGCCGCCAAATCCCGGCGCGGTCCCGCCTGCATTCGGCGACTTGCTGACCCCGGACCTGGCCGCCCCGCTGCTGCGCTTGATCCGGGCGCTCGACGACCCCGCCGATTGCCAGATGTTGGCGCCAGCGTGTCTGCGTGAGATTTGCTACAGACTACTCCGCTCCGATGCTGCCGGCATCTTCCGCACATTCGTCACGAGCGAGGACGTGAAACTTGTTCGAGCCATGCGCTTCATCGACGCCGGCGCGAGCTCGCCTTTGACGGTTGCCGAAATCGCTGCGGAAGTGGCGATGAGCCCGTCGCATTTTGCGCATCGATTTCGCGCCTGCTTCGGCGTGTCGCCGATGCGATACCGGGCACAGGTTCGTCTCGAACAGGCACGCCTTTTGCTGCTGGGCACGGCTGCTACGGTTTCTCGGGCGGCCGGGGAAGTCGGATATGCCAGCGAGGCTCATTTCTCCCGGGATTTCAAAGAGCTCTTTGGCGTTTCTCCGCGTGCCTATGTCCAAAATATGCAGGCATTTATTGGCGGTGGCGAAGGCTAGGCCAACAGCACAATCGCAGGATCGGGGATATCTTCAGCAGGAAGCGGTCTGTGCGCGACTGCGCCCCGACCGTAATGGGTTTGCCGTGTTCAATCCTGAGGACCGGTGCGCAAATGCCAGTCAATGTCGTCGTTCAATTCCAAGCTCTGGCCGAAAAACTACCTGCCTTTCAAACGATCATGGAGACAGTCAGGGTCGAGCTTCCAAAAACACCCGGCTGCCAGGCTGTCTCTGTCATGCAGGATGCCGACAATCCCTGCCGGTTCACCCTCGTCGAGACCTGGGAAAGCCAGGGCAGGCACAAGGCTCATATCGAGAGCCTGGTCGCCGATGGAACATGGGCTCACATTGCCAGCCACCTCGCCGCACAGCCCAGCTCGGGCTACTTCCACCCCCTCTAGTGCGTATTTGCCTGAATCCTTGCCATCCAGCTCTCCGCATCGGGCGCGGTCGTGGTTCGCGGGCAAGCCTGCGGGCCCCCCGCGTCACGATGCCTGCAAAGTGGTTTACGCCTGTCGGCTCTTTAGTAGGCAGTGAGCCGATCCCCGTTGGCATCTGCATCCCGTCTCCTCGCAGCTAACTGGTTCCCATGATAGGGGGCGGAGGCAGATATACCGCAACACGCGCGCCCTACACCCGCAACCCCGCCATGACAGCCGAGATCACCCGGTCCTTCTGCGCGTCCGTCGCCCCCGCCAGGCCCTGGATATGCAGCCCCTGGTCCAGCGTCTGCAGCATCTTGCCCAGGCCCGAGACGTTGCTGCCGGCAGCAATCTGCCCGCGCGCCAGCGCGTTGGCGAGGTTGCCGGCATAGAGCGCCTCGATTTCCTCGCCCGCCGCCAGCGCCTTGCCATAGGCGCCTTCGGGCACCGTGTCGCGTTGGGTCAGCGTATTGATCATGAAGCAGCCATAGTATTCGCTGCCATATTGCAGCGCTCGCAGCACGGCCTCGATGTTTTCGAGGCCCAGCGGCTGCCGGGTGAGGATGTCTCGGTACTGCCCTAGCAGATAACCGAGAAACCGCTCCAACGCCGCCTCGTAAAGCCCGGCCTTGCCGCCGAATTCCTTGTAGAGGCTGAAGCGGTTGAGGCCGGTATGCTCCACCAATGCCGCAAGATGGGCGCCCTCGTAGCCGAGCCGCCAGAACAGCTGCATGGCTTTGTCGAGCACCGTGCCGCGATCATAGCTTCTTGGACGCGCCACCTATAACAGACCGATCATTCTGAAATTCATTGACCACCCGTCTCGCCAAGGTTATTCACCTATCGTTCTGAAACAGGAAGCGCCCGATGTCCACTGCTTTCGCTGACAGACCTGCTCTGCCTGCCCGGCTGGCGACGCTGCTGGGCCAGGATCGCCATGAGATCACGCTGGGACGCTCCGACGCCCTGGTCTGGCATTTCACCGGTACGGATAAGGGCGAAGCGCTGTTCCTCAAGGCCGAGGCAAGTCATCCGCTGAGCGAACTGCCCGGCGAGGCGCAGCGCCTGCAATGGCTCGCCGGCACCGGCATCGCCGCACCAGGCCTGCGGGCGAGTTTTGCGGAGCATGGCTTCGATTGGCTGCTGATGACCGCCCTGCCCGGCACTGACCTGAGCCAGTTGGCCGACCGCCCGGAGGTATTGCGTAACGCGCTGGCTACGGGTCTGCGTGCCCTGCATTCGCTCGACCCTGCCACCTGCCCCTTCGATCATCGGCTGGATGCGAAGCTGGCGAGCGGCGCAGCCAATGTCGCGGCCGGGCGCGTCGACGAAGCCGACTTTGACGAGTCGCGTGATGGCTGGACGGCGAAGCAGGTGCTGGCCTGGCTGCTGGACAACCGCCCCGATAGCGAGGACCTCGTCGTCGCCCATGGCGATGCCAGCCTTCCCAATATCATGGCGCAGGACGGTGCCTTTTCGGGCATCATCGATTGTGGCCGCCTGGGCGTTGCCGATCGGTGGCAGGATGTTGCCCTCGCCTGCCGCAGCATCATTTACAATTGTGGCCAGCAGCATGTGGCCCCCTTCCTGGCCGCCTACGGCGCGGAGTGGGATGAGGAGCGCTACCGGTACTATTGCACCCTCGACGAGCTGTTCTGATGGGCAGCCTGCGCCGCTTTCTCGGCCTCTACTACGCCTATGTCTTCCTGTTCGATTTCATGCTGGCCTATGCCGTCTATACAGCGCTGTTCGCGCTGGAAGGCATTTCGGTCGCCGAGATTGGCATCTTGCTGGCCTTCTGGTCGGCCACGGCCATCGTTCTCGAAATGCCGACAGGCGCGCTGTCCGACCATTTCGACCGCCGGGCGCTCCTGGTGGCGGCGCCGCTGCTCAAGGCGCTGACCTTTGTTTGCTGGGGCATCGCCGGCGGCAATTTCTGGCTCTATGGCCTGGGTTTCCTGTTCTGGAGCGCCGGCCAGGCGCTGCAATCGGGCACCCGCGAGTCCCTGCTCTATGAGCGGCTGACCGAAGCGGGCCTTAGCGACGATTTCGACAAGGTGCTGGGCCGCGACAATGCCGCCGAAGGCATCGGCATCGGCGCCGGCGCGCTGGTGGGTGGCTTCGTCGCCCAGTTCGACCTCGATTGGGCGATCTGGTTGTCAATTCCGCCGCTGCTGCTCGGCGCCATCCTCGCCCTCGGACTGCGCGATGTCAGGCAAGCCCGTGTAGCCGCGCCCGGCGAGACGCCGGCCACCTATTTTTCCCATTTCGTCGACGCCGTCGGCGAGTTCCGCCGTCACGCCGACCTTCGTTTCGTCACCGTCTACATGGCCGTAGGCTTGATCGCGTTCGAGCTGCTCGAGGAGTTCGACCAACTCTACTATCTCGCCGTGGCCGTGCCGGTCTGGCTGTGGGGCGTGCTGGCGGGGGCGGTCGAGCTCGTCTATGCCTATGCCAGCATTGCGGCGCATCGCCTTGCCGGCCGCCGCTGGCTGGCCTGGGCCCTGCCCCTGCTCGGCGGCGCGCTGCTGGTGATTGCCGCGCTGGGCAACAATCCCTGGTATGTGCTGGCGCTGGAACTGGCCTATGTGGCCATCGCGCCGGTTGCCGTGCTGGCCGAAGCCCGCTTTCACCGCATCATGGACGGACGCAGCCGGGCCACCACGACATCGGCCCTGGTCATGGCCGAGAATGTTGCCGGGATCGGCGCGACCCTGCTGTTCGGATTTCTGGCCGACTGGCTGGGCATTTTGCCTGCCTATGGCTGGGCGGGCCTTGCCATGATCCCGGTGGCGCTCTGGGTCATCTGGGGCCATAGGCGCGGTATGGCGGCCATCGACTGAGCACTATCCCTGGTGGTCAAACCAACATTGCCACGATTGTGCCAAAATATCTGCGCTTGACAGCTTTCCGGCCCGCCGATTCTGCCTTCGCCCAGCATGGTAAAGCCGTGGTTAACACCCATCGCAAAGCGGCGATCATCAAGGATTCCCGTAGCTTTAGCGGGGAGTCTTCGGCCTGGCTTTCGCCTTTTTCCGTCGCTCCGGGAAAGCCTCAAATCGACCGGCCAAGCCCTCTATTTTCCTTGTAGTTTGTCCCCGTAATCCACATATTACCCCTACTAGTGGTTGTCGTGATGACCACCCCGACCACTAGACCTTGTGATTTGTGACGTTGACGCGGCGGCTGAATCGGAAGAGTGTTTTCGACGGTCCGGTACATCAGTTTGTAGCGGGCAAGCCCCGGGTGGAGCGCTGGCACAAGACCGGCGCCGGACCCAGGCGACAGGCAAGTTTCTCGAGCCCGCATCCCGGGCTCGGTTGGTGAGCGTCAACACAGATTTGGATGAGAAGCCGGGTTTCGGCTCGCGGGCACAGCCGTGCCCGTTACATTGGGGAATACGCATGCGCATTGAACGCCGCTTTACGTCCGCCGACCAGGATCGCTACGGCTCGATCGAGTTCCGCTCGGCCACGAGCGAGATTCGCAATCCCGATGGTTCGGTGGTCTTCAAGCTCGAGAATATCGCCATTCCGGCGGGCTGGAGCCAGGTCGCGGCCGACATCATTGCGCAGAAGTATTTCCGCAAGGCCGGCGTCGCCAAGGTCCTGAAGAAAGTTGAAGAAAATTCCGTGCCGTCCTGGCTGTGGCGCTCCGTCCCCGACGAAGCTGCGCTCGCCAAGCTGCCCGAAGCCGAGCGTTATGGCTCGGAAATGGACAGCCGCCAGGTGTTCGATCGCCTAGCCGGCACCTGGACCTATTGGGGCTGGAAGGGCGGCTACTTTGCCTCCGAGGAAGATGCCAAGGCGTTCTTTGACGAACTCGCCTATATGCTGGCCACCCAGCGCGTTGCCCCGAACTCTCCCCAGTGGTTCAACACGGGCCTGCATTGGGCCTATGGCATCGACGGTCCCGGCCAGGGCCACTTCTATGTCGACCCCTTCACCCACAAGCTGGTCTCGTCCAAGTCGAGCTACGAGCATCCCCAGCCGCATGCCTGCTTCATCCAGTCGGTCAATGACGACCTGGTCAACGAAAACGGCATCATGGACCTCTGGGTCCGCGAGGCGCGCCTGTTCAAGTATGGTTCGGGCACCGGCACCAATTTCTCCGCCCTGCGCGGCTCGGGCGAAAAGCTTTCGGGCGGCGGCAAGTCATCCGGCCTGATGAGCTTCCTCAAGATCGGCGA
>NZ_CAMLHM010000063.1 GCF_946479885.1 uncultured Devosia sp.
AACTGGCGCTGATGCGCGACCTGACGGCGGCGCAGAACATCTTCATCGGCCGCGAACCGCGCCGCTTTGGCCTCCTCGATGAAGGCGCGCTCAACCGCGACGCCCAAGCCATCTTCGATTCGATGAACCTCAAGCTCGAGCCGACAGTGCGGGTCGAGACGCTGACCATTGCCCGCCAGCAGATGGTCGAGATCGCCAAGGCGCTGAGCTACCGCTCGCGCGTGCTGATCATGGACGAGCCGACCGCGGCGCTGAACGACGCCGAAATCGCCGAGCTCTTCACCATCATCAACCGGCTCAAGGCCGAAGGCGTCGGCATCGTCTATATCAGCCACAAGATGGACGAGATCAAACGCATCTCGGACCGCGTGACCGTGATGCGCGACGGCGAATATGTCGGCACCGTGCCGGCCGCCGATACCCCGATCGAAACCATCATCTCCATGATGGTGGGGCGCACGCTGACCAATGAAGCGCTCAACATTCCCAACACCGCCAGCGCGCCCGTCGCGCTCGAAGTGCGCAATCTCAACCGCGGCCGCGATATCCGCGACGTGAGCCTCACCGTCCGCAAGGGCGAAATCCTGGGTCTGGCCGGGCTGATGGGCGCCGGCCGCACCGAGGTGGCCCGGGCCATCTTTGGCGCCGACCCGCGCGACAGCGGCGAAATCTGGGTCAACGGCCAGCGCGTCGGCATTTCCTCGCCCAAGGACGCGGTGCGCGCGGGCATCGGCTATCTCAGCGAAGACCGCAAGCATTTCGGCCTCGCTACCGGCCTCGACGTTCGCAACAATATCGCGCTGGCCAGCCTCGAGCGCTTCGTGGGCCCGGGCGGCGTTATCAATGACAGCGCCATGCATGACGTGGCGGAGAAGTATATCCGCCAGCTGTCGATCAAGACGCCCAGCGACGCCCAGGAAGCGCGCCTGCTCTCCGGCGGCAACCAGCAGAAGGTCGTCATCGCCAAGTGGCTGCTGCGCGACTGCGATATCCTGATCTTCGACGAGCCGACGCGCGGCATCGATGTCGGCGCCAAGGCCGAAATCTACAAGCTGCTGAACGCGCTGGCCGAGCAAGGCCGGGCCATCATCGTCATCTCCTCCGAACTGCCGGAAATCCTGCGCCTCAGCCACCGCATCGCCGTGATGTGCGAAGGCCGGCTGACCGGCACGCTGCCGGGTGGTTCGAGCCAGGAAGACATCATGCGGCTGGCCACCATGCGCGAGCCCTCGATGGCTCCGGAGGTGCGTCATGCGGGTTAGCTGTCTCACGCCGGAAGCAATGCTCCTGCCCTCCCTGCCCCTTGAGGGGAGGGCCGGGGAGGGGGTGGTTCAGTGGACCACCGATGGACCCCCACCCTCGATCCCTCCCCTCAAGGGGGAGGGAAGACTGACTGCCGCGCCGGAGAACCAAAATGACTGATACCGCAGCCCCCGCTACCAAATCCGGCATCCGCATCTCGGGCGCGTTCCACCGGTTGCTGGCCTTTTCCGGCCTCATCGCGCTGATCGTGGTGTTTTCGCTGGCTTCGCCCAATTTCATGCAGACCCAGAACGTTCTGGCGATCCTGCAGGCGACGTCGGTCAACGGCGTGCTCGCGATCGCGGCGACGCTGGTGATCATCACCGGCGGCATCGACCTCAGCGTCGGTACGCTGATGACCTTCTGCGCCGTCATCACCGGCGTGGTGCTGACCTATCTCGGCCTGCCGCTGCCGCTGGGCATCGTCGCCTCGATCCTGGCCGGTACCTTCTGCGGCCTGATCTCGGGCACCATCATTGCCAAGCTCAAGGTGCCGCCCTTCATTGCCACGCTGGGCATGATGCTGATCCTCAAGGGCCTGTCGCTGGTCATCTCGGGGACCAAGCCGATCTATTTCAACGACACGCCCGGCTTCAACCAGATTGCCCTGGGCTCGTGGATTGGCACCGTGTTCCCAGCCGTGCCGCTGCCCAATGGCGTGCTGATCCTGTTCGTGGTGGCGCTGCTGGCCGCCTTCGTGCTGGGGAAGACGCAGCTGGGTCGCTATACCTTCGCCCTCGGCAGCAACGAAGAAGCCGTCCGTCTCTCCGGCGTCAACATCGACCGCTGGAAGATCGCCGTCTATGCCACCGCCGGCGGCATCTGTGGCGTTGCCGGCCTGCTCATCGCCAGCCGCCTCAATTCGGCGCAGCCGGCTTTGGGGCAGGGCTACGAGCTCGACGCCATCGCGGCCGTGGTCATCGGCGGCACCTCGCTTTCGGGCGGCCGCGGCACCGTGATCGGTACGCTGATCGGCGCCCTCATCATCTCCGTGCTGGCCAATGGCCTGCGCATCCTTTCGGTCCCGCAGGAATGGCAGACGGTCGTCACCGGCCTGATCATCATCCTGGCGGTTTATGCCGATATCCTGCGGCGCCGTACACTTTAGGCGCCGACGATCCCCCGCACCCAAGAGCACGATCCCAAGATCGCGCTTGATGGTGCCAACAAGAAGGCCGGATCAGGCCTCGCAACACGACGATTTACCCAAAGGGAGGACTACCCATGCTCAATAGACGTACCCTGCTTGGCGCCATCAGCGCCCTCGCGCTTCTGACTGCCGGTGGCGCTGCCACCGCTCAGGAAGCCTATGACATTGCCCTGATCTCCAAGGGCTTCCAGCACCAGTTCTGGCAGGCCGTGAAGGCCGGTGCCGACCAGGCCGCCGCCGATCTGGGCGTGACCGTGACCTTCGAAGGTCCGGAAACCGAAAGCCAGGTCGACCGCCAGATGGACATGCTGGCTGCCGCCCTGTCGCGCAAGCCCGACGCCATCGGCTTTGCCGCTCTCGACAGCCAGGCCGCTACGCCGCTGCTGCAGCAGGCCAAGGATGCCGGCATCCCGGTTATCGCCTTCGACTCCGGCGTCGATAGCGACATCCCGCTGACCACTGCCACCACCGACAATGTGGCCGCAGCAGCCCTGGCTGCCGACGTCATGGCCGAGCTCATCGGCGGCGAGGGCAAGGTTGCCATCGTGGCGCATGACCAGACCAGCCGCACCGGTATCGACCGCGTCGAAGGCTTCTCCAACCGCATCAAGGAAGCCTATCCGAACATCGAAGTCGTCTCGGTGCAGTATGGCGGCGGCGACCAGCTGCAGTCGACGGAAATCACCAAGTCGATCCTGCTCGCCAACCCCGACCTCAAGGGCATTTTCGGCGCCAATGAAGGTTCGGTCCTGGGCGTTGCCAACGGCAAGCAGGAACTGGGCAGCAATGTCGTCGTGATCGGCTATGACTCGGGCGCCGCCCAGAAGGCCTTGATCGAATCCGGCGTCATCGCCGGCGCCATCACCCAGAACCCGGTCGGCATCGGCTACCAGACCGTCCAGGCCGCTGTCAGCGCGCTCAAGGGCGAAACCCTGCCGCCAATCATCGACACCGGCTTCTACTACTACGACAAGACCAACATGACCGACCCCAAGATCGCGGCCGTGCTGTACGACTGATAACGCCTCCGAGTGTGGCGAGATATCGCCACACTCACTGAACGGCGCCTCCCCCTCGACGGGGAGGTTGGGAGGGGGTGTTGAGAGCCCCGATATCCGGGCTCTCGCCCCCCACCCTTGATCCCTCCCCACAAGGGGGAGGGTGTCGACTGAGAATTTTAGGACCAATCCATGGCTGACCTCGCTGGCAAAATCGTCCTCATCACTGCCGCCGCGCAGGGCATCGGCCGCGCTTCGGTGGAAGCCTTCATTGCGGCCGGGGCGACTGTGATCGCCACCGATATCAATGCCGGAAAGCTGGCCGAACTCGAGGGCATGGCCGGCGTCACGACGCGCCTGCTCGACGTGCTCAGTGCCGAGGCGGTGAACCAGGCCGTGGCCGAGATCGGTCATATCGACATCCTGTTCAACTGCGCCGGCGTGGTCCATTCCGGCACCGTGCTCGAGATGAGCGACAAGGACCTCGATTTCGCCTTCGACCTCAACATCAAGGCGCAGATCCGCACCATCAAGGCCGTGCTGCCGCAGATGCTGGAGCGCAAGGATGGCTGCATCATCAACATGGCGACCGTCGCCAGCTCGGTGAAAGGCGTGCCCAACCGCGCCGCTTATACCATTTCCAAGGCCGCGGTGGTCGGGCTGACCAAGTCGATCGCCGCCGACTACACCACCCAGGGCATCCGCGTGAACGCCATCTGCCCCGGCACGGTGGATTCCCCGAGCCTGCACGAACGCTGGCATGCCACCGGCGATTTCGAGGCGGCGAAAAAGGCCTTCATCGCCCGCCAGCCGATCGGCCGCATTGCCCGACCAGAGGAGGTCGCGGACCTGGCGGTCTATCTGGCGGGTGCGACCTATACGACGGGTCAGATCCATATCATCGACGGCGGGTGGACCGCGTAACCGGGCCACGACCTCGTCCTTCGACAGGCTCAGGATGAGGCCTACTGAAACACTGAACGCAAAGTAGACCTCATGGTGAGCCTGACCACGAGGTCGTGGCACCGAGTATGCAATGACCAAGATCACCTCTCTCAAGACCCACGATCTCCGCTTCCCCACCTCGGCCTCGCTCGACGGGTCCGATGCGATGAATCCCGATCCCGATTACTCGGCAGCCTATGTGATCCTGGGCACCGATGGCGTGCATGAGGGCCACGGGCTGACCTTCACCATCGGCCGCGGCAACGAGGTGGTGGTGGCCGCTATCCGGGCGCTCGAAAGCCGGGTGATCGGCCTTGAGCTGAGCTGGATCGCCGAGAATCCGGGTCGCTTCTGGCGGCATGTGACCGGCGACAGCCAGCTGCGCTGGATCGGCCCCGACAAGGGCGCCATGCATCTGGCGACCGGCGCCGTGGTCAATGCGGTGTGGGACCTCTCGGCCAAGGATGCCGGCAAGCCGGTCTGGCAGCTGGTGGCGGACATGACGCCCGAGCAGCTCGTTTCCATTATCGACTTCCGCTACCTGACCGACGCCATCACGCCCGATGAGGCGCTGGCCATCTTCCGCAAGGCCGAGGCCGGCAAGGCCGGGCGCATCGCCACGCTCAAGGCCGAGGGCTACCAGTGCTACACCACCTCGGCGGGCTGGCTGGGCTATTCCAACGAGAAGCTGACGCGACTGGCCACCGAGGCGGTGGAGCAAGGGTTCAAGCACATCAAGATGAAGGTCGGCCGCGACCTCGACGACGATATCCGCCGGCTTGAGATCGTGCGTTCGATCATGGGGCCGGACCGCTACCTGATGATCGACGCCAACCAGGTGTGGGAGGTCGACCAGGCCATCGACTGGGTCAAGCAACTCAGCCGGTTCAACCCTTATTTCATCGAGGAGCCGACCAGCCCCGATGACGTTTCAGGCCACAAGGCGATCCGCGCCGCCATTGCGCCGGTGAAGGTGGCGACGGGCGAGATGTGCCAGAACCGCATCCTGTTCAAGCAGTTCATCAAGGACGGCGCCATCGACATCGTGCAGATCGACGCCTGCCGCATCGGTGGGCTCAACGAGGTGCTCTCGGTGCTGCTGATGGCCGCCAAGTTTGGCCTGCCGGTCTGGCCGCATGCCGGCGGCGTGGGCCTCTGCGAATATGTGCAGCACCTTTCCATGATCGACTACCTGGTCGTGTCGGGCACCAAGGAAGGCCGCGTGATCGAATATGTCGATCACCTGCACGAGCATTTCATCGAGCCCTGCGATATCCGGAACGCCGCCTACATGCCGCCCAAGCTGCCGGGCTTCTCGATCCAGATGAAGGCGGAGTCGATCGCGGCGAATGAGTTTCGCGGCTGAGGTTTCAGTCGACACCCTCCCCCTTGCGGGGAGGGCCAAGGGTGGGGGATGTTTGGCCCCGATATCCGGGGGCCCCGCACCCCCCACCCAGCGGCGCTAGGCGCCAAGGCGCCAAGCTCTGCTGCCCTCCCCGCAAGGGGGAGGGTGACCCGACTGATAGGCCGGCGACAGGCTAGCGCCCCGTCACCAGATACTGCGCCATGAACCAGACCTCGCGGATCAGAAACGGCAGAGTCGTGCCCCAGCTCTGGTAGCGGCTGGTCTGGGTGGGTGAGCTCGCGGCGGTGATGCCCAGGCGACCCGCGATCAGCATGGCGCGGCGCATGTGGAGCGGGTCGGAGACGACGAGCACCGAGCCGAACTGGTGCGCATCAAGGATCGGCCGCGCGAGTTCCAGGTTTTCGATCGTGGTGCGTGAGGCGTTTTCCAGCACGATCGCAGCGGCGGGAACGCCCTGGGCGACCAGCCAGTCGCGGCTGGCCTCGGCCTCGCTGAGTTCGTCCTCGGGGCTGCGCCCGCCGGTCACCACGATGGCGCGCACCTGCCCGGCATCGAACAATTGCTGCGCGTGGCGCAGGCGCTCGGCCAGCACCGGGCTGGGCTCGTCCCCCAAAACAGCGGCGCCCAGCACCAGGGCCGCATCGGCGGGCGTGTCGGCGATCACTCCGGCATAGCGCCAGACATCGACGGCAAGCCCGCCGGCCAGCAGCAGGGCGAAGGCGCCGATCACCAGGATCGCCCGGTAGGCGCGGCGGGCAAGGCTCATGCGATGGATTGCTTCTCTTCGTAGGGCGAGGTAGCCGGGACTACATGTTCTTCAGTTCGAATTCGAACCGGTGCAGCAGCTTGTCGCCGGCCATGATCTCGAAACTGTAATCCCCTTCCGGATCGCCCTTGGAGACGCACCAGCCGCTGGCGATCCAGCCGTCCGAGGGCGTCAGCGACAGGGTCGAGGTGGCCGAGAGCTGGTCATCGGCCACCACGATTGTGCTGCCTTCGCTAAGGCCCCAGGTCTCGGGCGCCGCGGGCAGGGTGTAGATTTCGGTGATCTCGACCTCGCCCTTCACCTTGCCCAGGCGCAGATGCCAGTCGTAGCAGGTGCCTTCGAGCAGGGGCACCAGCGTGGTGCTTTCCACCACCGGGTCGCCCGACCCATTGGGCACTGAAATGGTGAAATCGGTCTCCAGCACGGTCTGCGCCAAAGCGGGCTGGACCAGGACAAGGGCCAGGATGCCCACCATACAAAACGCGCGTTTCATAGTCGTCTCCCCCGGCCCTCGGGCCAATCAATAGGTCATGCTGGCGCTGACCTTACCCCATTTTCCCAGATCGCCGACGACCAGCGTGGCCGGCGCGTGCGGGGCGAGTGCGCGGGCCCCCGATATGATGACCTGGCCGGCCCTGAGCGGCAGGTCTCGGGCAGCGGCATGGCTGGCGAGCCAGCGCAATGCCTCCACCGTCGCGCCCCAGCTCGCCCCCGTGGCCGCCGACTTGGCCTCTGTCCCATCGAGCAGCAATCGCACCGGCAGGGTCGACAACTCGTTCCTGATGGCCGGGTCGAGCGCTGGGCCGACGACGACACAGCCATTGCTCTGCAGGTCGCCCATCTTGGCATTGGCCGCGACGGCGTCGCGATCGACGAACGGGCTGCCGACCATTTCAAGCACCGGATGCAGCGAGGCGATAGCCGCTTCCACTGCTGCCGCATCGGCATTGGCGCCGAGGTCGGCGCCGAGCTTGACCGCGATTTCGACCTCGGCCAGCACGAAGCGATGCTGGCTCGAGCTGACGCTGGCGCCATCGGCGAAATAGCGATTGGCTGGAATGGGCGAGCAGGTCAGCTCGCTCGCGCCGGCCAGCACCTTCCAGCCGCCAACCGCGCCGATCTGGCCGATGATCTGGTCCTGCATGGCATAGGCCCCGGCCGCGTCGGCCGGAACCAGATGATCGGGCACGGTGTCGATCAGCGGCCCGCCATCATGGGCGGCGATCAGCCGGGCGGCGAAAGCGGCAATGGTCTCGCTCATGGTGCTCAGTTGGCCCACTCGCCGCCGCGCATCACCGGCTCGGTGCTGCCATCGGCATGGACGCCGTCGATGTCGATCTTGTCGCTGCCGATCATCCAGTCGATGTGGATGTTGGAGGTGTTACCGCCCTGGGCGGAAATCTGCTCCTGGCTCAGGTCCTTGCCGTCGATGAAGCAATCCGAATAGCACTGGCCCTGCGCGATGTGGCAGGAGGCGTTTTCGTCGTAGAGCGTGTTGAAGAACAGGATGCCCGAGGCCGAGATGGGCGAGGAATGCGGCACCAGCGCCACTTCGCCCAGGCGCCGGCCGCCCTCGTCGGTGTCGAGCACCTTGTTGAACAGGTCCTGGTTCTTGCTCGCCTTGAATTCGACGAGGCGCCCGCCCTCGAAGCGGGCCTGCATGTCCTCGATCAGCGCGCCATTGTGGCTGAGCGGCTTGGTGCCGGCCACATAGCCTTCCACCCGCAGCTTGTGCGGGGTGGTGAAAACCTCTTCGGTCGGGATGTTGGGGTTGCAGGTAATGCCATTCTTGGCTTCCGACGCGCCGCCCTTCCAGCGATGACCATCGGCGAGGCCGACGGTGAGATCGGTGCCCGGGCCGGTATATTTGAGCGCCGAGAAGGCCTTGCCGTTGAGCCAGGTCCAGCGCTTCTTGAGGTTGGCATTGTGGTCTTTCCAGGCGGCGATCGGATCGTCCTGGTCGACGCGCGACGCCTTGAAGATGGCGTCGGCCAGCTTGGTCACGGCCTCTTCTTCACTGTCATTGGGGAAGACCAGCCTGGCCCAGGCGGCGCTGGGGTAGGAGACGATGTTCCAGTTGATGTCGAAGCCGGTGATGAGCTGCAGCGCTGGCTTATAGGCCGCCGAATTGGCGCGCATGGCGCGAGTCACCTTGTCGGGGTCCTGCCCGGCCAGCATCATGGGATTGTCGCCGGCAATGGCCAGGCGCGCCGCATTGTTCTTGAAGGCTTCGGCCATGCCCGAATAGAGCCAGCCGGCAGCCTTGTCGAAGCTGGCGCTGTTGGCATGCCTGTAGCGGGCGAGGGTCGATTCCTCGTCCGAATAGATGGTGGTGACCAGCCCCGCGCCGGCCTTGTAGGCATGCTCGGTGATGCGGCGAACCAGCGGCGCGGCCGTCATGGGCGCAGTCATGATCAGGTCCTGGCCTTCCGCCAGTTGCAGACCCACCTTGATGGCAACCTGGGCGAGCTTGTCGAGCTTGACGGGATCGATGGTCATTGGGGCGAATGCCTCTTGGTTTTTTGAATCGGTTGGCCGGGAGGTTAGCCTCGGAAGGGGTGCCGGCGCCACCCGGGCAAATCGGAAAATCTGTTGACCTGGATCAAGCGCCCGATGGCGCCCTGGGTGAGGTTTACCGCAGCATTTCAAGGAGAGAGAAATGGCTGCTGGTCTGCCCCTGGTCATCGCCGCCGTGCTGGCCCTGTTCACTGTATTCGCGCTTGCCCTGGCCTATGCGCAGTGGACGACGCGCGGCATGGACGTCTATCGCGGCGAGCCCTGATGTTTGCCAGGGCTCCTTTGGCTCTGGGTGCGTAACAACGCGCCCAACCCATAGCGGCCAGCCAGGCCTGTCGGACTAACCCTCGGGGTGTGGTGCGCTGCGGCGCGCCTCGACCTGCGAGGGCAAGGCTGTTTGTGCCCACCCATGTGGCATTCCGGCATCATCTCCAATGCAACGTCACAATAGCCTGTTGGCAAGCCCGAACCGTTTCGATACAAAATGTCCACCGCTTTCAGATCCAGCCAGGGAGACGTGCATGCCAGTGACATTCATGGAACTCCCTTCAGGCGACTTCCGAGGTTAGGTTGTCGCCATCCGCGGCCCTCCTCGGGTTAGTCCCCAGGAACTGCCGCCCGCGGTTCTTCCCCTTGCAGCCCTGTTGATCTGACGGGACCAGTTTGTCTCCCGTTCCGGCTGCGTCTTTCATCTCTCCATTTTGAGGGCCGGCTGCCGGATAACGGGGCCGGGCTGCCAATATGAGTCGCAAGAAGCTCGATTTCCGCGCCGATGCCTATCGCAACGTGCTCGGCTTTACTTTCCGCCACTGGTCGGGCCGGCCGGCCCTCATTGCCGTCATCTGCGTGCTGGTGATCGTCTCGACGCTTGCCGAAGTCATGGTCCCGGTGTTTTCGGGCCAGATCGTCGACGCCATTGCCGGGGGCACCGGCACCGGCGCGGACGCGGCCCTGCGCGCCTTTGCCATCGTGGTCGGCCTGGGGCTGACCAGCGTCATCCTGCGCTGGTTCATCTTCCAGGGCATCATCCGGCTGACGATCCGCATGATGGCCGACATCGTCAATAACGGCTTCCACCGGGTGCAGCGCTTCTCGACCGACTGGCATGCCAACAGCTTTGCCGGCTCCACGGTGCGCAAGATCACCCGCGGCATGTGGGCGCTCGACTCGCTCAATGACGTGCTGTTGATCGCGCTGTTGCCATCCATTGTCATGCTGGTCGGCGCCACGGTCATCCTGGGTTCCTACTGGCCGGTCATGGGTCTCGTCGTCGGCCTGGGCTCGGTGATCTACATCGGCGTCACGGTGGCTCTGTCCATGGGCTTCGTCTCGCCGGCAGCCAGCCTAGCCAATGCCTGGGACACAAGGCTGGGCGGCGCTCTGGCCGATGCGGTGAGCTGCAACTCCGTGGTCAAGGCCTTCGGCGCCGAGGACCGGGAAGAGCAGCGGCTGCGCCATGTGCTGGGCAAGTGGGACAACCGCACCCGCCGCACCTGGAAGCGTGGCACGCTGAGCGGCACCATCCAGGGCTTCATGATGGTGACCATGCAGGCCGGCATCCTGGGCACGGGCCTGCTGATGTGGCAGCAGGGGCTGGCGACGCCGGGCGACATCACCTTCGTGCTGGCCATGTTCTTCGTGCTGCAGGGCTATCTGCGCGACGTGGGCCAGCACATCCGCAACCTGCAGCGGGCCGTCAACGACATGGAAGAACTGGTGGCGCTCGACCGGACGCCGCTGGGCATTGAAGACATCAGGGGCGCCAAGACCATTGCCATCGGCAAGGGCGAGATCGCCTTCGACCATGTCACGTTCCAATATGGTGCCCATCCGACGCCGCTCTACCGCGATTTCTCGGTCACCATCGCGCCGGGCGAACGGGTGGGCCTGGTTGGACATTCGGGATCGGGCAAGACCACCTTCGTCAAGCTGATCCAGCGTCTCTACGACGTGAAGGACGGCGCCATTCGCATCGACGGGCAGAATATCGCCGAAGTGAAACAGGCAAGCCTGCGCAGCCAGATCGCCATCGTGCAGCAGGAACCCATCCTGTTCCACCGCACGCTGGCCGAGAACATCGCCTATGCCCGCCCCGACGCCACGCGCGCCGAGATCGAGCTGGCGGCGCAGCAGGCCAATGCGCATGACTTCATTCTCGACCTGCCCAAGGGCTACGAAACCCTGGTCGGTGAGCGTGGCGTCAAGCTCTCGGGTGGCGAGCGCCAGCGCGTGGCCATTGCCCGGGCTTTCCTGGCCGATGCAAGGGTGCTGATCCTGGACGAAGCCACGTCGAGCCTGGACAGCGAGAGCGAAGTGCAGATCCAGCAGGCGATGGAACGCCTGATGGTGGGCCGCACCACGCTGGTCATCGCGCATCGCCTGTCGACTGTTCGTGCCCTCGATCGACTACTCGTGTTCGACAAGGGCAGGATCGTCGAAGAGGGCGATCACGCCGAGCTGATCCGCCTTAGCGGCGGCATCTATCGCCGGCTGTTCGAGCGGCAGGCGCTGGAGCTGACCAAGGGCCTCAAGATCGCATGATGCAACGCCGGGGTGAGAACCCCGGCGTTTTTTCGTTCATGTTCATGGCGAAAGCGCGTCCGCTACGCGGCGACAGACCTGTCAACTTTCACAGTATAGTCGTATTAAGTCCGGATTCGAACAGTATTCCGCAAGTCGATTGGCAGTCGATGTAAGGAGTATAAGTGTCTGCCTAAACTAATACTGTACATTAGTACAGTGGGCGGGCGAAGATATGCTAGACTTTGGTACAGGTATTGATCCTGCGGTGCTGAAATCCGCACTGAGGATGGTGCATTTTCTGGGCCTGGCCCTGGGGTTGGGCACCGCAACCTTTCTCGACATGATGATGGTCCGCTTCATGGTGCGCGGAAAGATCCGCCGCACCCACTGGCTGATGCTGGAATTCGGCTCGAAGATGGTCACGGGCGGCCTGGTGCTGCTGTGGTTGAGCGGCATTGGCTTTCTCGTCTGGTACGGCTTCTTCGAGCCCAAGAACCTGGGCAATCCGAAAATCTGGGCCAAGGTCAGTATCGTGGCCGTGCTGACGATCAACGGGCAATACCTGCACGGGGTGGTGCTGCCCATCTTCAAGGGGCAGGTAGGGCGGGGGCTGTTCGAGGGTGTCTCGACCCGCGAGCGAAACATGATGGTGGCGGGCGGCGTAACCTCGGTCCTGTCCTGGTATTTCCCAGTGGCGATCGCCGCCTCGCCCTGGCTCAACTTCAATGTGCCCATGGCCTATATCGATGGCGCCTATCTTGCGGTGCTGGTCTTTGGCCTCGTCTTCGCCATGACCCTGGTGGCCCTGTTCGCCCGGCCGCTCTCGGCGCCCATCGCCCGGCACATCCCCCGGCACCGGCGCGCCCTGGGCATGGAGCCGGCGGACGAGGCGGCCAAGGTCGCCGCGCTCCTGATCGGCCGCTATCGCACCAAGTACGGCGCCGAGACCGAGCTGCGGCAGGATGAAATGCCCCAAGCGCCGGCAAAATACCTGGAACTGACCTGACGTTCATGCGCCAATGCCAGTCGACCGGACTGTTCGACAAATGACGGGTGCCCCTGGGGCATCGCGGTCACTATCTAGAGCTGAACAACAGCGTGCCCCCGGCACGCCAGGCATTTCAGGAACTCCGCCATGATCGACACATCCATTCAGACCAATGTGAGGTCCAAGCCCATCCTGCCGCTGACGACCAGGCTGGGCCCGGTCCATATCGCGGTGACCGACCGCGCCAAGGCGCTCGCCATCTGGCAGGACGTGGTGGGGCTCGATCTCATCGACGAAACCGGCAATGCGCTGACGCTGGGCGCCGGCGGCAAGCCGCTGATCGTGCTGGAAACCGGCGCGGCAAGGCCCGTCGTGCCGCGCACGATCGGGCTCTATCATGTGGCCATCCACGTGCCCAAGCGCGCCGACCTGGCGCAACTGGCGGTGCGGGCGCTGCAGCGCAATGTGCGCATTTCCCCCACCGATCATCTGGTTTCCGAGGCGATTTATCTCTGGGACCTCGATGGCAATGGCATCGAAATCACCTTCGAGACGCCGTGGCGCGGTTCGCTCGGTGATCCCGACAAGGGGCAGACCTATGCGGTCACCGCGGGCGGCCAGCCGCATTCGGGGCGCGAGCCCATCGATATGGACGGATTGCTGGGCGAGCTGGGGTCGGCCCCGGAGCTGGCAACACGCATGCCTGACGGCACCCGGATCGGCCATGTGCATGTGCATGTCAACGACCTGCAGATCGCTATGAACTTCTATCGCGACGTCATCGGCTTTGCCGGCTTCCTGCTGATTACCTCGTTCGGCATGGGCGATGTCGGGCTCGACTACATGCCGCACACGCTGGCCTTCAACATCTGGTCGGGCCCCAATGCTACCCTGCCGCCGGCAGGCGCCGCCGGGCTGCGCTGGTTCACCATCGTCTTGCCCGATCAGCCCACGCTCGATGCCCTGACGGGCCGGCTCGCGGCAGCCGGCGCGCCGATCTCGACGGTGGATGGCGGTATCGAAACCGGTGATCCCTTCGGCAACCGCATCAGGGTGCTGCTCGGCTGAGGCAAGTCACTCCTGCCGGACAAAAAAGCTGCAGGCAGGTGCATGATCCAGTGGTCAGGCGCCAACTAACATGTTAGTCCTCCCGATCAGAGATCGAGAGGACTTCCCATGCGGGCTATTTCTTGTGCGGCGCCGGGCGAACTGGCTTTGGTGGACATCGAGCGGCCCGCGCTCAAGCCGGGCTGGGTGCGGGTGGGCATTCGCCATATCGGCATCTGCGGCACCGACTATCACATCTTCGAAGGCAAGCACCCGTTCCTGCAATATCCCCGCATCATGGGGCATGAGCTGAGCGGGGTGGTGCTCGACGCCAATGGCGCAACCACGCTCACCGATGGTGACGCCGTGGTGATCAACCCCTATCTGCCCTGCTACCAGTGCCCCGCCTGTAGCGAAGGCAAGACCAATTGCTGCGAGACGCTGAGCGTACTCGGTGTGCATACCGATGGCGGCATGGCCGAGGAAATCGTCATGCCGGAGGCCAATCTCTACCTGGCCGAAGGCCTGAGCCTGCGCGACGCCGCCATGGTGGAATTCCTCGCCATCGGCGCCCATGCGGTGCGCCGGACCGAGCTCAAGGCCGGCTGGCGCGTGCTGGTGGTGGGTGGCGGCCCGATCGGCTTGGGCGTGGCGTTTTTCGCTCGCATTGCCGGCGCCGACGTCACCATCCTCGATGCCGCCGCCGACAAGCTGGATGCGGCGCGCAATTTCGGCTTTGGCGCGGCCACGCTGGACGAGCGCGACGGCCCCGTGTTCAAGGCCCGGATGGCGACCGGCTTCGACGCGGTATTCGACGCCACCGGCTCGATACAAGCCATGAACCAGGCCGTCAGCTATTGCCGCAATGGCGGCGCGCTGACCCTGGTCGGCGTGGTCAAGGGCACGCTGGCCTGGGAGGATCCCGAGATCCATCGGCGCGAGCTGACCATTCGCGCCTCGCGCAACGCAACGCGCGAAGATTTCGACCACGTGGCCGAATCCATCCGCAATGGCAGCGTGCCGACGGACCAGCTTGCCACGCATACGACGAGCTTTGACGACGTGCCGGTCAACCTGCCGAAATGGGCCCATGAACGCCACGGGCTGATCAAGGCGATCATCACGGTTTAGGAACGATCCCTCCCCACCGGGGGGAGGGGCCACCCGACCGTCGTGGAGACAATCATGCGCAGGCCCGACGACGTCATCCGCTTCTGGTTCGTCGAGCATGGCATCGACGACTGGTTTGGTGGCAAGGCCGAATTCGACCACCTGTTGGCCGGGCAGTTTGGCGACACCCATGCTTGCGTCGCGCGGGGCGAGGCCTGGCAGTGGCGGGCGACACCCGAGGGGCGGCTGGCCGAGATCATCGTGCTGGATCAGTTTTCGCGCCAGTTGCATCGCGGCTCGGCCAGGGCCTTTGCGCAGGACACCATGGCGCTGACACTGGCGCAGGAAGCCATCGCTGGTGGTGCCGACCGGGCCATTCTCCCGCAGCGGCGCATGTTCCTGTTCATGCCCTTCGTGCATGCGGAATCGCTGGTGATCCAGGACGAGGGCATCAGGCACTTCGCCCAGTTGGACTCGGGCATGATGAAATATGCCACCGGCCATCGCGACGTGATCGCAAGGTTTGGGCGGTTCCCGTTTCGGAATGCGGCGCTGGGGCGGGAGAGTACGCCTGAGGAAGTGGCGTATATGGCGGACGGCGGGGGATTTTGAGGCGAAGACGAGTCTTTGCTGGTATCCGCTAGGAAAGCAGCTTCGGATCGACCAGCGCGCCCTTTTGCCCGATCACGACCCCGGCTACCCGGTGCCCCTCTTCGGCGGACGCCAGCAGTGACTTGCCGGCCAGGCGGGCCGACAGATAGGCGCCATTGAAGCTGTCACCGGCCCCGGTGGCATCGACCACCGTGGCGCCCGGCTTGGGCGCGACTTTCACGCGCTCCGACGCAGTAGCGATCAGCGCCTCGCCGGCGCCGTCTTTGACCACCACTTCCTCGACGCCCAGTTCGAGATAGCGGTCGGCGGTGTCATCGACGCTCTTGTCGCCAAACAGCGGCGCCTCGTCGGTATGGGTCGGCAGCACCACGTCGCACATGGTGGCGGCGGCGGTCAGCACTGCGGTCATGACGCGCGGGCTGGTCCAGAGGGCCGGGCGGATATTGGTGTCGAAGACGATCCTGGCGCCGGCATCGCGCGCCTTGACGATGGCCCCCAGCAGCCGGCCGCGGGCGCGGGGCGCCAGGATGGCCAGGGTAATGCCGGAGAAATAGACCATGCTGGCGCCCTTGACCGCCGCCGCCAGGGCGTCCTTGTCATCGGCCAGCAATTTGGCGGCGGAAGTATCGCGCCAATAGGTGAAGTGGCGATCGCCCTTTTCCTGGTGGATCAGGTAGAGGCCGGGACGGCGACCGGGCACGGTGCGGATATGGCCGGTGCCGATCTGGTTGGCATCGAGAAAGGCGCGGATATCGCCGGAATAGCGGTCTTCCCCCAGCCCGGTGAAGTAATCCACCGACCAGTCCTTGCCGAGCAGCGCGCGCATATACCAGGCGGTGTTGAGCGTGTCGCCGGCATAGCCGAGGCGATACTGGCGATCCTCGCCGCCGCTCATCTCGATCATACATTCCCCGATGCTGACGAAACGCTGCTGTGCCAAAATTCTTGCCCTCCACGGCTGCCGTAAGGCTTATGCCGGGAAAGCCGATTTGGCCGCAAGCCACTATCTTCCATACAAGCCCGGAAGGCCTTATGGTGCGCGCGATTTTACCGCCGGAGACTTCCATGACGCGACTGAGCGCCAAGACCCTGAGCAATGTCCCATCGGGCGTGGCCGTGCCGAAATATGATCGGGCCAAGATCACGCCCGGCATCGTCCATCTGGGCATCGGCGCCTTCCACCGGGCGCATATGGCCGTCTATGTCGATGACCTGCTGGCCGACAATCCGGATTGGGCCATTATCGGCGCCAGCCTGCGCCGCCCGGACACCAAGGAAGCGCTGGAGCCGCAGGACGGGCTTTATACCGTGGCTGTTCGCGACGCCGCGGGGACCCATCCGCGCGTCATCGGCTCCATCCTTGGCGTGCTCGACGCCAATACGCAGCGCGAGGAATTGCTGGCGCTGATGGCCAGCCCGCAAATCCGGATTGTCTCGCTGACTGTGACCGAGAAGGGCTATTGCCACGATCCGGCGACGGGGGAGCTCGACCAGCGCCACCCCGATGTGGTGCATGACCTGGCCAACCCGGCCGCGCCGAAATCGGCCCCCGGCATGCTGGTGGAGGCGCTGGCGCGCCGCAAGGCGGCGGGCATTGCCCCCTTTGCGGTGATGAGCTGCGACAACCTGCCCAGCAATGGCGCGACGGTGAAGCGCATCGTCACCAAATTCGCCAGCCTGCGCGACGCGGCGCTCGGCGAGTGGGTGGGCCAGGTGGCCTTTCCCGGCACCATGGTCGATCGCATCGTGCCCTCGACCACCGATGCCGATCGGGAGACGGTGGCCGGCTTGATCGGCGCCGAGGATGCCTGGCCGATCATGACCGAGCCCTTCACCCAATGGGTGATCGAGGACCATTTCCCCGAGGGGCGTCCGCCCTTCGAAAAGGTCGGCGCGCAGCTGGTGGCGGATGTCGAGCCGTTCGAGCGCATGAAGCTCAGGATGCTCAATGGCAGCCACTCGACCATGGCCTATCTCGGCTATCTCGCGGGCTACGAGTACATTTCCGACGTGATGGGCGATGCCGACTTCGTCAAGCTGATCCATGGGCTGATGACCGAGGAAGCCATGCCGACGCTGGACATGCCCGGCGTTGACCTGGGCGCCTATCGCGACCAGTTGCTCGATCGCTTCCGCAATCCGGCGCTCAAGCACCGCACCTGGCAGATCGCCATGGATGGCAGCCAGAAGCTGCCGCAGCGCCTGCTCGGCACCATCCGCGAGCGTTTGAAGGCTGGGCAACCGTTTGACCGGCTCGGCCTCGGGGTGGCGGCGTGGATGCGCTATGTCGTGGGCATCGACGAGAAGGGCGACAGCATCGACGTGCGCGATCCGCTGGCCATGCGCATGATGGCGATCGCCGCTGACGCCGGTGATGATGCCGAGGCGCTCTATGTCGGGCTGGTGGCGCTGACCGAGGTATTTGGCAGTGACCTGGGCGACAATCAGGCGTTTGGCGAGACGGTGGCGACCCATCTCGATGAACTGTTCGAGGTGGGGGTGAAGGAGACGGTTGCTGGAGTGGTGGGCGGCTGAATTTTTCAGTCGACTCCCTCCCCCTTGCGGGGAGGGATCAAGGGTGGGGGAACGGTCGGCCCGAATATCGGGGCTGTCGACCCCCCACCCAGCTGCGCTAGGGCCGCTGGCCCAAGCTTCGCTGCCCTCCCCGCGAGGGGGAGGGTGTCGACTGGCAATTCGGCGAGAAAATTAGCCCCGTGCTTCCATCAGTTCCATCGGACGTCGTCGCCGGCTAGAAACTCACGCAGCCGACTTCGCTGTTGAAGTCGGGGTGGTAGATGACGAAGCTGTCGCCGGCTTCGGCCCGGCTCTCGGCAACGTCGCGTGGCAGCCATTCGGTGACGATGACCGGCGCGAAGGGGTCACCGGGCGTATCGGTGGTGACGAGGCAGACTTCATCCACTTCGGGCGGCGGCGCCACGATCACCAGCTCCGGCGGCAGCAGCTTCTTGGCCTGGCCCGGCGGCATGGGGTGACCGGGCTTGTGATGGGCCGACGTGTTGGCCACGCCGGCAATCAGGGTGAGACAGGTCGCAAGCAGGATCGCGCGCATATCGGGTACTCCATGAGGCCCCGGTCCAACGCGCGGTCATCTCGTTCGTTTCAGACCCGCCCTTCCATCGCGCGATCAAAAATCTCCAGCGCGCGGTCTTTCGTCAGTTCCAGCGGATTGCCGCCCGCCGTCGGATCGACAATCGCCATGTCGCCGATCAGGTCGCGCTTGGAGCCATCCACCTTGAACTCGGCCAGGGTATGCGGCACGTCGAGGCGGAGGCGCAGGCCGATAACGGCATGCTGTAAGGCCTCAAAGCTCGGCGCCAGGCCCAGATAGGCGGCGAGGCGGGCAATGCGGGCTTCGATGGCCGATTTGTTGACCGCCAGCACATAGGGCATGAACACCGCATTGGTCATGCCGTGATGCGTGTCATAGAGCGCGCCGACCGGGTGGCTGAGCGCATGGATGGCGCCCAAGCCCTTCTGGAAGGCGGTGGCGCCCATGGCGGCGGCGCTCATCATATGGCCGCGCGCTTCGACATCGTTGGGATTGGCATGGACCTTGGGCAGGTTCTCGAACACCAGGCGGATGCCTTCGACGGCAATGCCATCGGCCAGCGGGTGATAGCCCGGGGCGCAATAGGCTTCGAGGCAGTGGGCGAGCGCGTCCATGCCGGTGCCCACGGTGATGAACTTGGGCATGCCGACGGTGAGTTCAGGATCGGCGATGACCACCTTGGGCATCATCAGCGGGTGGAAGATCACCTTCTTGGTATGGGTCGTCTCATCGGTGATGACGCCGGCGCGGCCGACTTCCGAGCCGGTGCCGGCCGTGGTCGGCACGGCGACGATGGGGAAGATGCCCTTGGGATCGGCGCGGGTCCACCAGTCGCCGATATCCTCGAAATCCCACATCGGGCGGGTCTGCCCGGCCA
>NZ_CAMLHM010000064.1 GCF_946479885.1 uncultured Devosia sp.
CGCACCGTGGTCATGGGCCGCGCCACTTATGACTGGATCGCGCGCTATCCCGGCGCCTGGGAGTATGAAGGCAAGCGCGTCATCGTCGTCACGTCTAGCCCGATCGACAGCCCCAAGGGCGACCTTGAGACCCGCACCGATATCGACAGCCTCGTCGCCGAGCTACGGGCGCTGGATGATGGCGACGTCTGGATGCTGGGCGGCGGCAAGTTGCAGATGGCCTTCATGGAGCGCGCCGCGCTCGATGAAATCGAGATCTATGTCATGTCCGAAATCATCGGCAGCGGCATTCCACTCTTCCCAGCCACCGGCCTCCGCGCGTCCCCCAAGCTGATTTCGGCCAAAATGCTGCACCCGGTCTGCGCCCGCCTGCACTACCGCTTCGACTGAGCGCAAAAAAGGGCCGCCCCGAGGGACGGCCCTGCTTCAAATCCCGCATTCAGGCTCAGTGCTTGAGCGCGTCGCGGGCATTGTCCTTGAGCGCGCCGACCTTCTGCTGCAGCTTGCCTTCGGCCTTGTCGAGCTTGCCTTCGGCCTGCAGGCGTTCGTCGCCGGTCAGCCCACCGGCAGCATCCTTGAGCGCGCCCTTGATCTGCTTGCCGGCGCCTTTGACTTCATCCTTATGCATGAAAGCCTCCTGTTGTTGGTGTGGGAGGGACAACGGTCATGTCAGCCGGGCGTTCCGTTAAATCTCTGTCACATCGGCACAATCTCAACCCCACCGGTCCGCATCGTCACGGCCATTGGTCAAACCCCGCCTCGTCTGCTACATGGGCCGCCATGCCCGGACCCATGCCCACCCTGCTCGACTATTTCCCGCCGCTCGATCCCTATCTCAACGTCCTCCATGTCGATGACGACATGCTGGTAGTCGATAAGCAAAGCGGCCTGCTGAGCGTGCCGGGCAAGGATCCGTCGCTCTGGGACTGCATCGAATATCGGGCCCGCCAGACCTGGCCCACGGCCGGCATGTGCCATCGGCTGGACAAGGACACGTCAGGCGTCCTGGTGCTCGCCCTCAACAAGCGGGCCCATGGCCGCATCGGCAGCCAGTTCGAACACCGCAAGACCACCAAGGCCTACATCGCCCGCGTCGCCGGCATCATCGAGGCCGATAGTGGCCTGGTCGACCTGCCTCTCGCCACCGACTGGGAAAACAAGCCCCGCCAGCGTGTCGATTACGAAAACGGCCGCCCCGCACAGACCGAATGGACGGTGCTCGAGCGCGAGGCCAACGCCACCCGCGTGCGTCTGCATCCCCTCACCGGCCGCACCCATCAACTGCGGGTTCACATGAAGGCCATCGGCCATGTGATTCTGGGCGATGCGTTTTATGCCGATGCCGAGACCTTCGCCGCCGCCGACCGGCTGCAGCTCCACGCCGCCGAACTCGGCCTGTTCCACCCCACCTCGGGCGAGTTCATGACCTTCGTGGCGCCCACGCCCTTCTAGGCGTCCCCGAGGTAACCGACCTCGATCCGCTGGAACAGGTGCCCCGGCTTCATCGTATCGAGCCACTTGCGAAAATCGCTCACGTCCCGGAACCCGGCCCGCCGCGCATCGGCCTCGCTCACATCAGCGGGGTCCATGTCGGTGATAGCGCCGATCCGCAGCAGCCCCACCTTGGTCTTGAGCGTCCCACCCGCCTTGACGCTGGGCCGGCTCCAGCGCCGGAACACCAGGTCCACCTTGCCGGCTTTGATCGCTTCGAGCAGTTCGAGCTTGAGCAACATCAGTCCAGCACCGCCGTTGCCGTCATTTCGATGAGCAGGCCCTTGGCCAGCAATTCCTTGACCACCACCGTCGCCCGCACCGGATAGGGCGCCGCCGTGAAGTAGTCACGATAGACCGTGTTCATCCCCGCCGCGTCGGCACCCTCGACCAGGAATATCTGCACCATCACCAGGTTGGCCAGCGTCCCGCCCGCCGCCTTGACGCCAATCTCCAGGTTCTGGATGCACCGCCGCGCCTGCGCCTCGATGCCGCCACCGACGATCTCCCCGCTATCGGGGTCCTCGGCAATCGCCACCAGCCACACATGCTTGCCCGCCCGCACGGCGTCGCTGATGGGTGCCGATGATGGCGCAATGCCGGTCTCAATCTTCTCGATCATTGGTCCGCTTCCTGGTGCGGGCGGCGGGACTCGAACCCGCACGGGGATACCCCCTCCGGATTTTAAGTCCGGTGTGTCTACCATTCCACCACGCCCGCGATGAATGGCAGGTAGCATGGGGTGATGGGGATGCCAACGGCGTTGGGTCCGTCCATCCAACGGACTTGCGGGTCGCCCTGTCGAGCTGCGCCAGGATATGGCTCACGATCACGCGTGCTTCCCGGAAGTTGGCATGGACGATTAAGACCTCAGGACCCAACTTCGAAGGAAAATGGCGACGGCTTCCAGAGATGCTCGACCTTATGCACCCGAACGGCACTCGCCTCCCACGCGTGCAGCAATGCAGCAATAGCCGGCGCGTCCACCGCTGACAGCAGCCCGCAGAGCGTTCTGAGGCCGTCTTGTGCCTCGCGCTGGCGGCCAAGAACGTTGGAATCGATGCGCGCACGCCGACTGTCAGGCGAACGGTGGTCTTTCACCGTAGCTTCCTGCCGCTCAACGGCACCGTCGATGCGCGCCAGCGTCTGAGCGAGATAGGGCGCGGCCTCGGCGAAAGCGCCCTTGGCCAGCAGCGGCATGGCGAAGGTCATTGGTCCAGGGCCAAAGATCGGCTCGGCCTTCCATGCCAATGCCGGCAGGCTGTCCATGTCGGCTTCGCGCAGTATCTCCGACGCGATGAGCTCCATCTCGTCAAGTAGCCAAGCCCTAACCCGAGGAT
The DNA here is from genome assembly GCF_946479885.1 of uncultured Devosia sp. Next base: position 2,832 of record NZ_CAMLHM010000064.1, read on the forward strand.
CATCGACATACCCTACCCCACGAACCAACCGCGTTCCGGCGCCAGAAAGATGATTGGGGGGAGGGCCAAACATGGTCGCCACAGACCAGCTTGGTTGGACATACCCCTTGGGGGATGCCCGATCGAGATAGAAGCGTCGCATGAAGTGTCCAACCGGCTTCATGACCACGCTACGCCCGACCAGAACGAAGTCGGGATGCCGTTCGAGGAAAGGCTGAACGATCTCGGCAACTTGTGCCGCGGTGCTCATTGCGACCACACAGGCAGGCCCTGCCGCATTTCGATGATAACCACAGGCACCCCTGGGAACCGGTTATTCCAAGCCTCAATGATCTTGAGCACGCGTTTTGTCGTTAGGCCCGAGCTTCCTGTCTTGTAGTCGTACACACATCCCATTTCCGGACTTACCAGTTCCATGACATCCAACCGAGTAGATCCCTCTTTTCCGTAGGTTACACCGACTACTGTGGGATCCGTCACAGGCTCCAGGTCAAGGGAGACTTCTGCGAGCAGGTTTGCAAGCGCCGGGTTTACAGCCTTCGCTACCTCCAGCAGACCCTTGGCCGTATAGTGGATGTTGGTACCCAGTACCGCCGGATGCATAGTGGGCACGAGCGGCGCCCATTCCTGTGCAGCCAAGTCGATGAAGCTCTGCACCTCCGCGGCGTGTGGACACCATTGCGTCACCTGTTCCTTGGTCAGTGTTTCTGTCACCAAGACAGGCTTGGCGCCGGCTTCGCTCTGCCACACCCGGTACACCAGGACCGGCGCGTCGGTAGGGCCAGCGCCAAGACTTGCCGGTTCCTGCCGCAGCACATTGACGAGAACTTGCGCTGCAGTCCCCGGTAGTGCCAGCAGCAAGGCAGCGGCAAGCGCCTGGTCGACCGGCCTGGATCTTGGTGAGGGCGGCGGTGGAGGCGCGAACAGCAGCCGGCTTACCTGGGCGACCTGTACGGGCTCACCCTCCGGAGGGTGAACCAGCTGTTTGCGTGCTTCGCCGTCTCCTTCGAGCCGAACAATGCCACCGTCAGTCAGGGTCACAGAGTGGCCGACACTCGCCCCCGTGAATGTTGAATGGATACTTGTTCCGTCTTTCAACACCACCGTCGACGCCGCCAAGCTGCCATCGGGCCGGGTCAGCGTGTCGATGCTGGCCCAGAGTGCAGCCGGCTCGGTGCTGAGCCGCCGCCCGGGCACCATGGTCAGCAGCGCATCGGGAACCGCTGGGTCACCGTAATAGGGCTCTGGCCAGCAGCGGCAATTGGGTTCGTGACCGGGGTGGCCATGTTCCGGTGGCTTTGACCAGGAAAATACCCGACCGTTGAGCGCCGCATGTGCGTTGCGCACCTTTTGGTCACCAGCGGTCCGCCAGGTGTAGTAGTTGGTCGGTCGCCCCTTGGGGAGCATCGCGCCGGGCGTGGCTACGGAAACGCGGTCCCCGAGATTCTTCGCCTCGTCCACCGCCCTGGCAATGCGCTCATACCCGTCCGGTACACGCCCGCGCCGCATATAGCTGTCGAACGCGCCGCGACGGGCGGCGCCAAGGAGCCGCAGCCGCTTCTCTTCCAGGTCTGGTGGTAGCCGTCCCATTTCCGCTCCGGGTGAAAATCCCGCTGCAGACTCTCACGGCGGCGTCAGGCGGGGATAAGTCCGTCGCTACTTCCTTGGCGCCGGCGGCAACGTAGGCACGTGGCCGTCGATGTCGGTCAGCGCATAGTCGAGGGCCAGTTGCCGTGTCGATAGCGAGCGTCCAGCCCAGCGGTTGACCTCGGGATCGCCAGCCAGCGCAACCACGACACGTCCCACGAATTGCGGGCTTTCCATCCACCGGGCCAGCTCCTGGCTCTTCTTCTTGGCCATGATCATCTCGGTGGCGACAATGAACGGGCACAGCGAGACGATGGTTACGCCATGCGGGGCCAGCGCGGGCGCCATCTCCGCCGCCATGCGGTTGACCGCCGCCTTGGCCGTGCCATAGGCCACGTTGTCCGATGGCGCCGGGGCATCGACCGACAGATGGATGATCAGCCCCGATCCCTGCCCGACCATCTGGGCGGGGCCGAACACGCTGGCGACATAGGTGGACCGCACACCCACCGTGTGCATGCTGTCCCAGTAGTCGGGCGGCATGCGCCAGAATTCTGTCTTGAAGCCGCCCTTGCCACGCTGCTTGGCCTGGTAGCCGGACCAGGCATTGTTGAGCAGGATATCGAGCCTCCCGTGCCGCGCGATGATCTGCTCGAACACCGCCTGCACCTGGCGATCGTCGCTGTGATCACACCGCAGGGCCACGCAAACCCCGCCCGCGTCGTTGATCAGGGCCGCCGTCTCGTGGATCGATCCCGGCAGCGGCACCGTGGCTGACGCAGCATCCTCGGTTCGCCCCGTCACATAGACGGTGGCGCCCGCTGCGCCGAGCACCTGGGCAATGCCCTTGCCGATACCCCGGCTCGCGCCGGTAACCAGCGCGACGCGCCCCTCAAGCCCCTGCATTCACGGCCTCCCGATGAGAACCGCTATTCGCCAGGCGCCCGCAGCCGAGCGGTTCGGTCCTGGCATGGCTGGCGGCGGCGCCTCAAGCCGGCAGCACGATGACCTTTGTGTCGACCGGCGTCTTCTCGTAGAGGTCGAGCATGTCCTGGGTGAGCAGGCCCACGCAGCCGCTCGACACACCCTTGCCGATCGTCTGCGGCATGATCGTGCTGTAGATCGTGTAGAGCGTGTATGTGCCGTTCTGGTAGAGATAGAGCGTGCGCGCGCCCAGCGGATTGTCCAGCCCCGGCGGCATGCCATTGGCATAGGGCGCAGCCTCCGGCTGGCGCAGGATCATCTCGCGCGGCGGCGTCCAGATCGGCCATTCGGCCTTGCGGCCGATATAGGCATCACCGCTCCACAGGAACCCGGCGCGGCCGACATTGGCGCCATAGCGCGTGGCATAGCCATCCCCCTCGATGCGGTAGACGTAATAGTGCTTGGGATCGACGATGATCGTGCCGACTGCCTCATTGGAGGCATAGCGCACCCGGCGTCGCAGATATTTCGGATCGACCTTGTTGATGTCGACGCCAGGGATCGGGAAGCGCTCGTCCGGCACCGGCCCATAGACCCGCTCCGCCTCGGCAAAGCTCATGCCCCCGGTGGTGCAGCCAGCCAGCCCAACGGCCCCCAGGACTGCCGCCGATCCGGCGAGAAACGCCCGCCGGTTCACCCGCCCTGCCCGCATGGGCGCATCCACCCCATCGTCCCTGATCATGACCGACACCCCGCACAATGTACCGACCGAAGTCCTCTTGAGGCGAGAGTGGTCCCACCGAGAACGATTGGCAAGGGCGGCGTGGCCGCTGGGGGAAGTGCAGACCACGTTGCCCTTCCTCCCGCAGATAGACTATTTGACACTTGCGCTGCCGGTCCATTCGCCTAAAGAACCGACCTGCGACACACCAAGGCGATATCCGGGGCGGCCATGTCCGAACACGTCAAAACCAGGCGCCTGACCACGCGGGACATCCGAGCGCTCGGCATGAGCGGCGAAAAGATCGCCATGCTGACTGCCTATGATCATGTGATGGCCACGCTGCTGGACCAGGCCGGGGTTGAGATCATCCTGGTCGGCGACAGTCTCGGCAATGTCGTGCTGGGGCATGAGACAACGCTGCCGGTGACGCTCGCCGACATGGTGCGCCACGCCGCCGCGGTCCATCGCGGCACCGAACGGGCGCTGGTGGTCTGCGACCTGCCCTTCGGCACCGCAACCGATCCGGAAACCGCCTTGCGCAGTGCCATCACGGTGCTGCAGCAGACGGGCTGCCAGGCCGTCAAGATCGAGGGTGGCGCGTCAGCGGCGCCAATCATTTCCCGCCTGGTCGAACAGGGCATTCCGGTCATGGCCCATATCGGCCTCACGCCCCAGGCCGTGCACCAGCTGGGCGGCTATTACCGCCACGGCAAGAGTGCCGCAGCGGCCGATGAGCTGATTGCAGCAGCACAGGCGCTGCAGCAGGCAGGCGCATTCGCCATCGTGCTGGAATTCGTCGTGCCCGAACTGGCCGAGAAGATCACCCGGCTGCTCGACATACCCACCATCGGCATCGGCTCGGGCCCCGGCTGTGCTGGCCAGGTCCTGGTCATCAACGACCTGATTGGCCTCAACATCCAGCCTGTGCCCAGTTTTGCCACGCCCAAGGCCGATGTTGCCGCCATCATCCGCCAGGCGGTCGGCGAATATGTCGCCGAGGTCAAGGCGCACTCCAAGGTGAGGGAACCCAAGATTGGCTGAGCATTGGCTGCTGCTTGATATCGGCAATACGCATACCGTCGCCGGGCTGTTTGCAGCGGACGGCCACCGGGTGGCCGAGATGCGGTTTCGCACCGATCCGCAATGCACGGCCGACGAATACCGCATGCAGCTGCGCCAATTGTTCCGCGACGCCCTGGGCCAGAACGTGTGGGAGCTGGCCGACCGCGTCATTCTGTCGACCGTGGTCCCGGCTCTCGAAGCCACCGTCGCCCGCGCCTGCGGCAGCGTTCCCCTGCTGTCGATCAATGCAAGGCTGAAGCGGGATTTTGAGCTCGATCTGCCGCATCCCGAACAGCTCGGCGCCGACCGGCTCTGCAACGTCGCCGGCGCGCTGGGGCTGGTAAAGACGCCGCTGCTGATCGTCGACGCCGGAACGGCCACGACATTCTGCCTGGTCGACCAGCGCAACGCCTATATCGGCGGCGCCATCGTGCCGGGTCTCGATACCAGCTGGCGGGCCTTGCAGGCCAGGGCCGCCAAGCTGTTCTCGGTCGAGCTGATACGGCCCGCGAGCGCCGTCGGCAACACCACCGAACTGCAGATCCAGAGCGGTGTATTGCAGGGCTATGAAGCGCTGATCGAGGGCATGGCCGATCGCTTGCTGCGCGATGCAGGCTTTGCCCAGGCGACACTGATCGCCACGGGCGGCTGCACCAGGTTGATCCAGCTGTCGGACCGTTTCCGCCTCGAGCCCGACCTGACCTTGCTGGGCCTCTTCCGCTATGGGCAGCTCAATGGCTAGCAATATCCTCATCGCCGTGACCGGCAGCATCTCGGCCTACAAGATTGCCGACGTGGTTTCCGAACTGGGTAAGCGCGGCCACCAGGTGCAATGCATCCTGACGGAAAGCGCGGCGCAGTTCGTGACGCCGCTGATGCTGGAAACGCTGAGCGGCCGCCCGGTGAAGTCGGCCTTGTTCGGGCCCGGCCTATCGGGTACCGAACATATCGACCTCGCGCGCTGGGCCGATATCTTCGTGGTGGCGCCCGCCACCGCCAATGTGCTGGCCAAACTGGCGCTGGGGCTTGCCGACGATCTGTTGACCACCGTCGCGCTCGCCACCAAGGCCCCGCTATTGATCGCTCCGGCCATGAACACCGCCATGTGGGAACACCAGGCCACCCAGCAGAATCTGCGGACGCTTGTCGATCGCGGCGCCGGCGTGATCGATCCCGCCGCGGGGACGCTGGCTTGCGGCGAGGTCGGTGTCGGCAAGCTGGCGCCGGTCCCCGCCATTGTCGCGGCGATCGAGGCCGCGCTGGTGGTGCCCACCCAGGACCTGGCCGGAACAACGGTGCTGATCACGGCCGGGCCGACCACCAGCCCCATCGATGCGGTGCGATACATCACCAATCACTCGACCGGCCGCATGGGTGCAGCCATGGCCGAGGAGGCGCTGCGCCGTGGCGCGGCGGTGCGCTATGTGCTGGGCGTGGACAAGGGCGTGGTTCGCCCCATGCCGCCCGGCGGCAGTGCCGACCGCCTGCAACTGGTCGAAGTCCGAACGGCGGAGGAGATGGCCGCGGCGGCGCTCCAATTCCTGCCCGAAACCGACGGCGTCATCGCGACGGCGGCGGTGCTCGACTATCGCGTCGCCCAGTCGGCGACCGGCAAGCTGAAGCGGAGCACCGCGGCGAGCTCCCTCGACATGGTGCCATCCGTCGACGTGCTGGCATCGCTCCGCGCTGCGGCGACGACCCAGTGGTTCCTCGGATTTGCCGCTGAAACCGACAATGTCGAAGCCAATGGCCGCGGCAAGCTCGAGAGCAAGGGCCTCGACTTCCTGTTCGCCAATCCCGTGGCGCGGGTCGGCGAAACCAGCCAGACCGGCTTTTCGGTGCCAACCAATGCCGGCACGCTTCTGCGGCGCGGTGGCGAGCCGGTGAGCCTGCCGGTCATGAGCAAGACAGAACTGGCCAGGCGCCTGTGGGATTTGATCATATGACGATAGTGCTGCGGACCGTGGCCGATGTCAGGGCCTGGCGACGCGCTTTGCCGCCGACAGCGACACTCGGCTTCGTGCCGACGATGGGCGCGCTCCACGCGGGCCATATTAGCCTGATGGAACTGGCCAGGACCCGGTCGACGGCGACGATTGCCAGCATCTTCGTTAACCCGCTGCAGTTCGGACCCAACGAAGACCTGGCGAAATATCCGCGGCCGATCGAGAAGGATCTGGCGCTGCTGGAAGCCGCCGGGGTCGATGCGGCCTTTGTCCCCGCCGTCGCCGAGCTCTACCCCGAAGGGGCCTCGACCTTCGTGGTGGAAGAAACCGTATCCGGCCCGCTCTGCGGGGCGCTGCGGCCGGGCCATTTCCGTGGCGTGACCACCGTAGTGCTCAAGCTGTTCAACATCGTGCAACCCGACCTGGCGTTCTTTGGGCAAAAGGATGCCCAGCAATGCGCCGTCATCGAGCGGATGGTGCGCGACCTGTCCGTCCCGGTCGAGATCGTGCGCGGCCCCATCATCCGCGAGGCGGATGGCCTGGCGCTGAGTTCACGCAATATCTACCTCGGCGTCGAAGACCGCGCCGTGGCCCCGCTGATCCATCAGAGCCTCCAGGCGGCCAGGGCCGCCTTCGATGCCGGCGAGCGGGACGCCCATGCGCTCGCTGCCATCGGACAACAGGTATTGGCGCGCGAACCCCGCTTCCGCACGCAATATTGGGAAGTTCGCGGCGCCGAAGGCCTCGAGGTCATCGACACCGTTCCCGCAGGAGGCGCCCTGCTGGCAGTGGCTGCCTATCTGGGAACGACCAGGCTCATCGACAACATCGTCCTGCCGGCAAACTAGAGTCACCGGCGCTAATAACGCCCCGCCGCGGACGTCGCTGGTTCAGTCCGTCCCGCCGCTGATCGGCGCCACATAGGCCACGTCCAGGTCCCACGGGAAGAAAATCCAGGTGTCCTGGCTGACTTCGGTGATGAACGTATCCACCAGGTCCCGCCCCTTGGGCTTGGCATAGACCGTGGCGAAATGTGCGCCGGGGAGCATTTCGCGGACCACGCGGGCGGTGGAGCCGGTATCGACCAGGTCATCCACGATCAGGATCTTGCCGCCCTTCTTGGCGATATCGAGCACCAGCTGGCTGATGGGCTTGAGCACCTGGATGCCACCCTGGTTCTGGTGGTCATAGCTCTTGACCGCAACCGTCTCGACCGTGCGGATATTGAGCTCGCGCGCCACGATCGCCGCCGGCACCAGGCCGCCGCGGGCGATGGCGACCACGGCGTCGAAGGTGCCCATGCCGGCCAGCCGCCAGGCCAGGGCCCGGCTATCGCGATGGAACTGATCCCAGGTGACGGGAAAAGACTTCTGGTTCTGGTTGCTCAAGATCGGCTCCTTCGCCGGCGCTGCCCCGCGCCGCGGGAAATTTGGAAGGCTCGTGCTTAGCAAACCCGAGGGTCCGCGCCAATGAGCCGCCGCTGACTTTTCGGCGCTTTTCTTCCCGCTCGTAGAGCAGCGTTCACCGAGCGATGGGCTCTGCGTTACCCCTCTCCCCTTGCGGGAGAGGGTGGATTTCTGCGTTCAGCAGAAATCCGGGTGAGGGGTGGGGGCACAATAGCTCACCATAGTGCCATCCCCCTCATCCGCCCTTCCGGCACCTTCTCCCGCGAGGGGAGAAGGGAAAAGCCGCGGTCGACGAGGGTAGTCTAATAGGCTTCCTCGTCCGGCATTTCGAGATTGGCCCTGCGGTGCGCCTCACGCACCATCTCGCGCACCTTGCCAGCCGCCTCATCGAGGCGAGCTGCATCGGCCGAGCGCAGCACCAGCTCGGTCATGATCCGATCGTGCCCCATCTGCGGATAGGAGCCCATCTTCACATCCGGATACTGTTCCTGCAGCGCCCCCAGCGGACCACCAAGGGTCCCCTCGCCCACCGCCGCCCGGATGGCGACCGACAGCACCTTCTTGCCCGCCTTGAGCGTGGGCAGGATGGCTTCGAGCATGGCGCGCATGATGATGGGCACACCAGCCATCACATGCACATTGCCGATGCGGAAGCCGGGCGCGGCACTGACCGAATTGACGATCAGCGAGGCGCCTTCGGGGATACGCGCCATGCGCAGCCGGGCTTCGTTGACCTCGGTGCCGGTCTCCTTCCAGCGCGCTTCGAGCATGGCCCGCGCTTCCGGATTGATCGGCAATGCCACGCCGAACGCCTTGGCGATGGCATCGGCGGTGATGTCGTCATGCGTCGGCCCGATCCCTCCGGTGGTGAACACGTAGGTATAGCGGGCCCGCAGTGCATTGACGGCCTCGATGATGTCGTCGGTCTCGTCGCTGACCACCCGCACTTCCCTCAGGTCGATGCCCAGATCCGTGCAGAAGTCGGCGGTGGCGCCGATATTGACGTCCTTGGTACGCCCCGAGAGGATTTCGTCGCCAATGACCAGAAGACCGGCCGTAACACTATCTGCAGACATGAATGGATTCCGTGGCTTGCTGTTTGCCAGCAATGAACCCGGCGCGATATCGGCGTCAAGCGAGCGCAGCGCCCTTCCCATCGCGTGGCCGAGGGACTAATTTGTCAGAACTGCCCCGGAGTCCTGCATGATCACCTTCGTCGACGCCCCCGCCAAAGCCCGCCGCACGCCCGGCGTCATTCCGCTGCATGGCAGCGCGGGCTTCGAAGGCATGCGCAAGGCCGGGGCGCTGACCGCGCAGGCGCTCGATATCCTCACCGAATTCGTCGAGCCCGGCGTGCCCACCGCTACCATCGACAAGATCGCCTATGAGTTTGCCCGCGACAATGGCGCCGTGCCGGCGACCATTTTCTACAAGGGCTATCGGCATTCGCTCTGCACCTCGATCAACCACGTCGTCTGCCACGGCATTCCCGACGAACGCCCGCTGCGCGACGGCGATATCGTCAATATCGACCTCACTTTGGTGGTCGATGGCTGGCACGGCGATTCGAGCCGCATGTATCCGGTGGGTGAGATTTCGCGGAAGGCCGAGCGGCTGATCGAAATCACCTATGCCGGGCTCGAAGCGGGCATCGCCGCCGCCAGGCCCGGCAACACCACCGGCGATATCGGCGCCGCCATTCAGGCCGTCGCCGAAGCCGAGCGCATGAGCGTGGTGCGCGATTTCGTCGGCCATGGGCTGGGCAAGCTCTTCCACGACGAGCCCAACATCATGCATTTCGGCACCCCGGGCACCGGCGTACCGCTCAAGCCCGGCATGATCTTCACCATCGAGCCGATGATCAATCTGGGCCGCCCGCATGTGAAGATCCTCTCCGATGGCTGGACTGCCGTGACGCGTGACCGCACGCTGTCGGCCCAGTGCGAACACTCCATCGGCATCACCGAGACTGGTTGCGAGATCTTCACGCTCTCGCCGGCAGGCCTCTTCAACCCCATGGCACCGCAGGCGAACTGATGAGCGAGCGGCCCGACGAACTCGCCGAGGCCCCCTTCCCGGCCCCCTCACCCGGGGACGGTAGCCGTACTGGCCATCGCCCCGACGCGGACGACCATGCCGGCCACCGCCAGCGCGTGCGCGAGCGCTTCCTCAAGGTCGGCGGCGATGCGCTCGAGGATTACGAGCTGCTCGAACTGGCTCTCCAACTGGTCATCCCGCGCAAGGACACCAAGGGCCTCGCCAAGACCCTGCTGCGCGAATTCGGCTCGTTCTCCGGCGTATTCAATGCCAGCGAGGCCCGCCTCGGCAACATCAAGGGCCTGGGCGAAACCAGCATTGCCCATATCAAGGTCATCCAGGCCGTGGCAGCTCGCTTTGGGCGCGATCGCATCGACGCCGAGCAGCCGATCCTCTCGTCCTGGTCGCAACTGATCGATTATTGCCGCAGCCAGATGGCGTTCCAGTCCATCGAGCAGTTTCGCATCCTGTTCCTCGACAAGAAGAACCGGCTCATCGCCGACGAGGTGCAGCAGACCGGCACGGTGGATCACACCCCGGTCTATCCGCGCGAAGTCATCAAGCGCTCGCTCGAGCTGTCCGCCACCGCGCTGATCCTGGTGCACAATCACCCGTCGGGGGATCCCTCCCCCTCATCGGCCGATGTGCGGATGACGCGGGAAATCACCGACATCGCCAAGCCGCTCGGCATCACCCTGCATGATCACATCATCATCGGGAAATCCGGCCACGCCTCGCTGCGTGGCCTCAAGCTACTCTGATTTTTCCGCCGGCGCAGGCGCCGCGGTTCCGCTCACCCGGTCGAACAGCTGGCGCACGCTGCGCACCGCCGCCTTGAGCTGCGGATTGGCCTTGATGGCGGCGCGCGTCCGCTGGAACAGCATATGCGCCTGCACGATCACTGCGCCCTGCGGCGTCAGCCCGATATAGTGCTGGCGCAACGGCGCCTGCACATTGCACCAGTGGCGCTTCTCGTCGGTAAAGCCGCTGCCCATGTCGAAGCTGCGCATGCCCTGGTCGAACACGCTCTGCATCACCCGCAGCAGGCATTGCTTGCCCGGCGAGCCGCCTTGGATGGCCGGATCGTCGCTCATCGAGGAGATCAGGCAGAACATCCGGGCGCCATGGACGATATTGTAGCGCACCGCGACAATGTCGCCATTGAGCCGCAGCACATGCAGCCGCACATCGACGCCCGACCCGGCCTTGGCCAGGTCGTGATAGAAGCCGATCAGCCGGTCATGCACGAATGTGTCTCTGATACCCATGGCCTTGAAGCGGGCCGAGCGCTGGGTGAACATGGTGTCGATGGCGACGGCCGTGTCGGCGCCATTGCGCACTTCCTCGAAACCCACCTCGCCCATGGCGGCGAGCCGGTCACCCTGCTGGCGATCGTGCTTGCGGCGGGATTTGCTGCGCTGCAGCCGGTCACATTCCTCCCAGCTCGAATATTCCGAACGATAGAGCGTCTCGACGGCGAGGGTCGAGCCCAGCTCATCGAACAGACCGGCATGCCCACCCACCTCGACGGGGATGGACCGCAGGTAAACCACATCCGCGCCGGTGAGTTGGCCCGTCATCGCCGACCACAGCCGGCGGCGGCCTTCGGCGCCAAGCGCGGCAAGCCGGTCGTAATCGGCAATCGGCGCATAGCAGCCGGCATTGGCGCCCGGGAACCAGGTGAAGACCGGCAGGCCATGCACGCGCTTGCGATGCAGCGGCAGCAAAGCCACCGCCTGCCCGTCGATCCGGCCGACGACATAGCGCTGGTCGGCCTGCGGCACCTTGCGGTCCGCCACCCACAGCCGAATGAAATCATAGCCCTGGCCGGGCGATTCGATGCTGGCAGACGTCAGCTCGCGCCACACCGCCTCGACATCCTCGATGCGGTCGGCGACCTCCACGGCAATCTCGCCGCGCGCGACGATCGGCGCGGCAGCGCTGCGAAGGCCCGTTTCAAGAGCTGCGTCGGCGGTGTTGATTGTAAGCATGGACCCCACTCATGTCGGGTCGCACTCTGCCCCGCCGGGGTAAACCAGTGTTGAACTTTGACGCTGCAAAGCCACCAGAGGCCGGAAACTTGGCAGAGGGTTAAGCCGGGCTTACCGCTAGCCGAAGCTTGCCAGCACTGGGAAAGTTTCGAGGAACCAATAGGATAGTCGCGTGAAATTGCCGGTTAGGAACAGCACGCCGGTCAGCACCAGCAACCCACCCATCACCCGCTCGACCGTGTGAAGGTGCTTCTTGAACCCATGGAAAAACGCCAGGAACGGCCCGATGGCTATGCCGGCCAGAAAGAACGGTACACCGAGACCCAGCGAATAGAGCCCCAGCAATCCCGCCCCTTCCCAGGCCGTGTCGCGGCTGGCGGCAACCGACAGCACCGCCGCCAGCACCGGGCCGATGCAGGGTGTCCAGCCGATGGCAAAGGCCAGCCCGAGCAGGAACCCGCCCAGCGGGCCGCTCGCGGCGCCGGGGCCATTGTGGCGCAGCTGCCGGTCGAGGATGCCAATGCGATAGATGCCGAGGAAATGCAGGCCCATCGCGATGATGAGCACGCCGGCCACAGGCGTCAGGATGGGCAGCGCCTGCCGAAACGCCTGGCCGAAGGCCGTGGCGGTGGCACCCAGCGTCACGAAGACCACGGCAAAGCCAAGGATGAAGAACAGCGAGGTGACCGCCACCCGCCGTTGCAGCGCCGCCGCACCGACATCATCGGCCCGCAGCTGCTCGAAGCTCGCCCCGCTCATATAGGTCAGGTAAGGCGGCACCAGCGGCAGCACGCAGGGGCTGAGAAAGCTCAGCACCCCGGCGCCGAACACCAATGGCAGGGAAAATTCCAACAGGCCGACGCTCCGATTGCGCGGTTGTTCTATCGCGTCGCCACCACAAAGCAATGCGTCCTATGTTCGCATCGCCCGTTTGTGATGGCGGCGCGCCAACCGGTCAGCTGGTCAGGCGGGCCCGGCTCTGCGCCGCGGCCGGTCGCCGCCCGCGCCCGATGATGCGCCTGGTGAAAACCCGGTCGCGACCCGCGGCTTTGGCGCCATAGAGGGCCTCGTCGGCCGCGCGCACCAGCTCCAGCGCGTCGCGGTAGAGGTTGTCCGGTAGATAGGTCGCCACGCCGACGCTGCAGGTCACATAACCGCGCTCACTGGCCGCGTGTGGCAGGCGTGCCTCTGCCAGTGCACGCCGGAAGCCCTCCGCCACCAGGTACGCCCCCTCTTCGTCGGTATTGGGGAGGATGGCCGCGAACTCCTCGCCCCCGTAACGGGCGGCCACATCCGCCGGCCGCCTGAGGCTGGATTTCAGGTGCCGGCCGACCCCGCGGAGGCAGTCGTCACCGGCAAGATGCCCATGTTGGTCATTGTAGGATTTGAAGTGGTCCACATCGACCATCAGCAGGCTCAAGGGCTCGCGCGCCCGGGCGCTGCGCCGGACTTCCGATTCCAGCGTCTCGTCGAAGGCGCGACGGTTGAGAAGGTCGGTCAGGCCGTCAGTGACCACCAGGTGCTTGAGCTGATTGGTTGTCGTGTGCAGCGCCAGTTCCGCCAGCTTGATACGCGTCACGTCGGTGACCACGACCATGGTGTGCCCGGTTTTGGTCGGCCGGGTGCGCACCTGCAGCCACCGGCCATCGGCCAGGTTGATCTCCTCCTCGCTTTCAACCCGAAGGTTGGCGAGGATATTCTCGATCCAGGCATCCGCCTCCTGCTGCGGCGCCGTAATCTGCTCGCCGGTCATGACCACCGCCAGCAGGATATCGCGCAGATAGGCACCGGGCTGCCGCAGATGGCCGGTATAGGGGAAGTAAGCCCGATACTGCTCGTTGCAGAACGACAGGCGTCCGTCGGCCTCGAACATCGCCAGGCCATCCGACATCTCCGTCAGGGCGTAGGACAGCGTATCGCGGTTTTCCACCAATTCGTGCCGCAACCGCTTGTCGGCGGTGACGTCGCGGGTCACCCCGGCCAGGCCGATAACCCCTCCGCCGGCGTCATGCAGCGGCACTTTGGAGGTGGAGAACCAGTGTTCCCGTCCCTCTTCATCGGAAAACACTTCTTCGACGTCGAGCAGCTTCGTATCCGCCGCCATCAGCGCTTGTTCGCTCGCGAACCAGGCCGCCGCCTGCTCGGCGTCCACCAGGTCGAAATCGGTCTTGCCGACCATCTCTTCGGGGCGGTCATAGCCGTGGAAGCGCGCCACCGAATTGTTGACCACGGCAAAGCGGCTCTGCCGATCCTTGATGTAATGAAGATCCGGGGTCTCGGCCATGGCCGCCGTCAGCAGATCGCGTTCGGCCGAGAAACGCCGCGCCTGCAGGAAGGCGAGGCTGGCAAACCACGTCGCTACGACGTTGAGGAAGGCCTGCGGCAGCGCCCCGTTGATCAGCAAAGGCTGCAACTCTGGCGGCCGCACGGCTATGAAGAGCGCTGTCAACGGAACCGCGCTCGCCGCGACACCCATTGCCAGCGCCGACCACAGGGAAGGTTTCCGGCCGCGGAGCAACAGGCGGGCGCCAAGGCCGACCAGAGCAACCAGCACGATCAGTATGGCACCCGTGCGCGCCCCCGCGCCGCCCATGGCAAGCCGGCAGACCAGCGCCATGGCGGCGGTAATGACGGCGGCCAGCGGACCGCCAAAAAAACCGGAAAGGGCCAGCAGGGTCGCGCGCAGGTCGACATACATGCCGGCCTCGATCTCCGCTGACATGAGCATGGTCGCAACGGCGCCCAGGCCCATCGTCACGCCGAAAATCGCGCTCCGCACCGCCCCATGTACACCGCGCAACAGCGGGCGGGTCTGCGCCCATCCGAATACGAACAGGGTCACGACCGCGAGATTGCCGACCAGAATCTGCCAGGCGGAACTCAAAGCACCTGCCCCTCGCTACTGTCCGGACCAGAGTAACCCGGAAGATTAGCTGGTCTCGTTCAATACCACTTAAGCCTTTTCCATTCCTAAATTAAAATACATCCATTGCCCGCTCCACTTGGTGGGCGGTGGTTTGCGAAAATTATTGCGGGGCGCTCCTGCCGCCTTGCCCCCTGCCGCATCCCGCCCTATAGCACCCACATCCCTGCCCGCCCGAGGTGCCATGCCCATGACCACCCGACCCATCCGCATCGCCCCGTCCATCCTGTCGGCCGATTTCGCTCGGCTTGGCGACGAGGTGCGGGCCATCGATGCCGCGGGTGCCGACTATATCCATGTTGACGTCATGGATGGTCACTTCGTGCCCAATATCAGCTTCGGCGCCGTGGTGATGAAGGCCATCCGCGCCGTGACCGCCAAGCCGTTCGACGTGCACCTGATGATTTCGCCGGCCGACGCCTATCTCGCCGATTTCGCCATAGGCGGCGCCGATATCATCACCGTTCATGCCGAAGCCGGCCCGCATCTTCACCGCTCGCTGCAGGCCATCAGGGCGCTCGGCAAGAAGGCCGGCGTGGCGCTGAACCCGGCCACGCCAGTATCGGCCATCCAGCACGTCATCGACGATGTCGACCTGGTGCTGGTCATGAGCGTCAATCCCGGCTTTGGCGGCCAGAGCTTCATCCCGGAATCGCTCAACAAGCTGCGCCAGGCCAGTGCCCTCATCGGCGGCCGGCCCATCGACCTCGAGGTCGATGGCGGCGTCACCGCCGACAATGCCCGCGCCATCGCCGATGCCGGCGCCAACGTCCTCGTCGCCGGCTCATCGATCTATGCCGGCAATGACAGCACCACCTATGCCAGCCGCATCGCCGCCATTCGCGACGCAGCCACCAGCCGCCTAGCCTGATTCACTTTCTGAACCCGAAAGCCCTAAGCCCATGATTCCGCGCTATTCCCGCCCTGAAATGGTCAGCATCTGGTCGGCTGAGACCCGCTTTGCCATCTGGTTCGAGATCGAGGCGCACGCCACCACCAAACTGGGTGAACTCGGCGTCGTGCCAAAGGCCGCGGCGCAGAACATCTGGGACGTCATGAACGCCCGCAAGGCCGACAAGGGCGACTACGGCTTCGACGTTGCGCGCATCGACGAGATCGAGCGCACCACCAAGCATGACGTCATCGCCTTCCTGACCCACCTCAGCGAGATCGTCGGCCCCGACGCCCGCTTCGTGCATCAGGGCATGACGAGCTCGGACATTCTCGACACCACGCTGTCGGTGCAGATGGCCCGCGCCGCCGATCTGCTGATCGCTGATGTGGATGCCCTGCTCGCTGCGCTCAAGCGCCGCGCCTTCGAGCACAAGGACACCATCACCATCGGTCGCAGCCACGGCATCCATGCCGAGCCGACCACTTTCGGCGTCAAGCTCGCCGAGGCCTATGCCGAGTTCACCCGCAATCGCGCCCGCCTCGTCGCGGCCCGTGCCGAGATCGCCACGGCCGCCATCTCCGGCGCCATCGGCTCCTTCGCCAATATCGACCCGCAGGTCGAGGAATACGTCGCCGAAAAGCTTGGCCTGAGCATCGAGCCGGTCTCGACCCAGGTCATCCCGCGTGATCGTCACGCCATGTTCTTTGCCACGCTGGGCGTCGTCGCCAGCTCCATCGAGCGCGTCGCCATCGAGATCCGCCACCTGCAGCGCACCGAAGTGCTCGAAGCCGAGGAGTTCTTCTCCCCCGGCCAGAAGGGCTCGTCGGCCATGCCGCACAAGCGCAACCC
>NZ_CAMLHM010000065.1 GCF_946479885.1 uncultured Devosia sp.
ACCGGGCAGGTGTTGAGATGGCACTTGCGCATCATGATGCAGCCGGCCGCGATCAACGGTGCGGTCGAGAAGCCGAACTCGTCGGCGCCCAGCAGCGCCCCGATGAGGACGTCACGGCCGGTCTTGAGGCCGCCATCGACCTGGAGGACGACGCGCGACCGCAGGCGGTTGAGCACCAGCGTCTGGTGGGTTTCGGCCAGGCCGATTTCCCATGGGCCGCCGGCATGCTTGAGCGAAGTCAGAGGCGAAGCGCCCGTGCCGCCATCATAGCCGGAGACGGTGATGTGATCGGCGCGCGCCTTGGCGACGCCGGCCGCAACCGTGCCGACGCCGACTTCGGACACCAGCTTGACCGAGATATCGGCCTGCTCATTGACGTTCTTGAGGTCGTAGATGAGCTGGGCGAGATCTTCGATGGAATAGATGTCGTGGTGCGGCGGCGGGGAGATGAGGCCCACGCCGGGCGTCGAGTGACGGGTCTTGGCGACGATCCAGTCGACCTTGTGGCCAGGCAACTGACCGCCTTCGCCGGGCTTGGCGCCCTGCGCGACCTTGATCTGCAGCTGGTCGGCATTGACCAGGTATTCGGTGGTGACGCCGAAGCGGCCGGACGCGACCTGCTTGATGGCCGAGCGCAGCGGGTTGCGCGAGCCATCGGGCAGGGGCTTGTAGCGATCGGGTTCCTCGCCGCCTTCGCCGGTGTTGGACTTGCCGCCAATGCGGTTCATCGCCTGGGCGAGAGTGGTGTGGGCTTCGCGCGAAATCGAGCCGAAGCTCATGGCGCCGGTGACGAAACGCTTGACGATGTCCACCGCCGGCTCGACCTCGTTGAGCGGCACGGCTTCGCCCAGCGGCCGGATGTCGAACAGGTTGCGGATGGCCAGGTAGCCGTTTTCACCCGAGTTCACGCGGGCGGCAAAGCTGTTGTAGCGGTCCTGCGCCGTTTCGGGCGACTCGTCCTTGGTGCGGACGGCGTGCTGCAGGTCCGACACCACGTCGGGGCTCCAGGCATGGCGTTCACCGCGGATGCGGTACATGTATTCGCCGCCCACATCGAGCGCCTTGCGCAGCACGATGTCGTCGCCAAAGGCGTCGCGGTGACGGCGCACCGTTTCCTCGGCGACTTCGGCGAGGCCGACACCTTCGATGGTGGTGGCAGTGCCGAAGAAGAAGCGCTTGACGAATTCGGTCGAGAGGCCAACGGCGTCGAAGATCTGGGCGCCGCAATAGGACTGGTAGGTCGAGATGCCCATCTTGGACATGACCTTGAGCAGGCCCTTACCCACGCTCTTGATGTAGCGATAGACCACTTCGTGGGCATCGACCTCGGCCGGGAATTCGCCTTCGGCATGCAGCGCCGAGAGCGTTTCGAAGGCGAGATAGGGGTTGATGGCTTCGGCGCCGTAGCCGGCCAGCATGGCGAAATGGTGCATTTCGCGGGCTTCGCCGGTTTCGACGACGAGACCGGACGAGGTGCGCAGGCCCTTGCGGATCAGGTGGTGATGCACGGCAGCCGTCGCCAGCAAAGCCGGAATGGCGATGCGGTCGGCGGCGACCAGGCGATCGCTCAGGATGATGATGTTGTATTCGCCGGCAATGGCGGCCTCGGCCTCGCGGCAGATGCTGTCCAGGGCCTGCTCCATGCCCACCGCGCCCATATCGGCGGGGTAGGTGATGTCGATGGTGCGGGTCTTGAACTGGTTGTCCGCCATGTCACCGATGGCGCGGATCTTTTCGAGATCCTCGTTGGTGAGAATGGGCTGACGAACCTCGAGGCGCTTCTCCTTGGAGGCGCCGGCCAGGTCGAAAATGTTGGGACGCGGGCCGATGAAGCTCACCAGGCTCATCACCGATTCCTCGCGGATCGGATCGATGGGCGGGTTGGTGACCTGCGCGAAGTTCTGCTTGAAATAGGTGTAGAGCAGCTTGGACTTCTGCGAGAGCGCAGAAATCGGCGTGTCCGTGCCCATCGAGCCGACGGCTTCCTGGCCGGTCGTGGCCATGGGCGCCATCAGGATCTTGATGTCTTCCTGGGTATAGCCAAAGGCCTGCATGCGATCGAGCAGCGACTCCGAGGTCACCGGAGCCTTGGGCTCGGTCTCGGGCAGGTCCTCGAGCACGATCTGCGAACGAGCGAGCCATTCGGCATAGGGGTTCTTCGTCGCCAGCGTGCGCTTGATCTCGTCGTCGGAGATGATGCGGCCTTCTTCAAGGTCGATCAGCAGCATGCGACCCGGCTGCAGGCGCCAGCGCTCGACGATGTCCTCGTCGGGAATGTCGAGCACGCCGGATTCGGAGGCGAGCACGACGTGGCCTTCGCGCGTCACGAGGTAACGGGCGGGGCGCAGGCCGTTGCGGTCGAGCGTGGCCACGACATAGCGGCCGTCCGACAGGCTCATGGCGGCGGGGCCGTCCCACGGCTCCATCAGGGCCGCGTGATATTCGTAGAAGGCGCGGCGCGTCTCATCCATCAGCGGATTGCCGGCCCAGGCTTCGGGGATCAGCATCATGGCGGCGTGCGGCAGCGAATAGCCACCGCGCACGAGGAATTCGAGCGCGTTGTCGAAGCAGGCGGTGTCGGACTGGCCCTCATAGGAGATAGGCCAGATCTTGGTGATGTCGTCACCGAACAGGGGCGAGGAGACCGAGGCCTGGCGGGCCGCCATCCAGTTGACGTTGCCTCTTATAGTGTTGATTTCACCATTGTGCGTGGTCATGCGGTAGGGATGGGCCAGCTTCCAGGACGGGAAGGTGTTGGTCGAGAAGCGCTGGTGCACGAGCGCGATGGCGCTCTCGAAGCTCTCGTCGCTGAGATCGGGGTAGAAGGCCTTGAGCTGGGCGGCCAGGAACATGCCCTTGTAGACCAGCGTGCGGGCCGACATGGACACGACATAGAAGCCGTTGTCGCCATCGCTTTCGGGAATGGCGGCATAGACGGTGTTGGAGATCACCTTGCGTACGATCAGCAGCTTGCGCTCGAACTCGTCGAGGCTGAGGCCGTCGGGGCGGGCGATGACCATCTGCTCGATGGTGGGCTGGGTGGCGATGACGCCTTCGCTCAGCGGCGAATTGTCGGTCGGCACGACACGCTCGCCGAGCAGGGTCAGGCCCTCGCGGGCGAAGACGCCACGGACGGCCTCGGCGCAGCGATCGCGCAGTTCGGCAATGTTGGGATAGAACAGCATCGCCACGGCGTAGTGGTGCTTTTCGGGCAGCGCGAAAGGCATGACCTTCTGGAAGAAGGCGTGCGGGGTCTGCACCAGGATGCCGGCGCCGTCGCCCATCAGCGGGTCGGCACCCACGGCACCGCGGTGTTCGAGGTTCTCGAGGATTTCGAGACCCTTCTCGACCACTTCGTGGCTGGGCTCGTTCTTGATATTGGCGATCATGCCGATGCCGCAGGCATCGTGCTCGTTGGCCGGATCGTAGAGACCCTGGGCCTCGGGGCGGCCGGAGACGACGCGGCGACCATGCTCGATCAAGGTTTTGCGATTGGCGGTCTTCGTCGTGACGGGAGTTTGGGATCCGTTCCGCGCGTGTGCCATGGCATGTTCCTTTATCGCTGGGTCGCGCCCGTTGCCGGGCTCATGTCGCTATGTCGTGTGCATCCTGATGATGCCGGTCTCCCGGCGGGCTGGATGCGTTATCGTCCTCAGGTGGGCGCGTTGGTCAGGCGGGTCGTACTACAACAGTACGGCTCGAAAGAGCAAACGTGTCCATGCGTGGGGAGTGGCGCTGCATCCAAATGGCCACTCAAATTCGGGCTGGCCTGAAGCAAAGCCGCAGACCATCTTCAACCCCGCCTATCCGTTTCCGCTCATCTAGAGCGGGCCAGCCGGACCAGCGTGCGCGCTGGCCGCGGAGAGCGGGGCGACGCGTCAGATAGGACAGAAGTGCTGCCCTAACAAGTTCACATTTGCATAATTCCAAACTGTGAGCAAGCGCCTTTGCCACCATTGGGACACATAAAATAGGACTTTGCCAATTTTTGTGTAGGAAATGATAGGAAAGGGGCGGTCACTGGTGGCCCAGGACGTGTCGCGGAGGGGATTTCCTATCCACGCAACGTCACCCTCGGGCTTGACCCGAGGGCGTTACACTGGCGGAGCCGTCTTCAAATACATAGCCCTCGGGTCAAGCCCGAGGGTGACGCGCGGTGGGGAGGTTACGGCGTAACGACGTCGACTTCGTTGCCGTCCATGTCGTAGGCGACGCGACCGCTGGTCCAGCCGTCGTCCAGTTCGGCGCGGACTTCGACCACGAGGCGGTCGTCTTCGGGGGTCATGAAGAGCACGGAGCGCGAGATGGTGTAGCGGAACACGGTCATGCCCTCCATGCCCATGCGCGCGATGGTGCGCTGTTCGAGATCGGCGAGCATGTCGGCATCGAGCGAGGCAATGTCGGCCAGGGTGAAGGGGCGGTCGAGCGTGGGGCCGAGCGGGGTGCCGGCCATCATCGATTCGCCGCGCGTCATGGAATCGGCGTCGACACGGATCTCGGCGATCTCACCGGGATTTTGCGGATCCTCCATCTGCACGATGGCCTTGGTGTCATCGATGAAGATCTCGGCATAGCGCGCATCGGGGCCGAATTCCTCGCCGAGGCGCGCCAGGGTGCTGGCGACGGTGGCGGGGGCGAGCCAGGGGCCGGCTTCGGCCTGCTGGCTTTGGGGCAGGATGACATCGACCACCTGGCCATTGGCGGTGAGGAAGACCGAGCCGACACCGCCGCCGGGCTGGGCGAAGTGCACCTCCCAGAGCGGGATGAGCTTCTTGCTGGTGCGCGTGGTGGGCATGGTGCCCTCGATCTCGGTGATCAGGGCCTTGGGCTGGGCGAAGGCATTGATGGCGGCCGTCTTGATCTCGGGCAGGCGATCGAGCGGCAGGTCGGCCAGCGGGAACGGCTTGGTGTCACCCATGCCGAGAGCTGAGAAATTGGGCATGCTGATGCCGGGGCGGACGGTCAGGCCATCCCAGGCATAGCCGGTGGTACGCTCCGGGTCGGTGGCGTGATCGGCGGTGATGGTGACGCTGTCACTGTCGATGGTGATGTCATGCACCAGGGCGGTGCCGATCTCGTCGGCAAGCTCCGCCTGGGCCTCGGCCATCGGCCAATCGTCGGTTTGGAGGAAATCGGCGGCATGGGCGCCCGGTGCCAGCAGCAATGCGGCGGCGCAGGCAAACGCGATGGGGCGAAGGCGGTGAAGGGGCGAGTGCATGGCAAGCCTCCCAGGGCACAGGAGCCAATAGTAGCGCAAAACTGGGGCCTGAACACTGACTGCCCCATGAATGGGTCGTTCAGGTTGGCAGGTTAGGCGTTTGGCTGAGAAGGCGCAGTCGACGGGGGAGGGTGAACCCGGTGGATGGGGTGAGGTGGCCGATCTCGACCGCAAACTTAAAGGCGCAGCCCTTGCGGACTGCGCCTCTATCGTCACCGGGGGAGGAAGCGGCTAGTTGACCGACTGGTCCTCGATGGTGGGCTGGGTGCCGGCATTGATCTGGATGGTGCGCGGCTTCTTGCTTTCGGGCAGCTCGCGCTTCAGTTCCAGATGCAGCAGGCCGTTTTCGAGGCTGGCGCCGTGGACCTCGACATAGTCGGCCAGCTGGAAACGCAGCTCGAAAGCGCGTTCGGCAATGCCGCGGTGGAGGAATTCACGGGCCTTGTCCGCGGCTTCGGCGGGCTTGGCACCCTTGACGACCAGGCTGTTTTCCTTGGTCTCGATGGCAATGTCGCCATTGGCAAAGCCAGCGACGGCGATCGAGATGCGGTAGGCGTCTTCGCCGGTGCGCTCGATATTGTAGGGAGGATAGGTCTTGGCTTCCTGCCCGACGAGCGTGTCCAGACGGTTGAAGACGCGGTCAAAACCGACGGTCGAACGATAGAAGGGGGAAAAATCGATGGTCTGCATAGTCACATTCTCCGTAAAGCAACGTGGATGTCCCGGTGGTCTCGTTCAGGGCTCCCAGCATTAGGCGAGCGATGAGTTTCCGAGGTCGGGGTTCCCGGAAAGTCCGGCGAACGAGTGAAATGTAGGCGGGGATTTTTGGGGTTCAAGGGGGTGGGTGGTATGATGCGCCATAAGGCCTATCAGTCGACACCCTCCCCCTCGCGGGGAGGGTAGCGCAGCTAGGCCCCAGGGCCGAAGCGTAGCTAGGGTGGGGGGCGAGAGCCCCGATATCCAGGCCAAACATCCCCCACCCTTGATCCAGCCACTGCCGTGGCCTTCTCTGCTCAAATCGCTCCGCCGGAGCGATTTGTCCCTTCGGGCCGCGCCGAAGCCCCGCGAGGGGGAGGGTGTCGACTGACGGGCTGGCGCCCCGTGAAAAGATGAACTGAATATGAACGGCATGGTCCGTTCGAGTTCAGGCGGGCCGGACTAGAACACGGTCAATGCGGTTCATCACCCGCCCCCCGCATGGGCCGCATCACAAGGAAACCGGTATCTCTCACGAGGTGCCGGTTTTCCTTTTGCTGTTTCCGCATACTCGATCGTCACCCTCGGGCCTGACCCGAGGGCGTTGCACTTGCGATGCGTTCGGTCAGGGCAGAGCCCTCGGATCAAGCCCGAGGGTGACGGTCGGTGGCTGGGATGGGCCCAATTGTGCCAACCCCGTTTTCCTTCTTCAACTTCTCTGGTCTAACAGGCCGGAAGAGTTGCGGACCCTGCCATGAACGCCATTGTCGACCCGAACGGACCAAGCCTGGTCAACATTCCGTCCAATCCGATGCCGGAGGGAGGGCGGGTCGGCTTTTTCAGGACCAGCGACAATGTGCAGTTGCGCTATGCGACCTGGGCGAAATCGGCGGGGCCGCAGCGGGGCACGATATGCCTCGTGCAGGGGCGCACCGAATTCATCGAGAAGTATTTCGAGACGATCGCCGATTTCCGCCAGCGCGGCTTTGCCGTGGCGACATTCGACTGGCGCGGGCAGGGCGGGTCGGACCGGCTCATCGGCAATCGCAAACTGGGTTATGTCGACAAGTTCGAGGATTACTGGACCGATCTCAGCAGCTTCCATGGCGATATCCTGCTGCCCGATTGTCCGCCGCCGTTCTACCTGGTCGGCCACTCGATGGGTGGGCTGGCTTCGCTATTGGCGGGCGCCAATGACCGGATGATGTTTGACCGGGTGTTCCTGTCGGCGCCGATGCTGGCGCTTGACCGGCAGCCGATGAGCATGGCCGGCATGGCGCGGCTGGGCGAGACACTGAGCTTTTTCGGCCTGGGCCAGATGCCGGTGGGGCGCAAAGCCGACAAGCCGATGAGCGAGGCGACCTTTCCGGGCAATCCGCTGACCGGCGATTTGATCCGCTACATGCGCTCGGTCGATACGATCCGGGCGCGGCCTGACCTCGAAATCGGTGTGCCGACGGTGCGCTGGGCGGCGGCGGCGTTCGGCGCCATGGCGGAGGCCGGACGCGACAGCTTTCCGGGGAGCATCCGCGTGCCTTTGCTGATGCTGGCGGCGGCGCGCGACGAAGTGGTTTCGACCGCGGCGATCGAGCAACTGGGGCTGCGCATGCGCACCGGGCGGCATGTGGTCATTGCCGGGGCGCGGCACGAGCTGTTCATGGAAACCGACAGTATCCGCGGCCAGGTGCTGGCGGCGTTCGATGCGTTTATTACGGAGCAGAGCACTTAGACGCGGGATGTGCAGTCGTCTCCCTCCCCCTTGTGGGGAGGGATCAAGGGTGGGGGTATTCCCACGCACCGGACTCGCGGAGAGATACCCCCACCCTGCTCGATCACGGACTTAGCTAGCGCTAAGTCCTATCTCGCTTCCAGCCATTCAAGCACAGCTCTCATGGCCTTCTCACCTAAGATCGCTCCACTGGAGCGATCTTGCCCTTCGGGCCGGCTCGAAGCCCCACAAGGGGGAGGGTGGGGGCCGGTGATTGTCAGAAAATCCAGCCCAACTCACTCAGTTCGCGTTGACCAGCGTCAGCGCCTTGTCCAGCAGTTCGGGGGTGGCGGCGGCGATGACGTTGCCGCCGGCGGTGGGTTCGCTGCCGTCCCAGCAGGAAATTGCGCCACCCGCTTCGCGGATGATGGGGACCAGGGCGGCGATGTCATAGGTGTTGAGGCGGGGCTCGATGACGAGATCGGCATGGCCGGCGGCGAGCAGGGCATAGCCGTAGCAATCGGTGCCGAAGCGCTGCAGGCGCGTGGCGGACTCGATGGCTTCCCACTTGCCCCAGTGTTCACCCTTGAACAGGTTTGGCGTGGTGGTGAAGACGCGGGAGGGGGCGAGGTCGGTCTGGCCGCTGGTGCGGATGGACGCCGTCTCGCCCGCGCGGCGGTATGTCGAGCGGCCCGGCACGGCGAGGAAGGTTTCGCCGATGAAAGGCTGGCTCATGAGGCCGGCAATGGCGACGCCTTCGTGGGCAAAGCCGATCAGCGTACCCCATACGGGAACGCCTGAGATGAAGGAGCGTGTGCCGTCGATCGGATCGATGATCCAGGTATGGGGGCTGTCGCCGGTCGCGCCCCACTCTTCGCCGATGATGGCGTGGTCGGGGAAATGCTCCGCGATGACGGCGCGGATGACGGTCTCGGCGCCCCGATCGGCCTCGGTGACCGGGTCGAAGCCGACGGTGTATTTGTTGTCGACATCGAGCGTGGTGCGGAACAGTGGCAGCGTGCAGGCCGCGGCAGCGTCGGCGGCTGCCAGCAGGGTGGCTTCGACTTTGGCGAGATCGATGGTCATGAGGCAGGTCCGGTGCCACGACCTCGTGGTTCGACAAGCTCACCATGAGGTCTACTGAGGGTTCACGTACCTACCACAGCGTCATTCCCGCGAAAGCGGGAATCCACCTTTGGTGGGAAGAATGGATTGCCGCTTTCGCGGGAATGACACTGTGGTGAAAGACGGCTGGCCTACTCGGCCGCTTCCTTTTCGACCGCGGGCTGGCTACCGACCAGGGAGACGAGATCGAGGCCGATCAGGGCGAAGGTGAGGCGTTCGATGAGGGCGCGGATGGCTTCGAAGCCGTCATGCTTGGCCAGGGTCACTTCGTTCATATAGAGGTGCCGGCTGATCTCGATCTGCAGGGCGTGGACGCCATGCTGGGGGCGGCCATAGGTGCGGGTGGCAAAGCCGCCGGCATAGGGCCGGTTGCGCGCCACCTTGAGGCCGGCGCCGGTAAAGACGGTTTCGACCAGATCGACCAGGCCCGGCGCGCAGGTGGTGCCATAGCGGTCACCCAGCACGATATCGGGCGCCGCCTTGTCATTGGAGCGGGTGATGCGCGGCATGGAGTGACAGTCGATCAGCAGGGCAACGCCGAAGGCGGCGAGGGCTTCGCTCAGCAGTTTCTGCAGGGCCGCGTGATAGGGGTGGTAGATGCCCTCGATGCGCATCCGCGCGTCTTCGATGGTCAGGCGCTCGCGATAGATGGGCTTGTTTTCGGCGACGACGCGGGCCAGCGTGCCCAGGCCAGCCGCGACGCGCGGCGAGGTGGTGTTGAACCGATCCGACAGCGGCTCGACGAACATGGTGGGATCAAGTTCCCAGGGCTCCCTGTTGACGTCGAGATAGGCGCGGGGGAAATGCGCGCGGAGCATGAGAGCCCCCAGATGGGGCGCGCGGGCGAAGAGTTCATCGACCCAGGCATCCTCGGACTGGCGGATCGACAGATGATCGAGCCGGGTCATGGCGAGGAAACGTTCGGGATAGACGCGTCCGGAATGGGCGGAATTGAACACCAGAGGAGCAACCAGCCGGCGTGGCCGGATGGTTTCGAATGCCGGCTGATCCCAATAGTCGGACCGCAAGATGCCTCCCAACAGGCGTCTTGAGCCGACGCCACACTGATTTGCCTGATAGTTTCGCGCTTTGCGGCCGGCTTGTCCAGATTATCGCAGCGTTGCGCGCACAAATGCTGGCGTCCTTCGCCCAAGGTTTGCAGGACGGCAAACTTCGCTTAAACATGATTCCCTATAGTCCGACTCATGAGGCGCCGTGTGGCGCATCAATCAGTTGTGCCATGCGCCCAAGCCGGATGAGATATCCGGATGCGCCAGTCGAACGGCCGGAGCCCTAGATGAAGCGAATTCTGCTCGCAGAAGACGATAACGACATGCGGTCTTTCCTGACGCGTGCGCTCAAGAACGCGGGCTACGAGGTCGTGTCGTTCGACAACGGGCTTTCGGCCTATGAACGGCTGCGCGAGGAGCCATTCTCGCTGCTGCTCAGCGATATCGTGATGCCGGAAATGGACGGCATCGAGCTGGCGCGCCGCGCCACCGAACTCGACCCCGACCTCAAGGTGATGTTCATCACCGGCTTTGCCGCGGTGGCGCTGAACCCCGACAGCGACGCGCCCAAGGATGCCTCGGTGCTCTCAAAGCCGTTCCATCTCAAGGATCTGGTCAACGAGGTCGAGCGGCTGCTGGCTGCGTGAGGCCACGCGCTAATTCTACTGCGGCGGCCGCTTGACGCGGTCTTCTGCGCTTCCGGTGCTCACGTACTGGAAGTACGCTCCGCTCCGGTTCTCGAAGACCACACCAATCGACTCGCCGCAGCGAATTTCCACATGGTCTCAGAACTTCGATCTGACCCCTTGACCCCAAAGTGGGTTTTATGGTCTATCCGCGCCACTGGACGGGCCTCGCGGCTCTTCCATCCCGGAGAGATGGGCGTATAGCTCAGCGGGAGAGCACCTCGTTGACATCGAGGGGGTCACAAGTTCGATCCTTGTTACGCCCACCATCTCTCTACTTTTCGCCTCTGGCGATGGGAGTATAGCTCAGCGGGAGAGCATTCGCTTCACACGCGAAGGGTCACAAGTTCAATCCTTGTTACTCCCACCATTCCTTTTTCGTGATGCCGGTCTGCAAACGGCAATCGTCTGCGCTTCCGGTGCTCACGTACCAAAGCGTACGCTCCGCTCCGGTTCTCGCCGATCACCGTTTTCGACTCGGCCTGACGAAAAAGCCCGACTGCGTGATCGAGGCAGGCTGATCCACGCTCCGCTCCGGTTCTCGGCAACGGGCGCTTTCGCCTCGCCTTGACCGGCTGGAAGACCGATGGTGCCAGCCAGCACCATTTTTCGATTTGGCCGATGACCGCGAGATTGGCACTCTAGGCGAGGCGGGAGGCGGCATAGCGTTGGCGGGCCTGGGCGACACGGTCGGCGTTGCGCCTGGTCCATGCGTTGATGGCCGCCAGGGGTTCCTGCAGCTCGCGACCCATGTCGGTGAGTTCGTAATCGACGCGCGGCGGAATGATGGGGGTGACCGTGCGGTGCACGATGCCGTCCGCCTCCAGTTCGCGCAGCGTCTGGGTCAGCATCTTCTGCGAAATGCCCTGCAGGTGCCGGCGCAGCTCGGAAAAGCGCATCGGGCCCTGCATCAGCGCCATGATGACATAAAGCGACCACCGACCGCTCATGGCAGCCAGGACCTCGATCATGGGAACGGCGACGCGCGTGCATTCGGCGTGGGTGCGGGGTGGTTCCAAGGGGGTGAGTGCAGTTCCCATCTGGTGCCTCTGGGAGGAAATAGTGCCGTCTTGCGCGGTTCGCGAACAGTCACCAACATAGTGTGAGTTACGCTAAGTGACTAGCTATCGAATCGTTCCTCAGTCATTAAAAGAGAGCGCTCCCATGAGCAAGCCAAAGATCGGCATCATCATTTCCACCACCCGCAAGGGCCGCCTGGGCGAGCGCATCGCCCATTGGGTGCGCGATCTGGGGCAGCAGCGCCCGGACCTTGCGTTCGAAATCGTCGACCTGCGCGACCATCCGCTGGAGTTCTTCGATGCCGAGATGTCGCCGCGCTGGGCGCCGGTGGAGGGCGCCAATGCACAGGCCTGGGCCAAGAGGGTGGCGGGCTTTGATGGCTATGTGTTCGTCACGGCCGAATACAACCGTTCGATCACTGGCGCGCTCAAAAATGCGCTCGACTATCTCGCCCTTGAAGCCGAGCGCAAGCCGGCGGCCTTTGTGGGCTATGGCTCGGTCGGCGGCGCGCGGGCGGTCGAGCAATTGCGGCTGATGGCCGTGGAGCTGGGCATGGTGGTGACCAAGAGCGGCGTGCATATCGGGATGGAGCCGATGATCGGCCTGATGCGCGACGGCAAGGACTTCGCCGATTTCCCGCATCTGGCGCCGACGGTCGCGACGATGCTGGACGAGCTGGCCTGGTATGCGAGGACCCTCAAGACCGGGCGGGATCAAGTGGCGCAAAGCGAAGCGGCCTAGACGCCATACGCTCGGTGTCACCCCGGCCTTGAGCCGGGGTCTGCCCTGAGATCTCAAGATGGATCCCGGCTCAAGGCCGGGATGACATTGGTGGGTGTGGCAACGAGGTGCCGTCAGTCTTCGACGAAAATCTCGGCATTGCCATCGATGAAATCGTCGAACAGGACGGTGGTGCCTTCGGCATCGGCGATGACGAAGGCCATCTGTCCGGGGCCGGCGAGGCGGCGCATGGGAACGTGGGGCTGGTCGACGCTGCAGGAATAGTGGCTGCCTGACAGCGTCGTGAAGGGCAGGCCGCGCCAGGTGGCCGTCGACGTCAGGTGCACGTGGCCGGCAATGACCTGGCGGATATCGGGATGGGTCTTGAGCGCGGCAATGAAGGCATCGGGCTCAAGGATGCGGATATCGTCCGACTCGATATGCAGCGCATTGGCATTGTGGTGGAGGATGACGATGACCGGGCGGTCGATGGCCTCGGCCAGCCGGGCCCTGAGCCAGTCGATCTGGATGCCGGACAGCACGCCATCGACGCGGCCGGGCTCGGAGGAATCGAGCAGGATGATGCGATGGCCTTTGATGTCGATTGATTTGTCGACCTTGCCGGTTTCGGCGACGAAATCTGAGCCGAAGACATCGAGGAAGACGGGACGGTCGTCGTGATTGCCCAGGGTGATATGCACCGGGATGGGCAGTCGCGCGATGATGGATTTGAGGTGCTGATAGGCTGATGGCTGGCCCAGATCGGCGAGATCGCCGGCCAGGACGCAGAAATCGGCATCGCCATAGCGGGCGATGACGGCATCCACCGCCTGCTCCAGGCGGGCGCCGGTATCGAGCGTCATCGACAGCTCGCCCGGCGGCATGACATGCAGGTCGCTCATGACGACGAATTTGAGGGTCATTTTCCGCCCATGCGTGCTGATTTCCCGCGTCTTCTAACGCTAGCGCATGACCGACAGGTGACGCCACAGGCGGCGACGGTTCACCACATGGTTTGTTTGGCGCGCTCGGGCCAGGCCTGATCATAGGCCTCGCCGCCGACCTGGTTTTCAGTCATGGCGGCGAGGATCTGGCCCGGCGTGGGCAGGGTGGCGGTATCGATGTGGCGCTCGGGGTTCCACAGTTCGGAGCGGACGATGGCGCGGGCGCACTGGAAATAGAGTTCGTCGATCCGCATGACGATCACCGAGCGCGGCGCCTTGCCCTCGACTTCGAAGCTGGCCAGGAGGTCCGGATCGATGCTGAGATGGGCGCGGCCATTGGCGCGGAAGGTGGTGCCCGAGCCGGGCAGCAGGAAGAGGAAGGCGACGCGCGGATCGCGGACGATGTTGCGCAGCGAATCGATGCGGTTATTGCCGCGCCGATCGGGCATCATCAGCGTCTCGTCATCATGCACCCGGACGAAGCCGGGCTGATCGCCGCGCGGCGAGCAATCGATGCCCTCGGGGCCGACGGTGGCGAGGGCGGCGAAGGGGCTGGCTTCGATCAGCCGCCGATATTGCGGCGTCATGCGCTGGGCGACCTTGACCGTCGAGGCGGCGACGGGAGCAGGGGTATAGAGCGCTTCGAGCTGCGCGACGGAGGTGATGACGGTCATGATCGGCCTTTGGCGGACAGTCAGCCCGACGTGATCACTCGGGCGCTATGGGCGGGATGTAACTGATCCTATATCGTCAACGAATGACAAGGCGACAAAAGGAGTAAAGCCATGGACACCCATGCCTTCAAGGTGACCCGCACCGACGCCGAATGGCGCGCCAAGCTCACGCCGGAGCAGTATCAGGTGATGCGCAATCACGGGACGGAACGGCCCGGATCGTGTGCACTGCTCTATGAAAAGCGCGCCGGGACGTTCTCCTGCGCCGGCTGCGACAGCCCGCTGTTCGAATCCAAGCTGAAATTCGAGAGCGGCACCGGCTGGCCGAGCTTCAACGACCCGGTGCCCGGCTCGGTGGAAGATACGGTCGATCGCAGCCATGGCATGGTGCGGACCGAAGTGCATTGCGCCACCTGCGGCAGCCATCTGGGCCATGTGTTCCCCGATGGTCCGCCGCCGACCGGGCTGCGCTATTGCATCAATGGCGTGGCGCTGAACTTCACGCCTAACTAGCCGATCTTCTGGCCCACATGGCCTGTAAATGCCCGCTTCCTGCGCTTCCGGTCCTCACGTACTCAAGTACGCTGCGGTCGGGTTCTCGGAAGCGGGCATTTCGACTCATGCGAACCAGAATCTCGACCAGTCAGGTGCGACCAGATGAATTTCTCGGCCAATCTCTCCATGCTCTATCCAGAGCATGGATTTCTCGAGCGATTTGGCGCCGCGGCGGCCGATGGTTTCCGCGGCGTCGAGTTTGTTTCGCCCTATGAATTCGAAGCCGAGGCCATTGCCGAGCAGTTGCGCCAGCACGGGCTGGAGCAGGTGTTGTTCAACGCGCCGGCGGGGGACTGGGCGGCCGGCGAGCGCGGGATGGCCTGCCACCCCGGTCGCGAAGCGGCGTTTGAGGCCAGCATCGACCAGGCCGGCCGGTATGCCGAGGCGTTGGGTTGCCGCATGGTGCATGTGATGGCGGGGATCGTGCCTGAGGGTGTCGATCCCGACGCGGCCGAGGCGGTGCTGGTGGGCAATCTGCGGCATGCGGCCGAGCAACTGGGGCGGCTCGGGGTCAGGGCGCTGATCGAGCCGATCAATGCGGTCGATATGCCGGGCTATGGATTGAGTTCGCTTGAGCAGGCCGAGCGGATGCTGGCGGCAGTGGGGCACGACAATCTCTGGCTGCAGTATGATTTCTATCACATGGCGATGACAGGCGAGGCGCCGGTCGAGAATTTCTCCCGGCTGCTGCCTGTCATTGCGCATGTGCAGATTGCCGATATGCCGGGGCGGCATGAGCCGGGTACGGGCAGTGTGGGCTATGCGGAAGTGTTCCGCGCGATCGAGCGATCGGGGTATGCCGGCTGGGTGGGTGCGGAGTATCGGCCGGTTGCGGGGACGCGTGAGGGGCTGGGGTGGATGCGCGGGCTTTGAGGCACGACCTCGTGGTTCGACAGGCTCACCATGAGGTCTACTGAAACACCGAACGCCGCACCGACCTCATCCTGAGCTTGTCGAAGGAGGAGGTCGCGGCCCCTAAGTTCCCCGCGGCTTGGCCCTTGCCGTCGGCGGCGCCTTGGCCGGCTCGTCGGGCCAGGGGTGGCGGGGATAGCGGCCTTTGAGGTCTTTGGCGACATCGGCCCAGGAACCGGTCCAGAAGCCCACGAGATCGCGGGTGGTCTGGATCGGGCGGTGGGCCGGGGAGAGCAGCACCAGCAGCAGGCGGATGCGGCCATTGGCGATGGTGGGATGGCGCGTCAGGCCGAACAGTTCCTGCACGCGGATCTCGATCGCCGGGCCCCCTTCGGCGGTATAGTCGATGGGCACGGCATTGCCCGTGGGGGCGGTGAAGTGGCTGGGCAGCAGCGCTTCGATCTCCTGCCGGCGCGGATAGGGCAGCAGCAGGTCGAGGGCGGTGCGCAGGTGCTCGCCTGATATGTCGGAGAGTTTGGTAAGGCCGAAGAGGGCCGGAGCAAGCCAGTCGGCGACCGTGGGCGCCAGGGCGTCGGCATTGAGATCGGGCCAATCATCGCCAAGGGTCACCCGCAGGAAATTGGCGCGGGCGCGCCAGGCCCTCTGCTCGCGGCTCCAGGGCAGGAGATCGAGGCCGCGGCGGGCGGCGGCTTCGGCGAGGAGCATTGCTGCGGCCTCCGGGTCCTCGACGGGCACGGGTTCATCGGCGAGCCTGAGGGCATCGAGCTGGCGGATGCGGCGCGCGCGGACGCTGGACGAGGCGGCGTCGAAGCTCAGAACGGTGGACTGGCTGATGCGGTGGGCGAAGAGGGCTTCGAGATCGGCCCGATCGAGGATGGCGGCGGCGCGAATGCGGCCGCTGGCTGCGGCACCCGTGATGTCTGACACGACGAGGAAGGGGGCCGCGGCCAGAGCGTCGGTTTCATCGAGGCTGGCCTGGCGGCCATTGGCGAGGCGGAACTTGCCGCGCGGCCCGGCGGCCTGGGCGACGCGGTCGGGATAGGCGCGGGCGAGGTGGTGGCCTGCTGCAAGATTGCTTGCAGTTTTCTTGCTGCTTGCCTGCGCGGCCCAGCGGCGGGCGAGGGCGCGGGCATCGTCGGCGCGTTTGGAGCGGTCAGTGCGGAAGCGATCGAGGCGGTGGCTCAGATCGGTGCCGTCGCCGCCAAGGCCACGTTCGCCGATGAGGACGGCGAGCTCGGCGGCCGTGGCGGCATCGTCTTCGGCGGCAGCGGCGACCACCATGTGGGCGAGGCGGGGATGGAGGGGCAGGCGGGCGAGGGCCTTGCCGTCTGGTGTGATGCGCCCGGCGGCGTCGAGTGCCTCCAGCGAGCGGAGGAGGCTGGTGGCCTCGGCCCAGGCGGGGACGGGCGGGGGATCGAGGAAAAGCAGCGCTGCGGGATCGGTGACGCCCCAATTGGCGAGATCGAGTGCGAAGCCGCTGAGATCGGCCGCCAGGATTTCCGGGGTGTCAAAGGCTTCGAGCGCCGAGGTCTGGCCCTGGTTCCACAGGCGGATGGCGACGCCGGGACTGGTGCGGCCAGCGCGGCCGCGGCGCTGATCGGCGCCGGCGCGGGAGACGCGACGGGTCTCAAGCGTGGTGAGACCGGTGCCCGGCTCGTAGACCGGGACGCGGCGGAAGCCGCTATCAATGACGATGCGGACGCCATCGATGGTGAGCGATGTCTCGGCGATGGAGGTGGCGAGCACGACCTTGCGGCGGCCCGGTTCGGCGGGGCGGATGGCGCGATCCTGCTCTGCCGGCGTGAGCTGGCCATAGAGCGGAGCGATGTCGGTATTGGCGGGGACGCGACCGGCAAGACGCTCGGCGACGCGCATGATTTCGCCCTGGCCGGGGAGGAAGACCAGGGCGGAGCCTTCGTGGGTGCGGAGGGCGGAGAGCACGGCCGCGGTGACCTGGTCTTCGAGGCGCTGCAGCGGATCGGGTTCGCTGTGGATGGTCTCGACCGGGAAGGCGCGGCCGAGGCTCTCGATGACCGGGGCATCGCCCAGCAGGCGGGCGACGCGGGCGCCATCAATGGTCGCCGACATGACGAGCACGCGCAGGTCGGGACGCAGGGCCGAGGCATCGAGGGTGAGGGCCAGGCCCAGATCGCCATCAAGGCTGCGCTCGTGGAACTCGTCGAACAGCACGGCGGCGATACCTGATAATTCCGGATCGTCGAGCAGCATGCGGGTGAAGACGCCTTCGGTCGCGATCTCGATGCGGGTCTTGCCGGAGACCTTGCTGTCCATGCGGACGCGATAACCCACGGTCTGGCCGACCTCCTCGCCGAGGAGACGGGCCATCTGGCCGGCAGCGGCGCGGGCGGCGAGACGCCGGGGTTCGAGCATGATGATGCGGCGGTCCTGGCGCCAGGGGGCTTCGAGCAGAGCCAGGGGCACGCGGGTGGTCTTGCCGGCGCCGGGCGGGGCGACGAGGACGGCATAGGGTCCGGCGGCCAATGCGGCTTGCAGGTCCGGCAGGGCGTCGTCGATGGGGAGGGGCGGCAGGGACATTGATGGTGTTTGGCGGATGGGGGCGGTTTGGGCAAGGGGTGAGGGGTGCGATGGTCCCAGCCGGGGGTGCCTGGTTCGGGCATAAGGGCTCCCCCCACCCAGCTCCGCTACGGCCCAAAATGGGCCTAGCTTCGCTACCCTCCCCACAAGGGGGAGGGATCAAGGGTGGGGGTGGGTCGGTCGAGATGTCTTGGACAGCCTTCTTTCCGCGCAGGCAGAAGGGGAAAGTGAACCAAGATTGCCTTGCGGGTGGTGCCAGTTGCGATCGGTCTGCATTAGGGTGGGGCGCATTGGGAGTTTTGCATGAGCAATATCCGGATCGCTAATGAGCACGTGAGCGTCGAAATCTCCCCGCTGGGCTCGGAGATGCAGTCGATCGTGACCAGTGACGGACAGAGCTGGCTCTGGCACGGAGACGCCGCCTTCTGGAGCGGGCGGTCGCCGGTGCTGTTTCCGATGGTGGGCAGGTCACCCAATGACCAGGTCAGCATCGAGGGCCAGCGCTACTGGATGAACCAGCATGGCTTTGCGCGGCGCAGCGAATTTACGCTGGTCGACAGCGGGTCCGACTTCTGCCGGTTCCAACTGGTGGCCAGCGAGGCCAGCAAGGGCATGTATCCGTTCGACTTCGTGCTGGTGCTGGAGCATCGGCTGGAGGGGCGGGCCGTGGTGGTGACGGCGGAGGTGAGCAATCGCGACCATCGGCCCATGCCCTACGGGATCGGGTTTCACCCGGCCTTCGTGTGGCCGCTGCCCGGCTGCGCGGGGCTGGAGCATAAGGTGACGCTGGATAATGGCAGGGCGCCGGTGCTGGTGCGCCTGTCGGGGGGCCTCGTGGCGCCATTTGCGCACCCGTCGCCGTTCAAGGCGGGGGTGATGACGCTCAGTCCCGATCTGTTCGAGGCCGACGCGATGCTGTTCCCCGAAGGCGCGGGGGCGGGGCTGACCTATGCGTCCGGCGATCGGGCGATCCATTTCACCTGGGAGAACCTGCCCAACCTGGCCATCTGGTCCAAGCCCGGCGCGCCCTTCGTGTGCCTCGAGCCCTGGCACGGGACGGCCGCCGAGGTGGGCGAGAACGACGCGCTCGACGAGCGGCCCTATGTCGAGGTGCTGGGGCCGGGGGCGACGGGACGGTATTCGTTCAGGGCGGAATTGGTGGGCTGAGATATCTCAGTCGACACCCTCCCCCTTGCGGGGAGGGATCAAGGGTGGGGGATGTTTGG
>NZ_CAMLHM010000066.1 GCF_946479885.1 uncultured Devosia sp.
CCCCAGGCCGCAGCGCGCCAGCAGCGCATTGAGCGCCGGCCGGCTGCCATTCTCGAGCAAAGCAAACACCTTGGCGCGCGGCGTCTGGGCCAGTTCGGCCAGGCATTCGGCGAAGAACATCACGTGACCGGTCACCACCCCATGCAGCAGCACCCTGGTATTGACCCGATCGCTGACGATCAGCGCCGATACATAGTCGGCAGCGCTCGTCCGCACGGCTTCGCGCTCGCCGATGGCCGATAGCGCCGTATCGCAGCTGTCGCGCAGCACGCGGCTCAGCCGGTCCTCCGCCACCGCGCCCTTGACGATCCGGGCACCACGCAGGGCCTCGGTCGCCCTCTGCACCAGCAGCAGCCGCGCTGCCGCCGGCAGGTCCCTGCGCGCCAGCAGAGCGCCGCGCATTTCGGCACTGTCGCCCTGCGATGTTGCCAGTTCCGTCAGCAAAACTGCGTCCAGCGCCACATCATGGCGGCGCAGCAGCCGCAGCGTCACCGCGCCATTGCCGCGCGCCACGATGGCCGCCGCCAATCGGGCACTGACGCTGGCGCGCTGGCTCACCGCCACCAGCATGGTGACATCGAGCGTCCTGACCAGCCCCAGCAGGTCGGCATCGATCAATACGGGGGAATATTGCAGCACGGCGCGCGCGATGATGGCGCTGTCATGCAGCAGCGCCAGCATGATCGGCCGCGGTGCCTCCCGGGAATGCAGCAGTCCATAGGCCAGGGCCGCCCGCACTTTCACCGAGGGATCATCGAGGAAGCCGATCAGCGCGGCATAGAGCGCCGCCTGTTCATCGGCCGGCCCGCAATGGTTGAGATAGGCAAGCGCCGAAAGGTGCGCCGCGCTGCCCCGTTCCTCGCTGTCGGGCGATTGGGATAGCGACACGAACTCTTGATACGCAACCATTCCACTCTCCGCACAGCGCGGATTCACCCTAAGGCGCAAGGCTTAAGGAACGGTTCACCATGTTTGAGGGGTAGCCCCGCCGATCAGATCGTGGCCAGAAGCCAGGTGAAGAGCGAGCCAACGGTTGCGGAGAGGCCAAGGAAAAACGCCCAACCGGCGAGTGCCGCGCCGAGCACGATCCAGCCGCGCGGCAGTGGTAGGGGACGCTGAGCATGCAGAACGGCAGTAGTCCGACGCATATCCGCCTCCTTGGCGCAAGCACGGGACCTCTTTCCCGTTACGTCAGCGATTACACCTTCACTTCGTTAAGCGTTCACTCAGGGCGGAACGTTGCATTTTAATCAAATCGCGCCGGTCGCCCGGGGGTCAACGCCTGCCCGGCGCTTCGGTTGCTAGCGCGCATAGAGTTGCGTGAAGAAGGCCCCTCCACTCCCCTCTGTGCTGGTTGCCGGCAGGTCGTCGATCTCATTCTTGAACAGGCCGGTAAACGACATATTTTCCGGCGAAAACCGCGACGGCACCACGGGCAGCTCTGGTATGGCGGGCTGGCTCGCCATCTGCTGGGCCGCAAACGGCGCATTGGTATCGCCGGCCTCATGCTTGGACACCAGCACCCGGTACACTTCGCGGATCGTGCGAGGCTGTCCGTCGGAATAGAAGATCGCGCGGTTGGCCGACGCCTGCTTGGGGAACAGGTCGGCCGCGATCTGGTCCGGATCCTGCAGCCCGGCGGTGAACATGCGCTCGGCGCCCTGGGCCCCCAGGAAATGCGCGATATAGAGTTCACCCGCGCTCGGCATGCGGCCGAACCGCTGGCTCAGGTAATCCCCATTGCTCTTGGTGAAAGCCGCAGCCAGATCGGCCGCGATCTGCGGGTCCTCGCGCAGCTTGAGGATGTCGGCCTTGGTTGCCGCATCGCGCACGAAATAGTCCCCGTCCGACGATCGCTCGATATTGCTGGCAATATCGCCATAGCCCAGGCGGGGTCCCTCTTCCTTCATCACCTGCAACCAGGTGCTTTCGAGGAACTGGAACAGCCCCACTGCCGAGGACGTCTGCGCCTTGGCCTGCGGGTTGAGGCTGCTTTCGCGCATCGCGGTCTGCAGCAGATAGTCGAAATCCACGCCGTTCCGGTCGCCGGCGGCCGTCAGCACATAGGCCAGGCTCTGTGGGACGGAAATTGGCTGGACGCCCATGGACGCATCGACTCGTGAATTGGCTAGTGAGCCTACTAGTGCCCGCCAAACGCTAACAGTTTGTTAACCAATCCGACCAAGACGTTAAGATTGCTCGGTCCAGCGGCTGACGACGTCGGAAAGCGCCGGGCGTGGCCGGTCTTCGATGACGGCGGTCGGCGTGCCGATATGCACGAACCCCACGAAGCGCTCGCCCGGGCGGGCACCCAGCATCGCGGCGGCTTCAGCGTCGAACGCATACCATCGCGTCACCCACGATGCCGCAAAGCCAAGCGCCTGGGCGGCGTGCAGCAGGTTGAACGCCACATTTCCCGCCGACAGCAGTTGTTCGAATTCGGGGACCTTGGGGTGGTCCTGGGGCGATGAGATGACCCCGATCGTCAACGGCGCCGGCAGAAACCGCTGCCGCTCGATATCGAGGCTCGCCGCGTCGAGATCGGGATTGTTGCGCGCGGCAATCTCGGCCAGCCGCTCGCCCGCCTGCTGCCTGGCCTCACCCTCGATCAGCACCAGCCGCCAGGGCGTGATCTTGCCATGGTCCGGCACACGGGTGCCGATGGTCAGGATCTGCTCAAGCTCGGCCGCATCAGGCCCCGGCTCCTTCAGGAAGGCGATACCGACCGAGCGGCGGGACAACAGATAATCGCGCAGGGCGGCATTGGCTTGCATAGGCAGGGACTCCTTCGGGGTGACCTCTAGCGCGAAGTCGTCAATGGCGCCAGAAGCTGGAACAAATCCACCGCCCTGCGCTATTGCGGTGTTTTCATCGCGCGAGGTCTGTGACACAGCTTTTCCCCAATCGCGCCCTAAGACGACGCAACTGATTCAGTCCGCCGGCAATGGCGGCACGGGAGACCCGATGCGCTTGCGACCACTACTTGCCTTTCTGCTTGTGCTGGCTGTCGCGGCTCCCGCTTCTCTCTCGATAGCCCCTCCCGCCATGGCGCAGGAAACCGCGGCCGAAATGCCGCCCATGCCGCGCCCGCGACCCGATCCCGACAAACTGCCGCAAACGCCGCCAAGGCCTGCCACCCCGGCACCGGAGACCCCGGCAACCGATGCCATTGACGCGCTGACCGCGACGCCCCAGCCGGTGACGCTGAGCGCCCGCATCACCCAGGACGGCGCCCCCATTCCCGACGGCCTGGTCTGGCGCATCTTCGACACCGTGCCCGATGCCAGCGGCGAACTGGCGCTGGTGGCCAAGTCCGAACTGGGCGCCCCCACGGTCGAGCTGCCGCCCGGCGAATATGTCGTCCATGTCGCCTATGGCCGCGCGCAGACCAGCGAACCGCTATCGGTGGTGCCGGGAACCAACGAAAAGACCTTCATCCTCGATGCCGGCGCCCTGCGCCTCAACTCGGCGGTAACCGGCGACATCGCCATTCCGGTCGGTCTGCTGAAATTCGATATCTTTACCGCCGGCGAGGAAAATGACCGGGCGATGGTAGCCGAGGGGCTCGCGCCCAACGACATCGTCACGCTCAACGCGGGCACCTATCACATCGTCTCCTACTTCGGCTCGGTGAACGCGGTCGTGCGCGCCGACCTGCGGGTCGAGGCGGGGCAACTGACGGACGCCACGCTCTATCACCATGCCAGCCAGGTCGGCTTCAAGCTGGTGTCCGAAACAGGCGGCGAGGCCATTGCCGACGTCGAGTGGACCGTCAAGACCGCCGACGGCGCCACCGTGTTCTCCGAACTCGGCGCCTTCCCGTCCACGGTGCTGGCCGAGGGCGATTATCTGGTCCTCGCCAAGCAGGGCGAACAGGTCTTCAGCCGGGAGTTCCAGGTCCAGCCCGGCTCGGCCCGCGAAATCGAAGTGCTGACGACGGTCTACTGACCCAGGTTAGAGAGCTTGCTCGAAGCCTTGAGGTCCAAAGGCAGGATGCGGAAGCTGCCATGCCAGGACGCGTAGGGGGCAGAGACCACCCCGTTCCGCTCGACACTGTCATAGCTTTCCTGCCCCGGCAGGATTTCCACGCGGACCAGGCCCGTTTCCCCGGGCTGCAACACGCCGGCATGCACCGCTGCGGCGCTGAGCCTGGAATCGTCGGTATAGACGTCCCCGCCCCATACCGAGCCGGACAGGTCGCCCGTGACCTCGAAGGTCAGGATCGTCCCGTCCTGGCCACGATAACCGGACAGATCGCCCGGATCGGACAGCACCACGCTGCTGTCCACGTCAGTCACGCCGGCAAAGCGATAGGCCACGTCCCAGCTGTCATAGCTGCGGCTGACCACGCCGTTGCGTTCGGTCCCCTCATAGGACGCCGGCCCGTCGATCACCTCGACGGTGACGACGCCACTTTCGCCCGGCGCGAGCAGCCCCGCATGGACCGCCGCGACGGAAAGCACGGAGTCGCTGGTATAGACGCCGTCGCCCCAGATCGTGCCGATCGTGCTGCCCACCACGGCAAACTGCAGGCTGTCGCCAACCGCGTCCGCATAGTTGAAGAGCGTACCCGGATCAGGCTGCGGCCGTGACGGCGCTGCGACGCCCGGCGCTCCCAGCTTTGCCGAACTCGGCGCGGGACCCTGGGCAAAAGCACCCTGCCCCAGCATCGAGACGATGGCCACAATCGGCAGGGACCTGGCTAGGCGAGCAAACCACACGGTATCTGGGCCCTTGGCTGGGAATAATGGTCGGCAATATTGCCCGCCCCGCCCCCGCTGACAAGCATCATCGGCTCGGCGCGTTTGCCTATTGAAGCATGGCGGCCGATGCCGCAGATTGCGGCCACGTCAAAGCGGGAGAACACGATGACGCCGTTCAACACCACGACCCGGCAGCGCCTGGGCATAATCGCCACTGCCTGCCTCATGAGCGTCGCCCTGCCGGCAGCGCCCGCCTGGGCCCAGAAGGTCAAGAACAAGGGCGCGCCACCGGCCGAAACCAGCGCCGTCAGCTCCGAAGTCAGCGTCGACATTCCCACCATTGAGGCGGTCGACTCCAATGTCGACGACGCGACGCTGCGCGCCATCTTCAGCGGCAATGTGGTGGAAAATGCCGATGCCCTGGCCGGGTTGAGCGCGACGAGCGTCACCATTCCCGAAATCACCATGTCGACCACGACCACCATCGAGGGCGAGGTTACCGAGGCGACCGTGACCTTCTCGGACCTGGTCCTGTCGGACATCGCCGACGGCGTTGCCGCCACGGTCACCCTGGCCGGCATGACCGCCGACGCCGGCGACGATGGCAGCGCCGACTTCGGCGCGCTGTCGGCCTCGTCGCTCAATATTGGCGGCCTGCTCGGCATGTATGGCCTGGTCGATAGCGGCCAGACCGAGCTGCAAACCATCTATACCGACTTCAGCTTCGAGGGCGGCACGTTCGAAGCTCCTGAAGTCAGCTGCACCATGGGCTCGATGTCGGCTGCCGAATTCAAGGCACGGCCGTTCAAATATTCATTCGCCGAGATCATGGCCCTGGGCGAGGCCCTTGAGGCCTCTGGCGACGAACAGCCGTCCCCCGAAGTGCTCGGCAAGGCCCTGCGCATGTATGTCGACCTCTTCACCGCCTTTGAATCCTCGCCCGCCGAATTTGGCGGCTTCGACTGCTCCGGCGTCGATGACGAGGGCCGCGACATGACCTTCACGGTCGCCGCCATGTCGATGGAGGGCATGCGCCCGGGCATCTACCCCACCATCTCGCTTGACGGCCTCGATATCGAGGTGGAGGGCGACGGTTCGGTCCAGGTCGGCAACGTCACCTTCAAGGAGATGGACCTCTCGGCCCCGATCGCCGCCATCGAAGGTGCCCCCGAAGCGATCGACGAAGCCTGGCTCACCGCCAATGCCCGCGCACTCATTCCGGCTTTTGCCGGCTTCTCCTTCAGCAACGTGGCCGTGGACGTGCCCGATCCGGAGACCGAAGGCGCCCGCATCCAGGCCAGCGTCGGCGCGTTCGATCTGACGCTGTCCAAATACCTCAACGGCATCCCGACCGATGTCCTCACGTCAGGCAGCAACATCGTCATCCAGCTGCCGGAAACCAGCGACGACCCGCAACTGCAGCAGCTGATCGCCCTGGGCGTCACCAGTGTCGACGCCGGCTTCACCGTCGACGCATCCTGGAACGAGGCCAATGACACCATCGCCGTCGACGAGGTCTCGGTGACCGGCGCGAACCTGGCGACGGTCAAGCTCGCCGGCACCATCGCCAATGCGACCAAGGAAATCTTCGGCCTCGACGAAGATGTGGCCCTGATGGCCAGCATGGGCGTTGCCATCAGCCAGCTCAAGCTCGACGTCACCGATGACGGCCTCTCCGACATCATCCTGGCCAGCGTCGCTGCCGAACAGGGCTCGGATCCCGCCACGATGCGTCCGGTCTTTGCCGGCCTCGCCGAGGGCACCGTGGTTGGCATGCTGGCTGGTGCAGCGGAAGCCCAGAAAGTGGGGGCCGCGCTCAATGCCTTCATCAGCGGCAAGGCGAAGTATCTCACCATCGAGATGACTGCCAAGGAACCGCCGGGCCTGGGCATGATGGACTTCATGGCCGCCGAGGAAGATCCCACGGTCCTCATCGGCAAGGTCACCATCGACGCATCAGCCAAGTGACAAACAAAGGGCCGCTCCACAGCGGCCCTTCTTCTTTCGCCTGTAGCCGGCGTTAGCTGACTTCCCTTGCCGCCACGCCCATGCCCCAGGCCAGCAGTTCCCGGGCCATCTCGGGCGTACTGCCCTCGACATAGCAGCGCAGTTCCGGAGCGTTGCCCGAGGCCCGAAAATGCACCATGTCGCCCGACAGGGTACGGAATTGCAGCCCGTCGATGTCCGACACGCTGGCAATGCCATGCGGCGCAAACAGCCGCTGCGCATAGCCCTCATCGCCCGCCAACCGGTTGAGAAAGGCCGCGCTCCTTTCGCTCGGCACATCCTGCAGCCGATCGGCCAGCGCATGCTGCAGCGGCAGCGCCGCAACAAGCTGGTCGAGCGCCTTGCCCTGCTGGGCTGCCAGCCCGAGGGCGCAGAGAATCGGCAATACCGCGTCCCGCGTTGCCAGCGGCGCCAGCGCCCGGCCGCCAACCCGCACCCCCTCGCCAACGAACGTGCCGCCATTGGCCTCGAACCCAACCTCAGCCCCGCTTGCGCCGGCCATAGCCTCGACCACATAGGGCGAACCTACCCGCGTCCGCACCACGTTGCGGAAAAACCCGGTGCGCTCGATCGCCGAGTTGGAAGTGACCGGCGTCACCACGCTGTCGGCGCCCAGGCATTGCGCCGCCAAGAGGCCCAGCACGTCGCCGCGCACGAATGCGCCATGCCGGTCCATCAGCAGCGGCCGATCGCCGTCGCCATCGGCAGACACGATCGCGTCGAGCTTATGCTGGGCAACCCAGCCCGCCAGGGGCGCAAAGACGGCGTCGCCAAAGGCCTCGGTGTC
This sequence comes from uncultured Devosia sp., assembly GCF_946479885.1. Next base: position 7,498 of record NZ_CAMLHM010000066.1, read on the forward strand.
GACAGCGACGAACCCGTCCCGCCGATCAAGGCTCACCACTTCGGCGCCGAAATGGCCCAGGATGCGCGTTAGCAGGTCGCGCGCCACCGTCGAATGCTCGAACACCCCGACGCGCAACCCGGTCAGGGCACCTGGCGGCAAAAGACCGGCAAAGCGCGCGAAATAGCGCTCCGCGGCAGCCCCCGCTTCGTTTGCCATGTCTGCGATCAGATCGGGGATTGTCTCGTCCCGCAGCGCCGCCAGGATGCCCGCCTCGTCCGCCTTGCTGATTTCCCCGCCGGGAAGATAGAACTTCAGCCCGTTGCGGTCGGCCGGAATATGGCTGCCCGTGACCATGATCGCCGCGCCGCCGGCCGCCATGGCATGCAGCGCCAGGGCCGGCGTCGGAATGGTTCCGCAATCGACGGGCTCGAGGCCCGCCGCCGCGATGGCCGCCGCGCAATCCGCCAGGATGGCCGGGCTCGATTGCCGGAAATCGCGGCCGAGAAACACCTGCCCCGCCCCGGCGCCGGCAAGGCCGGACACATGGCGCAGGAACGCAGCCGCATAGCGCCGCGCCGCCTGCCCCTCCAGCTCCACCGCCAGCCCGCGCAGCCCGCTGGTTCCAAACTTGAGACTGCTATCCGACATGTTCAGGCATATCCATAATAGGTCTTGAACCAGGAGAAGAACCCGGCAACCCCCGCTTCGATGCTGGTCTCCGGCAGCTCCCCGATCAGCGAGCGCAGCAGCGTCGTATCGGACGCCGTCTCCACCACATCGCCCGGTTGCATCGGCAGGAGATTGAGCTGCGCCGGGCGCCCCGCCGCCCGCTCGATCGCGCGGATGAAATCCATCAGTTCGGTGGGCTGTCCGCCCGCAATGTTGACGCTGCGAAATGGCGCCACCGCCGAAAGACTGTCATGCGCCACCGGCTTTCCAAGCTCGGGCGGCAGGCCGATGAGCCGGCCGATCACCGTGACCAGGTCATCCACATAGGTGAAGTCGCGGCGCATCGCGCCATGGCCGTACACGTCGATCGGCCGCCCCTCCATGATCGCCCGGGCAAACTTGATCGCCGCCATATCGGGCCGCCCCCACGGTCCATAGACGGTGAAGAATCTCAGGCAGGTGGAGGAAATCCCGAACAGATGCGCATAGGAATGCACCATCGCCTCGCCGGCCTTCTTGGTCGCGGCATAGAGCGATAGCGGCGCGTCGGCCCGGTCGGCCTCGGCAAATGGCAGCTTGCTGTTGCCGCCATAGACCGAGCTGGTCGAGGCGAAAATGAAGTGCCGCGGCGGGTGGCGCCGCAAGGCTTCCAGTAGATTGGCCGTGCCCACCACATTGGACTGAATATAGCTCTGCGGATGTTCGAGGCTGTATCGCACGCCGGGCTGTGCAGCCAGATGCACCACCACTTCGGCCTCGCTGGCCGCCACCGCCCCCTCGAGCGCCACGGCATCCTCGAGCATGCCCCTGACCTCCACAAAGCCCGGCTCCCGGGCCAGCAGCGCCAGCCTCGCCTGCTTCAGCGCGGGGTCGTAATATTCGGTAATGCCATCATACCCGGTCACCACATGGCCCTCTGCCAGCAGTCGGCGAGCCAGGTGAAACCCGATAAATCCGGCCGTGCCGGTAACCAATATCTTCACGCGCTTCCCTCGGCTCCCTGCTTCGGCGGCGGTCCGGCCACGATAGCGACAGCCCCGGGGCATGTCGCCGCCCAAACGCCCATCGCTACTGCGCGTCCGATGGGCTGCCGCGCAGTTTCTTGACCTCCGAGCGGATCGATTTCCCCTCGAGCCGGCGGCGCTTGGATGCCAGCGTCGGCCGCGTCGCCACCCGCGCCTTGGGCACATGCGAGCCCTCGACCAGCAGCCCAACCAGCCGCTCCAGCGCATCGGCCCGGTTCATCGGCTGGTCGCGATGCGAATTGGCAATGATGACGATGACGCCATCCTTGGTCAGCCGCTTGCCCGCCAACACCGCCACGCGCCGCTTCATCCCCTCCGGAATATTGGGGGAGTTCGCCAGGTCGAAACGCAGCTGCACCGCACTCGACACCTTGTTGACATTCTGCCCGCCCGGCCCGGAAGCGCGCACGAAGCTCTCCTCGATCTCGGAGGGATCGATGGAAATGGAGCGGGTGATGACGATGGGATCGGCCATGTTCGCTTCGGGCACCAGAGTACGTTTATGGCCCGCCCAGGCGAGTCAGATAGCATGGTTTTCGAGAACCGGAGCGGAGCGTACATTTTGTACGTGAGCACCGGAAGCGGAGAAAACCGCGCTAGATGGCCGCTTGGGCGGGTTAGAAGCGTGCTCTAGTTCCGATACCGACCCGCGAAGATGATCTCACCCTCGTGGATCGTCAGACCCTTGATGGTTGCCCGGTATTTCCCCGGCAACCCTTCGGCTTCCACGACCCAGCCCTTCTTCAGCATGCCGGCGAAGGTTTTTTCGCCGATATCCTTGAAGTCGTCGGGCCCCAACGCATTCTCTTCGCCAAGATGCGTCAGGGCCTTGATCTCGCGGTTGGATGGACGCTGCGGCATCAGGCGGCCTTTGCGGCCTTGAGATCAGGCGCGGTGGCTTCGGCCATGAGCGCGACGATCGCGTCCATGCTTGGCTCCACCTTCTGGCCCTCGGTGCCCAGGCGCCGCACCGAAACGGTGCCCTCCTCGGCCTCGCGCTTGCCCACCACGAACATCAGCGGCACCTTGCCGACCGAGTGCTCGCGCACCTTGTAGTTGATCTTCTCGTTGCGCACGTCGAGCTCGGCGCGGATGCCGGCCGCCTTGAGCTGGTTCACCAGCTTGGCGGCATAGTCATCCGCTTCCGAAACGATGGTCGCGACGACCACCTGGGTCGGCGCCAGCCACATCGGCATCTTGCCGGCATAGCTTTCGATCATCATGCCGATGAACCGCTCGAGCGAACCCAGGATCGCCCGGTGCAGCATCACCGCATACTGGCGCGAACCGTCTTCGGCGACATAGGTCGCGTCCAGACGTTCCGGCAGCACATAGTCGAGCTGCAGCGTTCCCACCTGCCACGAGCGCCCGATGGCGTCCTTGAGGTGGAATTCGAGCTTTGGCGCATAGAACGCGCCCTCGCCCTCGGCGATCTCGAAGTCGTAGCCGGTCGCGCGCAGGGCATCGCCCAGCGCCTTCTCGGCCGCATCCCAGCGCTCGATGGTGCCGCCGAACTTCTCCGGCCGCGTCGCCAGCTTGATGACGACATTGTCGAAGCCCATATGGCCATAGACCGAATAGAGCAGATGCACGAAGTGCTCGGTCTCGCTCTGGATCTGGTCTTCGCGGCAGAAGATATGCGCGTCGTCCTGCGTCATCTGCCGAACGCGCATCAGTCCGTGCAGGGCACCATGCGCTTCGTTGCGGTGGCAGCAGCCGAATTCCGCCATCCGCAGAGGCAGATCGCGGTAGCTCTTGATGCCCTGGTTGAAGATCTGGATATGCGCCGGGCAGTTCATCGGCTTGAGCGCCATCAGCTCGCCCTTGCCTGATAGCACCGGCCCTTCCTCTTCCGTCCCCGGCACTTCGTCAGGCACCACGAACATGTTCTCGCGATACTTGCCCCAGTGGCCGGAGGCCTCCCAGAACTTGGAGCTCATCAGCTGCGGGGTCTTCACCTCCACATAGCCCGACGAATTCAGACGGCGGCGGATATAGGCCTCCATCTGGTTGTAGAGCACATAGCCTTTCGGATGCCAGAACACCGACCCCTGCGCTTCCGGCTGGAAGTGATAGAGGTCCATCTCCTGCCCGATCTTGCGATGGTCGCGCTTTTCGGCCTCCTCCATCATGTGGAGATAGGCGTCGAGCTCTTCCCGGGTCGCAAAGGCCGTGCCGTAGATGCGGCTCAGTACCGGATTGTTGCTGTCGCCACGCCAATAGGCGCCGGCCACCTTGGTCAGCTTGAACGCCACGCCGACATCCTTGACCGTGCGCATATGCGGCCCACGGCAAAGATCGATCCACTGGCCCTGCTTGTACATCTTGAGCGACTGGTCGGCCGGAATGGCATCGACCAGCTCGACCTTGAAGTTCTCGCCACGGGCATTGAAGAAAGCCTTGGCCTGGTCGCGCGTCCAGACTTCCTTGGTGAAAGCCGCACCACGGTCGATGATTTCCGCCATCTTCTTCTCGATGGCCGGGAAATCCTCTTCCGAGAACGGCTCGTCCCGCTTGAAGTCGTAGTAGAAGCCGTTCTCGATCACAGGACCGATCGTCACCTGCGTCGTCGGCCACAGCTCCTGCACAGCCTCCGCCAGCACGTGTGCGGCATCGTGCCGGATCAGCTCCAGCACGTCCTTGGACCCGCTGTCGCGCGTCACGAACTCGATTCTGCCGTCTTCTTCCAGCGCGTCCGACAGGTCCGACAACACGCCATTCCAGCGCATCGCCACCGTCTTCTTGGCCAGGCTCTTGGAGATGCCTTCGACCACGGTGGTCCCGGTGGTGCCACGCGCATAGTCGCGAGCTGCACCGTCGGGGAACGTCACCTTGATCGTCATTTTAGGTCTCCAGAAATGGATGATATGCAGCGGAAATCGCTACAAGGGCGCCTGTCTAGCACGATTGCCGAACAATTCCAGTATGGGCGTGTTGCTGGGGCGAAACCACCGCACTACAGTCATAGCGGGCCACCGCGCCTTCCAGCCCGGAGAACAAAGTCACCGTGACCCTGTCATTCGATGGTTCGGAGATCAGGGTCGGCGATCACGTCTTTACCACGCCTTGGTCAGTGGTTGACGCCTATGACGATGGAACACGGGTCGTAGTCCTGCTGAATCCGGATGACTATTTGACGGACCCCACTTATCGAGAACGCAGGCGGGCCGGAGCGCCGGCAATCAAGAACTTGGTCGCGTATTCGTACGATGGTCGGCTCATTTGGGAGGCCGAGTTTCCCGATGACGTAGATTATTACTATCGAATTCATTCGAGAAGGCCATTGCGGGCCTACTGTTTCTCGTCTCACCTGTGTGAGATTGATCTCAGTAATGGCGAGATTGTCGAGAAAAAATTCTTCAAGTAATAGCGTCGCTCAAGCAGTCACCGCCACCGCCCATACCCCCACGGCGCATACCACCGTGCGGCCTCACGCAGCGCCTCGGGCACCGGGTCATAGCCATGCGTTCCACCCGGCCGGCAGCGCACGAACCGCGCCAGGCCCATCCAGCCGCCCGGCCAGAAGCCAAATTTCCAGATCGCGTCGCTTGTATATTCCGAGCAGGTCGGCAAGTGCCGGCAGCTCCGCCCCACAAAGGCCGACAGCGTGTAACGATAGATAGTGATCAGCAAGACCGCCACGATCTTGAACGGCAGGTCCACCACCCGCCAGACCATCCCGGTGACTCGATCCATCAGCTGGCAGCTCTAACCGATTCAATCGACTCGGCTTTTTCCAGCGCCTCAACCACCGCATCAAACACCAGCAGCGTCGACATGTGCCGGGCGCGATACTCCCGCACCGGCTCGAGAAAACGCAGGTCGCCCCACTTGCCCGCCGGTGGCGGCCCACCATCCTTGAGCATGGCATGCATCTGCTCGCGCACCTGCCGGAACTCGGCAACAGGCGTGCCCACGATCTCCCGTGCCACCACCGCCGCCGAGGTCTGGCCCAGCGCGCAGGCCGAAATCTCGTGGCCATAATCGGCGATGACACCGTCCCGCACCACGACGTCCACTTCGATCACCGAACCACAGACCCGACTGACCTTGCGCGCGCTGGCATCCGCCTCGGCCAGCCGTCCCGGCTGCACCGCGTTGCCGGCGAGATCGAGTATCCTTTCGGAATAGAGATCGCTAAGTTCCATCAAACGCACAATTCTGTTTCTTGTGACCGTCGTCACACACCCCTATATAGGACGTCCCAAGCGGACTGTCAGGGTTGTGTCGCAATCGATGGTCCCCAAACGTCATGGTCTCATAGAATGGCCAGGCGGAAGGAGCCAACTCGATGGATGCCCGTACCAAGCCGATCGGCGTCACCCTCACCTCCACGTCTGTTGCCCACTTCCCGCGTCCGACGCAGGAAGAAGCTGAGGCCGCTGTCCGGACCCTGCTTGCCTGGGCCGGCGATGATCCGACCCGCGAAGGACTGCTGGAGACTCCCGGCCGCGTCACCCGCGCCTTCGGCGAGTTCTTCGCCGGCTACGCGCAGGATCCCAAAGCCATCCTCTCCAAGACCTTCAAGGAGGTCGGGGGCTACGACGACATCGTGCTGGTCAAGGATATCCCGTTCAGCTCGCATTGCGAGCATCACATGGTCCCCTTTGTCGGCAAGGCGCACATCGCCTACCTGCCGCATGACGGCGTGGTGGGTCTTTCCAAGCTGGCGCGGCTGGTGGATGTCTTCGCCCTGCGCCTCCAGACCCAGGAAAACATGACAGCGCAGATCATCGACGCCATCAATGAAAACCTGGGGCCCCGTGGCGCCGCCGTCATGCTCGAAGCCGAGCACATGTGCATGTCCATGCGCGGTGTCCGCGCCCACGGCGCCTCGACCATCACCCACCGCTTCACCGGCGTCTTTGCCGAAGACCGCGTCGAACAGGACCGTTTCTTCGCCATGATCAAGCGCTGACCGCAATCGCGGTCAAGCGCCGCGTGCGCTAAGCTGGCATATCCGAACATCACGTCGGGCAAGCCAATGCAATTCATCGAACGCGCCATCTGGTTCATCGAAACCCGTTTCGCCGAGGAAATCACCCTCGACGACATCGCCGATGTGGGCGGCGTTTCGCGCTTTCATCTGTCGCGCAGCTTCGGCACCATCACTGGCCAGCCCGTCATGGCCTATGTGCGCGGTCGCCGCCTGACCCTGGCCGCCCGTAAACTGCTCGATGGCGCCCCCGACATCCTCGCCGTGGCACTCGATGTCGGCTACGCCTCGCACGAGGCCTTCACCCGCGCCTTCCGCGACCATTTCGGCCAGACGCCCGAGCAATTGCGCGCCCAGGGCATTGCCGATCCGGCGCTGCTGGTCGAGCCGCTGCGCATCGACGAAACCCTGCTGACCACCCTGCCCGAGCCGCGCATCGTCGACGGCGCGCCGCTGCGGATTGCCGGCTTCAGCGAACGCTACACCTTCGACACCAACCAGGGCATTCCCGCCCTCTGGCAGCGCTTTGCGCCCCATATCGGCAACATGCCCGGCCAGGTCGGCAACACCACCTACGGCGTGGTCGCCGATTTCGAGGAAGATTGCAGCTTCGGCTACCTTGCCGGCGTCGAGGTATCGGCAAAAGCCGATCTCGACGAGGGCATGGCCTATATCGACATCCCGGCCCAGCGCTACGCAGTGTTCGCCCATCAGGGCCATATCTCGACCATGCGGCGCACCGCCTACTCCATCTGGGCGCACTACTTCCCCAACAGCGCGCTCATCCCCACCGGCGGCCCCAATTTCGAACGCTACGGCCCCGAGCACGATTCCTTCAGCGGCAACGGCCTCGTCGAAGTATGGGTGCCGATCCGGCTGGATTAGCCAATCGCCTGGCGATATGTAGGGTCATGACCCAGCTCTTTGCCGACCCTGCCACCCTGACCCATGAACAGCGCGACGAGGGCTCGACCTTCGCTCCCCGATTTGACGCCAGTGGCACCGTCATGGCGATCACGGTGGAAGCTGGGACCAACGAATTGCTGATGGTTGGCGTCATGAACGCCGAGGCCCTGCGCCAGACCATGGAGACCGGATACGTCCACTACTGGTCCCGAAGCCGGAGCAAGCTCTGGAAAAAGGGAGAAACTTCCGGCGAGCTGCAGCGAGTCGTGGAAATTCGTGTCGACTGCGACCAGGACGCGATCCAGATTCTGGTGGAGCAGTCAGGCCACGGCGCCGCCTGCCACACCGGACGCAAGACCTGCTTTTATCGCCGCGTCGTCGTGGCCGACGGCAAGGCCGTGCTGGAGGATAGAGGTCTGCCCAGGCTCTTTGATCCAAAAGAGGTCTACCGCTAGGCCGCTAGCTCTTCCGCTCGAACAGCCCAACGATCAGCAAGCCCGCGAAAAATCCGCCCAGATGCGCCTGCCAGGCGACGGACATCTGCGTGGCAGTCAGCAGCGGCAGCAGCGGCACGGCGGCGTTGAGCAGGACCCAGATCAGCACGAAGAACCGCGCGCGGCTGTCGCGCCACAAGTCGCCGAACGACGCCAGGCGCCGGCCAACCATCACGCGCTCCCCGGTTTCGGGATGCTGCGCCACGATCACCGGCTGGAAAATGAAGCGCACCGCCGCCCCGGTTAGGCCCGCCACCCCGCCGGACGCGCCGATCAGGTATGACCCCGAATAGAGCGTCGTCGCCGCGAACAGCGCGGCGCCGGCTGCGGCCGAGATGAAGAAAATCGCCATCATCGGCCCTGCCCCATAGCGCCGCGATACCGGCGTCGCAAAAATGGCAAACCAGGCGCTGTTGACCAAAAGATGTTCCCAGCCCGCATGTAGCAAGGCATGGCTGAACGGCGTCCAGATCAGGGGCACCGCCAGTGACAGGTCGTCCAGTCCCGCAATGATACGCAGCGGCTGGAACGCGAACCAGAACACCAGTTGCATCTGCCCGGCCTGGTTAAGCACCAGGGTTGACGCAAGGTGAATGGCCACCAGCACCCCGATGAACGCACTCACATCGCCCGGCAGCAGGAAGATCGGCTCCCGCGCTGGCTGGCGGGGATTTACCGGGGGCTGACCTTGTTCACTCATCATTTCCCTCCGACTCGCTGGCGCCGCGCCCGTTACGCTCTTCTTTTCCACATCGGGCCGCCGACGTTAACCTTAACTATTCTTTAAGGGCGCTTTTGCCCCGCGCTTTTGCCAATGTCGACCTGCAGCGGTCGCGTTCCCAGAGGGGAGCGCCCGATTGGACGTGGCGGGCAAGAATATGCAGAAAACGAGCACCAGGACGCTCTACGACTACTGGAATTCCATCCGCGGCGCGCGCAGTGCCCCTGACCGCAAGGATATCGACCCCACGCGCATTCGCGACGCCCTGGCCAATACCTTCATTCTCGAGCTCGACGAGAGTGAGAAATTCTCCTTCCGCCTCGCCGGTAGCCACCTGTGCACCAGCTATTGCCGCGAGCTCAAGGGCCGCTCCTTCTCGGCACTCTGGCACGAACGCGATCATGACGCGATGGAGACCCTGCTCCGCGCCGTCACCGAGGACCACGCTGTCGCGCTGGTGACGTTCCAGGGCAGCACGGCAATGCACACCAAGGTCAGCTTCGAAACCATCCTGATGCCGCTCCGCCACAACGGCTCGACCCATACCCGCCTGCTCGGCGCCATGACGGCCCTCGACGAGCCCTATTGGCTGGGCGTCCAGCCCATTCTCGAGCAGCGGATTACCGGCCTCCGCCTGATCTGGCCGGACGATGTGGCGATGGAAGATTCGGTGCGCGAAGTATCGGCCAATGTGGTCAATGAGGGCGGTTTTGCCGGCGCCTCGAGCCCCGTCGCCATGCCTGCCGTAGTCTATGGCCGCACAGCCCGCCGCTATGCGCATCTGGCGGTCATCGACGGCGGCCGTCAGTAAGCAATTCCTCTCTCCGATCGGGTCAATTTGCGCAGTGTTCGACTGCGCAATATGGCCGGCCGCAATACCTTGCGTTAACCAAGACCAGCTAGCTTGCCTTGGAAACACAAGCGTCAGTGGTCCGGCGAATGCTCAGCGACGACCTCACCTCCCCGCAGTTCATTGCCCCGGCCCGCACCCGCGCGGAGCCGAACAAGTTTCAGCGCGTGAAGGTATCCGTGCTCGGCCGCTACATGCTGGCTGACCGCCGCGAGTTTCCCTGCCAGATCCTGGAAATGTCCCCCGGCGACGCGCTGGTCATCGCACCGGTTTCAGGCGAGGCGGGCGAAAAAGTCATCGCCTATGTCGATCTCGTTGGCCGCATCGAGGGCACGGTCCTGAGCCCCATGGAAGGCGGCTTCCTGATGGACATCTCCGCCTCGCCGCGCAAGCGCGACAAGATGGCGGCCCAGCTCACCTGGCTGGCCAACAAGGATGTGCTGAACCTACCCGAGGACCGGCGCCACGAGCGCGTGGTGCCCGATATCCGCCACTCCACCGTCGTGCTCGACGATGGCCGCCGCTACAATTGCAAGATCATCGATATTTCGCTCTCGGGTGCCGCGGTCGAGCTCGACGTGCGCCCTGCCATGGGCACGCCGATCACGCTGGGCCGCATGCGCGCGCGCGTCGTCCGCCATTTCCAGAACGGGGTCGCCGTGGAATTCGCCTCGGCCCAGGAAATGCTGACGGTCATCCAGCAGAACCTGCGCATGAACTGATTGCATTGCGGGCAGGTGCGCTACGCGCGCTTGTGAATTCTCCTGCCCGCCCGACGCCTCTATGATAGTTTTATGACAACGATGCTCCGCGCCTCCGGCCTGGCCACGCTGGCCGCCACCCTGCTCTCCTTCGGCTCTTCCAATGGCGCCTTCGCTGACGGTCGCGGCGACTGGGACGGCTATGCCTGGCAACAGATCCGGGTCGCCGACTGCCAGGCCGCCGGGGCCGTTCTGCAATGCCCGCCTTACCATCAAAAGTGGGACTGGAAGCGCGACCAGTGGGTCGACATGTCCGTCGAGCTCGATCTGGCCAAGGGTGAACTGCGTCTCACCCAGCGGCTGACCGACATCGATCCGCGGGACGACGACTATGTCTGCGTCACCGCGCTGGCCGTCGATGCCGATGGCCAAAACATCGTCGCCCACCACCAGAACTGGCACATGTCGCCGGGCGCCGAGGAGACCGAGTCCTTCCACTACACCTCGACAGCGCTCGATCAGGTCACCACCATCCATATCGGCTCCAAGCAATGTCGCCAGGGCGCCGGTCAGGATGATGCGCTCTATGCCCGGGTGCTCGCCGGAATCCATCGCTGAGCCGCCCCGGCCAAGCCCCTGGC
>NZ_CAMLHM010000067.1 GCF_946479885.1 uncultured Devosia sp.
CGAAGCGGATGCGCTGGCGGCTCATTTCCATCAGGCCGAAATGGCTGATGCGGCCGACCTGGATGCGCGCGCGGTCGTCCTTGAGGCAATCCTTGAGCTTGCGCTCGACCGCCCGGTTGCTGCGGTTCTCCATCATGTCGATGAAGTCGATGACGATCAGGCCGGCCAGGTCGCGCAGGCGGAGCTGGCGGGCGACTTCCTCGGCGGCTTCCAGATTGGTCTGGAGCGCGGTGTCCTCGATATTGTGCTCCTTGGTGGAGCGGCCCGAGTTCACGTCGATGGAAACGAGCGCTTCGGTCGGGTTGATGACGATGTAACCACCCGAGGGCAGGGTGACCGTCGGCGAGAACATGGAGTCGAGCTGCTGCTCGATGCCGTACTTGGAGAAGAGCGGCTGATCTTCCTTGTAGAGCTGCACGTTCTTGGCGTGGCTCGGCATGATCATCTTCATGAAGTCCTTGGCCTCGCGGAAGGCGTCGTCGCCCGCCACGAAGACTTCGTCGATCTCCTTGTTGTAGAGATCGCGGATGGTCCGCTTGATCAGCGAGCCTTCCTCATAGACCAGGCACGGTGCCTGGCTCTTGAGCGTGAGCGAGCGCACGCTCTCCCACAGACGCATCAGATATTCGAAATCGCGCTTCACCTCGGCCTTGGTGCGCGAGGCACCAGCCGTGCGCAGGATCACGCCCATGCCCTGCGGCACTTCGAGATCACTGGTGATTTCCTTGAGGCGCTTGCGGTCGGCAGCGTTCGTAATCTTGCGGGAGATACCGCCGCCACGGGCGGTGTTCGGCATCAGCACGGAATAGCGACCTGCCAGCGACAGATAGGTGGTGAGAGCTGCGCCCTTGTTGCCGCGCTCTTCCTTGACCACCTGCACCAGCATGACCTGGCGGCGCTTGATCACTTCCTGGATCTTGTAATGGCGGCGATTCTGGCTCTGGCGGCGACGCTCGGGAACTTCCTCGAGCGCGTCCGCGCCACCGATCGACTCGACCGGCTCGGCATTGGCCGGCGCCTGCTCGATATGGCTGGCGTCGTCATGATCCTGCGGATCGGCCTCGGCGTCAGGCTCGGTCACGCCCTCGGGGAGCGAGATGTGCTCTTCGGCTTCGTCGTGGTGATCCTCGGCCTCCTCGTCGCGCAGCAGGGCTTCGCGGTCGGCAACCGGAATTTGGTAATAGTCAGGGTGGATTTCGCTGAAGGCGAGGAAGCCGTGGCGGTTGCCGCCATACTCGACGAACGCTGCCTGCAAGGAGGGCTCAACGCGCGTCACCTTGGCGAGGTAGATATTGCCCCGCAGCTGCTGGCGCTGGGCCGATTCGAAGTCGAATTCCTCGATCCTGTTACCTGCGGTAACGACGATCCGTGTTTCTTCCGGGTGGATGGCATCCACCAGCATTCTCTTGGTAGCCATAATGAACTCCGCGCGCTCGCGCGCCGACAAGAGGCCGCCGGCGAGCCGGCATCCTTCTGGTGGCGCTATGCGAGGCGAATGGTTTGGGGGGTGTGGCGCGCAGAAGCTCTGCCTTGAACGCGCCGATATGTGTGGTCATGGCCGGAAGATGCAGCGTGGCAAAACGGCAATCGGCAATCTCGATCGCGTCGCGTTTTGTCCGCCTGCGGGCCATCTGACCTCTTCCTATTGGGCTGCCGTCGCATCCGGGGATGAATGGCAACCGTCCGGTCCAGTGGGACCGAAATTCTTCACGAAGCGCAGGATTTGCCGCTTCTGAACCGGGTTCGGGAGTTCTCTTCGTTCCCTTGTCCGGCCACTTCCCGTACCGCTGTCGTTGGCCCGAAGGCTACGCAAACTGGTTCTGCGGGAAGCATGCGCTTCACGTCTAGCGTGTAGGGATGTTGCGACCGAATGGCAACAGGAAAGTCAGAAACGTCTGAGGCAAACCAATTCACAGCGGGTTTATTGGCCCGCTCAGCAAATCGTCGCATAAGAGCCCTCGCGCCGCAGAATCGCCCGAACCTGGTGACACACGGCAAAGACAAGAATTTGGGGCCGGTCAGCGCTTGTTGAAATCTATTCGTCCACTTGTCCTGCCGGTCGTCGTGGCATTGCTTGGCGCGGTCTTGCTGGTGGCCATGCCACGGGCGCAGGACGCTACACCGCAAGCCGCGCCGGCCGCGGCCGTACCGGTTGCTCTCCCCAACGTCATGGATGTGCGCGTATCGGCGACGCCCGAGCGGGCGCGGCTGGTGATCGACCTCGCCGGCAAGACAGAGTTCGCCCTGGTCTCGCTGAGCGAGCCGGACCGCCTGGCCATCGATGTGCGCGCCGCGACGTTCTCGGTGCCCCAGCCATCGGGCAAGCCGGCCGGCGAGGGCATGATCGGCGAATACGTGGTGGAGCAGGCCGCGCCGGACCGTGTGCGCACTACGCTGACCCTGTCGGCGCCGGCCCAGGTGCAGCAGGCCTATATGCTCGACCCGTTCGAAGGCCAGCCGGCGCGGCTGGTTGTCGACGTCATTCCAGCCACTGCAGAGGAATTCGCCGCCAATGTCGCCAAGGACCTGGCGGCCTCTGGCACCGCTGCGCCACCCACGGCCAGCCCGACGCCGGCCGGCGGCTCGGAACTGCCCATCGCGACACGGCCGCTGGTGGTGATTGATCCGGGCCATGGCGGCATCGACAGCGGCGCCGAAACGGCCGATGGCATCAAGGAAAAGGACATTGTCCTTGCCTTCGCGCTGCGCCTGCAGGAGCTGCTGGTCGCCTCCGGGCGCTTCGACGTAGCGCTGACCCGCGAGGACGACACTTTCCTGCGGCTTGAGGAACGCGTGGCCCTGGCCCGCACCAACAAGGCGGACCTGTTCATTTCGGTGCACGCCGACAGCTTCCAGCAGCCCGAAATCAGGGGCGCCAGCGTCTACACCCGCGATGAGAATGCCACTGACGTGCTCGACAAGGTGCTGGCCGACAACGAGAACAAGACCGACATCATCGCTGGCTTTGCGATGCCGCAGATGGCGCCTGAAGTCGTCGACATCCTGCTCGATCTGATGCGGCGCGAAATGCGCCACCAGTCCTTCATGGCGGCACAGGCCATTGTGCACCAGTTGCAGCCGAGCGTCGAACTGCGGCGCTTCCCCGTCCGGCAGGCCGACTTCTTCGTGTTGCAGGCGCCCGACGTGCCATCGGTACTGCTGGAGCTTGGCTTTCTCTCCAACGCGGCCGATATGGCCAACCTGCTCGAGGGTGAATGGCAGGATCGCACGGCGGACGCATTGGCCCGGGGCGTGTCGGCCTATTTCGACAGCCTGGCGCCCGAAGAATGATGTGGCAATTCAGTCACGCCCGGCGCCGCGTGCCAACGGCAAAGCCGCAGTAACGCGGCCTTGTGATCTACTTTGCGGCCGCCGTCTGCTATGATTCTACGCTGAATCCGGTGTTCCTCGCGGACGCTGCGAGGTGAATATGCGGGCGGTGCGCCGCTCGGGAGAGAACGACTAGATGCTGCGCTTGCTCGGCTGGATCTTTGGCTTTGGGATGTTCGCGGCACTGGCCGGCATCGGCGTGGCCGCGATCTATCTCACCACCGTTGCCGCCGCGCTGCCTGATTATACCGTGCTCAAGGACTATCAGCCGCCCGTGACCACGCGCGTCCATGCGGCAGATGGCACGCTCCTGGCCGAGTTCGCCCGCGAACGCCGGCTGTTCCAGCCCATAGAGACGGTGCCGCCGCTGCTGGTCCACGCCTTCCTCTCGGCCGAGGACAAGGATTTCTACAGCCATGGCGGCATCGCCATCGACGGCGTGTTCCGTGCGCTGCGCGACAACGTGCTGGCGCGCATGGACGGCAACAGCTCGATCCAGGGCGGCGGCTCGTCCATTACCCAGCAGGTGGCCAAGAACTTCCTGCTCACCTCCGAGCAGACCTGGGACCGCAAGCTGCAGGAAGCGCTGCTGGCGGTCAGGATCGAGTCCACCTTTTCCAAGGACCGTATTCTCGAACTTTATCTCAACGAGATTTTCCTTGGCCTCAACTCCTATGGCGTAGCTGCCGCGGCGCTCAACTACTTCGACAAGGCGCTTTATGAGCTGACATTGAGCGAGGCCGCCTATATTGCCGCGCTCCCCAAGGGCCCCAATAACTACCACCCGTTCCGTCGCCCGCAGGCCGCCATCGAGCGCCGCAACTGGGTGATCGACCGTATGGTTGAAAATGGCTACGTGACGCTGGAAGAGGGCTCCATCGCCAAGGACGAGCCGCTCAACGTCATCCCGCGCGCCGGCGGCAGCCAGCTTTACTCGGCGGAGTACTTCACCGAGGAAGTCCGCCGCGAGCTGGCCAAGCTCTACGGCGAAGACCAGCTCTATGGCGGCGGCCTGTCGGTGCGCACCACGCTTGAGCCCAAGCTCCAGGAATATGCCCGCCGGGCTCTGATGAATGGCCTGATCGCCTATGACCATGGCAAGGGCTTCCGCGAGCCGGTCGCCAGCATCGAGATCGGCGAGGACTGGGGGCTCGACGTCAGCAAGATCGTGCCGCTCAGCGACGTGCCGGAATGGCAGCTCGCCGTGGTGCTGGAGATGAACGGCAACGAAGCGCGCATTGGCCTGCGGCCCGACAACCTCGCTGATGGCGCCGTGGCGGACGATCGCGTCGAAGGCACGCTGTCCGGCCCCGAGATCAAGTGGGTTTCCAAGCCTCTCCAGGATATTCTTAAGGTAGGGGATGTGGTCTATGTCTCCCCGGTTTCGGGGCAGACCGGCATCTACACGCTCGAGCAGGTGCCCGAGATCGAAGGTGCCCTGGTCGCCATGGACCCGCGTACCGGCCGCGTTCTGGCCATGGTGGGCGGCTTTTCCTATGCGATGAGCGAATTCAACCGGGCGACCCAGGCATTGCGGCAGCCGGGCTCGTCGTTCAAGCCCATCGTCTATGCGGCGGCGCTCGACAATGGTTATACGCCAGCCTCGGTGGTGCTCGATGCGCCGGTCGAAATCCGCAATGGCGACGGCTCGATCTGGCGCCCGGAAAACTATGCGCAGGAATTCTACGGACCGCAGACGCTGCGCCGCGGCATCGAACGCAGCCGCAACGTCATGACCGTACGGCTGGCGCGCGACATTGGCATGCCGCTGGTGGCCGAATACGCCAAGATGTTCGGCGTGTACGATACCATGCAGCCGGTGCTGGCCATGGCGCTCGGCGCCGGCGAAACCACCGACATGCGGATGACCGCCGCCTATGCCACCATCGCCAATGGCGGCCGCAAGATCGTGCCGACCCTGATCGACCGCGTGCAGGATCGCTATGGCGTTACCGTCTACAAGCACGACCAGCGCCTGTGCCAGGGCTGCGAAGCGACCAGTTGGACCGGGCAGGGCGAGCCGGTGATTGTCGACAACCGCGAGCAGGTTCTCGATCCCATGACCGCCTACCAGATCACCTCGATGATGGAAGGCGTGGTGCAGCGCGGCACCGGCACTGCGGCCAGGGTCCTCAACCGCCCGGTGGCCGGCAAGACCGGCACCACCAATGACTACAAGGACGCCTGGTTTGTCGGCTTTACGCCCGAACTCGCGGTCGGCGTCTATGTCGGCTACGACCAGCCGCGGTCGATGGGCAGCGCCGTGACCGGAGGCACCTTCGCCGTGCCGATCTTCACCGAATTCATGGCCAAGGCACTCGAAGGCAAGCCGCCGACCCCATTCAACGTGCCCCCGGGCATGACAACGGCCTGGATCAACCCCAATTCGGGCGTAGCGGCCTTCGATGGCGAGGGGGGCATCCAGGAGGCGTTCAAGCCCGGTACCGGGCCGAACCTGATGACGTCGGTCATCGGGGTGGACGTCAACGCCTTCGACGCCATCCAGCGCCAGCAGATGATGCAGCAGCAATACGACTCGGGCTTCGTGTCCCAGCCACAGGCGCCGGCCGAGGGCGGCGGCAACCAACTGGTCTACGATCCCAATACCGGCCAATGGGTCAGCCCCGGGCGCGGCGGCCTGTTCTAGTGGCTGACTTCGTCACCTATCCGCACGCGGCGCTGACCCGAAAGGCCGCGGTGCGGCCGGTTGATGCCGCAATGCTGGCGGCTGGTGAGAGGCTAGCCGAAGCAGCCAGAAGCGTGCAGGCCTATGGGCTGGCCGCGGCCCATCTCGGTCTCGACGAGCCGCTGGTGGTGATCAGCGTGGCCAGCGACACGACCCAGCGCGACTACCGTTTGCTCTACAATCCCCAAGTCGTCCTGGCCTCGGCTGAAACCAGCGTGGGCCCGGAAGGGTCGGTCTCGCTGCCGGGCATCGAAGTGCCGGTCGAGCGGGCCACCTGGGTGGAGCTGGTCTACGACGATGCCGATGGCGCGCGGCAGACTGCCCGGTTCGAGGGCTTCGTGGCGCGGGTGGCGCAGCACGAGATCGATCAGATGAACGGCGTGTTCTTTCTCAGCCGGGTGTCGCGGATCAAGCGCGAGACGGCCCTGCGCAAGTTTGAGAAGAGTCTTCGCCGCTGAACCCGTCGCGGCGTGACAGGCCGAGGTTGATCCCCGCCGCCGCCTCCGCTAAACGGGACACCACTTTGAAGGAATTGACCAATGCGTACGGAAATCGAAAAGACCGTCGCCGAAATCGAGCAGGTTTTGACCCTGCTGAGGAGGCATCTTTGACTGGGATACTGCAGAACTGCGCCGCGACGCGCTGACCGCCGAAACCGAATCTCCCGATTTCTGGAACGACCCCGAAAAAGCCCGCACCAAGATGCGTGAGCGCGACGAGCTCGACGTCGCCGTCAAGGCGGTGCGCGAGCTTGAATCTGGCATCCGCGATAATTCCGAACTGATCGAGCTGGGCGAAGCCGAGGGCGACGCCCAGATCGTCAAGGATGCCGAGAACGCGCTGCTCGAGCTCAAGGCTGTCGCCAAGCGACGCCAGATCGAGACGCTGCTGTCGGGCGAAGTGGATGCCAATGACTGCTACGTGGAAATCCACTCTGGCGCCGGCGGCACCGAGAGCCAGGATTGGGCCAACATGCTGCTGCGCATGTATACCCGCTGGGCCGAGCGTCGGAAGATGAAGGTCCAGGTACTCGAAATGCATGACGGCGAAGAAGCCGGCATCAAATCGGCCACCATCCAGGTTTCCGGGCACAATGCGTATGGCTGGCTCAAGACCGAGAGCGGTGTGCACCGGCTCGTCCGCATCAGCCCCTACGATTCGGCGGCACGGCGGCACACCAGCTTTTCGAGCTGCTGGGTCTATCCCGTGGTCGATGATTCCATCGATATCGAGATCCGGGAATCCGACCTCAAGGTCGATACCTATCGCGCCTCGGGTGCCGGTGGGCAGCACGTCAACACCACCGACTCGGCCATCCGCATCACGCACGTGCCGTCAGGCATCATCGTGGCCTGCCAGCAGGAGCGCAGCCAGCACAAGAACCGTGCCACGGCCATGGCCATGCTGAAATCGCGGCTCTACGAGGCCGAGTTGCAGAAGCGCGAGGAAGCGGCGAACGCCCAGGCGGCCAGCAAGACCGATATCGGCTGGGGCCACCAGATCCGCAGCTACGTGCTGCAGCCCTACCAGATGGTCAAGGATCTGCGCACGGGCGTCGAAAGCGGCCAGCCCTCGGTGGTGCTGGACGGCGATCTCGACGAGTTCATGGAAGCGGCCTTGGCGCAGCGCGTCGGTGTGGCGACGGACGTGACGGCGGAAGACTAGCCCAGGATCGCCAGGAGCCGCTTGCCGGCCTCGATGAACGCCTTGGGATTGATCGCATTATCGGCCTTGCGCACCTCGAAGTGGAGGTGCGGGCCGGTGGAGCGGCCGGTGGAGCCGACCTTGGCGATTGGCGTACCGGTATTGACCGCCTGGCCTTCCTCGCTGAGGAATCCGGACAGATGGGCATAGCGGGTGACAAGGCCGTTGGCGTGGGTCACCTCGACCACATTGCCATAGCCGGACCGGGTACCGACAAAGCTCACCACACCCTTGCCCGCGCTCAGCACGGTGGTGCCCTTGGGGGCTGCAAAATCGAGGCCGGAATGGAAGGCACGGCCGCCGGTGAACGGATCCGTACGGTTGCCGAAGCCTGAACTCTGGCGGAAGTTCCCCGATATGGGCATGTGGATCGGGGCGCCGTCGATGCTGTCGCGAGCCGCCTTGTAGCGCACCAGCGCGGCCATCACCGCATTGGCGTCGTCGATCATCGGCGACACCTCGGCGCCTTCCTGTGGCGCCAGCAGCGGCCCGCCAATGCCGTCAAATTCGACCGGCAGGTCCACGGCAATGCCGAGATCGCCCAGTTCGGCAACGATGCTGGCAGTGCGCTCGGTGGCGGTCTGGGCAATGGACGTCATGGCAAATTCGGTCTCGCCCATCATCTGGGCAACCGCCGCCGCGGTGGCATCGATATCCGGATTGCCGGTGGACAGGGGAGCAAGAGCCGTGTCGGCAGGGGCGGGCTCGGCCAGCGTGGCCGCTTCGATGCCCAGTTCGCCGGCCTTGTCGACCAGCACGCGCACCAGTTGATGCTGTTCCACCAGCACTTCCTGCTGCTGTGCCAGTTCCTGCAATTGCAGGTTGATATCGCCGGCCTGCGCATAGCTGCGCGAATGCAGGCGGTCGACCTCGACGCGCAGCTGCGCGATGCGGTTCTCATAGGCCTCGATGACCTGCTCGTTCTGGCCGCTGAGCAGGCGCGCAATATCGGTCGAGAGCAGGAAGGCGGTCCCGAGCAGGGCATTGCCCGCGAGCAGCACGGTGAACATGCCATAGAACAGGAAGGGGTGGACGCCGTGACGCGGGGTTCTGGCTTGTTGCGACCGACTGTCGGATCGCCCGAAACTGGCCTGGTTACGCACCCAACTAACTCCGCACCGCCACAAATATGGTGACCGGATTATGGCGCGGCATGGTTAACAAAGGCTATTTGCGGACGGCGCCAGACACATGCGCCTCAAGCGCTTCCAGCATTTTCTGGGCATGGCCGAGGATACGCGTGGCGCGAATGATCCGGGCCACCTTGCCATCGGCCCCGATGATGAACGACGTCCGGATCAACCCCATGAATTCCCGGCCATAGAGCTTCTTGAGCTTCCACAACCCGTAGGCCTCGATGGCCTGGTGTTCCGGGTCCGCCGCTAGTGGCGCGACCAGGCCATACTTCTTGCGGAACTTGCTGTGGCTCTCGATGGTGTCGGGCGAAATGCCCACCATCCGGGCATCTAGTGCGGCGAAGGCAGCGGCACGCTCCGAGAACTCCTTGTTCTCGTCCACGCAGCCGCCGGAATCGTCCTCCGGATAGAAATAGAGCACCACCGGCTTGCCGCGCTGCGCCGATAATTGGAACGCAGTGCCGTCATCGAGGGGCAGGGTGAAATCGGGGGCGATATCGCCTTCGCTCAGGTCAGGCATGAAATTCCCTCCGTTGAACAGTCCCAGCGCACCAGAATGTGGGTGTCAGTGCCATATTCCAGCCGGTATCATTGGGCAAGAGACCGCCTTCTGCGGTTGATTCTGAGGCGCCAGCAGATAGCGGCAAAGCCTCGTTCTGGAAGCAAGTGAGCGCGTCAACCTTACCCGCAGACACTCCGGTTTCGCCCTCGGCGCAGCGCAAGCGGCCACCCGCGCGCCACGCGGCAAAGCTGGCCGTCTGGCTGCTGGGCATTCCCTCGGTTCTGCTGCTCCTGCTCTACCTCATCTTGCTGATAACACCCGTCCGGCTGCCCTTCGGCGGCCAGGCCGTTCGCTCGCTGATCCAGTCCGCCTTGCCGGCCACATCGCATCTTGAACTCGGGGAAATGAACCTGGCGCTGGAAGGCGGCGTCTGGCCAGTCATCCAGTTTGCGCCGGTTCTGCTCACCGATGGCAAGTCCGGGGCGCGGGTCGCCATGGACGCGCTCGAAGTCGGCTTCTCGCCGGCCCGCGCACTCTTCGGCCAGCCCGGCGCCACCGTGACCATCGTTCGACCCCATATCCAGATGGTGCAGGACCTGTTCGGCCCGCGCCTCACCAGCTTCGAGATGACGGACGATCCGCAAGGCGGCCCGCCGATCCTGCGGGTGCAGGAGGGTGAGGACGCTTTCCCGTCGGTCGGCATTTCCGCCGGGGGCATCGGCGTCGCCGGCAGCGACACGCCGCCCGCCATGCGCTCGGACAACGAATGGCTGATCTATAATCTGGAGGCCAGCGAGCAGGGTATCGCCGAACTCGTCGAGCAGGCGGCGCAGGGCCGGTTCTCCAAGCTGGTCGTCCGCGACGGCGTCATCGACATGACCGACTCGGTCTATGGCCTGTTTCGCCGTTTCGAGGCTATCAATCTCGAAATCGGCCCGACCCCCGACCGCCGCAATACCAATGGCAGTTTCTCGGCGACGCTGGGTGGCCGTACCATGATGGGCAACCTGTCGCGCACGGTCGACGACGCTGGCAATTCCCGGCTTGAGGCCGATGTCACCAATATCGATTTCGCGGCGCTGCTGCCCTTTATCGACGATGCCACCAGCCTCGCCGCCATGCGCGGTGCGGGGGCGCTGTCGATCGATGTCAATTTCGAGCCTGCCGCCGGCAAGCTGGTCGACGGCCGCTTCAAGATCGACCTGACCGGTCTCGACCTGCGCATCGCCGACGCCTATTTCCCCATTGCCAGCTCGATCCTCGATATCACCTGGAAGCCAGGATCCGGGCAGTTCGTCCTGGGTGATGCGGCGTTGCAGATCGGTCAGAGCTCTGCCCGTATCTCCGGCGTCTTCGCCATGGGCCTGGACCCCAAATTCGGCCCCACCATTGGCATGTCGATCAAGGCCCGTGACGTGGTTATCCATCCCAATGACATGGCAGCCCCTGCCGAGCCATTCGAGACCATGGACTTCTCCGGCTGGTCAGCGCCGCTTTATGGCGCCCTGGGCATCGACCGTTTCATCGCCCGCAAAGGCGACGCCACGGTGGAAACCACTGGCCGCATCGACATGCTGCAGGCGGGTCTGGGCATCGATATGACCGTGGCCGGGCAGGGCGTCAGTGCCGACGATCTCAAGCGACTCTGGCCCTACATCATGGGCAAGGAGAGCCGGGACTGGTTCGTCGCCAATGTCACCGAGGGCACGGTGGCGCATTCGCGCATGGACTTCAGATTTCCCGTCGGCAGCCTGGGGCTGGGCAACGAAGACAAGCCCGTCCCCAAGGACAGCATGCAGATCGACATGGTCGGCACCGGCGTCGCCATCAAGCCGACGGCCGAAATGGCTCCGATCGCCATCGACGGCGAAACCCGCCTGCAGGTGGACGACAGCAATGTCATCATCTCCGCTGGCGGCGGCAAGCTGACGACCGCCGGAGGCGAAATCCAGGTCGCCAACCCGGCTTTGGTGATGGACAATTCCAACCCCGCGGAGAGCATTGTCGAAATATCGGGCGATATCAGCGCGCCAATCCCCGCGCTGCTCGATCTCGCCAAGACCCAGCAGCCTGATGCCCTGGCCGCCGTGCAATTGCCGATCGACCTGGAATCGATCACCGGCGCCGTCGACCTGGGCCTGGTTGCCACCATCAGCCTGGCCGACGAAGCCAGCGGCAGGCCGATGGATATCGACTATGTCGTCAACGGCACCGTGGCCGATTTTGCCAGCTCGCAGCCGATCCAGGACCGCAGCATCGGCAATGGCCAGCTCGCCTTCAGCGCCAATCAAGACGGCTATCAGCTCGGCGGCACGGCCGAGATCGACGGCATGGCAGCCGGTATCGAGATTTCTGGCACCCCCACCACCGATCCCACCTTCCGGCTGTCCTCGACCATCGATGTGGCGGACCTGAGCGCAATGGGGTTCGACGCGTCCGAGTTCCTGTCCGGTCGTGTTCGTTTCGTGGCCCAGCCGCTCGCCGATGGCTCGCTGCAGATGGCTGTCGACCTCAAGGACGCCGCGCTCGATATCAAGGATATCGGCATCAGCAAGGCGGCGGGCACCTCGGGTACGCTGAGCGCCATCATCACGCCGGCAGGCGAGATCACCCAGCTCAACAATATCGATCTGTCCTTTGGCACAGTGCGGGCCATTGGCGACATCACCTATCACGCCAAGAATGGCCTGCAGGCCGCCAGCTTCAGCCAGTTTGGCCTGAGCGAGGGTGACAATGCCCAGCTCGACCTGGTGCCGATGGACGGCGGCTATGCCGTGCGCATCAGCGGCAGCCAGCTCGATCTCAAACCCATGTTGCGCCAGTTCTTCGGCCTGGGCGAGGGTGCGGGGGGCGTGCAGGCGACCCAGTTCGACCAGACCATTGCGCTTGATGTGAAGCTCGACCGGGCGCTTGGTTACTATGCCACCACGGCCTTCAACCTCGATGTCGACCTGCTGCTGGACGGCGGCGACATGCGACGCGCCAACCTGACGGCGCAGTTCAGCGACGGCAATGCCCTCTCGGTCACCACCAATCCGGCGCCGAACGGACGCACTCTGTCGGTCGCCTTCAACGATGCCGGCACGATTCTGCGCCTGCTGGGGGTCTATTCCCAGCTTGCGGGCGGCTCGGGCAGCCTGGTGCTAACCACCGACCGCGACCTGGACGCCGAAGCCGGGCAACTGGTGATGCGCGACTTCGCCATCGTGGATGAAGCCAATGTCGCGCAGATTCTGGGCAATCATACCGATTCCCGTGCCGCCATCGCCCGCCAGAACCGGCTCGATTTCGATGTGGCGCAGGTGGAGTTCCAGCGCCGGTCGGACCGCGTGGAGGTCACTAACGCCATGTTGACCGGCGATACCGTCGGCGGCACGGCCCGCGGTTTCATCTATACCGATCGACGGCAGTGGGACCTGACCGGCACCTATGTGCCGCTGTTCGGGCTGAATAACGCCTTCCAGCAGATCCCGATCCTGGGCCCCTTGCTGGGCGGTCGCGAAGGTGAGGGACTGGTGGGCGTCACCTTCGCGGTGCAGGGCGCGCTGGACAAGCCGATCTTCCGCATCAACCCGCTGTCGATGCTGGTGCCAGGCGCCTTCCGCGAACTGTTCGAGTTCCGCGCCAAGGAACAGCCGCCGGCGACCCCGGCGCAGTAACGTCCCCAGACGCAGCGTTCCCTCGGACTTGATCCGAGGGCCTGTTGACGCTCACGAGGTGATGAGAGTGGCCCTCGGGTCAAGCCCGAGGGAACGCGGTGGATGGATGTAGTCCGCCGGACTAGACCGGCTTGATCAGCGCATGGCGCTTCTTGCCGACAGAGAGCTTGATCACCCCTTCGGCGAGCAGATCTGCCGAGACCAGGGCCCGCTTGTCATCTTCCACAGCCGCGTCGTTCACGCGAACGGCGCCGGACTGGATGTGGCGGCGTGCTTCGCCGTTGGACCCGGCAAGACCCGCCGCAACCAGCGCGTTGAGGATGCCCAGGCCATCATTGAGTACGGGGGCACCGACTTCGGTGGTCGGCAGCGACAGGTCGATGCCACCGGCCTCGAACGTGTTGGCGGCCGTCGATGCGGCCTGCTCAGCCGCGGCGCGACCATGCACGATGGCCGTGACCTCGGTCGCCAGCACCTTCTTGGCCTCGTTGATCTCGTTGCCGCCAAGGGCTGCCAGCCGCGCGATTTCGTCCAGCGGCAGGCGGGTGAAGATCTTGAGCCACTTCTCGACGTCGGCATCTTCCGTGTTGCGGAAATACTGCCAGAAATCATAGGGGCTGAAGAGGTCGCCATTGAGCCAGACGGCGCCGGAGGCCGACTTGCCCATCTTCTCACCGCTCGACTTGGTCAGCAGCGGCGTGGTCAGGGCATAGAGCTGCTCGCCGCCCATGCGGTGGTTGAGGTCGACACCATTGATGATGTTGCCCCACTGGTCCGATCCACCCATTTGCAGCACGGTGCCATAGCGCCGGTTGAGCTCGGTGAAGTCGTAGCCCTGCATGATCATGTAGTTGAATTCGAGGAAGCTCAGCGACTGCTCGCGGTCGAGCCGCAGCTTGACCGAGTCAAAGCTCAGCATGCGGTTGACCGAGAAATGGCGGCCGACATCGCGCAGAAATTCGACATAGTTGAGCTTGAGCAGCCAATCGGCATTGTTGACCATGATGGCCGGGTTGGAGCCGCCATAGTTCAGGATATTGCCGTAGACGCGCTTGATGCTCTCGATATTGGTTTCGATCTGTTCGATCGTGAGGAGCTTGCGCTGGTCGTCGCGAAACGAGGGATCGCCCACCATCGAGGTGCCGCCGCCCATGAGGCTGATCGCCTTGTGGCCGGTTTCCTGCAGCCAGTAGAGCATGGTGACGGTGATCAGGTTGCCGATATGGATCGACGTCGCGGTGGCGTCGTAGCCGATATAGCCGGTGATGGGGCCCTTGAGGGCGCGCGCATCAAGACCTTCGGGGTCGGAAATCTGGTGGATGAAGCCGCGCTCATCGAGAACGCGCAGGAAGTCGGATTTGAACTTGGTCATCTGAAAACCACTGAGGTTACGGAGACCGCATGGTGAGCTTGTCGAACCACGAGGTCGGTGCATGCGGGACCCCGTCCTTCGACAGGCTCAGGATGAGGTCCCTTCCAACAGATCGCGGTATGTGCGCCTGACTTAGCGCCCGCCGCCGGCGGCGATCTCCTGCCGGCGACGGTCGAGATAGTCGGCACAGCGGGTGGTGAGTTCGTCGATCTTGCCTTCGTAGAAGTGGTTGGCGCCATCGACGATCTGCTGCTCGATGGTGATGCCCTTCTGCGTCTTGAGCTTGTCGACCAGCTTCTGCACCGATGTCGGCGGGGCCACGCGGTCCTTGTCGCCATGGATGATCAGGCCGGAGGACGGGCAGGGGGCCAGGAACGAGAAGTCGTAGAGGTTTTCCGGCGGGGACACCGAAATGAAGCCTTCCACCTCCGGGCGGCGCATCAAAAGCTGCATGCCGATCCAGGCGCCGAACGAGAAGCCGGCGATCCAGCAGCCGCGCGATTCACGGTTGATCACCTGTAGCCAGTCGAGCGCCGCTGCGGCATCGCTGAGCTCGCCGATGCCATGGTCGAACATGCCCTGCGAACGGCCGACGCCACGCGAGTTGAAGCGCAACACGGCAAAGCCGCGCTCGGCGAACATGTAGAAGAGATTGTAGACGATCTGGTTGTTCATCGTCCCGCCGAACTGCGGGTGCGGATGCAGCACGATCGCGATGGGCGCGTTGGGCTCCTTGCCCGGCTGGTACCGGCCTTCGAGACGCCCTTCGGGTCCGTTGAAGATCACTTCTGGCATGGTCTGTTCTTCCGGCCGTTCGGCTCTGTTGGTGCGCTTTTGCGAGGCTCCGTGCGACGGCGTTGCGGCTTGACTAAGCCTGCTTCGCTGCCTAAAACATGGTTCGCAAAATCAGTTTAGAATTATTCGAAACTCGGTTTATGGCCGCTGCGCGGCCTGCAAGAGCGCCCCTTGTAATGACGTTGGGCGGCAAATTTCAAGAAGTGTTTGAGCCAGCAGGCGCGCGAGCGCTCCGGCCCGGGCATGGAAGGCATGATCGGCGCGCATGCGCCACACGGGAAACCGATGACGAGACCGGCGATCTATCTTGATCACAATGCCGCGTCCCCGCTTCTGCCGGAGGCGCGGGAAGCGCTCGTCGCTGCTCTCGATCTGGTGGGTAATCCCTCATCGGTCCATGGCCACGGTCGCGCCTTGCGCAACCTCATCGACACGGCCCGCGCCCAGGTGGCTGAGCTGGCCGGCGCGGAGCGCAAGCAGGTCGTGTTCACTGGCTCGGCGACCGAAGCGATCACCCAGGCCATATCAGGCGGCGCCAAGAGTTTTGTGGCAAGCACCGTCGTCATCAGCGCGGGCGAACATGCGGCTGTCGCCAAGGCTGCCGAGGCGACGGGCTTGCCTGTCGTCACCATCCGACTTTTGCCCGATGGCAGCATTGACCTCGATCAATTGGCATCGGTCGTGGCCGAAGCCGCCGGCAACCTGCTGGTGGCCCTGCACTGGGTGAACAACGAGACCGGCGTCGTGCAGGATATCGCCCGCATCAACGCCATTGTCGGCCCGACCCGCCACACGCTGTTCATCGACGCCGTGCAGGCTTTCGGCAAGCTGCCCCTCGATTTTGCCGCCTCGGCACCCGATATGATGGCTGTGAGCGGCCACAAGATCGGCGCTCCCGCGGGGATCGGCGCGCTGCTGGTCAAGGCCCACGCCGATACCGTCCGCCTGATTCCGGGCGGCGGCCAGGAGCAGGGCAGGCGTGGCGGCACGGAAGCCGCGGCGCTGATTGCGGCCTTCGGCGCGGCAGCGGCTTCTATAGAAGCGCGGTATCGCACCGCCGATCCGGCGCGTCTGATCAATCGCCTGGAGGCCGATCTCAAGTCGTCCATTCCGGGCATGGTGATCTTCGGCGCCAACCGCCTGGGCAACGTGACCAATTTCGCCGTGCCCGGCGTCAAGAATGCCACGGCGATGATGGGCCTGGACCTCCTGGGCCTTTCGGTGTCATCCGGGTCGGCCTGTTCATCGGGCAAGGTCGGGCCAAGCCACGTGCTGGCGGCCATGGGCGTAGCGCCTGAGCTCGCCGACTGCGCCCTGCGCATCAGCCTGGGCTGGAATTCGACGGTGGACGACGTCAATGCGTTCGTCACCGGTTACCAATCAATCCTCGCGCGCCAGCGGGCGCGGCAGGGGCAGGCGGCCTAAAGCAAGCGTCGAAAAGGTGGCTACCGGCTTTTCGACATCAAGCTTGCGACAAGAAGACTAGAGCCGGCGATTGGTGTGGCCAATCGCATAAGGCTCTAGCTGCAACAGTTTAGACGGCTCGCGGCGACCTTGAATCACCGCCGGGCAATAGGAGAAGCCGCAATGGCCAGTGACTACGCCGATATCCCGACGCTCAAGGAAAACATCGATCGCGCCACCGTTGACTCGGTGCGTTCGCTCGATGTGGACAAGTACAAGTACGGCTTCGAGACCGATATCGAATCCGACATGGCCCCCAAGGGCCTGAGCGAGGATACCGTTCGCTTCATCTCGGCCAAGAAGAACGAGCCGCAATGGATGCTCGACTGGCGCCTGGAAGCCTATGCGCGCTTCCTGACCATGACCGAGCCGACCTGGGCCAAGGTGCACTATCCGCAGATCGACCTGCAGGACATGTACTATTACGCCGCGCCCAAGTCGTCGCCGGCCCCCAAGAGCCTCGACGAAGTCGATCCGGCGCTGATCGCCATGTACGACAAGCTCGGCGTGCCGCTCAAGGAACGTGAAATCCTGGCCGGCGTCGAGCGCCCCAAGGTGGCGGTCGATGCGGTGATGGACTCGGTTTCCGTCGTCACCACCTTCCGCGAGGAACTGGCCAAGGTCGGCATCATCTTCTGCTCGATCTCGGAAGCCATCCGCGAATATCCGGAGCTGGTGCAGAAGTACCTGGCCTCTGTCGTGCCGGTCTCCGACAACTATTACGCGACGCTGAATTCGGCCGTCTTCACTGACGGGTCGTTCGTCTACATCCCCAAGGGCGTTCGCTGCCCGATGGAGCTCTCGACCTATTTCCGCATCAACGAGAAGAAGACCGGCCAGTTCGAGCGCACGCTGATCATCGCTGAAGCCGACTCGTATGTGAGCTACCTCGAAGGCTGCACCGCGCCGATGCGCGATGAATCCCAGCTGCACGCCGCCGTGGTCGAGCTGGTTGCGCTCGACAATGCCGAGATCAAGTATTCCACCGTCCAGAACTGGTATCCCGGCGACAAGGACGGCAAGGGCGGCATCTACAATTTCGTCACCAAGCGTGGCGATTGCCGCGGCGCGAACTCCAAGATATCCTGGACCCAGGTGGAAACCGGCTCGGCCATCACCTGGAAATATCCCAGCTGCATCCTGCGCGGCGACGGCTCGCGCGGCGAGTTCTATTCCATCGCCATTTCCAATGGCCACCAGCAGGTCGATAGCGGCACCAAGATGCTGCATCTGGGCAAGAACACGTCCAGCCGCATCATCGCCAAGGGCATTGCCGCCGGCTTCTCGGACAATACCTATCGCGGCCAGGTCTCGGCCCATGCCAAGGCCAAGAATGCCCGCAACTTCACCCAGTGCGACAGCCTGCTGATCGGCGACAAGTGCGGTGCCCATACCGTGCCCTATATCGAGAGCCGCAACGGCACCGCGGTGTTCGAGCATGAAGCCACCACGTCCAAGATCTCGGACGACCAGATGTTCTACTGCCAGCAGCGTGGCCTGTCCGAAGAAGACGCCGTGGCGCTGATCGTCAACGGCTTCGTTCGCGATGTGCTGCAGCACCTGCCCATGGAATTCATGGTCGAAACCCAGAAGCTGATCGCCATCAGCCTCGAAGGCAGCG
>NZ_CAMLHM010000068.1 GCF_946479885.1 uncultured Devosia sp.
GGATCAGGTCGAGGAACTGCAGGCCGCGGTTGGTGTATTTCTTGGCGATGGAAATCACGAGACGCAGGTTGGCCTCGACCATTTCCTTCTTGGCGATGGCAGCTTCGCGCTCACCCTTCTGCACCTTGTGCACGATGCGGCGATATTCGGCGATGTTGAGGCCGGTCTCGGTCGCCAGCGTCGCCACATCGCCGCGAATTTCGCGGATGGTGTCGGCTTCGCGGCGAGCAAACTCGCCCCAGCCCTTGCCGTCGAAATCGGCGAGGCCGGCTTCCCAGGCGGGGTTCACTTCCTGGCCGTAATAGCTCTCGAGGAACTTCTCGCGCTTGACGCCATAGCTTTCGGCCAGACGCAGCAGGCGGCCTTCCAGCTTCACCAGGCGCTTGTTGATGTCGTAGAGCTGCTCGACCAGGCTTTCGATACGGCTGGCATTGAGCGAGAGCGACTTGACGTCGGCAATGACTTCGCCGCGCAGCACGTCGAGCTTCTTGGTCTCGGCATCGGACACCGAGGCCGAGCGGTCCTCGGCATGCTTGTCCTGCATTTCGCGCATCTGCCCATAGGCATTGGCGATGCGATCGAAGGTCTCGACCACCTGCGGCTTGAGTTCAGCTTCCATCGCCGACAGCGACAGCGCGTTCTCGAACTCGTCGTCGTCTTCTTCAACCGGATCCTGGGGGGCCTGCGGCTCCTCGGGAACGTAGTCGTCATCCTCGTCGCCCGACGAGGCGCGCTTGGGGGCCGGGGCGGACTTGGGCTTTTCGGCGACCGCTTCCATCTTGGGCGCGGCGTTGAGGCTCACCATATCAGGCGACGGCGCTGCCTGCTTGGCATCGGGGCCGGCATAGGTGGCTTCGAGATCGATGATGTCGCGCAGCAGGATTTCGCCCTGCGCCAGCTGCTCGCGCCAGATGATGATAGCCTGGAAGGTCAGCGGCGACTCGCAGAGGCCTTCGATCATGGTCTCGCGACCAGCCTCGATGCGCTTGGCGATGGCGATTTCGCCTTCGCGGCTCAGCAGTTCAACCGAGCCCATTTCGCGCAGATACATGCGCACCGGGTCGTCGGTGCGATCAGAACCAGCCTTGGTATTGGACGTGGTGGAAACGGCAGTGCTGCTGCTGGAGGTGGAAACCTCCTGGCCCTGGTCTTCCTCGTCCTTTTCGACTTCGGTCTCTTCGACCTCGTCTTCGTCGACGACGTTGATGCCCATGTCGGAGAACATGGACATGAAATCTTCGATCTGCTCGGACGACACCTCGTCGGACGGCATGACCGCGTTCAGCTCTTCATAGGTCACATAGCCGCGCTTCTTGGCGACCTTGATGAGCTTCTTTACGGCGGCGTCGGAAAGATCGAGCAGCGGGGAATCGTTCGTCGCCTCGGGGGCGCCGGCTTCCGGCTTCTCGGTTTCCTTGGTGGTCTTCGGTGCTGCCTTGGTGGCCATGTGGTACTCCGTCGGAACCCGCGAGCGCCCGGGTCCGGGTAAGGCTTAAGTGGTGACACCTCAAGGCAAGGTAAAGGTTTGGTCACTCAGGCGTTAACGCCTGGGATGCGACCGTGGTTCGCCTCAGATGACTTCACATATCGCCATATGCAAAATCGCGCGTACCCGCCGACTTTCAGAGTCTCCCCTAAAAGCTGCGTGTCGCGCGTCCCGATAACGAACCAAATCCTTCGATCAATGCCTCTGTGCCATCGACAGTGGTAATCTGGTTCTTGATGTCCCGCAGCCTTTCAAAGGTTTCTTCGCTTGGGTCTTCGCCCAGCGCCGCTTCGGCTGCCTTGAGTTCCCTATTTAGCTGAACTTTCTTGTTATGCAAGGCCAGCGCATGACTCAATCCGGTCTCGGCGTCCACAAGGGCGATCTCCGAGGCGATCTGCCACACGCCCTGCCGGTTCAGCACATCGCTCATCTTGCCCAGCGCCGGCCCATGCCCGCGCACCCCGAGCGCCGCCTTGAGGTCATCGGCGGAAATGTCATGGTGGCGCACCACGAGGCTCAGGATTTCGCTCATCACCTTTTGCGCGCTGGGCGTATCGAAATCGAGCGCCGCCAATATCTCGAACTTGTCCTCGACCAGCGCCGGATGATTGACCAGGCTCAGGATGATCGCCGCCTCGCGCGGCGTCGCCTCGGCCACCGAGCCGGGCTTCAGCAGACGGGAATTGCGCAGCGTATCGCTGACCACCAGGCGCGGCGTACCGCGGCCCGGATAGCCATAGGCCCCGCTCTGCCCATAGCGTTGCTGCCCGCCGCGCGGCTCGAAGCGGTTCTGCCGCACCGGCGCGAGGAAGGCCCGCAGCTTCTCGTCGAACGCCTGCGCATAGTGGAAGCGCACCGAACTGTCCCCAATGCTGTTGGCCCGTTCGCGCAGCCGTGCCTGGAGGGCCGCCCGGGCTTCCGGCGTCTCGGGCACCAGCCCACCCGTTTCCATGCTCCAGATGACGTCCGACAGGCTGCGCGCCCGGTCGATCACGTCGGCAAAGGCGCCGCGCCCCTGGGCCTTGATCAGGTCATCGGGGTCCTGCCCTTCCGGCAGGGTCGCAATACGCACCGTGAAACCGGGCTTGAGATGGGGCATGACGAGATCGGCGGCCCGCTCGGCGGCCTTGAGACCCGCCTTGTCGCCATCGAAACACAGCACCGGATCTGGCGTCATCTGCCAGAGCATCTGCAGATGCTCCTCGGTCATCGCCGTGCCCAGAGGCGCTACCGTGCCCTCGAAACCGGCCGACACCGCGGCGATCACGTCGAGATAGCCCTCAACCACGATGACCGTGCTGCCGTCACGTGCGGCCTGCCGCGCCGTCTGCCCGTTATAGAGCGTGCGCCGCTTGCTGAAGAGTTCGGTCTCGGGCGAGTTGAGGTATTTTGCCGGCACGTCGGCCGACATGGCGCGGCCGCCAAAAGCAATGACGCGGCCACGAAAATCCATGATCGGGAACATCACCCGGTTGCGGAACCGGTCATAGGTCAGCGGATCGTCTTCGTGGCTGGCGACGAGCCCGGTATCGATCATGTCCTGCGCCGAGACGCCGTTCTGCGCCAGATGCTCCTTGAGCCCATTGCGGCTGTCCGGCGCAAAGCCGATCCGGAACCGCGTCTGGCTCTGCGCCGATACGCCGCGCTCGAGCAGATAGCCGCGCGCCCGGGCGCCGATATTGTGGCTCAGCGCGGCCTCGAAATACTTCGTCGCCAGTTCCATGACGTCGATCAGGCTCTTGCGCTCGGCCTCGCGCTTCTCGGCCCGCTCGTCGCGCGCCGGCATCGGCACCCCGGCCATGCCGGCAAGCTTTTCCACCGCCTCGGGAAAGCTCATGCCGGCCTTCTCGGTCAGAAACCGGAAGTGATCGCCCGACACGCCGCAGCCGAAGCAGTGGTATATCCCGCGCCGGTCGTCGGCGTGGAAGCTCGGGCTTTTCTCGCCGTGGAAGGGGCAGCAGGCCCACATGTCGCCTTTGCCCGGCTGGCTCTTGCGTTTGTCCCAGATGACGTGCTCGCCCACCACCTGCGTAATCGGCAAGCGCTGGCGGATTTCGTCGAGGAATTGATCGGAAAAGCGCATGGGGTGTTAAGTAAGCATTCAAAGGCCGTGAGTCACGGCCCGCGAACTTATCCACAGCAGGCCAGGCATCACGATCTTGAACGCTCGCACCCGCAGTCTGGTCGCCCTGACCGTCATTCCCGTTGGCCTGGTCGGCGGCTTGCTCTGGTGGCTTACCGGCCTGGTTCCTGAATGCAGCAATGTGCTGGTGAGCCGGCTGGACTCGCCTGATGCCAGCAAGTCGATGGTCGTGTTCACCCGTGATTGCGGCGCCAACGGGCTCAACACCCAGGCGGTCATCATGCCCGCCGGCGGCACGCTGGAGGGCGACGCCACCGGCTTTCTCGCCCTCGAGGGCCAGCACGCGCCGGAAGCCCGGTGGGATGCCTATGGCAACCTCGAAGTCACCCTGCCCGAGGGCGCCGTCGTGGTGCAGCGACAGGACGAGGCAGCCGGGACCTCCATCATCTACAACTAGCGCGGCGCGGCATGCTCACCCGATCCACCTGAGTTCGGGCTGCGGATTAACTTCCACTTAGGAATATATATCTAACGTCCCACTCGAAAACGTTTACGAGCGGGCAACGCCCAGAAGCGGCTACAGTGCTTCGATGGCTGACTACTTTTTGGCGGGATGTTGAGGCCAATGTCGCCCTGACATTTGGCTTGCTGTTGCCACTGCTGCTTGTCGGCAGCGGCGTCAGCGTCGACTACCTGCGGGCTTATGGCGCCTATTCGGAGATGCAGGCCGAACTCGACCTCGCGCTCATTGCCGCCATCAAGAAGATCGACAACCTGTCGCCCGATGAAATCAAGGTTGTGATCAAGGACTGGTTCAGCACGCAGACCCGAATAGACGGGTTTACGCTGGACGACGTGACCGTCGATACCGTCGGCTCGGTCATTCGGGCCACGGCGCGCGCCCAGGTCAGCACCACGCTGCTGCAGATCGCCGGCATCAAGACGGTGCCGATCGGCGTGGTGAGCGAGGTCGCCGGGCCCGCAACCTCCTATCTCAACGTCTATCTCGTGCTCGACAAATCCGCATCGATGATGCTGGCCTCGTCCAATAGCGGTCAAGCCCTGCTGACCTCGGCGCTGGGCTGCGCCTTTGCCTGTCATGACGGCGACGAACACACGGTCAAGGGCGTCAAATACCTGACCAACTACGCCTATAGCGCTCCCAAGAACGTGGAACTGCGGTCCGACGTGCTGCTCGACGCCGTCGAGGAGGTGCTGGCCACCGTCGAGGGTCTGGACCCGTCCGGCACGCGTATCCGCGTGGGCCTCTATCGCCTGGCCGCAACCACGACCCAGACGCTGGCGCCGACCTTCTCGATGGCCACGGTCAGGAGCACCCTCAACAATGCCTCCAAGAACCTGACCAGCGCGTCTTCGACCGACGGAACGGCCTTCGATGTCGCCCTCAATGCGCTGACACCGATGGTGGGCACCAATGGCGATGGCACCACGGCAGCCAAGCCGCTCAAGCTCGTGATGATGATCACCGATGGGGTACAGTCACGCCGCTCCTGGGTGACCTCGTCAAACTGGGGCGGCTGCATCTGGTCTGCCACCCCCACATGCCCGCCCTCCGCCGACAGCAAGAAGGTTACGCCGCTCAATCCCGCTTGGTGCAAGCCAATCAAGACTAACGGGGCCACCTTCGCCGCGGTCTACACGACCTACCTGCCCGTCACCTATGACTGGGGCTATAACACCACGCTCGGCTCAACGATGGCCAGCAGCACCTGGGGGACGACCTGGGGCGGCACGCTCAACCCCTCCGCACCCTCCAACGTCACCCGGCATGACTACCTGCCCATAGCCCTGTCCGATTGCGCCACCTCGGCGGACTATTTCATGCAGGCGACCGAAGCGAGCGAGATCACCAGCAGCCTGAACACGCTGTTCTCACGCTACCTGTCCACCGTACGCCTGACCAAATGAAGCGCTCCCGGTTCCCCCTTGTCCGCATACTGTGCCGCAACGAACAAGGCGCGGCAGCGGTGGAGTTCGCGCTTCTCATTGTCCCCCTGCTGGTGCTGCTGATGGGGATCATGGAGGTCAGCATGCAATATTTCGTGTCGGGGGCCCTCGACGCGGCGGTGCAGCGCACGGCGCGGCTGATCCGCACCGGTCAAGCCCAGACCAAGAACATGACGATCGGCGATGTCAAAGCCGAGATGTGCTCCGACATCCTGAACCTGTTTGACTGCACGACCAACAGCTACATTCTGGTCGACTCGCTGGATGATCTGATCGCCCCAACCTACGCGCTGCCCGTCAAGGCGAACGGAGATTTCATCTCCAGCACGACATTCGAATTGGGCTCGGGCCATTCCTACATCATGGTCCGCGGCTATTTCCAGTTCTCGCCCCTGTTCAATGTCTTCGGGGCGCTGTCGCCGGGCTTGAGCAACGGCAAGCGGCTTCTCGTGGCCAGCGCATTGTTTCGCAATGAACCGTTCTAGCCCGATGCGAACCCGGTCAGCCTCTTTTGTCCGCGATGATCACGGCGTCTCGGCGGTGGAATTCGCGCTGATCGTTCCGGTCATCCTGCTGCTGTTGATCGGCATGGTCGACATCAACGAGGCACTGACCGTCTATCGCAAGATGCGTCAGATTTCCTCGACCGTTACTGACCTCGTGGCGCAGCGCAGCGAAGTGACCCCCGCCGAGGTGACCATGACCCTCGCCGGCAGCGCATCACTGCTGGCGCCCTACGATACGACCGACCTCGATATCGTGCTGTCCGTTGTCAACGTCGCGCAGGCTGGCCAGACCGTCGCCTGGTCCCGCGCCTATCAGGCCACGGCGGAAACGGCGGGCACGACACCGAAATTCCCCGTTCCCGCCAAGCTTGCGGAGAACGGCGTACAGGTCGTCGCGGTCAGGGTGGACTACAAGTTCGATACCCTGTCTTCGGGCCTGCTCAAGGGGATCCTGGGCCGGAGCGGCTATGTGATGCAGGACACCATGTATGAGCGGCCGCGCGTCGGCGACAAGGTTGTCCTCGACTGACAGGCGCTACGCCTTGCTGCGCTGATAAAGCCGCCAGGCCCAGCCAAACAGCCCGAAGGCAAAGATCACCAGCAATACACCGCCGAAAATCACGGCCGTTGCGCTGGCGATCAGCGGAAAGAACAGGAAGACCAGTCCGAGCAGGATGTAGGACACGCCCGACAGCACAACCGGCCAGATGCGCGCATAGTGCTCCCGCTCACGCGTGATGACCACGATCTGCATGCCCCCCACGACAAGGGCCGCGATACCGACCAGCGATGCGAGAAGTGTCACCGTGAGGATCGTCGCCAGCAACGGACTGATGAGGATCAGGACGCCCAGGATCAGCGACAGGGCGTTCGAGACAACGTCGAACCAGTAATTACCGCTCTTGCCGCCGCCAAAGGTCAGGCTCCACAGCCCCAATGCACCATCGATGAGCAGCAGGATTCCGCCCGCCAGCACCAGGATGGTCAGTGCCTCCGATGGCCAGATAATCGCGTAGAGCCCTGCCAGCAGCATCAAGGCGCCCCGCAGCGCCGTCGCCAGCGCAAACCGCCTCTTCGTTTCAGCCGAAACCGTCATCGTTGCCCTCCATGCGGACTCGCCGCCTCAGAGGATTGTAGCGCAGTCCCCGGCCGTTCCAAGCCTTCCGTTACTTCAGATATTCTACAGTCCTCGTCCCATTTTGTGGATTGCCGCCTGGCCCCCGTCATGGTCTTAAGCCGCTCCAGATCGTGGCCTGCCCTGGCGGTATTGCTTCATGTCGCTTCCCCTCATCGCCCTGTTCCTTGCCGCATTCGCCTTCGGCACCACCGAATTCGTCATTGCCGGCGTCTTGCCGCAAGTCGCGTCCGGCCTTGAGGTCAGCATTCCGGTCGCCGGCTATCTGGTGTCCGGCTATGCCATCGGCATCGCGCTGGGCGGGCCGCTATTGACCCTGGCGACCACCAACCTGGCGCGCCGGACCCTGCTGCTTGGCCTGATTGCCGCCTTCACGCTCGGACAGGTCGCCTGCGCTTTGGCTCCCGGCTTTTCGACCATGCTGATCCTGCGCATGCTGATCGCCATCGCCCATGGCAGCTTCTTCGGCATCGCCATGGTCGTCGCCGTAGGCCTGGTCGCGCCCGAGCGCCGGGGTTTCGCCGTCGCCCTCATCCTCTCGGGCCTGACAGTCTCCAATGTCATCGGCGTGCCGCTGGGCGCCGCCATCGGCAACTACCTTGGCTGGCGCGCCACATTCTGGGCCATGGGAACATTGGGGCTGTTGGCAAGCCTGGCCGTCGCGCTCTGGGTTCCTGGCACCTCCGGAACGGACGGCGCCAGGCCTGCCCTTCGCCGGCAGATCAAGGTGCTGGGTCGCCAGCAGGCCTGGACGTCGCTGTTTCTCATGCTGATGCTGATGATCGGCCAGTTCGTGCCCTTCACCTATATCGCCCCGCTGCTGCAGCAGGTTACCCGCCTCGACGCGGTCTGGATTCCATGGGTGTTGCTGCTCAATGGCGTCGGTTCCACGCTCGGCGTGTTCCTGGGTGGCCGCCTGGCTGACTGGAAGCTCATGCCCTCCCTGATTGCCATGCTGGCCGTGCAGGTCGTGGTCTTGCTCGCCTTCTACCTGGCCAGTCCCTACCCCGTCCCGATGGTGGCCGCCGTCTTCGTCTGGGGTGCGATGAACTTCGCCATCGGCACCCCGATCCAGACCCGCATCCTGAGCTGGACCGCCGACGCGCCCGGCCTCGCCTCCTCACTCATTCCGTCGGGCTTCAATATCGGCATCGCGTTGGCCGCGTTCCTGGGCGCCACCATGCTCAATGCCGGCCTGGGCTATCGCAGCCTGCCATTGGCCGGCGCCGTGGCACTGTCGCTGGCCGTAGGCGTCGCGGTATTTTCCTATGCGTGGGAACGCCGTAGCGGCAACACGCCGCCATTGCCGGTCGGAATGGTCGCGGCGCAGTAACCAATTGCACACCAAGCCCGGATACGTGATCGGTCCGGCGTGAGGAACGGCGTAGATTGGTCGCTTGCAGGGCCGTGCGCGGCTCGTCCGGACCGACAATGCCACTCGACCAACTATCGCTGCTCACCGCCATCGCCTTTTCCTCGGCTGCGCTCACCATTACCCTGTTCGTGGGTTGGCTTGGTGCGCGCCAGGATACCTATCTGCTGAGCTGGTCAATCGGCCTGCTGCTGGTGGTGGCGGGCGTGGTCCTCTTCGGCATGCTCGCCGAGGGCTACAATCCGGCGCAGAACTTCGCATCCTTCGCCCTGACGCAGGGCGGCTTCGCCTTCATCTACGCTGGCGCCATCCAGTTCCGCGCCAAGCCGCTGCCAATGCTGGCCGTCGCTGTCATAGGGCTGGGCCTGATCGGCTTGACCGGCGTGCCCTTCCTCGCCGGCCTTTCGGGCCTCGGCACCATATTTGCCAATCTGGGCATGGCCCTGATGATGGCGCTCTCAGCCCATGAATATTGGCAAGGCCGCAGCGAGTCGCGGCGCCCCATGGTGTCCAATGCCGCCCTCTACGCGATTTCGGCCGTGTCCTTCGTGCTCTGCGCGGGCGTATTGATTTCCGAGCAACGCTGGGTGCTGACCGCACAGCCCAGAAATTGGGCCGAGGACATCAACTCCATCGTACTCATTGTCGGCATTACCGGCATCGGCGCGGTCTCGCTGACGCTCAATCAATCGCGCTGGGCCCGCCATCACCGCCGCGAGGCCATGACCGACGCCCTGACGGGCCTCCTCAACCGGCGCGCCCTGTTCGGTGCCATGGACGCGCCCCTGGGCCCCGGCGCCGCCGTCATCATGTTCGATCTCGATCACTTCAAGTCGATCAACGACCAATTGGGCCATGCCACGGGCGACGTGGTGCTCGAGGGCTTTGCCACGCTGATGAAGGCCGAAATCCGCCGCGACGACATTGCCGCCAGGCTCGGTGGCGAGGAATTTTGCCTGGTGCTGCGCGACCTCAGCAAGCGCTCGGCAGCCGGTGTCGCCGAACGTATACGCGCCAGCTTCGAAGCCTCTCGCTTCGCCACCGACCGCGGGATCGCCGAAACCACGCTCAGCGCCGGCGTGGCCATCAGCGGCATCGATGGCGAGCCATTCGAGGTCGTGCTCAAGCGCGCCGACGATGCGCTCTACGCCGCCAAGGCGGCCGGGCGCAATCGCGTACACGCGCCCGCGCCCCGCCTTGTGGCCTAGGCGCTGAGCGCCGCGCGCACCTTGCCGCTCGCCTTGCCGAAATCGATCCGGCCCGGATAGTCCGCCTTGAGCTGGGCGATCACCTTGCCCATGTCCTTGGCACCCTCGGCGCCGGTGGCGACGATGGCGGCGCGGATGGCCGCCTCGACTTCTTCCTCGCTCAACCCCTTGGGCAGAAACTCGTTGAGGATGTCGATTTCTTCCTTCTCGACGGTCGCAAGGTCGGCGCGGCCGGCCTGCGCATAGATGGCAAAGCTCTCCTCGCGCTGCTTGACCATCTTCTGCACGATGGCGAGGATTTCCTCATTGGTGGCCGGTCCGCGATTCTCGGTGCGGATCGCAATGTCCTTGTCCTTGATCGCCGCGGTGATGGCCCGGAGCGTCGCGGTGCGCCGCTGATCACGGGCCTTGAGGGCGGTCTTGAGGCCTTCGCTGAACTGTTCGCGCATGGGTTTTGGTCCTCTTGCTATGCGTTTTGTTGGCCCCATATAGGCACAATAAGCCGTGCGCGCCACTTGCGCTGCGCCGCCCGGCCTTCTAATACGAGGCCTCAACCGACATATCGCGAGCCCGCCCGGAAAAGTTGCAAGACTTGGCCGGTTCCAGCGCGCGACCATCTGAAACAAAACCTTGGAGGCCCACCGTGACCGGCTGGCAGCAATCCCCCGCGACCGCCCTTCTGATCCTTGCAGACGGTACGCGCCTGGAAGGCCGCGGCATCGGTGCCGTGGGCCATGCCGCCGGCGAAGTGTGCTTCAACACCGCCATGACCGGCTACCAGGAAGTGCTGACCGACCCCTCCTACGCGGGCCAGATCATCACCTTCACCTTCCCCCATATCGGCAATGTCGGCACCAATGACGAGGACATCGAGACGGTCAACATGGCCGCTCTCAGTGGTGTTCGTGGCGTCGTGCTCAAGGCCGACATCACCAACCCGTCCAACTATCGCGCCGCCGAGAAGCTCGATGCCTGGCTCAAGAAGCGCAACATCGTGGGCATTACCGGCATCGACACCCGCGCACTGACCGCCCAGATCCGCGAGCATGGCATGCCCAACGGCGTCATCGCCCATGAACCCACGGGCATGTTCGATGAAGCCTCGATCAAGGCCGAACTCAATGCCTTCCCGGGCCTTGAGGGGCTCGACCTCGCCAAGGAAGTCACCACGGCCCAGACCTATCATTGGGACCAGACCGGCTGGGCCTGGGACAAGGGCTATGGCAAGGTCGAGAATGCCGACTTCCACATCGTCGCCATCGACTACGGCGCCAAGCGCAACATCCTGCGCTGCCTGGCCGACCAGGGCGCCAAGGTCACCGTCGTGCCGGCCACGGCCACGGCTGCCGAGGTGCTGGCGCACAATCCCGACGGCATCTTCCTCAGCAACGGCCCTGGCGACCCGGCTGCGACCGGCAAATATGCCGTCCCGACCATCCAGAAGCTGATGGAGACCGGCAAGCCGGTCTTCGGCATCTGCCTTGGCCATCAGCTGCTTGGCCTGGCGCTGGGCGGCACGACCTCCAAGATGCATCAGGGCCACCACGGCGCCAATCATCCGGTCAAGGATCTGACGACCGGAAAGGTGGAAATCACCTCGATGAATCACGGCTTTGCCGTGGACAAGGCCAGCCTGCCATCCGGCGTCACCGAGACCCATATCTCGCTGTTCGACCAGTCCAATGCCGGCCTCAGCGTCGACGGCAAGCCGATCTTCTCGGTGCAGTACCACCCCGAAGCCAGCCCCGGCCCGCGCGACAGCCACTATCTGTTCACGCGCTTCCTCAACCATGTCCGCGCCCAGAAGGGCATGGAGCCGCGCCCCGAATACGTCGCGCCGGCGGCCTAGCGCCACTTCTCCAGCACCGGACCACCCTGCCCGCCGACCGGATCGGTCTTGGGCAGGGCGAGCTTGGCAATGCGGAGATCGGCATCGGGGCGGTCTGCGGGCTCGCCGCGCAAAATGTCCCAGCGTTGGCCTGGCGGATAGGCACCCACGACCAGGAAGTCCCCGTTCGCGGCCAAGCGGCGATGCGTCGTTCCCGCGGGCAGCAACAGCACGTCGCCGGCGCTGACGGTGAATTCGCGGCCATCCGGTCCGCCCAGTTGCAGGGTAGCCGTACCGCCGGCGATGCCCAGGCATTCATGCGCGGTCGAATGATAGTGATGGTAGCCGTAGACCCCTGACCGCCACTGGCTGGGCCAGCCATTGCTGTCGAACAAGGCCTCCATGGCTTCCGCCGTTGCCTCGCCCGCCGCCACGGCCTGCCGATAGATCACCACCGGCAGCGCGGAATTGGGAAAGCGCCCATCATCGGCGAAGTACTCGAAACTGATGCCACTCAAATTGCCGATCATAACCCGCTCCCGTGCTGTGGGGACAACGCGGCATGTCAGCAGGCGTTCAGATCGGAGGCCCGATCTTTTCGTCACGGCAGCTACCCGCTGCGGGTATGGCATAGCCCAGATCAAAGCCGCGCTGGCGATAGGCCGGGCTGGGCGGGGTCAACGCGCGCGGTATGGCTGCGCGCGAGGGCATCTGCGACACATCGCTCCCGGTATTGGTGGAGTCGATCGCCCGGACCATCTGCGGGTCGTGCAACAGCTCTTCGAGGCCGGCCCACTTGGTCCAGGCGCCAGCATAGCAAGCCGCGCGCGCACCAAGCTGCTGCTCGCGGCTGGCGCGCTCGGCGTCGGCAAGGCTGTCCAGCGTGTTGAACTGGTCCAGCGCCGCCAGCACGTGGTGACCATAGGCCAGCCCGATCAGGTAGCCCTCGGCCTTGTGCCCCTGTTCGGGATAGGCCGTGACCAGGTCCTGGTAGGCCGCCATGTCGACATAGACGGTGCTATCATCGGGGCAATAAAAGGTCGCGACGGCCGAGCCGGCCATGCCACAGCCGAGCTCGCGGCTCGACGGCACCATCTTGAGGGTGACCGGCGGGTAATAGACCGCTGCGCTGCGGAAGGCGCGTTCCCAGAAGCCGTTGGCCTCCCGTTCCACCGCCCCCACCAGATCCTCGGGCTTGCCCTCGCCCTTGGCGATGGCGTCGAGCGCCGTCAGCGTCGTATGCGGCAGCGGCTGGGCCACCTGCCCGGTGAGCACCGTCACCGGGTTGATGCCGAAGATCATCACCACCACCACGCCAAGCGCGATCGCACCGGAAAAGCCGAAGCGCCGCACATGCGGCATCACGCCTTCAGGAATACCCAACACTGTGTTTTCCGTCGATTGTATCGTTACACGTTGCCCGAGAACGTATCACAATCGGACGGATTGCCAGAGCGATAACCGCGTTCGAACCAGTTTTTTCGTTGCGCCGATGTGCCATGGTTGAACGTCTTGGGAACGGCAAATCCCTGCATGCGCTTCTGCAGCGTATCATCGCCGATCTGGTTGGCGGCGTTGAGCGCCTCTTCCACGTCGCCATTGTCGAGCAGGTCTTCCTGCCCGGCATAATTGGCCCAGACACCGGCATAGCAATCGGCCTGCAGCTCGACGCGCACCGAATAGGCATTGGCCTCTTCCTGGCTCATCGACTGGCGGCGCTGGTTGAACTCGGGCAGCACGCCGGTAATGTTCTGGATGTGGTGGCCGACCTCGTGCGCCAGCACATAGGCCTGGGCGAAATCGCCCGGCGCGCCGAACTGCTCGCGCAACTGGTCGTAGAAGCTGAGGTCGATATAGACCTTCTCGTCACCCGGGCAATAGAACGGCCCGGTGCTCGAATCGGCGGTGCCGCAGGCGGTATCCACCTGGTTGCTGAACAGCACCACCTTGGGCGCGGGATAGGTCTCGCCCGAGGCCTTGAACACCCCGGTCCACAGATCCTCGGTCTCCTTGACCACGACGCCGACGAAATCGCGCAATTCGGCCTGCTCGCCCGACGTGGGCAACTGGCTCGACGAGCTGGCCGTCGAGCCGCCGCTGCTGGAGTCGCCGGTGAGGATATCGATCGGATTTGTGCCGGTAACCGCCCAGATGATGCCCAGCACCACGACGATGCCGATGACGCTACCGATGCCGCCGCGCGAGCCGCCACCGCCGGTGGGCAGGCGAATGCCGCCACCGCCGCGTCCGAACGGGCTGCCACCCAGGCCACCGCCCATCCCGCCGCCCTGGCTGCGACGGTCCTCGATGTTCGAACTCTGCTGCCTGCCGCGCCATTTCATGGTGGTGTTCTCCGAATTATCCTCAGCCTAGCAACAAGCCGGATTCATGCAATCGGTTCCTGCGCGCATGTGCGAGCGCGGTTATCTTCGGGCCCGCAAAGCCCCGCTGTCACAATTTGACCGCTCGGTCAAAATTCCATAGCCTCCGCTCGCCGCCGTCATCCCAGCGTCACCTGCGGGCGGCAAGAGCATGCACGCTCCGCCGGAGCGACACGCCGGACCGATGAGTCCACCATCCGGGAGCGCGGCGCCCCCGGGACCTGTTCAGCCACTGGACACTTCAGGGAGACAACACATGAATTTCCTGCCTAAGATTTCTCGACGCACATTCCTCGCGGGCTCCGCGAGCGTGGGAGCCATGGCCGCAATGCACCCCTTCGCCGCCCTGGCCCAGGCCAACCAGGCACATCTGCGCATCATGGAAACCACCGACCTGCACGTCGCCGTGTTCCCCTATGACTATTATGCCGATGCGCCAAACGAGACGATGGGCCTGGCCCGCACGGCCTCGATCATCGAGGGTATCCGCGCGGAAGCCGGCAATTCCATGCTGGTCGACAATGGCGACATCATCCAGGGCAACCCGATGGGCGACTACATCGCCTATGAGAAGGGCCTCGAGGACA
Organism: uncultured Devosia sp.; assembly: GCF_946479885.1. The sequence continues at coordinate 14,555 of NZ_CAMLHM010000068.1, forward strand.
ATGTGCACCCGATCATCGCAGCGATGAACACGCTTGGCTATGAAGCTGCGACCCTGGGCAACCACGAATTCAACTATGGCCTCGAATATCTCGACACGGCCTTGTCGGGCGCCAATTTCCCCTTCGTCTCGGCCAACCTGGTCAAGGGCGAGCTGGCCGCCGACCCGCTCAGCGACGAGACCTACATCCAGCCCTACCTGATCGTCGAAAAGGAACTGACGGACGGCTCGGGCGCCACCAAGACCATCAAGATCGGCCTCATCGGCTTCCTGCCACCACAGATCATGACCTGGGACGCGACCCACCTCACCGGCAAGGTGAACACGCGCGACATCGTCGAGACCGCGACCGCATACGTGCCCAAGATGAAGGAAGAAGGCGCCGACATCATCGTCGCGCTCTCCCATTCCGGCATTGCCGCCGATCAGGTGACCGGCGCCGAGAACGCCTCGCTGCAACTGGCTGCCGTCGAAGGTATCGACGTGGTCCTGACCGGCCACCAACACCTGGTTTTCCCCGGTCCGGACTATGAAGGCGTCGAAGGCGCCGACATCGCGGCCGGCACGCTGGCCGGCAAGCCTGCCGTCATGGCCGGCTTCTGGGGCTCGCATATGGGCCTGATCGACCTGCTGCTCGAGCAGGATGCCGCGGGCAAGTGGACCGTGGTGTCGCACACGTCCGAAGCCCGCCCGATTTTCGAACGCGTCGACGGCAAGGTGAACCCGCTGGTCGAGAGCGAGGCCGAAGTGACCGAGGCCGCCCAGACCGAGCACGACGAGACGCTCGAATATGTGCGCCGCGCCGTGGGCGAGACATCCGCGCCGCTCCATTCCTATTTCGCGCTCGTCGCCGACGATCCGTCGGTGCAGATCGTGAGCCAGGCCCAGACCTGGTACGTGGCGCAAATGCTTGATGGCACCGAGTGGGAAAGCCTGCCTCTGCTGTCGGCGGCAGCCCCCTTCAAGGCCGGTGGCCGCGGTGGTCCGGAATACTATACCGACGTGCCTGTCGGCCCGGTGGCGATCAAGAACGTCGCCGACCTTTACCTCTATCCCAACACCATCCAGGCGCTGGTGGTCACCGGCGCCGAGGTCAAGGACTGGCTGGAGCGCTCGGCCGGCATCTTCAACCAGATCGAAAAGGGCGCCAAGGATGCGGACCTGATCAACCCGGACTTCCCGTCCTACAATTTCGACATCATTGACGGCGTGACCTACAAGATCGACCTCACCCAACCGTCGAAATATTCGAGCGACGGCAAGGAAGTGACCAACCCGGACGCCAACCGCATCGTCGACCTGCAGTTTGACGGTGCACCGATCGACCCGGAAGCCAAGTTCGTCATCGCCTCCAACAACTATCGCGCCGGCGGCGGCGGCTCGTTCCCGGGCACGGGTGCCGACCATATCGTCTTCAAGGGTCCCGATACCAATCGCGACCTGATCGTGCGGTTCATCGTCGAAAACGGCACGATCAACCCCAAGGCCGACAGCAACTGGTCGCTCGCCCCCATCGGCGACACTACGGTGCTGTTTGCCACCGGGCCCAAGGCGGCAGAACATCTGGCCGACGTGACGGCCGTCAAGATCGAGGCGACCGGCGAGACCAATGCCGACGGCTTCGGGCTCTATCGCATCACGCTCTAGACCTGCCGGGGCGGCCCATGGGTCGCCCCGCTCTTTCGAAGGGACCACCATGCGCCTGGCCACTGTCGCCGCCTTGCTCGCCCTGCTCTGGTCGCCCGCCCAGGCGCAGGACCGCACGCAATACGTGCTGGCCATCAGTTGGCAACCGGCCTTCTGCGAGACGCGGCCGGACAAGCCCGAATGCGAGAGCCAGACGGCAGATCGGTTCGACGCGAGCCACTTCGCCTTGCACGGCCTCTGGCCGCAGCCACGCTCGCGCGACTATTGCGGGGTGGACGAAGCGACGGTGCGCGCCGACAAGGATGGCGACTGGAGCCAATTGCCCGCACCCGAGCTTCCAGCCGACCTGTGGGCAGACCTGCAGGTCGCCATGCCCGGCACCCAATCGGCCCTGGAGCGGCACGAATGGATCAAGCACGGCACCTGCTACGAGGGCGACGCCGAAGCGTATTTCGCCGACTCGCTCGATATGCTCGCGGCGATCAACGACAGCGCCGTGGCCGAGCTCTTTGCCGCCTCGATCGGCAAGCGCATTACACAGACCGAGATCCGCGCCGCCTTCGATGCCGCCTTTGGCCCAGGTGCGGGTGAACGGGTGCGGCTGAGCTGCGCCGATGACGACGGCCGGCGGCTGATCAGCGAACTGACCATCGGCCTGACCGGCGATATCCAGGGCCCCGCCAGCATTGCCGACCGCCTGCTCGAGGCCCGGCCCACCGATGGCGGCTGCGATGGCGGTGTGGTCGACGCCGTGGGGCTGCAATAGCACCGCCGCCGGGAGACGGGCGCTAGCCCTCGAGGGCAGCATCCAGCCTTTGACGCAGTTGATGAAGGCTCTGCCGCATGGCATCGCCCGCGCCGGGTTCGCTGCCCAGCGCCTTGCCGACGGCGAGCGGCACGGCCATGGCCCTGGCCCGCAGCGCCCGGCCCTCCTGGGTCAGGAAGATCCGCACCTGCCGCTCGTCCTCATCATCGCGCTGGCGCCGCAACAGCCCCCGCCCTTCGAGCCGCTTGAGCAGGGGGGTAATCGTGCCGGAATCGAGGAACAGCTTGTCCCCCAGCCCCTTGACGGTGAGGCCATCGCTTTCCCACAGCACCAGGAACACCAGGTATTGCGGGTATGTCAGACCCAGGGCGTCGAGCCGTGGCTTGTAGAAGCGGGTAAAGGCGTGCTCGGCCGCGTAGACGGCAAAGCACAGCATCGAGTCGAGTTTGAGCGGATCAGCCTGCTCGGTCATGCGCCTACCCTCCTGTTGCCTGGCAAATTAGCATGCATTTTTCTATTGCACACAATTCAATTGTGCACTATGTAATTTTCACGCCTGACCATTCAACGCCTTTCACGGAGCATCCGATGTCGATCAAATCCGCTATTTATACAGCTCACGCCCAGACCACCGGCGGCCGCACCGGCACCGGCGCGACCAATGATGGCCGCCTGTCGGTGACGCTGGACACGCCCAAGGAAATGGGCGGCAATGGCGGGGCCGGCACCAATCCGGAGCAGCTCTTCGCCATCGGCTACTCGGCCTGCTTCCAGGGTGCCCTCAAGGCCGTGGCGCGCGGCGAAAAGGTGAAGATCCCGGATGAAGCCACCGTCGATGCCGCGGTTTCTTTCGGCGAAAACGCCAAGGGTCCGGGCTTTGCCATCTCCGCCGAACTCAAGATCTCGGTGCCTGGCTTCGAGCGCAGCGTGGTCGAAGACCTGGTCGCCAAGGCCCACCAGATCTGCCCCTATTCCAACGCCACGCGCGGCAATGTCGATGTGACGCTGACCGTCCTTTAACGTTTCGCCAACCGCGACCTGCAACGGCCGCC
>NZ_CAMLHM010000069.1 GCF_946479885.1 uncultured Devosia sp.
TGATGGAGCGGCCCGAGAAGTTCTTCATGGTCAAGCAGGGCATCAGCTTCCATTCCAACATGAAGGACAGGATCGACGACTTCCATTATGGCGTCCGCCAGAACAATGCCGGCTATCACGGCGCCATGGACCAGGGCCAGATTTCCGAGCGTGGCTTCAACCACATGCTCGATTGCGTCATCGCCATGAAGGAAGTGCTGGGCGACAAGGTCTCGCTAGCGCTCGATTGCGGGCCCGGCTGGTTCCTCAACGATGCCATCCGCTTCGCCCGGGCGGTGGAGAAATACAACCTGATGTGGCTCGAGGACATGCTGACCGGCGACTATGTGCCCTGGGTCAATCCACAGGCCTATCGCGAGCTGACCACCTCGACCTCGACCCCGATCCATACTGGCGAGCAGATCTACCTGCGGCACAATTTCAAAGAGCTGATCGAGACCCAGGCGGTGCGCGTGATCGGGCCTGATCCGGCTGATATCGGCGGCATGGCCGAGCTCAAGTGGGTAGCCGAGCACGCTTATATGCACTCGATCATGATGGCGCCGCATGGCACGGCCAATGGCCTGTTAGGGCTGGGCGCGCTGATCAATGTGTGCGCCACCCTGCCCGCCAACTACATTGCCTTCGAGTATCCGAGCGCGTCCGATCCATGGTGGGAGGACATCGTCATCGGCCTGCCCGACCGAATCGTGACCGACAGCCATGTCGACCTGCTGCCGGGACCCGGACTGGGGCTCGATATCGATCCTGTGGGGGCCAGGAAGTACCTGCTGGAAGAGGATGCCGGGTTCTTCGAACCGTAATCTTCGCCCCACTGAACGGCCTATCAGCACCCTCGGTCCCCAGCGGATCGGGGGTGTCTTTTTGCGCGGTTATTCCCTTGCTCACATCGGTCCAGCGAGCCCTATTGCGGAAAAATGAGACGTGTGTATCATATTGATATGGTCGTCTCACGTCAGCAAAAAACAGCCAAAGCAGGTCCGGGTACGGAGCGGGGCGTCAAAGCCCGGACGCGCCGGCTCATGCTCGACGCGGCCATTGCGCTGATGCAATCGGGCATGACGCCGTCGGTGACCGGGGTCGCCGAAACGGCGGGCGTGTCGCGGGCCACGGCCTATCGCTATTTCCCGAGCCAGGCGGCCCTCGTTCACGCGGTGGTCGACGAGGCGCTCGGGCCGATACTGGATTGGACGCCGGGCAATGGCAGCGTCGAGGCGCGGGTTGCCGATCTGCTGGCGACCGCAATGCCGCGCATCGAGGAATTCGAGGCAACGTTCAAGGCATCGCTGCGGCTGTCGCTGGAACAATGGGCGCAGCGGCGGGCCGGCACACTGGGCAGCGAACCGCTGTTCACGCGGGGCCATCGCGTCGACTTGCTGATGAAGGCCACGGCGCCGCTGGCCGGCAAGCTGGCGCCCGACCAGCATCTGCGTGTGGCGCAGGCCCTGTCGCTGGTCTTCGGCGTCGAGGTGCTGAACGTGCTCAAGGACATCTGGGGCCTTGGCTCGCACCAGGCACAAAGCGTCGCCCAATGGGCTGCCAAGGCGCTGATCAATGCAGCCGAGGCAGAAGCAGCCGGCGGCCCGACGACCAGGAACAATGCTGCCGAGCGCACGAAAGATGCGCCTGCGGCGACCACCCGCGAGGTGGGCGAGTAATTTGCGCTCATATCGGCATCCGCACCTGTGGTGCGGCCGACAGCCGATCCCGAAAGCGCAGATGATGGGGAGCGACGTGCCCGAGTAAATCGGCACGGTCTGCGAGCCACGGAGGAGGGGATGACGATCGGAGGGGCGCCCGAGGAGGGTCGCTCGATCGGCATCCGGCGAGACGCGGCACCACGCCACGGCTCACCAGGCGAGAATGTGCATGTGAGGGAGATGATTCAATGCGCAAGACTATGGTTGGACTACTGGCCGGAGCTAGTCTCGCGGCCATAAGCAGCCTTGCTGCCCAGGCCCAGGAGCTCACGATCCTCTGGGCGGAATGGGATCCTGCAAACTACCTGCAGGAGCTGGTGAACGAATACCAGGCGGAAACCGGCGTGACCGTGACCGTCGAGACCGTGCCGTGGCCGGACTTCCAGACCAAGCTGTTCACCGAGCTCAACGCTCAGGGCTCGGCCTATGATCTGGTGGTTGGCGACAGCCAGTTTCTCGGCGCTGCGTCCACAGGCGGTCACTATGTCAACCTGACAGACTTTGCCACCAAGCACGAACTGACCAAGACGATGGCTCCGGCCACCATGGCCTACTATTCGGAATATCCGGGTGGTTCGGGCCAGTACTGGTCCGTGCCGCTGGAAGGCGACGCCCTGGGCTGGGCCTATCGCAAGGACTGGTTCGAAGATCCGGCTGAAATGGCAGCTTTCAAGGAAAAGTACGGCTACGACCTTGCCGTGCCGGCAACCTTCGAGCAGCTGATCGACATTGCCGAGTTCTTCCACCGGCCAGACGAAGGCCGCTACGGCGCCGCCATCTATTCGATGAATGCCGGCGACGCCATCGTGATGGGTGTCGAAAACTCGATCTTTGCCTATGGCGGATCGCTGGGCGACTACAACACCTACCAGGTCACCGACCTGCTCAACTCGCAGGCGTCGATCGATGCACTGACCGACTATCGCGAACTGTTCACCTACGGCCCTCCGGGCTGGGGCAATGCGTTCTTCGCCGAGGTGAACACGGCGATCGCGCAGGGACAGGTGGCCATGGGCATGAACTTCTTCGCGTTCTTCCCCGCCCTGGTCAACGAAGCGACCAACCCGCATGCCGCCAATATGGGCTTCTTCGCCAACCCGCCCGGACCGCGCGGCGACGACTTTGCGGCTCTCGGCGGCCAGGGCATCTCGCTGATTTCCTACAGCCAGAACCAGGAAGAGGCGATGAAGTTCCTCGAATGGTTCGTCAAGGAAGACACCCAGAAGCGCTGGGCTGAACTGGGCGGCTATACCGCTAACGCGGCGATCCTCGAATCCGAGGAATTCCGCAAGGCGACGCCGTTCAACGAAGCCTTCTTCCAGACCATGTTCAAGGTCCGCGATTTCTGGGCCCTGCCGGAATATGCCGAGCTGCTGACCGAAGCTGCCGACGCCTTCTACCCCTATGTGGTGAACGGCGAAGGCGACGCCAAGACGACGCTCGACACCCTGGCCGCGACCTGGATCGATACGCTCAAGGCCGCCGGCTACGACGCAAAGTAAGGCACCAAACCTGCCCGGAGAGGAAGTCCGCTTCCTCTCCGGCTCTGTCCAATCGGGGGACTACGCCTTGACCAACCTCATTACCACGCTCGATCCCAGGTCGCGGGCTGCGTCTCGCGGGTGGAGCGACACCACGATCCGGAATGTGTTCGTCATTCCGACGGTGGCATTCCTCATCATCTTCAACGTGTTTCCCCTGCTCTATTCGCTCGGGTTTTCGTTCACCGACTTCCGCGCCAACAGCAAGGCCGCGGTCAATTTCGTCGGCTTCAAGAATTACATCGACGTGCTGGCCGACCCGGTGATCTGGCGGACGTTCTCGACCACGCTGTGGTACGTCATCGTCTCGGTGACCGGGCAGTTTGTCGTCGGTTTCGGGCTGGCTTTGCTGCTGAACCGCCCGCTGCCCTTCAAGGGCCTGCTGACCACGCTGCTGATGCTGCCCATGATGTTGTCGCCTGTCGTGGTCGGGCTCTTCTGGAAGCTGATCTACGATCCTTCCTGGGGCATCCTCAATCACGCGCTGGGCCTGGGACGACTTGCCTGGCTTTCGGACGCCAACCTGGCGCTCTATGCCGTGGCCATCACCGATATCTGGATGTGGTCGCCCTTCGTCATGCTGCTGTCGCTGGCGGGCCTGTCGGCCGTGCCCAAACATCTCTACGAGGCCGCCTCGATCGATCGCGCCGGCAAGCTCTATACCTTCTTCCGCATCACGCTGCCGCTGGTCGCGCCGATCCTGCTGATCGCGGTGATCTTCCGCACCATGGAGGCCTTCAAGACCTTCGACATCGCCTTCGTGATGACGGGCCAGCCGGCCGCCGAACTGGTCTCGTCGCGACTCTACAAGATGGCCTTCCAGCAGTGGCAGACGGGTCCGTCTTCGGCCCTCGCCTACATCATCCTGATCATGGTGCTGTGCATCACCAATATCTACGTCAAATACCTCAACAAGGCGAAGGAGCGCTGAGATGGCTATCGTTTCGACGCGCGCAGGCCGGATCGGCAATCGCCTGGCGATCGCGGCGGTCATCGTGGTGACCCTGATTTTCCTGTCGCCGATCTACTGGATCACCTCCACGGCCTTTAAGCCGCTGGTGCTGGCGACATCGGTGCCGCCCACCGTGGTGTTCCAGCCGACGATAACACCCTTCGTGAAGCTCTTCACCAAGCGGGCCCAGCTGACGGCGCCGGTGGCTCCCGAAGTCTATGAAGCCGCCCCATGGTGGGAAAAGCTGGTTCTCGACGGTGGCGAGCGGCTGTCACGCGATGGTAATGGCGAGGTCGTCTACTCGGCCTATCCCGATCGCTTCGTCAATTCGCTGATCATCGCCGTCACCTCGACGCTGCTGGCGGTGTCGCTGGGCACGATCACCGCCTACGGGTTCTCGCGCTTCAGGGTGAAGGGCGAGGCGGACCTGCTGTTCTTCATTCTCTCCACCCGAATGCTGCCGCCCATCGTGGTCGCCATTCCGATGTTCCTGATGTATCGGGCGGTCGGGCTCAACGACACCCATATTGGCCTCATCATTCTCTACACCGCCTTCAACGTGTCGTTTGCCGTCTGGCTGATGAAGGGCTTCATCGACGAGATTCCGAAGGAATATGAGGAAGCCGCGCTGGTGGATGGCTATACGCGCATGCAGGCCTTCTTCAAGATCGTGCTGCCGGAAGCCGCAACAGGCATCGCCGCCACAGCCGTCTTCTGCTTCATCACGGCCTGGAACGAGTATGCGTTCGCGCTGATCCTCACCAACCGCCGGGCCCAGACCGCGCCGCCCTTCATTCCCAGCCAGGTCGGCACGGGCCTGCAGGACTGGACCGTCATCGCCGCCGGAACCGTGCTGTTCCTGCTGCCGGTCGCCATTTTCACCTTCCTGCTCCGCAACCATCTGCTGCGCGGCATGAGCTTTGGTGCCATTCGCAAATGATCAGTCGAGAATTCAATCAGAAGTATTTCGGCCCCGGTTCCATCACCCTGATGGTCGTGGGCATCCTGTTCCTCTGCCAGCCATGGAGTGCGGACCTGCATGCCTGGAGCGTGCTGGTGATGCTGATCGGCCTGATCGGCTTCAATATCTCCGTGCATATCCCATCGCCGGAACAACTGGTGGACGAAGACGACACCGGCCCCGTGTCCATCTCGCAAACCGTGGCATCGGGTGGCGGACATGACTGAGATCCAACTGCGCAATATCGACAAACATTTCGGTCCGGTCCACGTGATCCGCGAGATCAACCTGACGGTGAAGGATCGCGAATTCGTGGTTCTGCTGGGGCCCTCGGGCTGCGGCAAGACGACGACGCTGCGGGCCATTGCGGGCCTCGAAGACATCGACTCGGGGGATATCCTGATCGATGGCAAGCCGGTGCAGAACCTGCATGCCTCCGAGCGCGACGTGGCCTTCGTGTTCCAGAACTATGCGCTCTACCCGCATCTGACGGTGTACGAGAACATGGCGTTTCCGCTGCGCGCGGTGCGCCAGAGCCGCGAAGAGATCGACAGGACCGTCCAGTCTGTCGCGACATCGCTCGGCATTACGGGCCTGCTCAAGCGCCGGCCATCGGCGCTATCGGGCGGCGACATGCAGCGCGTGGCCATCGGCCGCTCGCTGGTGCGCCGGCCCAAGGCGATCCTGCTCGACGAGCCTATCGGTTCGCTCGATGCCAAGCTGCGCGAGACGATGCGGGTGGAGCTCAAGAGGCTCCATATCGAGAATGGCTCGACCTCGATCTATGTGACGCATGACCAGGTCGAGGCCATGTCGCTGGCCGACCGCATCGTGGTGATGCATGAGGGCCTGCTGCAGCAGGTGGGCACGCCCGACGAGGTCTATGCCTATCCCGCCAACATCTTCGTGGCGCAATTCGTCGGCAGCCCGATCATGAACCTGGCGGATACCGAGATCAGCGAAGGCGCTGGCGGTGTCGGCGTCAGCCTGGGCGGCATCAGCTTTGCCTTTCCGGCGGCCCTCTCCGGCAAGCTCAAGGATGCCGGCGCGCAGGCGGGTAAGCTCAAGCTCGGGGTTCGCCCGGAAGGCGTGCTGCTCTCGCACGAGGCCAGGGAGGGCTATGTCGAGGTGACATCGGGGATCATCGAGCCGCTGGGATCGCACGATATCGTCGACCTCAAGGTGGGCAGCATCGTGCTGCGGGCTCGCACCAAGAGCGGCTTCGTTGCCGGTCCCGGCAGCCAGGTCTGGGTGCGGATCGATCCGGCTCAGGCGCATTTCTTCGACACCACCTCCGGCAGTTCTTTGGGGATCAGGCTCTGATGGCGCATATTCAACTCAAGGGCATCTCCAAGTCCTTCGGCACCCATGTTGCGTTGAAAGACCTGGACCTCGAAATCGCCGATGGCGAGTTCTTCGTGCTGCTGGGGCAGACTGGTGCCGGCAAGACGACGACGCTGCGGCTGGTTGCGGGCCTCGAAAAGCCCAGTGCAGGGCAGATCTTCATCGACGGCCAGGATGTGGGTCAGTGGGGCGCTGCCGAGCGCGACGTCGCCCTGGTGCTGCAGCAATATTCGCTCTATCCGCGCTACACGGTGCGGGAGAATCTGGAATTTCCGCTGAAGTCGCCCATTCGCAAGGCGAGCCCGGACGAGATCAAGTCGCAGGTCGATCGTGTGGCCAAGACGCTGCGCATCGAGCACCTGCTCGACCGCAAGGTCGATCGGCTGTCGGGTGGCGAGATGCAGCGCGTCTCCATCGGCCGGGCCATCGTGCGCCGGCCGCGCGTGTTCCTGATGGACGAGCCGCTGTCGGCGCTCGACGCCAAGCTGCGCGAGGCTTTGCGAACGGAACTCAAGAACCTCCAGGTCAATCTGGGGGCGACGTTCCTGTTCGTCACGCATGACCAGGTCGAGGCCATGGCCATGGGCGACAAAATCGGCGTGCTCAACAACGGGCAACTGGTGCAGACCGGGACGCCGCGCGAAATCTACAACAACCCGGTCAACACCTTCGTGGCGCGGGCCGTCGGTTCGCCACCGATGAACCTGATGGATGGGCAGCTCGAACAGGGTGCCGCCGTCACCGCCGCAGGCCAGCGCCTGCCACTGGAAGGTCGGGAGCCGCTGGCCGGCCGGCCGCTGACCTTCGGCATCCGGCCCGAGGACCTTTACCTCGCGGGGGGCGCGCCGGGATCGGCCCGCGTGCATGACATCGAGAACCACGGCGTGGAAAAGATCATCACCCTGCGGACGGGCGACAGCCTGCTGCAGGCGACGGTACCCAGCCAGACCAGCCTGACGGTGGACGAGGAAGTCCGGTTCTCCTGGAACCCCGACAAAGTCGTGCTGTTCGACGGCAAGAGCGGCATCAACCTGCGTCACGCTGGCTAAGCCAGGCCAGCGGCGAAGGGCGCCAGCGGTCTTCCCGGACGCTGGCGTCCATTGCGCCCACAAACAGAAACGCCCCGACCGCGCGGTCGGGGCGTTTCTCGTTTCGGTTAGAGATCAGGCGTGCTTGATTTCGGTGCCGAGCACCTTGAGGCAGTCGCGCATGAAGGCGGCGAGCGCGGTCCAGCCCTTGGCGGACACCATCTTGCCGTCGATGAGGGAATCGGTGGGGGTGAGATCGACATAAGTGCCGCCCGCCAGGGTCACTTCGGGCTCGCAGGCGGCCAGGGCGCCAACGCGCTTGCCGCGCACCACACCATCCACCGCGATCAGGATCTGTACGCCGTGGCAGATGGTGAAGATGGGCTTGTCGGCATCGTGGAAGTGCTTGACCATCTGCTGGATGCGCTTGTCGGTGCGGATATATTCCGGACCGCGGCCACCGGCGCAGTAGACGGCGTCATACTGGTCGAGCTGGGCCAGGGCTTCGGAGAAGGTCTTGTTGATGTCGGCATAGTGACCCATTTTTTCGGTATAGGTCTGATCACCCTCGAAATCGTGCAGCGAGGTCTTGATGCGATCGCCGGCCTTCTTGTCCGGGCAGACGACATGCACGGTATGGCCCACGGCCATCATGCCCTGCTGGTAGACGAAGATCTCGTATTCCTCGGTGAACTCACCGGTCAGCATCAGTATTTTCTTGCCAGGCATTATCTGTTCCTCCTCATTTCAGATTGTTCGGGCAATCGGCTCGCCTCGCAGCGGCTGATTGCGGTGCCTCACATCACCTCAGCCGGTCAGACGAAGGCCGGCAAAAGCCGGGTGCGAGAATTCTGGATATGGACGCGCATGGCATCGCGGGCCAGTTGCGGGTCGCCGCGGCGCAACGCGTCCATCAGTGCTTCGTGTTCGTCCAGCGCTTCTGCCGTCACCAGCCGGTGGTACATCAGGCGGAAGATGTGGAAATGGGTGTGCTGCATCCGCAGAACGTCGCGCATCAGCCCGTTGCCGGCGATATCGAGGATCTTGTCGTGGAATTCGGCGTCCTGCCGGGCGAAATCGGAATAGCGCAGCCTTTCATCGGCTCCGTCATTGGTCTTGGCCATCACGCCGGCCAGCTGGTCCAGCGCCGCCAGCCCGGCCTCGTCCATGCGCATGGCAGCCTTTGCCGCGGCCTCCGGCTCCAGCATCAGGCGCAGTTCATAGAGTTCATCAAAGCGGTCGCGGCTGACCTGCGGCGCGGCGCGATAGCCCACCAGGTGCGCCCGCAAGACCAACCCCTCCCCCTCGAGCCGGCCGAGCGCCTCGCGAATGGGGGTGTGTGAGACGTTCAGCTCGCGAACCAGCGTATCGACAGTGATCCGTGCCCCCGGCGGGATCTGCAGCGACATCAGTTGCGCGAAGATGGCGTCATAAACGCTGCCGGCCAGGCTGCTCGGCCGCGCAAGGCCCGGGGCCGCATCGCCCTGGTTGATCACTGTCGACTTCATCATCGCCGCCCGCCACTTGACATGGGCTGTCATCTAGCATGATGGTGGCTTGCCTACAATACTATATCCTATACGATCCTATATCGGTGGGAACGCAATGGGCGGAGGGGCTGTTTCATGGGGCTGTTTGGCGCGCTGCGGCTGCCGGGCGAAATTCTGTTTGGCAGCGGCCAGCGCCGGGCTCTCGGCGCGGTCGCGGCCAAGTCCGGAACGCGGGCATTGGTCTGCACCGACGAGCGCTTTGCCGCCACACTCAGCTTTGCCGAGATGATGGCGGACCTGCGGGCTGCCGGAGTGGACGTGCTGGTCCATGACGGGGTTCTGCCTGACGTTCCGAGCGATACGGTCGGCGCCTGCGTTGCGTCGGCACGGGCCTTTGCGCCCGATATGGTGATCGGCATCGGCGGCGGGTCGTGCCTCGACATGGCCAAATGCGCCGCCCTGTTGCTGACGCATGGTGGGGAACTGGCGGATTACTACGGCGAGTTCAAAGTGCCGGGCGCGGTACTGCCCATCATCGCTGTGCCGACGACGGCCGGAACCGGGTCGGAAGTGACCCCTGTCGCGGTCATTTCCGACCCGGTGCGGACGCTCAAGGTTGGCATATCCAGCCCTCACCTGATCGCCACCGCCGCAATCTGCGACCCCGAACTCACGCTGACCTGCCCTCCCGGCCTGACCGCCATTGCCGGCGCCGATGCACTGACACATGCCATCGAAGCTTTCACGGCCATGCGTCGCGCGGACGATGCCACACTGCCGCAGCAGCATGTCTTTGTCGGCAAGAACGCGCTGACCGACCATTATGCGCTGCTTGCCATGCGCCTGCTGGGCCGCAGCCTGGAGACGGCGGTCAAGGACGGTGGCAATGCGAGTGCCCGCGCCGATGTCATGCTTGCAGCAATGGCCGCAGGCAGCGCCTTTGGCACGGCCGGAACCGCCGCCGCCCACGCCATCCAGTACCCCGTCGGCGCGCTGACCCACACGGCCCATGGCCTCGGCGTGGCGTGCGTATTGCCCTATGTGATGGCCTATAACCGGTCGGCGAGCCTGCCCGAAATGGCTGACATCGGCACGGCGCTCGGGGTTGCCGCTGGTGGTGTCGAGGAGAGGGCGCAGGGCGCCATCGACACCGTGGGCAAACTGTTCGGCGCCATCGGCATAGCCCCGACGCTGGCCAGGCTCGGCCTTGCCGAAGACAAGCTCGATTGGACGGCCGAGCAGGCGCTCGGCATCGATCGCCTCATCAAGAACAACCCCCGGCCCTTCGACCTGCCGGGCATGAAAAGACTGCTTCGCGCCGCCTTTGATGGCGACATGGCGGGCGCAGCGGCATGACTGGACCAGTTACAATGACCACGACTCCCGACCTCAAGGCGGCCTCGCAGGGCCTCTACATCGATGGACAATGGCGCCCATCCACCGGCGGCGGCACCATCAACGTCGTCGATCCCTCGACGGAGACCGTGCTGGCTTCGGTGCCCGATGCGACCCTGGCTGATGCGAGCGCGGCGGTGGAGGCGGCAGCCAAGGCGGCCCCCGGCTGGCGCAACATGGCCCCGCGCAAGCGCTCGGAAATCCTGCGCCGTTGCTTCGAACTGATGACCGAGCGGGCGGAGATGCTCGCCACGCTGATTTCGCTCGAAAATGGCAAGGCGTTGCGCGACGCTAGGGGCGAGGTCGCTTATGCGGCCGAGTTCTTCCGCTGGAATGCCGAAGAGGCGGTGCGCATCACTGGTGAATTCGGCACCGCTCCTGGCGGCACCAACCGTATCGTGGTCGATTACCAGCCCATCGGCATCTGCCTGATGATTACGCCGTGGAATTTCCCGGCGGCGATGGCCACGCGCAAGATCGCCCCGGCTCTCGCGGCCGGTTGCACCGTGATCCTCAAGCCGGCATCGGAAACGCCGCTGACGGCTTATGCGCTGGCCGCAATCTACCAGGAGGCTGGCGTGCCGCCCGGCGTGGTCAACGTGCTGACCACCACCTCGCCCGGCCCGCTCACCGCAGCGATCCTGGCCGATCCGCGCGTGCGGAAGCTGTCATTTACCGGCTCGACCGGCGTCGGTCGCGCGCTGCTGGCCGAGGCCTCCAAGCACGTCATTTCCTGCGCCATGGAGCTCGGCGGCAATGCGCCCTTCATCGTCTTCGATGATGCCGACCTCGATGCGGCGCTCGATGGCGCGATGATCGCCAAGATGCGCAATGCCGGCGAGGCCTGCACGGCCGCCAACCGGCTCTATGTCCAGTCCGGCATCCACGATGACTTCGTCGCCGGGCTTTCCCGGCGCATGGAGGCGCTGCGCGTCGGCGCGGGTGCCGAGGCCGAAACCGAATGCGGCCCGATGATCACGCGCAAGGCTGTCGACAAGATCGAGCGACTGGTCGACGACGCCATTGCCAAGGGCGCCAAGGTGGTGACCGGCGGCGCCCGTCCCAATCGGACCGGCTTCTTCTACCCACCCACGGTGCTGACCAACGCCTCGGACAGCGCCGAAATGGCGGTCGAGGAAATCTTTGGGCCAGTGGCGCCGATCTACCGCTTCGACGATGAAGCCGAGGTGATCGCGCGCGCCAACAACACCGAATATGGCCTCGCCGCTTACATTTTCACGCGCGACCTGTCGCGGGGCCTGCGTGTGGCGGGCGCGGTGGAAGCGGGGATGATCGGCCTCAATCGAGGCCTCGTATCGGACCCGGCGGCGCCATTTGGCGGGGTGAAGCAGAGCGGACTTGGGCGTGAAGGTGGTCAACACCACGGCATAGCCGAGTTCATGGAGGCGAAATACATCGCCACCAGTTTCTAGGAAGGCAGTCGCCATGGAAACCGACGCATTTCGAATACGAGGACATGTCGCCAACTTCGACGACATCGTTGCCGATATCGTCGCCCGCAGCGCGGCAACGCGAGCGACCGTGCCGATGGAGGCCGACATTGCCTATGGCAACGGCCCATCGGAAACGGTCGATCTGTTTTTCCCGGCGGAGATGGCCGCGCCCTGCCCCGTGCACATGTTCATCCACGGCGGCTATTGGCGCGCCTTTTCCAAGAACGACTACTCGCTGGTGGCAGAGACCGTCGTTGCGGCCGGTGCCATCGCCGTCATCGTCGATTATGCATTGATGCCCGCGGTGCGCATGGCGACGCTGGTGGACCAGGTCCGCCGCGCCAAGCAGTGGGTGCTGGACAATATCGCCCATTATGGCGGCGACCCGGAAAAGCTGACCATCAGTGGCCACTCGGCCGGTGGGCATCTGGCCACGACGCTGTTCCTGCATGAGCGCGGACCAAGCGGGGTGGATGCTGCGCTGCTGCTCAGTGGTCTCTATGACCTCAAGCCACTGCAGAAGTCGTTCCTCAAGGACGAGATCGCCCTCACCAATGACGAGGTGGCCGCGTTCACCCCGATGAAGAAGCAGTATGACGCGCGCACCAAGGTCATGGTGGTGGTCGGGGCCAGGGAAACCCCGCCGTTCCATGAGCAGGCCAATAGCTTCGCGCGCAAGCTGTCGGAGCAGGGCCTGGCCGTGTCGCAGCGCATCGTCGTCAGCCGTAACCATATGGACAGCGTGCGGGACCTGGGTGTTCCCTATTCGCTGACCGGCCGCTACCTGGCCGAACTCATCGCCGGGACGCCCTAGTCCAGGCCAGACCGGCTTCAGCGCTTCCCGAAATCCGGCACCTTGACGATCTCGCCGCCCTTGAGGGCGGATTGGTGCGCGCAGATGCCGACGGATGTCCAGTTGGCCGATTGCTCAGCATTGGGGAACGGGTCGCGGTTTTCCAGCAGCGCATTGACGAACTCATTGACCATGTGCGGATGCGAGCCGCCATGGCCGCCGCCCTGAATGAAGGACAAGTGGTCCTCATCGACAATGGCGCGGGTGAACTTCTGGATCTCCTGGGGCAGCAGGTGGGCATAATCGGGCACCGCGACGCGCTCGGCGATCTCCGATTCCGGCCGCTTGGCGGTGTGAAGCACCGGATGTTCCCCGGTCATCAGTTCCCACTCGAAGGACTTCTTCGAGCCATAGACATCGATGCTCTCGCGATACTGGCGGGCCGTGTCCCAGAGGAAGCGCCAGACATGGGCGGCGACGTCGGAATCCCTGATCTTGATGTGGCAGGATTCCACCGCGAAGCTTGACCCGGAGCGGCGGGCGATCTCGTCGTTGACCGCACCCGAGCCGAAGCAGCTGACATAGTCGGCCATGCCGTCGACCATTGCCATCAGCGGGCTGACGACATGGGTCGCATAGTGCATGGGCACCATATCCTTCCAGTAGTCGGGCCAGCCCTCCATGTCCTGGGGGTGCGACGCCTGCATATACTGGATGCGGCCGAGCTCGCCCTTGTCGTAGAGCTCCTTGATGAACAGGTATTCGCGGCTGTAGACCACGGTCTCGGCCATCATGTATTTGAGCCCGGTTTCGCGCACGAGGCCGACGATTTCAGCGGCTTCCTCCAGGGTGGTCGCCATGGGCACGGTGCACATGACGTGCTTGCCGGCCTTGAGCGCAGCGATCGTCTGCGGGGCGTGATCGGGAATGGGGCTGTTGATGTGCACGAAATCCACATTGGGATCGGTCACCACGTCGCGGAAATCGGTGTAGCGCGCGGCGATGCCGAACTTGTCGCCGATTTCGTCGAGCCTGGCCTGCGACCGCTGGCAGATGGCGGTGACTTCCGCCCTGGGATGGGCCTGATAGATCGGGATGAACTCCGACCCGAAACCCAGCCCGATCAGCCCTACACGCACCTTGTCCATGATCCCCTCCCGTTCGGTGGGACAAGTATTGCCGTCACGCCGGCCATAGCCATGAGCATTCGCGCGAGATTTCTGAGATATTTCCCGGCCGCTGCGGGCCGGATGCGTCAGTCGGCCGCCTTGGGGAGGGAGCGCGCGCGGGCCTGGTCGCGATATTCCCGCGGGGTAAGGCCGGTCTCCTTCTTGAAGAAGACGCTGAGATATTCGGGGTGCTCGATGCCGATCGCCTCGCTGATTTCGGACAGCGACATGTCGGTTTCGAGCAGCAGTTCGCGCACGGCATTGGTGCGGACACGCAGGATTTCCTGGTGCGGAGTGCGGTTGAGAGCCTTGCGGAAGCGCGCCTCGAGCACCCGGCGAGACAGGGGGATGGAGCCCAGCAGATCCTCGACCCCGATATTGTTGTGGGCGTTGTCGCGGATGAAGGCTACCGCCTCGGCCACATGCCGATCGCCCACCGCGAGCACATCGGTGGAGACGCGCTTGCGCACGCCAAGCGGCTCGATGGAGTGCTTGCGGCCGGACAGCTTCTCCCCGCGCAGCAGGCGATCGAGGATTTCGGCGGCATAGACGCCGGTACGGAAGGCGTTGGGGACGATGCTGGACATGGTGGGCGTGGTGATTTCGCACAGCAATTCATCATTATCAACGCCGACGATGGCGACGTCGCCGGGCACCGATATGTCGTAGTAGCGGCAGATTTCGAGCAGTTGCTGGCCGCAGCCATCGTAGCAGGCAAAGATGCCGACGGGCTTTGGCAGGCTGTCGAGCCAGGCGCGGATGGCTTCGCGCTGCGTCCACCAGCGCACCCGCGGCTCCTTGCGGGCCGGCAGATTGAAGATGCGCGAGCGGAGGAGATCGGAACGGCCCAGCAGACGCTCGAAAGCCTGCTGCCGCCAGATCGACCAGTTGTAAAACGGGTCGCCGAAGAAGGCGAAATTCTGCAGGCCGCAATCGCGCAGATGATCGAGCGCCAGGCGCGCTATGGCTTCGTCATCGGTCTCGACCCACGGGATGCCCTGCACCAGCCGTGCCGCGCTCACGTCCACGGTCGGCACGCCCATGGCGGTGACGATGCGGGCCATGCTGTCGGTTTCAATCCGCGCGATGATGCCGTCAAACTTCCAGTCGCCGGCGAAGGATTCGTCGAGCTCGTGCCGGCCATGCTCGGTCAGATACAGGGTCCAGCGGCGGCTCTTGGCATAGTCGTGGATGCCGCGCAGGATGCCGCGGGCATAGCTGTTGGACGTCTCGACGATGACGGCTACGCTGAACTCGTCGACCACGCCCCCTCCCCATGCCGGACGGGCGCAGACGCGTCCGCAACGGGTTCATTATATCCAACTTCGCACGGTTGCCTATGTTGTCGGCGGGCGCTAGCCGAGCAATTCGCGCAGGAAGCGGGCACCATCGCGGGCCAGCTCATCCTGCGACGGCGCCAGGGGGCGCCAGATGGCCGCGGCCTTGGCGATCTCGACAATGCCGGGGGTGAAGGACTCGATGACGACGGGGCCGGCATAGCCGATTTCGCGCAGGGCGTTGCGGATGCCGATCCAGTCGATATGGCCGGTCCCGGGCGTGCCGCGATCGTTCTCGCAGGCGTGGAAGTGTCCCAGCAGATTGCCCGCCTGGCGGATGGCGTCGGGAATGCTCTTTTCCTCAATATTGGCGTGGAAGGTGTCGATATGCACCCTGTAGGCGGGGTTACCGACCTCGTGGATCAGCGCGATGGCCTGCTCGACCAGGTTGATCATGTCGGTCTCGAACCGGTTGAGCGGCTCGATGGCGATGGTTATCCCGGCTTCGGTGGCGATCTTGCCCAGGGTTCGCAGGTTTTCCACGCACCAGGCCCGCTCGCGGGCTTTCTGGTCGGCGGAAACCATGCGCGTCTTGCCCACCGCCGAATAGACCGGGCCTGCGAACAGCGAGCTTCCCACCGCCTCGGTCAGTCGGAGGCAGTCGGTGATATAGGCGACCCCGTTGCGCCGGATCGCCGGGTCGTCGCTGGAAATGTCGCGGGTCGGGCCAAAGGCGCCGCAGATGGTCAGGGACAGGCCTTCATCCTGCGCGGTCTTTCGCAGCAGGGGCACATCGATGAGCGAGGTGTCTTCCACCGCGACCTCGATGATGTCGAAGCCCATGGCCTTGACCTTGGGCATCAGGCCGAAATCCCTGGTGGTGAAGGGCGAGGTCCACACAAAGGTATTCACACCGATCTTCATCGTCGCTCCTCCCAGGCGCGTCCTGCCATTGCCGGCGAGGCGCGCACTTTCCCTCCTGCCTGTTTGGTGCTCCCAAGGCGCGGCGTAAATGAGTATTCGCGCTAAAAAGATGAGATTTCTGACCACGATGGCCGAAGATGCCCGCGGCGGGGAATTGGCTGCAGCGCCAGAGGTCTAGCGGCGGCGCGGCGGGCCGACGGACGCCCGCTCCACCAGCGGGCATTCGAGCTTGGTGATCGGGTAGCGGTTGGTCTCGGGCCGTGGGGCGGAGAGCTGCTCGACCGCCCACATGCCCATGGCCCGGTGGGGCAGGATGGACGTGGTCAGCGGCGGATGCATATGGCGGGCGATTTCTTCGTCGTCATAGCCGACGACCGACATGTCATCGGGAATGGAGAGACCAGCCTCCTTGAGTGCCTCGTAACACCCGATGGCGGTGCGGTCGTTCTGGCAGAAGATGGCGGTGGGCCGATCCGGCAGGGCCAGCAGTTGCACTGTCGCCCGATAGCCGGCGCCGGCCGACCAGTCGCCCTCCACCACCAGATCGGCATCGAATGGGATGTCGGCAGTCGCCAAGGCCCGGCGATAGCCCTTGAGACGGTGTTCGGCTGCCTCCATCCACGGCTCGCCCGTGATGGTGGCTATGCGCCGGTGCCCCTGCTCGATGAGGTGGCGGGTCGACATCTGCCCACCCACGATCTCGCTCGGCACCACGGCGGGAAAGGCGTTGTCGGCGGTGTAGCAGTTGAGCAGCACGACCGGGATTTTGAGGTCCGACAGATAGGCCGGGGCGACTATCTCGCGCGTAAAGATTGCCATGTAGATCAGGGCGGAAACGCCGGGCCCGGTCAGCGCCCGGAGCGTTCGCGGCTCCATTTCGTCATCGCACAGGGTCTGCGCCACCAGCACGATATTGCCGGCATTCCAGGAGGCCTGGCGGACGCCTTCGATGGCCACCACCGCTTCGGGACTGGTGGCGAGCTGATCGACGGCAAAGCCGATAATGCCATCTATCGGCTGGACGCCGGCGGCCGAGCTGCCGGTCCGTACCGGAAAGGTGGGGGACGCATAGCCCAGGGTGCGAGCCGCTTCGGTAACGCGATCCCGCGTCTGCTGCGACAGCTTCATGCCGGGAGTGCGGTTGAGTACGAAAGAGACGGTGGCCTGGGAACACCCGGCGGCCTTGGCGACGTCGGTCATGGTGACGCGCCGCCGCTGTTCCTTCGCACCAGTGCCGTTTTTCGTCGCCGATGCCCTGTCAGCCATGGTTTGCGCGTCTCTCAATCAGTCTTCTTCGCTGCATGCCAATTGCACGGGCAACCAGCGGATTCGCGCTTAGAACAACATGTGGGCGCAATGACTTGCGCGCAAGAGCGAGGGTGGTGGACGCATCGAGACGCGTCCACCGGTCGCGGGAGGAGACTACGGAGCGCAGATGCCCGGGTCTTCCAGCGTGCACAGATCAAGACCGGTGAACTTGGGGTCTTCGACAGTGCCGCCGCCGATCAGCTCGATCAGAATATCGGGCGCTTCATTGCCCATCTGATAGGGCCGCTGGCCGATCTGGAAGTGGCTACGACCCTCGTTGAAGGCCTGAACCTGCGGCGGCAGCGTATCGCCGGCGATGATGATCAGGTCCTTGCTCTTGAGACGTTCCATGACCTGGTCGGTGTTCTGCGCATAAGCTTGCGGTCCGAACTGCGCCCAGCCGCCGACCAGGATGAAGGCCGTCAGATCGGGGTTGGCAGTGAAGACGTCGGCCATCTGCTGGTTGGCAGTGGGGATATCGTCATTGGTGAAGACCGGGCAGCCTTCGACTTCAGTCCAGCCATTGGTGTCGGCCAGGCGTTCGATGCCCTTGGATCCGGCAATGGTGTCGCGGAAGCCGGCAGCGCGCTCGTTGATATTGGCTGCCGCGACGTTGCCGAGCTGCAGGCACACGGTGCCGCCTTCCGGCTTGAGCTTCATCAGCTC
>NZ_CAMLHM010000070.1 GCF_946479885.1 uncultured Devosia sp.
GCTGGGGGCTGGAACGCCGGCGGCCGAGGTCGCGTACGCCCTCGGCTATGCGGACCAGCCGCATCTCATTCGTTTGCTGCGCACCTTCATGGGCACGACGCCCGGACAGGTCGCCCGGGCGTCGGCCGGCAGCCTCAGCGCACCTGGCTGAAGAAGCTCCTGATATCGGCAATCAGCGCGTCGGTGGCGTCGATTGTGGCGAAGTGCCCGCCGCTCTCCATTTCGCTCCACTGCACGATATTGCTGAACGAGCGCTCGACGAAGGTGCGCACCGAACGGAAATCGTTGGGGAACGAGGCCACTGCCGTCGGCACCGCGGTCGGGATTTCGCGGTAGCCGCCACCGGTCTGGCCGGTTTCGAGGAAGAAGTTGCCCTGCTCGCTGCCCGAATTGGTGAACCAGTAGAGCGAGGCATTGGTGAGGAACAGCTCGCGATCCATGGTCGCGGCCGCCTCGCCCTCGAAGCCGAAGAACAGTTCCGCATTCCAGGCCAGCTGGGCGACCGGGGAATCCACAAGGCCGTAGGCATGGGTGCCGGGGCGCTTGGACTGGATATCGGCATAGCCATTGTATTTCTGGAATTTTTCGAGATTGGCAAAGCCGGCCAGCTCGAACGGGCTGAGCTTGTCCATCTCGCCCGGCGCGCCGGACGGGAAGGCAAAGACCTGCTGCAGGTGCACCCCGATCAGACCCTCGGGCGCCAGGATCGCCAGCTCCCGCGTCACCAGCGCGCCGCCATCGCCACCCTGGGCGCCGTAGCGGGTATAGCCCAGCCGCTTCATCAGCACATCCCAGGCTGCCGCGGTGCGCACCGCTTCCCAGCCGGGGCCGGCGAGCGGGGTCGAAAAACCATAGCCAGGCAGCGACGGGATCACCAGGTGGAAGGCCTGGGCGCCCGGGTTGCCATGGGCGCTCGGATTGGTGAGCTGGTCGATGACGGGCAGGAACTCGACCACGCTCGACGGCCAGCCATGGGTCAGCACCAGCGGCACCGCATCGGCCTCGGGCGACCGCACATGGAGGAAATGGATAGTCTGTCCGTCGATCTCGGTCAGGAACTGCGGATAGGCGTTGAGCTTGGCCTCCCAGGCGCGCCAGTCATAGGAATTGAGCCACTGCTCGGCCAATTCGCGCATGAAGGGGACGGGCTGGCCGCGGCTCCAGTCGCGGGAGAAGGTGGTGGGAAACCGGGCCATGCGCAGGCGCAGGTGCAGGTCTTCGATCTGGGCGTCGTCGATGGCGATCTTGAAGGGAGTGATGGCGGTCATGTGTCGGTCCTCGCTGTTGCTGGCTTCGACCTCCGAAGCCTTGCCCCTGTTCTAGGGACAGGCCCGATTTGGAGATTGAAGATTTCCGACAAAGCGAGGTGGCGGAGAGGTCGCAGCAGACCTCATGGTGTGCCTACGACTGGCCGCCTAGGTCAGGCTGGTTCGTTGCTCAGCATGCGGGCGATGAAGCTGCGGACTTCTTCGATGGCGATGCCGAGATCGGCGATGCGCTCGGAGGCCAGCGGCCGGCCGGCCTGCATCTCGACTTCGCAGCTCTTGGCGAGCTCGGCTATGGTCCAGGCGCCCACGCCGCTGGCGGCACCCTTGATGGAATGGAGGTTGATGGCCAGGTCATCATAGGTGGCCGCCATTTCCAGGCGCCCGAAATAGGTTTTGACCGTGGTGTCGAACAGCCGAAGGATCTCGTATTCGAGGTTTTCGTCGCCCAGGCACTGCTTGGCCAGGTGCACCAGGTCGATGGGTCGCATCGCCCTAGTATGGGCTACCCGGTCGAGTTTCTCGACCGCTGCTGATCGCTGCGCCATTCTGGCGGCTCCTTCACTGCTGCGGCGACGCGCCCGACGGACGGACAATGCCACATCAGCAGCCTAGAGCGGCCGGATGAACAGCTGATTAAGCCACATCTTCGCCTTTCTTTGGCGGTTCTGATGCGCGCCATCTCCCCAGGAAATTAACCTTTGGGTAAGATTGCGCTCGGTTTAGCTCAAATTGAATGTATTAATGTGGTTTAAGCCAGCGCGCGGCGGCGAGGGTGGAGGAACGATGCGGGGCATTTGCATCGAATTGTTTCTATATGACCACAGGCCCGGAAACGGGTGCGGAGTCATACCAGCTCCCGAAGTCCGCCTTGTTGCTGTGAAGCCGACGCGAGAGTTGTAAAGAGTATGGCGAAGAACCCGACCCCCCAAAACGATCCCGCCGCGCTGGCCTTCTCAGCCGTCGAAGACGCCCTCAAGGAATCGGTATTTAGCCTCGACAGCACGCCGCAGCAGGCGCCCGAACGCCGCCCGTCTGAGAATATCCGCTCGGAGCGCCTGCGCGCCGCCGACAAGATTGCCCAGCAGGCCGGCAGTGTCGCCAATGACGACCGCTTCCCCACCTCCAAGATTCTCTACAACCTGCAGAACCGCTCTTCGTCCGCGCCCACCTGGATCGCGCTCGTGCTCTCGGTGGTGTGGATCGCCGTTGCGGGTGCCGTCGCCTGGCTGCGTTATGGCTCGCAGATGGGCAATTTCGCCAGCTTCGTCGGCACCATTGATTTCATCGGCCTCGTCGCCATCCTGTTCCTGCCGGTCCTCGGCTTTTTTGCCGTAGCCACCCTGTTCCGTCGCGCGCAGGACCTGCGCAACGCCGCTTCCTCGATCACCCAGGCCGCCATCCGCCTGGCTGAACCCGAAGTGACGGCCGCCGACAAGGTGGCCTCGGTCGGCCAGGCCGTGCGCCGCGAAGTCAACGCGCTTGGCGATGGGCTGGAACGCGCCTTGTCGCGCGCCGGCGAGCTCGAAGTGATGATCCACAACGAGGTCACCGCCCTCGAGCGTACCTATTCGGACAATGAATCGCGCATGCGCGCGCTGATCGCCGAACTGGCAAGCCAGCGTGAAAGCGTGCTCACCAATACCGAGCGCGTGCGTGAAGCGATCACCGAAAGCCATACCGGCCTCGTCTTCGACCTCGACATGATCAGCCAGCGCATCGCCGGCACCATCGTCGAAAGCGGCGGCAATCTGACCCGTGCGCTCGAGACCGCCGGCAACACGCTGACCAACACGTTCGGCGAGCGCACCGAGAACTTCGTTTCTCTCGTGGACAACCGGACCACCGATTTCATCTCCTCGCTCGACAACAGTGCCAATCGCCTGGCTTTGACCTTTGAAGACCAGACCGGCGCCATGTCCAATGCGCTTGATGCGCGCGCCGCTGACCTCAATGCTGGCGTCGAGAGCCGCATCGCCAAGCTGACCGATGCGCTCGATGCCCATTCAACCTCGATCGGCAACGCCATCGACTCGCGCACCCACCTGATCGAAGAGCGGACCGCCGCCCTCACCGGCTCGCTCGAAGAGCGGACGGTGTCGATCACGGGCCTCCTGGAATCGCGCACCGGCGAACTGACTTCGGCGCTCGACGAACGCACTGCTGCCCTCTCGACCCTGCTGACCGATGGCGGCGCGTCCCTGCTCGAGCAGCTGCGCGAACGCGGCCACCAGGTCACCGGCGGCCTCGACATGATCGGCCAGCGCATTGCCGAGGACATTTCCGCCCGCTCGCGCGAGGCCGAGGTGCTGCTCAACGCGCTGACCCGCCAGCTCGACGAGTCGGTCTCCATCCAGCTCAATGCCATGGATAGCCGCCTGCAGTCGGCGGTGATCGAGATCAATGGCGCCCTGGACGACACGTCCGAACGTGCCCGCATCACCCTGGCGACGGCCGGGCAGGATTCGCTGAGCCAGTTCGACGCCCGCCTCAACGAAATTGCCGCCATTCTCGATACGCGCCTGCATACGCTGGACAATGTCATCGGCGACAAGGGCGACAGCCTGATCGAGCGCCTCGACGCCCAGGGCACGAGCTTTGCCGCCCGCGCCAATGTGCTGGAAATGGCGCTCAACGAAGAATCGGGCCGCTTCAACGACGTGGTGGCTGAACGCACCCGCGAAATGGGCGAAGTGCTCGGCGCCCGCACCAAGGCCATCACCGAGAGCCTGACCAACCGCACCCGCGAAATCTCGGATTCGCTGGAAGGTCATGCCGGGGTCATCGCCGAAGCGCTCGACGGCCGGACCAAGACCATCGACGATATCCTGGCCGCCCGCACGAACGAACTGGGCAGCACTATCGAAACCCGGGCGCTCGAACTCGACGAGACCCTGGCCAACCGCAGCCGCGACATGGGCGAAGCCATCCGCGTTCGCAGCCAGGAGCTGGGCGAGACCCTGACCGGCAGCACCAGCGCCTTCGACCAGGCCATTGCCGGCCGCACGCAACGCCTCGCCGACACCCTGTCGGAAAAGACCACCGCACTGTCGCTGGAACTGGACAGCCGCACCGGCACCCTGACCAGCCAGCTCGACGAGCGCACCGAAGCGCTGGTGACCCAGCTCACGGACCGCACGACCACGCTGACCAGCGAGTTCGACAGCCGCACCACCGAGCTGCGCGGCGCCCTCGATACCGGCACCCAGCAACTGGCCCAGGCCGTCGGCACGCGCACCCAGCAGCTGTCCGAAGCCCTCGGCACCCGCACCCAGGCGCTCAGCGATACGCTGGCGACCCACACGACCTCGATCGGCGAAACCATCGGCCTGCGGACGGCCGAACTGGCCGAGACCATCTCCCAGCAGGGCGAGGAAGCCCGCACCAAGATCGACGGCTCGCTGCGCCTTGCCACCGATACGATGGGCGAGCGCGTCGGCAGCATGTCGACGCTGATCGCCGACAAGGTCAACGAGCTCAACAACAATCTCGGCCACGGCCTGGACAATGCCATTGCCCGCATCTCCGATGCCGAGCATGGCGTCACCGCGCGTATCGACCACGCCAGCGCCACCGTTGGCGAGAGCGCCCGCCGCGCCGCCGAACTCATCGAGACGGGCGTCAACTCCGCCCGCCAAGCCATCAGCGACATGGTCGACCAGCGCCTGGGCACCCTGCCCGAGGCCATCACCGCCCGCGCCGACATTACGGCCGAGCGCCTGGCCGCGCTCAATGCCACGATCAATACCTCGATCACCCAGTCGATGGCCGATCTCGAAGCCGGTGCCGATCGCATCGAGGAAACCATCGCCACCCGCATCACGGCGGCGACCCAGAACATCTCGACCGATATCACCAATACCGCCAACCGCATGGACAGCGCCGTGCGCACCGCGCTCGAGCAGATCCGCGTGGCTGCCGGCGATATCGACCAGTTGCTCACGGTCAAGGCCGTGGACGCGGTGGACACGATCGAGACCCGCCTCAGCGGCATCAACCGCTCGGTGGAACAGCACACCAACGCCTTCGCGGCCCTGGTGAACGAGAAATCGGACCAGCTGCAGGGCGCCCTGGCCAGCCACGGCAACCTGCTGCGCGACGCCCTGGGCGAGAATGCCCGCGAAGCCGAGGCCATCATGGCCGTATCGACCTCGCGCATCCTCACCGATGTTACCGCGGCCCTGGGCAAGCTCAACGACAGCAACCTGCTGCTGCAGCGCGTGCTGGATGCCTCGACGGCCAACCTCGCCAACCTCGAGACATCAGTCGCCCAGCAGACCTCGACCTACTCGACCACCGTCCGCGAGGCCATCGGCCAGACCGAACAGGCCGGCGCCATGGTCAGCCAGCATGTCGGCGCGCTCCAGGCCACGATCCGTGGCATGGTCGACGAGTTCTCGACCGTGCTCGGCCGGCTCGATGCCGAAGCTGCCAACATGTCCCAGGCCTCGACGGCCCTGGCGCTCACCAGCGACGATGCCCTGCAGACGCTCGAAGATCGCCGCAGCGCCATGGACGCGCTGGCCCAGAGCTTTGCCTCGCGCGCCGATGATATCGACGGCCGCATGCGCCTCTTCGCGCAGTCGATCGCCGATACGGTCAATGACACGGAACGCCGCCTGATCGGCGCCCGCCGCGCCATGGACGACGCCCTGACGGCCACGACAGGCACCGTGGTGCAGACGCTGGAGCAGACCACCGGCACCATCACCGGGGCCATCCAGGCATCGACGCAGGACGTCACCGACGCGCTCTACGCCACCAACGAGCGCTTCACCTCGACGCTGTCGTCCAATGCCGGCCAGGTCGACAACGCCGTGCAGCGCGCCGCCGAGGCGGCCGCAGCCGCGCTCAACCAGACCGCTTCGTCGGTCCGGATGGCGCTCAGCGACCAGGCCAACCAGGTCAACAACGCCCTCGAGGACAATGCCAACAAGGTCAGCGACGTGCTGGCTGCCACCGCCGGCAACGTCACCGACGTGCTCAACACCACCACATCAACGCTGGCCGACACGATCAGCGACAGCTCGGTTTCGGTGCGCAACGCCATCGCCTCCAATGCCGGCCAGCTGCGCAACGCCATCGACCAGACCACCGGCACGTTCCGCCAGGCGCTGGACGAAACCTCGGGCGAAGTCACCAACCGCCTGGGCGAGTTCCGTGGCGCCGCCGACGCCGAAGGCCGCCGCGCCAATGCAGCACTGCAGCAGGCCCAGCAGATGATGGTCGTCGAAATGCAGCGCGCCATCGAAGAGGCAACCCAGCGCTTCAACGATACCGCTCGCGCCATGCGCGAAACGGCACGTGAAGTGGGCACCGAGCTCGAAGCCACCCGCGCCGAACTGGCGCGCGGCGTCAACGAGCTGCCCGAGGAGACCCGCGCCAGCGCCGCCGCCATGCGCCGCGTCGTGGCCGAGCAGATCGAGGCGCTCAGCGAACTCAACGCCATCGTGCGCAGCCAGCCGGCTACGCACGACCTCAACGACCGCCGCCCGCCACGCCCTGCCCCGCGCGCCGAGCCCCGCAACGAGCCGCCGGCCTACCAGCCGCCGCGCCAGCCCGAGCCCGTCCGCGAAACCTACCGCGACGCCCCGGCTCGCCAGGCAACGACGCTGGTCGACCCGATCCGTCCGAGCGAACCGGTGCGCCGTGCCGAGCAGCCAGTGCGCCAGCCCGAGCCTGTGCGCCAGCCGGAGCCGGTGCGTCAGCCCGAGCCCCAGCCGGTCGCCGAGGCCGAGCCCGAAGCGCCCGCCCCTGCCGAGAATGGCGGTTGGCTGCGCGACGTGCTGCGCAATGCCACGGCCAAGCAGCAGAGCGCCCAGCCGCAGCAGACCGGGCTTTCGGGCCTGACCGAGGAAATCGCCAACGCCATCGACGATGGTGCCCTGGCCGATGCCTGGGCCCGCTACCAGGCCGGCGAATCCAACGTGTTCTCGCGCCGCATCTATACCCTGGCCGGCCAGGGCACTTACGACGACGTGCGCAAGAAGCTGCAGCGCGAGCCCGAATTCGCCCGCACCGCGCAGGCCTATATGAGCGAGTTCGAACAGCTGCTGAAGCGCGCCGCCGCCGGCGCCCATCCGGCCGCCGAGACCCGCGAATACCTGCTGAGCGACCGCGGCAAGGTCTATACGACCCTGGCCCATGCCAGCGGCCGGCTGAACTGAGGTTTGGCAGGATGAACTAGAACGGCCCTGGGAAACCGGGGCCGTTTTTTGTTTTGGCGGGTGGTCGGTGGCGCTCCCCCCTTCTCCCCTTGAGGGAGAAGGTGCCCCTCCGGGTCGCGTAGCGCCCGAAGGCAGGCTCCGGGCGGATGAGGGGTCTCTTCTTGGGCGTCTGGCATGGGATGACGCAGCACCCCTCACCCTGACCTTCCGCTGCGTCAGGTCGTCCCTCTCCCTCAAGGGGAGAGGGTGGGCGTGCGGCGGAAGCGCTTGCCGCCGATCAGCACCCGGCATTCATCGCGCGCCGCGAACTCGGCCAATGACCAGATGACAGGCCGCCCGACCGACTTCGCGAGATGGAGCGCCTGCCCTGCCCCGGCGCAGATGGCGACATGGGCGCCGTAGGGGTCATCGGTGCGATTGAACAGCAGCAGATCAAGCGGTTCGAATGCCGTGACCTTCTCGGTCAGCGTGGCATCAGTCCAGAGCTCGCTCGACCGCCAGGGCTATGCCGAAATGCGCCAGCGCGGCATAGGCGTAACGCTGGCAATTGGCGCCATCGGACAGGTCGTGGCTGCCGTCGGGGATTTTCGCGCCGTCGTAGCGGACAGCGCGAAACCGGGGCGGCAATGTCGTCAGCAGATCATCCATCCTCACCCCGCGGCGACCGCGTCGTCCTTGGGTTGCATCATCTTCAGCGATAGCCAGATGCACAAGGCGCCGATGGCGGCGGCCAGCGCGGCGAACAGGAAGGCATGCGCGCCATAGAGGCCAATGAGCCAGCCGAAGCCGACCAGCGCCACCACCGAGGCAACCTGTTGCAGCACGGTGAACAGGCTCTGCGTTTCGGCCGCGATGTCCTCGCTGGTCCAGTTGGCGATGAAATGCACGCAGCCGAGATAGCCAAGGGCATAGGTGACGCCGTGGGTGAGCTGCAGCAGGAGTAGCACCCAGACTGGCGGCGAGAACGCCATCGCGGCCCAGCGCAGCACCGAGACGAGCGCCGAAATCAGGATCATGTGGCGGGCCGAGACCCGCCCGCCGAAGCGCTTCCAGATGAACATCATGCCCGCTTCGGCTGCAGCACCCAGCGCAATCAGCGGGCCGATAATGTCTTCGGAAATGCCCTGCTCTTTCCACAGCAGCGAGGCAAAGGCGTTGAGGATGATATGGGTGCCGAAGATGATGGCAAAGCCGACCAGCGGCAGGAAGAACCACGGCTTGGTGATGATCTCCATCAGCTTGCCGGCGCTGGGACGAACGGCCGCCACCGTCGCCTGATCGTGCGGCGCCCGGAAGGCCGGCAATTGCAAAGCAAGCGCCGCGCGCAGCAAGGTGAGGCCGACAAAGAGCGGCACGAAGATAGCGGAGCCGAACCACACCACGAGGAACCCGGTGACGCCGTTGAACAGCATGAAGCCCACCGTGCCCCAGGCCCGGATGGTGCCGAAATCGCTGCCGTTGCGCCGCGTCATGCGCATGGTGGCGGCGTCGAGCACCGGGCCGATGGCACCGGCCGGCATGGCCGCCAGCGTCCACAGCAGCAGGATGCCCCAGAACTCGTTGACGAAGAACAGCCCGATCGGGACGATGCCGGCGATCAGCGCGCCGATGACGATGGCCTGCCGCCAGTCGCTGGCGCGATCGGCCAGCCGCCCGACGACCAGATTGAGCGCCAGGATGACGAAGACCGGGACGGCATTGATGATGCCGATCTGCTCGGTGGAGATGCCCTTCTCGCTCAGCCAGATGGGCAGGAACATCGTGGCCGCACCCGGCGCCATGAAGAAGGTGAAGTAGAAGGCGGTAGTGCGGAATTCCGGCGTCAGGCGCGACCGCGCCAGGGTGAGCGACATGAAAAATATACTCGGAGCACTGGGCCGGCGCGGCCGCGGCAAATCAGGATAGCGCTAATACACGGCAGTCCATATCGGTTTCACCGCCCCCGTCAATGCGCCTCCTTGGGCGGGCGGATGCGCAGGGAGACGAGGACGCAGACGATGGCCGCGGAGGCCGTGATGGTGGAATAGAAGAAGGCATAGGAGCCGAAATGCTCCACCAGTACGCCGAAGACGATCAGGGCCAGCATCGAGGCGCCCATATTGAGCATGTTGGCAAAGCCCTGGGCCTCGGCGGCATTGGCCTCGTTGGTCCAGTTGGCGATGAAATGCACCACGCCGAAATAGCCCATGCCGAAGCTGAAGGCGTGCAGCATCTGCGTGAGGAACAGGATCTCCACCGGCGGGTTGAAAGCCATGATGGTGAAACGCAAGAGGCCCGCCACGGCGCAGACCAGGATCATGTTGCGCGCGGTGACGCGACCCCCGAAGCGGCGCCAGGCGAACATCAGGATCGCCTCGCCGGTGGCGGCAATGCCGAGCAGCGGGCCGAGGAAATAGCTTGGAATGCCGTTCTCGTGCCAGAGCAGGGCGGCAAAGCCGCCGATCAGCGCATTGCTGGAATTGACGAGCGAAAAGGCCAGCAGCGGCAGCACGAACCAGAGTTGCAGCGAGTCACGCAGCCGGCTCGGCGTGGCGGGGTTGCCAGTGGGCATATTGGCCAGGGTTGCCTCTGGCGCCGGCGCCCGGAAGCGCGGCAGGATGAAGGCGATGGCGGCGCGCAGCACGACGGTCGCCACGTAAAGGCCGACAAACACCCCCGAACCCAGCACATTGAGCAGAAGACCCAGGCCGGCGGCGGCAACGACATAGCCCACGGTGGCCCAGGCGCGGACGGCGCCGAAATCGGTACCGTTGCGCCGCGTCATGCGCACGCTGGCCGCGTCGATGATGGGGGCGACCAGGCCATTGCTGGTGGCGGTCAGCGCCCACACGGCCAGGATGCCCCAGAATTCGGAGACCAGGAACAGCGGCAGCGGCGCCAGCGCCGAGAGCAGCGAAATGACGATCAGCGCCGTGCGCCAGTCATCGGCCTTGTCGGCAATGCGGCCCACGATGATGTTGAGCAGCAGCAGGCACAGGGTCGGCAGGGCGTTGATGATGCCGATCTGGTCGGCCGGCAGGCCATGCTCGCTGAGCCAGATGCCCAGGAAAACCGAGGCGACGCCGCCGGGCACATAGACCATGAACTGATAAATGGACGCACGCAGCTCGGGCGTGTCCAAGCGCGAAAAAACCGCCGACATGAAAGGCAACTCCGGGCGAATACAGCCCAGGGCCTTCCTGAATCGAATCGACGGCCAATACAAGGGCCGATTTGCAACGTTACTGTTACGCGATTGCGGC
Source organism: uncultured Devosia sp. (assembly GCF_946479885.1). The sequence goes on from NZ_CAMLHM010000070.1 coordinate 10,675, forward strand.
CAATGCGCCCACAGCCGGTCGCAACGGCTCGAGCGCGGCAAGGAATTGGGCCGCGCTGGCCTGCCAGGTGAACTTTTCGCCATGCGCACGCGCGTCGGCCCGACTGAGGGTGAGCGCCCGGGTCACGGCCACATTGAGATCGACGTCCAGCGCGCCGGCTCTGGCATCGTTCAGCACATCGCGGGGCCCGGTGACGGGATAGGCGGCAACCGGCGTGCCCGAAGCCAGGGCCTCGGTGATGACATTGCCGAAGGTGTCGGTGCGGCTGGGAAAGACCAGCACATCGGCGCTGCGATAGGCCTCGCCCAGTTCCTCGCCATGGCGATAGCCGAGGAACACCGCCTCGGGATGGTCGCGCATCAGCCGGGCGCGGTCGGGACCATCGCCCACCACGATCTTGGTGCCAGGGACCTTGAGATCGAGGAACGCCTCAATGTTCTTCTCGGCGGCGACGCGGCCGACATGCAGCAGGTGCGGGCCGGGCAGATCATGAAACAGCGTCTTCTGACCGGGGCGGAAGCGGGCGCCGTCGACGCCCCTGCCCCACAGCGTCAGCCGGTCAAAGCCACGCGCCAGCAGGTCGTCGCGCAGCGACGGTGTCGGCACCATGGTGCGGGCGGCGGCGCCGTGGAACCAGCGCAGGTAGCCGTAGCTCCAGTCCTGCGGGATCGGCATCCGCATGGACAGGTATTCGGCAAAGCGGGTGTGGAAGCTGGTGGTGAAGGCCAGGTGCCGGTCCAGGCAATATTGCCGCGCCAGCAGGCCCAGCGGCCCTTCGGTGGCGATGTGGATGTGGTCGGCACCGATCGCATCGATCTGCGTCGCGACGGCCCCGCCGCTCGCCAGCGACAGCCGGATCTCCGGATAGGTCGGCACCGGCAGGGTCCAGAATTTCTCGGGCGTCAGGTAATGCACCTCATGCCCGTCTGCCGTCAGCGTCTTGCCGACGCTTTCGAGGGTGCGGACGACGCCGTTGATCTGCGGCCGCCAGGCATCGGTGACGATGAGGATGCGGCGGGAGTGGTTTCGGTCGAGGGGATGGGACACGGCAACACCACCACGGGTTTGAGTGTCCAGTTAAGGTCGTCCGAATCCACGTCGCTGGTGTGAACAACATGTGACGGGTGGGTGACGGCCTTACCTCTCCCTCTGGGGGAGAGGTCGACCCATCTTTGGGTCGGGTGAGGGGGCCTTGCCCACGTTCCGCACCCAGTAAAGGCCCCCTCACCCGGCGCTGCGCGCCGACCTCTCCCCCAAAGGGAGAGGTGAAGGTTATCCCGCGGCCCGGCGCAGGCGGAACTTGCGAGGTTCGCCGGCGACCATTTCGGTCCACTTGATCAGCTCGAACGCGCCGTCGGCATTCTCGACGATGGCGGTGCAGCTCTCCACCCAGTCGCCGGTATTGATGTAGTGGATGCCGTAGCGATCATGCATGTCGGCAAAATGGATATGCCCGCAAATGACGCCGTCGACGCCCGATTCCTTGGCCTCGTGCACCAGGGCTTCCTCGAAGCGGCCGATGACGGACACGGCATTCTTGACCTTCTGCTTGGCCCAGGCGCTCAGCGACCAATATTGCAGGCCCAGGCGGCGGCGCACCCAGTTGATGGCGATATTGACGCGCAAGGCGGCGTTGTAGGCCCAGTCGCCGACATGGGCGAGCCACTTGGCATTCATCACCACCACGTCGAACTGGTCGCCGTGGATGACGAGATAGGTCTTGCCCGATGCCGAGGTATGCACGGTCCGGTCGACGAACTCGACCTCGCCGAAATAGGTGCCGAGATATTCGCGCAGGAACTCGTCGTGGTTGCCCGGCAGGTAGACCACGCGCGTGCCGGCATTGGCCTTGTCGAGCAGGATCTGCACCAGGATGTTGTACTCGGCCGGCCAGTGCCAGGATTTGGCCAGCCGCCAGCCATCGAGGATATCGCCGACCAGATAGATCGTCTCGGCATCGTGGGAGCGCAGGAACTCGATGAGCTGCCCTGTTCGGATCGGCTTCATGCCCAGATGCACATCCGAAATGAATATGGCGCGGACCTGTCGGACTTCGCGGTCATCCGTCATTCAAGCAGCGACTCCTGCGCATCGTGGAGGCGCACTTTATCCGGGGACGGGCCGAGAGGAAACCTGTGACCGCGAGAAGGTGGGGAAACGTATGAGCTCGCCAATCTCCACCTCTCCCTTCGGGAGAGAGGTGAAGGTCACCGTATCCGGCCCTTAAGCGCCACGATCCGCCCGTAGCTCTCCTTTATCCGTGCCGCAAAGGCCGGATCGGCTTCGGCTTCCGCCACCAGGATATCGAGGATCTCCTGCCCGAGGCCGGCGCGGTATTTGGCGGTGTTGGAAAACAGCAGCACGTCCGTGCCGGCGCGGACAGCCTGGGTCACCGTCTGCTCGAGCGTGAAATGATCGCGGATGGCGCCCATTTCGAGATCATCGCTGATGACGACGCCCTTGTAGCCCAGCTCGTCCCGCAGCACGCCGGTAATCCATTGCGGGGACAGCGAAGACGGCGTCTGGGCGCCGGCATCGGAATACTCGGCATGGTAGAGATGCCCCACCATGACCATGTCGACCAGATCATCGGCCATCAGCGCCCGGTAGGGATCGAGCTCGCTGGGCTGCCAGGTCTGGGTGATATCGACAAAGCCCTCGTGGCTGTCGGCGGTGGACGAGCCATGACCGGGGAAGTGCTTGAGTGCGGTCAGCAGCCCTGCGGCGTGGTGGGCCTTGATGAAAGCGGCATCGTAGCGCGCCACCACCGCCGGATCGTCGCTGAAGGCGCGGCCGAACTTGGCGATCACCTGGTTGTTGGGATTGAGATTGACGTCTGCCACCGGGCCGAAATTGACCGTGAAGCCAAGCTCGGCGATCGCGGTCGCCATCTGGGCATAGATCGCCTCGGCCTCGTCGGGGGAATTGGCCGCGGCGATGGCGGCCGCATTGGGGATCTCCTTGAAGCCGACCGCCTCGGTAAGCCGTTCAACGGCACCGCCCTCCTGATCGAGCGTGATGAAGGGGAGCAGTTCAGGCGACGCTGCCCGAAACGCCGCATTCATCCTGGCCACGGCATCCAGACTCTTGACGTTGATCTTGAGCAGCATGACCCCGCCCAGCCGGCTCGCCGCCAGGTCATCGCGCAGGCTTTTGACGGCTGCATCGGTCGCGTCATCGCCCTGAAACCCGACGACGATCATCTGCCCGGCCATCTGCTCAAGCGTCGCCGCATGGGCGGACACGGGCAGCGACAGCAGGACCATCATGGCGGCAAGACGGCGGAACAGCATGGTGGCGGGCATCCCGGCAAGAATCATGGTTTTGACGATGGGCGGTCAATGTAGCCGAAACAATGGCCAGGGGGCCCGCCACCCCTATTTGGGGGATGTGCGGCCAAAGTCGCCATGCAATCCTTGATGCTGGCGACTTGGAGCGTCGGTCGTTCTTCAACCTTTCGTCCGATGAAGCCGTTGCCTTAAAGCGGGCGGGGATCTTGGGATCCTCGCCCGTGACATTTCACGTCGCTGACGCCCCAGCGGCGTTCGTACCTAGTATTTAGCCCAACTTTCCGGCCCTCCAACCCTACCCTAGCCATGTCAGGAGGGAGGGCCTGCCATGACACACGATGATCATCAAGGTGACGGCGTCGGGCTCGGGCTGACCGTGCAAGCGGTGGCACTACTGGCCTTCATCGGGCTGGCGCTTGGCATCACCATCATCGCGATCGGCATCGCCCTGTTCTCGGAGCCAGAGCGCCTGCGCTCCGAACTCATCGTCAACGTCATCCAGGTGCTGCTCATCGCCATGGCGGTTTCCGGGGTGTTTGCCTGGCTCAACCGCGCCAATACGGATCTGTTGGCGAGGGGCTTCAAGCACCTTCTGTCGATCCAGCGCGCGGCCGTCGGCTCATTCGCAATCGCCAGCGCAGCGACCGTGGCCATCCTGATTTTTGTCGCCCTGTCCGCAATGTTCGCCACCGAAGTCGAGCACGGCCTCTATCTGCTGCGGGCGATCGAGTTTCTGCTCAAGCTCGCGGCCATCAGCGCCATCATCGTGCTCATCACCATGCGCCGTCCGGCGCAGACCGTGGTGGTCCCAGCCAATCCGGCCGCCCCGGCCGTCGTGGAGGAGCCGGAACAGGGCCGGTTGGAATTCGGCAGCTTGACCTTTGCATTCGGGCTGGTGGTCATTGCCGGCCTGGTCGTGCCGACCGATGACCTGATGCGGCTGGCGAACATGTTCTTTGGTGGCGACAAGAAGGTCGAGGATTATCTGCCCCAGCGCAGTGTGGTGACTGTCGAAGATGGTCTGAGCGAAGCAATGGTCGACGCCATCGAGGACATGCCCTGGCTGAGCGCCGAACTTGCAGTATTGAGCAGCCAGGACCGGAACGAGGTCGCGTTGGGGATGCAGGCGCAGATTGAAAGCGTGCTCTACGGCGTCGAGGTCGAAAATGCCAAACGCGTCGGCGCCTGGCCGCTGTTGGAGGCGATTTGCTACGGGCGCCATGACACGATGATCTTCGCCAACTCCGACAACAAGGTCCTCGCCGAGCACCTGGCCTATCTGTCGGTAGAAGGTCTGGTCGAATATCCCTATGGCGACGTCAATGCCATCGAGTTGACCCGCCATGGGGCTCTCGCCATGTCCAAGTATCTCGACAAGAACTCGCTGCCTGCCTGTGATTTGCCGGAGCCCCTGCAGGACGACCCCACCAGCACAGGCACGACGGCTTCTCCGGCGATCATCGCGCGGGTCGATCGCATCGACCCCACCCAGGTCGACCAGACGATCAGCGGGCTCTCAAGCCTGCAGGAAATCGAAATAGCGAGCGGCGCAATATTCCGGCTTTCGCTGTCGCCTGGCAATTACCGGGCGAGCCTTCAGGCCATCGGTTCGGTGGACCCGTTCCTGCAATTGTTCGACGCCAATGGCGAATTGGTCGACGAGAATGACGACGGTGGCTTTACCGGAGCGTTCGACTCCGAACTGCGCTTCACCATCGTGCCGGGCGGGAAGTATTACCTGCGCGCGTCCAGCTATGACGGTCGCCAGGGCATTGCCCGACTGATGGTGCAAGACGCCGCCATCGAGATCGACCCGACCGTCGATTTCTCGGCCCAGCAAATTGCCCGGCAGGTTCCGGCCACTCCATTGGGCGAGATCGCCGTTGTCCCGCCCGACGGAGCGGCATTCTCCTACCAGGCCACAGAGACGGGCGAGCACACATTCGCGTTCGCGCCGGAATCAGGCAGCGATCAAACCGGAATTGACCTGGTGGGTGTGCTGTTTCGCCTCGATGGCGATCGGCTGACGGAAATCGCCAGTGACGATGACGGTGGCGCCAATGGCCTATTCCCGCTGGTCACGGCTCCGCTCGAAGCGGGCAATGACTACATCCTGGTGCTCAAGCACTTTGAAAGCCTGCTGGCGTCGCAAACGTCGGTCATTGTGACGATCACCACCCCGAGCGGGTCGTCCAACGGCCTGCCAGCCGACGATGTCGGGTCGGTGGAGGTCACCGACCCGGCGCAAGCTGAACCAGAGGCGCCGGTGGCGCCTCCGACAGTGCTGCCTTAGCGGTTCTGGCGGTTCTCGATCAGGCTATCGACAACGCTCGGATCGGCCAGAGTCGAGGTGTCACCCAGCGAGCCGAAGTCGTTCTCGGCCACCTTGCGCAGGATGCGGCGCATGATCTTGCCGGAGCGCGTCTTGGGCAGGCCGGGAGCCCACTGGATGAGATCCGGCGTGGCGATCGGCCCGATTTCCTTGCGCACCCAGTTCTTGAGCTCGGTCTTGAGCGCATCGTCGCTGGTTTCCCCGGCCATCAGGGTCACATAGCAATAAATGCCCTGCCCCTTGATGTCGTGCGGATAGCCGACGACCGCGGCCTCCGAGACCTTGGGATGGCTGACCAGCGCGCTTTCGACCTCGGCCGTACCGAGGCGGTGGCCGGATACGTTGAGCACGTCGTCAACGCGGCCGGTGATCCAGTAATAGCCGTCCTCGTCGCGGCGGCAGCCATCGCCGGTGAAGTAATAGCCCTTGTACTGGGTGAAGTAGGTGTCGATGAACCGCTGGTGATCGCCATAGACCGTGCGCATCTGCCCCGGCCAGCTATCGGCAATGGCGAGCACACCTTCGGCCTTGGTCTGCTCCTGCAGCCGGCCCTCGGGCGACAGCACGACCGGTTGCACGCCGAAGAACGGCTTGGTGGCCGAACCCGGCTTGGTGGCGACGGCACCGGGGAATGGCGCGATCATGTGGCCGCCGGTCTCGGTCTGCCACCAGGCATCGACGATCTCGCAGCGCCCCTTGCCCACATGCTTGTGGTACCACATCCAGGCTTCCGGATTGATCGGCTCACCCACCGTGCCGAGCAGGCGCAGGCTGGGCATATCGTGCTTGTCGGCAAATTCGTGACCAGCGCCCATCAGCGCGCGGATGGCGGTGGGCGCGGTGTGGAAGATGTTGACCTGGTGCTTCTCGACCACCTGCCAGAGGCGGCTGGCATCGGGATAGCTCGGGATACCCTCGAACATCAGGGTGGTCGCGCCATTGGCCAGCGGGCCATAGACGATATAGGTGTGGCCGGTGATCCAGCCCACGTCGGCGGTGCACCAGAACACGTCGCCGTCCTGATAGTCGAAGCTGAGCTGATGGGTCAGCGAGCCGTAGACGAGGTAGCCGCCGGTGGTGTGCAGCACGCCCTTGGGCTTGCCGGTCGAGCCCGACGTATAGAGGATGAACAGCGGATCTTCCGCATTCATCGGCTCGGGCGGGCAGTTGGCATCGACCTTGGCGACTTCGTCCTCGTACCAGACGTCGCGGCCGGCAACCATGTTCACCGGATTGCCGGTGACCTTGACCACGATGACCTTGTCGACGCCGCTGACCTTGGCCAGCGCCTCGTCGACATTCTTCTTGAGCCCGATGGTCTTGCCACCGCGGCGGCCCTCATCGGCGGTCAGGATGATCCTGGAACCGCAGTCGGCCACGCGGCCGGCGATCGAATCGGGTGAGAAGCCGCCAAAGATCACCGAATGCACGGCGCCGATGCGCGAGCAGGCCAGCATGGCGACGGCCGTATCGATGACCATGGGCATGTAAATGGTGACGCGGTCACCCTTCTTGACGCCGTTGGCCTTGAGCACATTGGCA
>NZ_CAMLHM010000071.1 GCF_946479885.1 uncultured Devosia sp.
ATGCCCGGGTGCTCGCCGGAATCCATCGCTGAGCCGCCCCGGCCAAGCCCCTGGCCAGCATGGTAAATTTTGCCGGAATCACATCGATAAAACACGCATAAAAACTGCGTGGTAGTTTTCGGACCGGCCTAAGTCGGCCCCCTTAGCGTGGTCTCCATCAGGGAGATCACATAAATGCACTCGAACAAGAAAGGACTGGGAGCCGCGCTCATGGGTGCCCTCATGGCACTGGCTGCGAGCATCAGTCCGACCCAGGCGTTCGACACCGCCAATGTCGCTTTCGTGCAGACCGTTGGCGGCAATACCAGCATTCCGGTGGGCCATGCCGAGTTCTGCAAGAGCCGCCCCGACGAATGCCGCGCCTATGCCCACCCGGTCGAGCTCGTGTCGCTCACCGAGGGCCTCTGGCAGCAGCTGCTGTCGGTCAATGCCGGCGTCAACCAGCATGTCGCGCCGGTCACCGACCAGGACCTCTATCAGGTCGCCGAATTCTGGACCTATCCCAACGGCTATGGCGATTGCGAAGATTACGCCCTGGCCAAGCGCCGCGAGCTGGTCAATGCCGGCTGGCCGGCCAGTACGCTGCTGATGGCCGTCGTCAAGCAGGCCAATGGCGAAGGCCATGCCGTGCTGATGGTCCGCACCGATCGCGGGGACCTGGTGCTAGACAACCAGGTCGGCTCGATCGATCTGTGGAGCCAGACCCCCTACAAGTTCATCAAGCGCCAGTCGCAGGCCAATGCCGGCCAGTGGGTCGACATGATCGATAACCGCGACATCGTCACCGCCACCGCCGCCATCAACTAGGATTTAGTGAGACACGACGGAGTAGTGAGACTGAGACGAGGCTGAGCCGAAAACGGCGGGCCTGGAGAACCGGAGCGGAGCGTACTTTGGTACGTGAGCACCGGAAGCGCAGAAGCCCGCGGTTTGCAGGCCAGCATCGTCTCAGTATCACTGCTCCGAGAGTTCCGGACCCCGCCCAAAGCCTATCCCTGATAGGGGTCTGATGAATGAGGCCAGCTTCGTAACCCGAAGCTGGCCTCATTGTTTTTCAAACGCATGGGGCCGGCAGGCCCGCTAGAACCGGGTTAGGACATAGGCTCCCAGGAACAGCAACCCTGTGAGAAACGCCCAGCTGAAAGCCACCACCGCCGAAACCAGCGCCGACGTCATGGAGAGGGTGCCGCCCTCCTCCTGCCGCCAGCCCATCTGCAGCATGATGTACGGACCGCAGATGAAGCTCATGGCCAGGTTGCCCATGGAATTGAAGAAGGTCTTGCCGTCATAGCGCAGCATAGCCTGCTGCTTTGCCAGCCATTGGTAGAGATGCGTGCCCGCCCCTGCGACGCAAAGGCCTGTGGCAATACAAAACGCTGCCGTCAGCAATTCCCTGGTCATGCCAATTCGTCCCCGCCGCAGGCGCCCCAAGCGCGCTCATTAACCCTTCATTAAGCATATTGCCCGCCCAATGCGCTGTCACCTCCCCACGGCGAAACTGGTTAATGCTGGAGATGCGTTCTCAATCGGCTCCGGCCAGCCATCATTCCGGCCAGTCGTCGCTGGCCTATAACCTTGCGGCCATTGCAGTTTTGGTGCTGCTGCTGGCCGTCGGCGCCGCCTACCTGGTGGACGAATTGGGCCGCGCCACCCGCATCCCTGCCCCGTCACTCGATGATTCCGAGCCGATTCAGCAGACCATTTCGGGGCGCGAGCTATCCATTCCCACCGCCTGGTTCCGCTATGGCGAGCAGATCCGCAACGGATTCACCAACCAGATCGACCTGCGCATTCTCTATGCGCCCGAGGGTGTGGAAACCCCGATCCCCATGGACATAACGCTGCTCCCACGCAGCCGCGCGCGCGCCAGCGCCCGCCTGCTCGATGGCGTCTACCTGCATCAGTTCGCCGAACAAACTCTTGGCGGTGTGCCCGGTCTCGTGGGCAAGCCCATGCTGGCAAGCAATGGTTACGCCGGCGAAAGCGTCTGGTACGACGCGCTTTCGCCTGACCCATTCGTCGCCAAATGCGTGGAGCCGGTCGCCCCCGACGGCGTGGCGCAATGCGTGCGCACGGTCTACCTGCCCAGCGGCATCGCGGCGGTCTACACCTTCGACGCCACCGCACTCCAATCCTGGCGCCAGTTCGACGCGGAAATCCAACGCTGGCTCAGTCACATCGGCGCCTGGTAGCAAGGTCGGGTGCCAACGGTTCGGCACCCGCAGGCCGGCCACCACCCCAAACAAACCCCCGCTTTCGCGGGGGCATTTCATTCAGCTCACTTCGTCCAGGTCGATATCGAGGATCGACATGTTGAAGATGTAGGACTTGTCGCCGTCCTCGTCGTCGACATGGATGAGCCCGATCGATTCATCGCCAATGAACACTTCGACGGAATCGTTTAGCTTGGCGCGCGGCCGCACGTCGATGTTCTTGTTGTTGAACTTCAGTTGCAGGAACTTCTGCAGCTTGATGATCTCGGGATGGTTCACTGTCGGTGTCCTGCTGATTTGCGTTGAGCCGGCAATCTAGTCACCGTTGCAAGGCATACAACCCCTGAACGGTGGCATTTTAGCGGTGACAACCCGGCTGGCGGGCTTGCTCGCATGCGCGGCTGGGCTGGATCGCCCGGCGCTAGGAATGGCCGCCCGGCGCCGGCAGGTCGTAGACGAGGACCATCTGGTCCATGACCAGCGCCGGCTGCGCGCAGCCCGCCGCGCCGATCACCTTGGCCGGCACGCCGGCAACGGTGACCCGCGGGGGCACTTCCTTGAGCACGACCGAACCCGCGCCGATGCGCGAGCAATCGCCGATGATGATGTTGCCCAGCACCTTGGCGCCAGCCCCGATCAGCACGCCATTGCCGATCTTGGGATGGCGATCCTGGTCCGACTTGCCAGTGCCGCCCAGCGTCACGTTCTGCAGCATCGACACATTATCACCCACGACCGCGGTCTCGCCGATGACCAGGCCCGTGCCGTGGTCGAGCATGATGCCCTTGCCCATCGGTACGGCTGGGTTGATGTCGACCTGGAACACCTGGCTGGACCGGCTCTGCAGATAAAGCGCAAAGTCCCGCCGCCCGGCCTTGAACATGGCATGGGCAAAGCGGTGCGTCTGGATGGCCTGGTAGCCCTTGAAGAACAGCAGCGGCTCGATGGCCCGGTGGCAGGCCGGGTCGCGCTCCAGCGTCGCCGCAAGGTCGACGCGCGCGCGCTCCCCGATCTCGGGAGCATCCGCCATCGTTTCGGCAAAGGCCTGGCGGATCAGATCCGCCGACACATCGTCATGGTCGAGGCGCGCTGCAAGCCGGTGCGCCAGGGCCTGTTCGAAGGTGTCGTGGTTCAGAATCGCCGAAATGGCCATGTTCGACAGCGACGGCTCGGCCGCCACGATCTGCTGCGCCCCCGCGCGCACGGCTTCCCATACGGGATCGATCGATTGGATCTCCGCCGATTTTCTGACGCTGGTGGACATGGGCCGGCTCCGCTTCATCGAGAAACACCGATATAAGCCATTCTGTGCTCCGACACAAAGCCCGGACGCGCCATTTGGTTCACGATCGCCTCACTTAGCCGAATGTCCTGCTCAGGAATGCCAGTGCCGCAGTCTTGAACGCCTTGTCGCCCGTGGCCCGCATGTGGTCGCGCTTGGGGATCACGAAGGCCTCGCCCTGCGGCAGCAGCTCGGCCAGCGGTCCGGGTGGCCCGGCCATCTCGTCCGCCTCACCCACAGCCACCAGCACCGGCTGGCTGATCCGCCGCACATCGGCCCGCGCCATCGGCTGGCGCGACGTTTCCATGCAGGCCGCCAGCGCGGCCCGATCGGCCCCGGTATGATCGGCAAAGATACGAAACTGTCGTGCCGTCGGATGCGTCAGTCCCGCCAGCTCGGGCGCCAAGAGCCCGGAAATGATGTCATTGCCATCGCTCAGCCCGTTGATCAGGTTCATCCCCATGCCACCGAAAATGGCGCAGGCGACACGCTCCTCATGCTCATAGGCCATGAACGCGCTGATCCGCGCGCCCATCGAATAGCCCAGCACGGCGGCCTGTGCGATGCCGAGATGGTCAAGCAGCGCCACGGCGTCGCGCGCCATGTCCGCTGGGTAATACCGCTCGGGATCATAGGGCTTGTCCGAGCCGCCATGGCCGCGATTGTCCAGCGTGATGGCGCGATACCCTGCCCCAACCAGTGTCTCGACCCAGCCGGTGTCGATCCAGTTCACCTTGCCGCTCGAGGCAAAGCCGTGAATGCACAAGACCGGCTTGCCGGCACCGGCCACCTCGTAGGCCAGGTTCAAACCGTCGGACTGGAAGCTGGGCAAAGCGGAATCCTGTTGCTTGCGGCGAAGGCCGAGAAATCTGCAAGAAAAGTAGCAGCATTCCTGCGGCATGCTGCCGGGTATGAACCCTTTTCTTCACCCCGTGCTTGGCATATGGTCCGGCCAAATCAAACAGGTTTTCTCGTCATGGCACACGGCACCACGCCCCATTTCCACAATACCGAAGGGCTTCGCCAGATCGAGGTCGGGTCCAAGGAATTCCAGTGCGTCGGAGCCCTGCCGCCCTTCGATCATCCCCATATCTATCTGGACATGGGCAAGGACAACGAGATCGTTTGTCCTTATTGTTCAACGCATTACGTGTTCAACTCCAAGCTGGCCGTCGGTACCTCCAACCCGCTTTCCGCCATCTTCCACGCTGACGCCGCCTAAGCGCGGGCCATGCCCGGCAGCGGCCGTACCTATTATGTCGCCGGTGCTGGAATCACCGGCCTCACGCTCGCTCTGGCGCTCGCCAAATTCGGCGCCACCGTGGTCGTGCTCGAGCGTAGCCAGACCATCTCGGAGTTCGGCGCCGGTCTCCAGATCAGCCCTAACGCCCGGAAAATCCTCAACAATCTTGGGCTGGACGATGCCCTGGCCGCCCGCAGCCTCGAACCTGATGGCATCGACATCTATCCCTGGCGCCGCGCCGCGCCCTTGGTCACGCTGGAACTCGGCGTCGTCATGCGACAGCGCTTCGGCTCCCCCTATGCGGTGATGCACCGCGCCGACCTCGCCGACGCGCTCTATATGGCCTGTCGCCGCTTCGCCAATATCGACATCCTGTTCGGCGTGCGCGGCTGGGACGTGGTCTCCCATGCCCGCGGCGTCACCGTCTCGATCGACGAGGCCAACGGCCAGTCACGCACCGGCCGCGCCCAGGCCTTCATCGGCGCCGACGGCGTCCATTCCCGCACCCGCACCGAAATTCTGGGTGGACCACCGGCGCAATACCGCCAGCAGGTGGCCTGGCGCACCCTGCTGCCCTTCGATTCCGCCGTGGGCCAGATCGTCCTCGATCGTGTCTCGGTGCTCTTCGCCCCGGGCCACCACATGGTCTGCTACCCCTTGCCGCACCGGCAGCAGGTCAATCTGGCCCTCTTCGCCAAGGTCCCCAAGGGCCAGGCCGAATTCGGCAACATGCCCCAGCTGCCAAAGGCGCTGCGGCGCAGCGGACGGTTCAATGTTCTGCTCGCCGCCGCGGGGGACCGCTGGTCGGCCTGGCCGATGTCCACCGTTCATGCGCCGAGCTGGCACGCGGGTAATATCGGGCTGGCCGGCGACGCGGCGCATGCCATGGTGCCGTTCCAGGCCCAGGGCGCGGCCATGGGCATCGAGGATGCGGCCACTCTGGCTCCGCTGCTGATTGCCGAGCCCAATGCCGAGGCTGCCTTCGAGAAATACGAACTGGCGCGACAGGCCCGCGTCGCCCGCGTGGCGCGGACATCGGCTGCCAATGGCCGCATCTTTCACCTGCCCTGGCCCCTCAGCATTGCCCGCAATGCGGTGATCGGCCTGCAGGGAAGCCGCGGACACCTGCGCCGCCTGGCCTGGCTCTATGGCCATGAAATCGGGCCGGCACCCACCATTTCCCAGGCCCAATAGCGACGCCGCGATGGAACTTTGCCGCGCCCTTCGGCCTTGCTTTGGCAGGCCGGCCTGTGTCAACTGCGCGACACGACAGCGGCCGGTCCGGATTCCATAGGTTAGCGCCCAAGTATGCAAGCAGCGACCCGCTCACGCCTGACCCTCGCCTGCATCCTGGTGACGATCCTGCTCGATATGATCGGCGTCGGTATCATCGTGCCCGTGCTGCCCGAACTGCTCGAAGACCTCACTGGCGGCAGCGTCGCCAATGCCGCGGTTATCGGCGGCTACCTGGTTTTCACCTACGCCTTCATGCAGTTCGTGTTTTCGCCGGTGCTGGGCAACTTGTCCGATCGCTTTGGCCGCCGCCCCGTGCTTCTGGCGTCGCTCGTCGGCCTCACCTTCGATTATCTCATGATGTCGATTGCCCCGGTGGTCTGGTACCTGTTCATCGGCCGCGTCATCGCCGGCTGCGCCGGCGCTGCGGTCGCCACGGCCACCGCCTATATGGCCGACATCACCCCGCCCCATAAGCGCACGCAGCGCTTTGGGCTGATCGGCGCGGCCTTCGGCCTCGGCTTCATCATCGGGCCAGTCATCGGCGGCGAATTGGGCGAGTTCGGCGCCCGCGTGCCCTTCTTTGCCGCGGCGGGACTGGCCTTTGCCAATTTCCTCTTCGGCCTCCTGGTGCTTCCGGAAAGCCTGCCCAAGGCCTCCCGCCGCAAGTTCGACATCCGCCGTGCCAATCCTTTCGGCGCCGTGCTTGCCCTCAAGCAATACCCGGTCGTGCTCTGGCTTCTGGCCGTGCTGTTCGCCTTTTCGCTGGCGGCCCAGGCCCTGCCGACCGTCTTCAGCTATTTCACGGTCGAGGTGTTCCGCTTCACCTCGTCCAATATCGGCCGCGCCCTGGGCGCCTTCGGCATCGGCTTCGCCATCTGCCAGGCATTCCTCGTGGGTCCCATGGTCAAGCGCGTCGGCGAGCCGCCCGTGGCCATCCTGGGCCTGCTGGCGGCGATCACTGCCTTTGCCGGCGTGGCCTTCACCGACCAGGTGTTCTACCTCTACGTCTTCATCATGATCGGTGCCATCAGCGGTCTTGCCGCCCCCGCCATCAATGGCGTGCTGTCGCGCCAGGTGCCCGACAATGCCCAGGGCGAGCTGCAGGGCGCCGTCAACGCCGCCAACTCGCTGGCCACCATCATCGGCCCGCTGGCCGCCACGCAGATCTTTTCCTATTTCACGACGGCGGCGGATTCGCCGGGCTACTTCCCGGGCGCACCATTCCTGGCGGCGGCGATCTGCGTCGTCGTCGCGCTCGTACTGTTCGCCTTTGCCGCCTTCCGCTTCGAACTGGGCCACCGCCCCTCGATCGCCAATCGACCACACGTTCCCGACATGCCGCCACCGGGGCAGATCCGGGTTCCACCCATCGACGAAGACGCTGATGATCCCGATGCAAATCCGCCCCGCCACTGAGGCCGACTGGCCTGCTCTCTGGACAATCATCGAGCCGATCATGCGGAGCGGGGAGACCTTCGCGCTGCCGCGCGATGGCAGCGAGGCCGTCGCACAGGCCTACTTCGCGTCATCAGAAAAGGTCAACTTCGTCGCCGAAGACCAAGGCGTCGTCCTCGGCGCCAGCTATGTCAGGGCCAATCAGCAGGGCGGCGGCAGCCACATCGCCAATTGCGGCTACATGACCGCGCCAGCCGCAAGGGGGCGTGGCGTTGCCCGGGCCCTCTGCGCCCATTCGATCGACTACTGCCGCGCCGAGGGCTTCAAGGGAATCCAGTTCAATTTCGTGGTATCCAGCAACGAGCCGGCTGTGCACCTATGGCAGAAGCTCGGCTTTGCCATCGTCGGCACCCTGCCGCAGGCGTTCAACCACCCGTCGCACGGCTACGTCGATAGCTACGTGATGTTTCGCGCTCTCTAGAAGCGCATGGTCAGCGCGCCCTTGATGCTCTGGTCGAACTGCGCTGGCCCGATGACGCTGCTATAGCTGGCGCTGGCCTTCAACTGGTCCGAGAACTCGGCATCCACCGCTGCATCGAACACCACTGCGCTGCCACTGACCGCGCCGCCGGCAATGGAAAATCCTGTCCCGCCGGCGAAGTTGTTTTGCACCTGCGGGGCGCCACCTAGGCCCAGCCGCCAGCCGGCGCTGCCGGTGACCGTGACCAATGTCGTTTCGCCGACGATGAACTTGGCCGCCGCGCGCAGTCCCAGCGTGGTGAATGCGGCGACGTGGCTGCTACCCGCCGTGCTGAGTGCCGCAGAGCCTCCCTGCTCCGTGAAACCGGCACTCTGCGTTCCCACCACGGCCGCATTGGCAAATGGCTCCAGCATGCTGCTGCCCAGATCGACGCTGTAGGCCAGCTCGCCGAACGCCTGCGCCGCCGATGTTCCATAGTGGGCCGTCAGCGTCTGTGTGCCGCCCGAGACGACCGTGCGCGTGCTGTTGATGTCGTTCCAGGCATAGGCCATGCCGGTCCGGAAGGCCACGTCGCCCCAGGCCGTGCCACCATAGAGACCGACCTGATATGTCTTGCTGTCGGCGCTCGATGCCGTGCCGGGAACGGCCATGGTGCCAGAGCCATAGCCAAGCAGCAGGCCGACCCGCCAGTCGCCGACCATGCTGTCGGCCCCAGCCAGCAAGCCACCCGCTCGGGTCTCCATTTCGGCGGCGTTGCCATCACTGGGCGCCCGCCCCCAGCTGCCAATCGCCTCCGACCAGATCTGGGTCAGTTCAGGTTCCCACGCCAAAGCCTGGTCATTGGCAGCGTAGGCCAGGACTGGCGCGGAACCCGCGCCATCCAGGCTCGACCGCAGATGCGCCAGCACGGCCTCGCGCACGAGCCGGCTTTCCTGCAGCAGCGCCGATTGCACCGAGCCATGAATTTCGCCGGACAGCCTGTCCAGCATCGCCCTTGCTTCGTCGTCCGTCTTGGCGTTGAGCAGCAGCGCCATCACCACCGGATGGTTCAGCGCCAGGCTTTCCAGTCCCTTGGCAGTGGCTAACTGGTTCGGCGTGCGCCCCGGTGCGCTCAAGGCCTGACCCTGCACAGCCTGCACATAGGCATTGTTTGCGTCATAGCTGTCGATGAGCTGCAAATAGGCCGTGCTGCCCTCAAGTTGGCCATACTGGCCAGTCACCCCGCCAGCAGCGTTCAGAATGGCAAACGTCTGGCCGACGACATAGCCTTGCTGCAGTGCTACGCGCAGCGTCGCATCGGCAAGGTCGGCCGTGCCGCCAATGACAAAGCTGTCCGCCGCGGCGCCGACATCGACCTCGTGCACTGCGGTCGGCGCAAACACCGCATTGCCATCGATTTCCATTGTGTCCCCGGTGCCGCCATCGGCCAATGACACCGTGCCGCCCCCGGAAAAGCTCTCGAGGCCGAGCAAGCGGGTCGCTTCTGCCACAGGCGCCAGCCGCGCCGCGCGCAGCGTCGCCCCGGCCTGGTTGACCACGCTATCGTTGCCCAGCTCGAAGGTGCTGGCGCCCGCCACGTCCCACAGACCCGCATTGGTCAGCACATCGTCGAAATCGCTGAGCTCTACGCGGCCGGTCAGCCGATTGTTGTTGGTGATCGTGGTCGCGCCGCTCAGCAGGGCGTCGACGGCCAGCCCACCTGCCCCCAGCCTGCTGCGCACTTCCCCATCGACCGTGAGCACGAACGCCGCGTCGCTGATGGTGTCGGCGATGATCGCGGTGTCGGCCTCGACACGGCCGCGCACGGTGACGCGGGATGTTCCGGCCGTGTCATTGCGCACCAGCACGCCCATATCGTTGCCGTTGACGACGTTGACGTCCACCAGCAGGTCGTTGGTGTTGAAACTATTGCTGGCCCACGCCGCAATGCCGGGGCCCAGCGCGCTGGTCACGGTTCCGGTTGTCGTTACTCCGGTACCGCCCAAGCCGTCATTGACGGCGGAAATGCCGGCAAACACGCCGTTCGCGTTGGCAATATCCAGCCACAACCCGCCAGTATTGTTGCTGTCCACAACCTCGGCCGAAACAGCCAGGTCAACCGTTCCTGTGGCCGTCCCCGCGACATTGATCCGCGTTTCGCCCAGGCCAGCATTGATGACATCAATGCCCGTACCACCAGTCACCGACTGCGTGCTGATCCTGGCGCCGGCAAGATTGTCGGGGCCCAGCAGCGCCACAATACCCGCCACATCAGCCGTCACCGCGCCGTTTGTTGTTATCTCCAGCGCGCCGGTGCCCAGATTGATGGCATAGACCCCAATCATGCCGGCATTCACCGTGCCGGTGGTGACGGCAACGGCGCCCGTCGAGAGGAAGTTGTTGTTGCCAACGATCAACCCCACGGTGTCGGCATTGACCGGCCCGGACAAGCTGACCGTCGTGGCGCCGACACCGGCATTGGTCACGGTGACCGCCCCCGCGACCGCACCGCCGCCGGTGATGGCACCATTGCTGATGACCGATACTTCACCGGCGCCCGTGCCGAAATTCTCCACGTAGAGGACCGCGTCATCTGACG
Source organism: uncultured Devosia sp. (assembly GCF_946479885.1). Next base: position 10,429 of record NZ_CAMLHM010000071.1, read on the forward strand.
CCAAGGCAGACCCGTTATTGTCGAAATAGCTGATCGTGCCGTTCCCGCCGATCGCCAGGGCCGGCATGCCCGCAGTCGCGTTGGCACTAAATCCCGGCGCAGTCGTCACTGCGGCATCGTCCGTCAGGATCACCTGCGGCACGGTGGTCAACCCGCTGCAGACAAAACTCGTGCCCCCGACAGGCAGACAGTCGGCCCTGGCGCTTGAGGCACCAGCCAATCCCAGCAGCATGGCAATGCCAACAACCCGCGCAAAACTGCGCGGGCCGAACCGGTCCGGTGACCAAATAGATATCGACGCTGTCACAGGAATGACGCTCCCCGTGCGGACATTCATCCGCAATTCGACGGGCCTTACGACCTCTTGCGCGGCAAGATATCGACAAGTTCACGAAAATACCAGCCGCAGTCTATGCAATGTCCAAGACGCTTTTAGAGCGCCGGGACCATCTCTGCTTCTTTCTTTGTCGGGTAGTAGCGCTTCTTGAAATCCAGTTCGTAAAACAACGTTCCGTGGATCCCCTGCACTGACTTCTTGTCGACAGGTTGCGACCACAACTTCGTAAGCAACTCGTGGATCGCCTCGGCGTCCGAGCGCGCCTTAAGATCGGACGCGAACTCCACGTCCTGTCCACCAGGAAAAATGACCCGGTAGTCCGCATCGTCGATGGCGAAGATGTCGTAAGGGCAATTGTCGGCCCCATCAATCACTTGAATGTTCTTCATCCTCACCTCCCCTGGCCCGGCATGCCGCTCAAATGCTCATGCACGATCTGCCAATCGCCTGCGCCCTTCCCGAGCACCGTCGTCCCGCGCCCGACGCCCGATGCCTCCCGGCCGTCAATCGTCGCCTTCCAGTTGAATTGGTAGATGCAGCCCGCCGCCACGTCGCCGACTGCGATCCAGCGCAGGTCCGTCAGCCAGTAGGTTTCATTCGCGAGGCTGGCCCAGGTGCGCTCGAATGCGCCGCGGATAGCCTCATGTCCGGCAAAGGAGCCGTCGTTGAACCAGAACACCGCATCGTCAGCGATCAGCGACGCGACGGCGTCGAACTGATGGAGGTTGATGCGGCTTTCATACTGCTTCAGCACATCCTGAGGCGTCATCGCTCCGCTCCAAAAAGCAAGAAGGCCCCGCTCGCGCGAGGCCTTCTTTCATACAGCTGACCGGGATTACTTGCCCAGCGTGCTCGGCCAGGTGCCGTGCAGGTCGCTGCCGCGGCCCACGATTTCGAAGCCATGGGCGCCGAAGAAATCGCGCTGCCCCTGGGTCAGGTTGGCCGTACCCTGGGCCTGGCGATAGCTGTCGAAGTAGCTCAGCGCGGCGGACAGGCAGATCATCGGGAATTCGCCCTGGGCAGCCGCAGCCACCACCTTGCGCAGCGACGGGTGGCTGTCCTTCATCAGCGCAACGAAATCGGGCACCACGAGCAGGTTGGCATTGCCACCCTTGGCATAGGCTGCCGACATCTGGTCGAGGAAGCGTGAGCGGATAATGCAGCCGGCGCGCCAGATCTTGGCGATCGTGGCCAGCGGCAGGCTCCAGCCGTTTTCTTCCGAGGCCTTGGCGATCACGGCAAAGCCCTGAGCATAGCTGACGATCTTGCCGGCCAGCAGCGCCTTTTCGAGGTCGGCCAGCGTCACGTCGGTCTTGCCGCGGTTCGGCTTGCCATAGATGGCCTCGGCCGCCACGCGCTCGTCCTTGCGCGACGAGATCGAACGGGCCGCCACAGCGCCCTCGATGGCCGTTGCCGGCACGCCCATCTGCTGGGCGACGATGGCGGACCAGACGCCGGTGCCCTTCTGGCCGGCCTTGTCGAGAATCAGCTCGACCAGCGGCTTGCCGGTAGGAGCATCGACGGCAGCCAGCACATGGCCGGTGATTTCGATCAGGTAGGAATTGAGCGGGCCCTTGTTCCACTCCTTGAAGACTTCCGCGCAAGCCGTTGGATTCATACCCAGACCGTCGCGCATCACGCCATAGACTTCGGCGATCATCTGCATGTCGCCATATTCGATGCCGTTATGGATCGTCTTGACGAAATGGCCCGCGCCGCCCTCGCCCAGATAGGCGCAGCAGCTTTCGCCGTTGAACTGCGCCGCGATGGCGGTCAGCACGGCCTCGGCATTGTGCCACTGCTCCTTGGAGCCGCCGACCATGATCGAGGGGCCATGGCGCGCGCCCTCTTCGCCGCCGGAAACGCCGACACCGAGATAGCCGATGCCCTTGGGCTTGAGGTAGTCGAAGCGGCGCTGCGTGTCGGTGAACAGCGAGTTGCCGCACTCGATGATGGCGTCGCCCTGCTCCAGGTGCGGCAGCAGCTGTTCGATCATCTCGTCAACCGGCTTGCCGGCCTTGACCATGATGATGATCGAGCGCGGACGCTTGATCGACTGGATGAAATCGCTGAGGTCCGCCTTGGGAAGGACCTTGCCGTCGAGACCCTGTTCCTTGGCCGTGACGACGAACTCATCGATCTTGGATGCCGTGCGGTTGTGAACAGCGATGGTGTAGCCTTTTTCGGCAATGTTGAGGGCGAGGTTGCTTCCCATCACCGCCAGGCCGATCAGGCCGATATCCGCTGTCGACATACAAACGTCCTTCCGAGGATTTTTCGTCTTATCTATGCGCGCAATGCATGCCGCGCGGCGGCGACATGACCACAAACAGGCGCTAGACGGAAGTCGTAATCGCGCAATAAAGCGGCAAAATCCCCTCCTTGTATGGTAGATTTTCTTGCCACTATGGCCGCGTCACCCTAGGGTCACGCACGATTTCCGGAGAACCGCTGCAAATGCCCTCGCCCTTCGATCTTTCCGGCAAGCGCGCCCTGGTGACTGGCTCCAGCCGGGGCCTCGGCTATGCCATGGCGCAGGCGCTGGCCGAAGCGGGCGCCAGCATCGTGCTCAACGCGCGTGACAGCGTGGCGTTGGGTGCCGCGGCGCAGGATCTGGCGGCCTCAGGCGCCTCGGTCAACGCCGTGGCCTTCGATGTCACCAGCCGCGACAGCATCAACGAGGCCGTGACCTACATCGAGGACCAGATCGGGCCGATCGACATCCTGGTCAACAATGCCGGCATGCAGTTCCGCTCCAGCCTTGAGGCCTTCCCGCCCGAGAAATTCGACCAGGTCATCGCGACCAACCTGACATCCGTCTTCAATGTCAGCCAGCCGGTGGCACGCCACATGATCGCCCGAGGCAGCGGCAAGATCATCAATATCTGCTCGCTGCTGTCAGAACTGTCCCGCCCCTCCGTCGCGCCTTATGCCGCGACCAAGGCAGCCGTCGCCAACATCACTCGCGGCATGGCGGTGGACTGGGCCAAGCACGGGCTCAACGTCAACGGCATCGCGCCGGGCTATTTCGCCACCGAGCTCAACGACGCCCTGCTCAAGGACGAGAAGTTCAACGCCTGGATCGAAACCCGCACACCCATGGGCCGTTGGGGCCAGCCCGAAGAGCTCGGCGGCGCCGTAGTGTTCCTCGCCTCCGAAGCCGCGCGCTTCGTCAACGGCCACATCCTCTATGTCGACGGCGCCTTCACCGCGACGGTCTGATCAGGCCGGGGTTTTGGGCGGCTTGGGCACCACGCCCGAGCAGGTGGTGATGCCCTGGTCGCGGGCACAGGTCACATCCAGCCCGGAATCGGTCTTGCAGGTGCCGGCATTGTTGCCATGGGACGTGAAGTCGCCGCCCATGCTGGCGCAATTGCCGGCAAACTGGCCGATATTGAGCTTGGTTGAGGTATTGTAGAAATTGTCGACGGCGAAGGCCGGCACGATGGACAGCCCGAGGGCGGCGAGAATGGCAAGAGTGGTTTTCACGGCAGTTCTCCCATCTGGTCCGGTTCCGGCACCATGCCGCCCCGGAGATCGACAGACTGCCCGAGAGAACCTGCACCCACGCTGGCGCAGCCATTTAGCTGGCGTTCAGCCCGCCAGCCTCAACCACGAACTGCCTCCGAGGAGACGTCTTTCATGCCGTTGATTCCCGCCCGCATCATCATCGTCATGGGCGTCAGCTCCTCCGGCAAGTCGACCGTTGGCCAGGCCATTGCCCGTCGCCTGCACGCCCCGTTTCTCGATGGCGACGGCTACCACCCCGAGGCCAATGTCGAAAAAATGCGCGCCGGCATACCCCTGACCGATGATGATCGCTGGCCCTGGCTCGAACGGCTGGCGCGCGCCCTGCATGACGCCGCCGACCCCAAGGGCGTCGCCATCGGCGCCTGCTCCGCCCTGCGCCGCACCTATCGCGACTATCTGACCGAAAAGGCCGGCGAGCCCATTCTCTTCGTCCATCTCGCCGGCAGCCGGGAGGTGATCGCCGAGCGCATGGCCAAGCGCAAGCACGAATACATGCCGACCAGCCTGCTCGACAGCCAGTTCGCCACCCTCGAACCGCCTGATCCGGCCGAGGAGAATGTCCTGGTCGTGCCCGTGACCGACAGCGTCGACAAGATCACCCAGTCGGTGACCAAGTCGCTCGACCACCTCAAAAGTTTCAAGCGCTGGCAATAGTCCGGGCGAGCCAGGCCTGGCCGCGCGGCGACAGGCGATAGCCCACGTCGAGGCTTTCCGTCAGTCCCAGCGCCTTGAGCCGCCGGACATTGCTCTTGAACTTGAGCTTTTCGACGCCCAGCGTCGCCGCAAGCTCCTGTGCCGAATGACCGGGCTGTTGACCGATCAATTCCAGCGTGCGGCGCACCCAAGGCGTGCCGCCGTCCATCCGGGCCAGCGTCTGGCCAATGGCTTCGGCATCCGCGTCCGAGAGCGCCGCAGTGTCACGCAGCGCCACCCGCGGGTCGTCTCCCACATAGTGCAGGCGAATGCGGTAAAGCGTTCCCTTGCGGTCGCCGAGCATGGCGTCGAGCTCGTCGCGCCCGCCAAAGCCGGCACGCTTGAGGTCCTCGGCCGTCACCGCGTTGAGCGCCACCACATCCACGGCATCGATCGCCAGCACGCCGGCCGCGGTGGTGAGCGTACCACCGGCCTTCACCGTCGGCCGGACCCAGCGCCGAAAGGCCGTATCCACCCGGCCCGACACGATGGCCTCGAAATCGTCTGCACTGATCAGCATGCTCTTCTTCCTGTTCCAACTGCGCGCGCCGGCCTGTCACACCGACGCGCGATCTACGTCATTCCGCCTGTCGCTTAGCCCAGGACCGCATCGCTGTCGTTAGGTAGTCAGCAAAGCCCGGTGCAATCGCTTCGTAACGAGCGCGAAAATCCGGATGCTCATAGACATCGGCGAGCCCGGCATAGGCCGCGGGCGAGCAGCCCCTGCCCCACGACCGCCCCACCCAGGCGCGGTGCCGCCCGATCAGCGGATCAAGACTGGCCGCCTGCGGCGGGATGCCCCGGCGCAACCCCTCGGCAAGCCCCTGCTCTACGGCCTCCAGCTCCGCTATTGCGGCCGCCATCTCGTCCTTGCCCATGTCGGACATGGCTTTGCGGCTGCGCTCGATTTGCGCCTCCATGTCCCCGCCATAGCGATCGATGAGCCAGGCCTCATACTCTGCCTGCTTCTCGGGCGACACCACGCCCGAATACAAATCCGCGTCCTTCATGGCGCGATCTCCTTTCAGTCTGGCGATCGTGCGGTCGATCGTCTTGACCATCCTGGCGTATCGCTTTGCTTGGCTTTCCAGGCGTTGGCGCTGCCGTTGCAGCGTCTGCACCCTGTCGAAGCCCGGCGCATCGAGGATGGCGCCGATCTCCGCGAGCGGAATATCGAGCTCTCGATGGATGAGAATCTGCTGCAGCCGCAGCAACTCCTCCTCGCCGTAGTAGCGATAGCGATTGTCGCCAGTAAACGCGGGCTTCAGGAGGCCAATCTCGTCATAGTGATGCAGCGCCCGCACCGAAATGCCGGCAAGCTGCGCCAGTTGATTGACTGTGTAGGTCTTCATTGGTCCACGTCTCCGCAAGACACGTGGATAGTCCCTCACGCCACGTCAGGGTCAACAGCCCCCGGTGCCATTGCATCCGGAATGCCGTCCGCCCGCGACAGGCTCGCATTGTTGTAGCGGTCGTCCTGGCTGACTTCGGCCCCGACCCAGTCCGGCAGCGCCACCACCTGCTGCTCGTCGGTCAATTCGACCTCGGCGACGACCAACCCGGCATGGCGCCCCGCAAACACGTCGACCTCCCAGGTCAGCCCCGCATGCGGCACCCGATAGCGCCACTTTTCGATCACATGCGGTTCGGCCATGCCAAGCAGTTCGCGCGCATCGGCGAGAGGGATGTCGTATTCATACTCGGCCCGCGATATGCCCTGCGCCGCACCCTTCAGCGTCAGCACGGCCTGCTCGTCATCCTGGGTCCGCACCCGCACGGTCGCCTTGGCATTGGACGACAGGTACCCCTGTCGCAGCAACGCGCTGCCCGTAGCCTCGGCCCGCCAGCCGTCCGACACGACGAGAAACTTGCGTTCGATCTCTTGGCCCATCGCTAGAAACCGAACGTCATCTGGCCGGCCGGCGTGCCCACCGACACGCCTTCGAGTTCCAGCATGCGTAGCTTCGATTCGGCCCCGCCCGGCGCCGAGAACCCGCCCGGCTTGCCATCGCTGGCCAGCACGCGATGACAGGGAATGATCAGTGGGATCGGATTGGCGCCCATCGCGGCGCCCACCGCCCGCGACAGCGTCACGTCGCCCAGTTCCCGCGCCAGCGCGCCATAGGTGGTCGTCTCGCCCCAGCCGATATCAAGCAGCAGCGCATAGGCCCTTCGGTTGAAATCGGAAATACCAGCCAGATCGAGCGGTATGTCGGCAAAGTCGACAGCCTCGCCCGTGGCATAATCCTCGATCCGGTTGATCGCCGCCTCGACGACCCGCGTCGGCTCGCCGGCCTGCGCGCCACCGCGATTGATCCGCTGCAGCAGCGCCGCATGCTCCATGCCCGGCAGCTGCACCCGCGCCACCCCGGCCTCGGTCCAGCCGATCCCGAATTCGCCCAGCGCCGTATCGAACACCATGGTTTCCATCCGCCGACCTTACGGTTCGATCCCGCCATATGCCAGTGGCCGCGGCGGCACTGCTGACAGATGCTGTCATGAGCCTGGGCGACACCGGATTTTTCACTGCAAGGGAGCACATTCATGGCCAGGATCGTCGGCTATATCGCCACCAGTCTCGACGGCTTCATCGCCACGCCGGATGAAAATCTCGATTGGCTCACCCAGCAGCCCGATCTCAACCTGGGCGAGCACGACTACCACACCTTCCTCAAATCCATCCGCACCGTGGTCATGGGCCGCGCCACTTATGACTGGATCGCGCGCTATCCCGGCG
>NZ_CAMLHM010000072.1 GCF_946479885.1 uncultured Devosia sp.
ACTGGACCGCGACCTGCGCGAGCATGAGCGCGCCAGCACCGGCTATCTGCCGCGCGCCGAATTCGAGGCAGGCATTGCCCGCTTCTTTGCGCAACCCGATGAACTGACCTTCGGCGAGGAGACGGCCGACCAGGTCTTCTCGCGCTTCTCCGCCGCCGTGGAACGCAGCACGAAGCAAAGCCGCAGTACCATCGCGCTGGTGACCCACGGCACCGCACTGACGCTCTATCTCGCCCGCACGACTGGCATTGCTCCGCTGCCCTTCTGGCGCTCGCTGACCCTGCCAATGGCCATAGCGCTCGAAGCCGGGACGCTGTCCATCATCTAGGCAGGCCCCACGAGGACTCCCAAAAAACCAAAAGACCCAGCTCTTGCAAGCTGGGTCTTTCTGAGATTTCCGGGCCATTGTCGCGGCAGCGGCAATCTTTTTTTCGGTGACTACGGATTCCGAAACAAGGATCCCCGCTGCCGCGATAATGGCCCGAGGGCTGGCGTTCTAGTTGATCACCACGACGCGGGTGCCGGTGGGCACGCGGGCATAGAGGTCCAGAATGTCCTGGTTCATCAGGCGGATACAGCCCGAGGAAACATTGGTGCCGATGGTGTAGGGCTCGGTGGTGCCATGCAGGCGGAACAGCGTGTCGGCGCCGTTCTTGTAGAGATAGAGCGCGCGCGGGCCCAGGGGATTGGTCTCGCCCCCGGGCATGCCGCCGGCATAGGGGCCGTAGCGATCCGGTTCGCGGGCGATCATCGCCTTGGTGGGCGTCCAGCGCGGCCACTCGGCCTTGCGGCCGATCGTGGCGGTGCCGCGGAACACCAGGGCTTCGGTCTTGCCCACGCCAATGCCATAGCGCAGGGCGCGACCGCCCTCGAGCACCAGGTAGAGGAAACGCTGCGGCGTATCGACGACCAGCGTGCCGGGGCGTTCGGTGGTGCTGTAGGGCACTTCCTGGCGCCACCACTTCGGATCGACACGGCGCAGGTCCATGGCGGCAACACGGAACGGTTCGCCGATCACTTCGCCATACATGCGCAGGTAGTAGGGGTCGATTGTCGGCTCCTGCACGACCGGGGTACGGGTGGAGGAGCAGGCAGCGAGAGCGACGGCGGAGACGCCGATCAGAAACAAGCGACGAGTGAGCAAGGCAATTCCTAGGTGGTAAGCGGGTGACGCAAATTCTGTTGTGTCGTCAGTGGGTAAGGCGCGACGGAGAGCTTCGCTAGTGCAGGAAAGCCTCACTCGCCAAACGGCCAGTTAACGAGGGGGTTCCTCGCATAGATGTGATGGATAGCGGCTGTTGCATGAACGGCACATGAAGGCGTGCGCTCCTGTGTGCAAGCCGCGACGAGCGGCTTCCTTCCTGCGCAAAGCCCGCTAACGTCGGGGGCAAGAACACGCCAGGGCCCCATGGAACAGACCAGTGAAATTCCGATCTACGTGCAGCTCATCTCCGGTACGATCCTGGGCGTGGCGCTTGCCAATCTGCTGAGCGGTGCCGCCAAGTTCATCCAGCAGCCAAAGACGCACCAGTTCAACATCCTGCACGGCCTGTGGATCTTCTTCGTTCTGGGCTCGATCATGGTGTTCTGGTGGCAGGAAGGGCTGAACTTTGCCAATGTGCAATGGACCTACCCGCTCTACATGTTCCAGGTCGCCTATTGCGCCACCTATCTGTTCATGACGGCCATCCTGCTGCCGGACGGGGTGCAGGGCTACGAGAACCATTACGACTATCTCATCGGACGCCGGCACTGGTTCTACGGCTCGCTGGTCCTGAGCTATGTGCTGGGCATCGGCAATGAGCTGGTCAAGGAAGGCTGGGACGACATCTTCGTCGACCCCACCTATATCGGGCTCAATGTGGTCGTGCTGGCGCTGCTGGTGTCCGGCATGGTGTTCAGCCGGCGCTGGCTGCACCTGAGCCTCGCCATCATCTTCGCCCTGCTCACGCTGGGCTCGATGCTGATCGAATAAGGGGCGTTCGCCTTTATCGATCTGGCCGCAACCGCCGCCGGTGGGTGTTGCGGCATGGGCGCTTAACCTCGGCAAACAAAAAGGCCCGGATCGCTCCGGGCCTTCTGCATTTTCGGGCAAGCGGGCGGCCGATTACTCGGCGGCGGCTTCCGCGTCCTTGGCGATTTCCTTGCCGGTCGCCTGGTCGACGATCTTCATGGAGAGGCGGACCTTGCCGCGCTCGTCAAAGCCGAGGAGCTTGACCCAGACCTTGTCGCCTTCCTTGACCACGTCGGTGGTCTTGGCAACACGCTGTTCGGCCAGCTGGGAGATGTGCACGAGGCCATCCTTGGCGCCGAAGAAGTTCACGAAGGCGCCGAAATCGGCGGTCTTTACGACGGTGCCCTGGTAGATGGCGCCGACTTCGGCTTCGTCCGTAATGGAACGGATCCACTTGATGGCGGCTTCGATCTGCGAACCGTCCGAAGACGCGATCTTGATCGTGCCGTCGTCCTCGATGTTGATCTTGGCGCCGGTCTTTTCGACGATCTCGCGGATCACCTTGCCGCCGGTGCCGATCACTTCACGGATCTTGTCGGTCGGGATCTTCATGGTCTCGATGCGCGGAGCGAATTCGCCGACTTCGCCACGCGAAGCCGACAGCGCCTTGGCCATCTCGCCCAGGATGTGGATACGACCACCCTTGGCCTGCTCGAGCGCGATCTTCATGATCTGCTCGGTGATGCCGGCAATCTTGATGTCCATCTGCAGCGAGGTGACGCCCTGGTCGGTACCGGCCACCTTGAAGTCCATGTCGCCCAGGTGATCTTCGTCGCCGAGAATGTCGCTGAGAACAGCGAACTTCTCGCCTTCGAGGATCAGGCCCATGGCGATACCAGCCACCGGACGGGCCAGCGGCACGCCGGCATCCATCAGCGCCAGCGAGGTGCCGCAAACGGTTGCCATCGAGGAGGAGCCGTTCGATTCGGTGATCTCGGACACGATACGGATCGTGTAGGGGAACTCTTCGACCGACGGACGGATCGGGTTGATGGCGCGCCAGGCGAGCTTGCCATGGCCGATTTCACGACGGCCCGGGGAACCCATGCGGCCAGCTTCACCCACCGAGTAGGGAGGGAAGTTGTAGTGCAGCAGGAAGTTCTGCTTCTGGGTGCCTTCGAGCGAGTCGATATACTGCTCGTCTTCGCCGGTGCCCAGCGTGGCAACGACCAGCGCCTGGGTTTCGCCGCGGGTGAACAGCGCCGAACCGTGGGTACGGGGCAGCACGCCCACTTCCGAAACGATCGGACGCACGGTCTTGAGATCGCGGCCGTCGATGCGCAGGCCGGTGTCCAGCACGTTCCAGCGCACGATCTTGGCCTGGAGGTTGTGGATGACTTCGCTCAGGGCTTCGCCCGAGACTTCACCGGCTTCGACCTTGGCGGCAAAGGCTTCCTTGACGACCTTCTTGGCGGCGTCGACGGCAGCGTAGCGCTGGGCCTTGTCGGTGATCTTGTAGGCGGCGCGCAGGTCGGCTTCGGCAACCTTGAGCACGTCGGCTTCCAGCGCCGAATAGTCAGGGGCGGAGAAATCGCGCGGTTCCTTGGCGGCCAGTTCAGCCAGCTTGATGATCGCCTGGATCACCTTGCGGCTTTCGGCATGGCCGAACATCACGGCGCCGAGCATGATCTCTTCGCTCAGTTCCTTGGCCTCGGACTCAACCATCAGCACGGCATCTTCAGTGCCGGCCATGACGAGGTCCAGCTTGGACTCCGAACGACGGTCAACGGCGAGGTTCAGCACATACTGGCCATCGACATAACCGACGCGGGCCGCGCCGATCGGGCCCATGAAGGGCACGCCCGAAATGGTCAGGGCCGCGGAGGCGGCGACCATGGCCAGCACGTCCGGGTTGTTTTCCATGTCGTGCTGCAGAACCGTCACGACCACCTGGGTCTCGTTACGGTACCCATCGGGGAACAGGGGGCGGATCGGGCGGTCGATCAGGCGAGACGTCAGCGTCTCGTTTTCGGTCGGGCGGCCTTCGCGCTTGAAGTAGCCACCCGGGATCTTGCCGGCGGCGAAGTACTTTTCCTGGTAGTTCACGGTCAGCGGGAAGAAGTCGATGCCCGGCTTGGCCGACTTGGCGCTGACAACGGTGGCCAGCAGCACGGTTTCGCCCAGGGTGGCGAGCACGGCGCCATCGGCCTGGCGGGCCATCTTGCCGGTCTCGAGGGTCAGCGGCTGGCCGCCCCAGTTGAGCTCGACCTTGTGGTGATCAAAATTGATCGTCATGTTTTTCGTCTTTCCATTCTGCCGGCTGAGCGGGAACGCGGGGCGTAGCAAGCCCGCGAACTCATCCGGTGCGCCCGCACTTGTGTCTGCACCCCATGTGCAGGCCAAGCTCAAAATCAGGCGCGGTTACCGTCTTTGGCGAAGACGAAACATGGGCAAGACAACAAGCAGCTCCCGAAGATGTTCGGTGCCTCACGAGATCAAAACCAAGGACTGATTTTGCGAGCGTGAGGCGGAGGGAGCGGCCAATAATCCTGCCATGCTCCGGCATTCGCCGGTCTACGCTAGAGACAGTTTGCAAACTCTATTGCGACGGCCAACGCCGCAGCGAATTTTCAAACAGCCTCTTTATCGCCACCCGCAGGCGGCGAAAGCGGAAGCGGAGGCCTGCCCCCGCATCCGCAATTCGGTTGCGCCTACTAGCGGCGCAGGCCGAGCTTCTCGATCAGGGTCTTGTAACGGGCGTCGTCGACGGTCTTGACGTAGTCAAGCAGGCGACGGCGGGTCGAAACAAGCTTCAGCAGACCGCGGCGGGAGTGGTTATCCTTGCCATGGCCCTTGAAGTGTTCGGTGAGATTGGCAATGCGTTCCGACAGGATGGCAACCTGGACTTCCGGCGAACCGGTATCGTTCGGCTTGGTTGCGTATTCCTGGATCAGTTCGGTCTTGCGTTCTGCAGTAATCGACATCGGACATATCCTTTGGATAGGAGGATTGGGTCGCCCCGGCCGGGATGTCGTCCAGGCGGGGCCGTGAATGCCCGGGCCGCAAGGCCCAAGACTGGCGTCCCTATAGTGCAAAGAGGGCCGCAATACCAGAATTTATTCGGGCGCGGGCTCGGCAGCCGGGGCCGTCGCATGGGCGGGGTCAATAGCCGAGAGCGGAATGACGAAGTGCCACTCGATGCCATCGTCGTGGCAGCGCCGTTCCACCTGGGCGCCGAGGGACCGCGCGACCATGTTCTGCAGCACCGTCGTGCCAAAACCCATGCGCTCGGAGGTGACGATGCCATCTGGCACCGTCTCGCGCCAGACCAGGTCCAGCCGGTCATCGACAATGCTCCAGCGCACCGAGAGCGCGCCGCTATCGCCGGCAAAGGCGCCGTATTTGACCGCATTGGTCGAGAGTTCATGCGCCGCCATGCCCAGGATCTGGGCCGCCTGCGCATTGAGCCGCACGGTTGGTCCGGCAAGGCTGACCCGCGCCGCATCGGGCGGAGCAAAGGGGGCGATGTGGCTGTCGATCAGTTCGTTGAGCAAAACGCCGGCGCGGCCATGGGCCAGCAGCAGGTCGGTGGAGCGCGAGAGTCCATGGATGCGCCGCTCGAAGGCCTCGACATAGCTTTCGACGCTGTCGGCACCGCGCGCCGTCTGCTTGGCCATGGCCGCAATGACCGTCATCTGGTTTTTCGAGCGATGGGCCAGCTCGCGCATGAGGAAATGTACCTCGCGCTCCGCCGTCTGCCGCAAGGCGGAGGCCTCGGCCAGGGCGCGGGAGACCTCGGCGATCTCGGCGACCGGATAGGCCTTGGCCATGACCGGATCGCCGCGGCCCAGCCGCTGCGCGTCGCGGCGCAGGCCACGCACGGAGCGGCCGACCCGCTGGGCCAGCACCACGGCCAGCCCGCCCGCCACGCCGGCAATGATGATGCCCCAGGCGGCCAGCCAGAGCAGGGAATCGCCCAGCGGGCGCTCGACCGTATCGACCGCCGCCCAGGCAATGACGCGCCAGCCGGACAGGCGGGAGCGCCATTCTGATGTGACCACCATGTCGCCGCCGAACCGCTCGCGCCGCCATTCGTCGGGCGATTGCTGCAGGGTCTGGCGCATCGGCAGCACGGTGCCGGCTTCAAGCCCGGCATCGGATGTGGCCGCTATGACAAGGTTTGCGCCATCCACCAGCGCGGCATGCCAGCCATCGGGCAATTGCCGCGACTGCAAGGCGGGGGTGAGGTTGGCGGCGTCCCGCGTCAGCGCCAGAAGGGCGGTGGTCGAATTATCAGGCACCGGCAGCAGCACGTTGAACACCCAGCGCTGCGCGGTGCGTCCATAGAACAAACCCGAGACGACCGTCGTGCCGCTGTCGAGGGCGGCCTGGGCCGTGCCCGGATCGGATGTGGGACCGAGCTGCTCGCCAAAGGGGACGCGGGTATTGAGCAGTTGATCGAGGTTGCGATCGAGGGCCAGCAAATAGGCGCCCGATCCCTCCAGCGCCACTGAAGCGCGGCGGTGAAACTGGGCCAGGTCGCTTTCACGCAGCGCCTGGCTGGTCGAAAGCACCCGCAGTGTGGTGACCATGCCCTCGATTTCGCGCTCGACCGACTGGCCGATGGCCTGCACGGTGGCATTGGTCAGTGCGCGGACGACGTCTTCCTGCGCGCGATTGTTGCGATTGAGCAGAACCAGCGAGACGACCAGCGCCGGGATGAGGATGACGAGGACAAGGGCAAACAGGTAGACGACAACCGACTGCGAGCGCGCCCAGGAGCGGCGCTCGTGCACCGGCGACGCCGGCGGACTATCGATTTTCGTCTCTGGACCGACCCCCATACCGCACTTTCCTGCGGCCCAATCCAACGCAATACCACCGGCCGCGCCCCGACCTTAACGTCGAGGCGCGGGATGGCAAGAGCGACTGCTGCTTACGCCATCAGATCAATTGCAGGCTTGTACAAATGCCACGGTCGACGGTTTCCTGGCATGGGGCCAGACCCGCCTTTCCGCCTTTCACCTAGTATTTGGCACTGGCATCGCTGGCCGGAAAGCTCTCGTCGACCGCCTCGTCCTGCATGTCCCATTCGCGCGGCTTGTCGGCATGGGATTCCTTGCCCGCCGGGCGCACCTGCACCGGAGCGTCCTTGGGGCCGGGCTTTTTGCCGTCCTTCATAGCGGCGGCTTTGTCGGTCTTTTGGGTTTGGGTCTGGGTCATTTGCAAACTCCCTTCCGCAGGGAAACCCTCGGCGCCCCCGCAAGGTTGCAGACGCCAAGAGACTGCTTTTGAGTCTGGCCGCCGCCATGATAAAGAGCCGCCATGACCGAGACGCGCGCCAATACCAAGAAGCTGTTCATCAAGACCTATGGGTGCCAGATGAACGTCTATGACAGCGACCGCATGATGGATGCGCTGGCGCCGCACGGCTATGAGACGACGCTGGATATGACCCAGGCAGACCTGGTGCTGCTCAATACCTGCCATATCCGCGAGAAGGCCTCGGAGAAGGTGTTTTCCGAGCTCGGCCGGCTCAAGGAATTGCAGAACGAGCGTCGCGCCCTGGGCGGCGACATGATGATCGGCGTCGCCGGCTGCGTGGCGCAGGCTGAGGGCGAGGAAATCGCCCGCCGCGCGCCGGTCGTGGACATGGTGTTCGGGCCACAGGCCTATCACCGGCTGCCCGACATGCTGGCGCAGGCCGAAAGCCAGCGACATCTGCATCCGAGCCTCAAGCGGGCGGTCGTCGACACCGACTTCCCCGAGGAAGACAAGTTCGAGCACCTGCCGGCAGCGCGCAAGGAAGTCACCATCAAGCGCGGCCTCACTGCCTTCCTCACTGTCCAGGAAGGCTGCGACAAGTTCTGCTCGTTCTGCGTCGTGCCCTATACGCGCGGCGCCGAAGTCAGCCGGCCGGTAGCGCAGGTGATATCAGAGGCGCGCGGGTTGGTGGAAGCCGGGGTCAAGGAAATCACCCTGCTGGGTCAGAACGTCAATGCCTATCACGGGCTCGACGCGGCGGGCCGGACCGTTGGGTTGGGCGAGCTGGCCTATCTGCTGGCCGAGATTCCGGGGCTTGAGCGGCTGCGCTATACGACCAGCCATCCGCGCGACATGGACGACGCGCTGATGGCGGCGCATCGCGATCTCGATATCCTGATGCCCTACCTGCACCTGCCGGTGCAGTCGGGTTCGGACAGCATTCTCAAGGCGATGAACCGGCGCCACACGGCGGCCGAGTACATGCAGGTCATCCAGCGCATCAAGACGGCGCGGCCCGACATGGCGCTGTCGGGCGATTTCATCGTCGGCTTCCCCGGGGAAACCGACAGGGATTTCGAAGACACGCTCAAGATCATTGCCGATGTCGGCTATGCCTCGGCCTATTCGTTCAAATACTCGACCCGCCCCGGCACGCCGGGCGCCAATCTGGGCGACCAGATCGCCGAGGAGGTCAAGAACGAACGCCTGTGGCGGCTGCAGGACCTGGTCAATGCCCAGACCACGGCGTTCCACGCGTCCTGCGTCGGCAAGACCTTGCCCGTGCTGATCGAACGCCCGGGCCGCCAGGCCGGGCAGGTGGGCGGGCGCTCGCCCTATCTCCAGGCTGTGCATCTGGAGGGGAGCACCGACCTGATCGGCTCGATCCACCAGGTGGAGATTGTGGGGACGAGTACGAACTCGCTGGTCGGGCGGCTGAAGGTCGCCGCGGCGGCCTAGGCCACGGCCTGCGCCACGATGTCTGGATGCTGGGCGATGACCCGCACATAGGCCACGGCGAAATCAGGCGCTGTGACCCGCGCCTGCTCCCAATCGCGCAGCGTACCGACGGGCACGCGGAACCGGCTGGCAAATTCGGCCTGCGACAGGCCAAGATTGGTCCGCGTCATTCGGATCAGTCGCGCACGTTGGCCGCGATCGAGAGCTTCTGCTGTGACCTCGAAATCTTCAGCGTCGGACGGATCAGCGGGCAGAACTGTATTCCCGTTCTTCATTTCTGTTGCTCCTTCGCACCGACATGAAGCGCGGCAGGTCGCCCCGCCAGACGAAAACGCCGGTGAACAGCTTGTCTTCGACCAAGCCGACCACCTTGAACCTTTCCTCGCCATCGATCTGGCGGATGGAGGGAATGATCAGGTGGTTGTCGTCCTCGAATATCCTGTCGCCAAAGGCCAGTGCGAGCTGATGCTTCTGGCGATTGATGGCGTCCTTGGCGGGATCAAACCTGTCCGACATGATTATCTTAGATACGGGATTTCCGTATAGTTGGCAAGTGAATTCGGTGGCAATGGCCATGGACCCATGGCTTGTCACCACCATGCACCGTCACAATATTGCTACAGACACGACTCGCAAATCGTCCTAGCCTCGTCCTTGTAATCGCGGCGCAGCCCGCGCCGCGCGAAAGCGTGGAGACACACCAGTTTGAGCAGGCACTTGTCACCGACCGCAGACAACGCACTCGCATCGCAACTCGAACTCGCTTTTGAAGACAATCGCCTCGCTGCCCAGCTCTATGGCGATTTCGACCAGAACCTGGCGCTGATCGAACAGCGGCTCAAGGTTTCGGCCACCCCCCGCGGCAATCACGTCCTGCTCAAAGGCGCGGCCTCTTCGGTCGACCAGTCCCGGCGTGTGCTCGAATCGCTCTATGGCAGCCTCGAAGAGGGCCGCACGATCGACATTTCCGATGTCGACGGCGTCATCCGCATGATCGAGACCGAGGACAGCCAGCTCACCCTGCCGACGCTGGAGCGCAAGGGCAAGGTGCGCATGGCCCAGATCGCCACGCGCAAATCCACCATTGTCGCCCGCACCCCGGCCCAGGACGCCTATATGCGCGCCATGGAGCGGAGCGAGCTGGTGTTCGGCATCGGCCCGGCCGGTACCGGCAAGACCTATCTGGCGGTGGCGCATGCGGCGAGCCTGCTCGAACGCGGCGATATCAACCGCATCATCCTTTCCCGTCCGGCCGTCGAAGCGGGCGAGCGCCTGGGGTTCCTCCCCGGCGACATGAAGGAGAAGGTCGATCCCTATCTGCGTCCGCTCTATGACGCCCTTTACGACATGATGAAGCCCGAAAATGTCGAGCGCTGCCTCACATCGGGGATCATCGAAGTGGCGCCGCTCGCCTTCATGCGCGGCCGGACCCTCGCCAATGCCGTGGTCATCCTCGACGAAGCGCAGAACACCACATCGATGCAGATGAAGATGTTCCTGACCCGCCTGGGCGAGAACTCCAAGATGATCGTCACCGGCGATCCGACCCAGGTCGACCTGCCGCGCGGCGAGAAATCGGGCCTGGTGGAGGCGGTGAACCTGCTCGACGGCGTCGAGGGCGTGCATATGTCCCGCTTCAACGACAAGGATGTGGTCCGCCATGCCCTGGTCGGCCGCATTGTGCGGGCCTATGAAGCCGATACGGCCAGGAAGCTTGCCGAAAAGGACCGGGACACCGAAGGGCTGGCCCGGACATTGGGTGCGGCGCCGCGGGCGTAGCAGCGCCAATGCGCATCACACACGCGATGTCACCCCGGCCTTGCGCCGGGGCCCATCCCTAGACCGCGCCGCAGCCGACAGGTGAATCGTCCGATCACCTCGGGATGGATCCCGGCGCAAGGCCGGGATGACACGGTGCTTGGGGTGGTATAGTGCCAACACATGAGCAAAATGCCCGCCACTCCGCCCCTCGACATAGCCGTCATCATCAATGATGAGGCCTGGCCCGACAATCTCGAGGCGCGGGCCGAAGAGGCGGTTCTTGCCGCACTCAAGCTCGCCAAGCCGAAAATCAAGGGCGCGGCGGAGCTGTCGATCCTGCTGACCAATGACGAGGAGCAGCACGAGCTCAACAAGCAGTGGCGCGGCAAGGACAGCTCGACCAACGTGCTGAGCTTCCCGCAGATCGAGCCGTTCGGACCGATCGTGGGCATCCTGGGCGACATCACGCTGGCACGGGAAACCCTGATCCGCGAAGCCGAGGAACAGGGCGTTACATTCGAGGCGCATTTCACCCATCTCGTGGTGCATGGATTTCTGCATATTTTAGGCTATGATCATCTCGATGACGCCGAGGCCCTTCAAATGGAGGGCCTGGAAACCAAGATATTGGCGACATTGGGGGTAGAAGACCCCTATGCCGATTGAGGCCGGAACCCCTATAGTCCGCGCGTCATTCCCGTTTCGAGGACAGATAAGCCGCGCCTTTGGCGGCGAGAGACCATGAACGATAGCGATAGTCTGGGCCCGCAGGCGCCCACCAATCCCGAGCCTCCTTCTAGTCCCGCCTCCGTGCCCGCACGGGGGCCATCAATCTGGAACCGCATCAAGGCCATGCTGGCGCGCGGCACGGTTTCGCTGCGCGACGATCTGCAGGTGGCGCTCGACGAGCAGGGCAGCGCGGAAACCGCCGACTTCTCCGAAAGCGAACGCACGATCCTGCAGAACGTGCTCAAGCTCTCCAACGTGTCGGTTGCCGACGTGATGGTGGAACGGTCAGACATCCAGTCCATCGAAGCCGATGTGAACCTGGGCACGCTGATTGCCAAGTTCCGCCAGGTGCGCCATTCGCGCCTGCCCGTCTATGACGATAATCTGGACAACATACTGGGCTTCATCCACGTCAAGGATGCGCTGTCCAAGATCACCGATCCGGTGACCGACCCGGCCAAGGATGTGCCGGTCAAGCTGGTCTCGACGGTGCTCAAACAGAAGATCATCCGGCTCGATTTGATGCGCGACGCCATGTTCGTGCCCACCTTCATGCCGGTTGGCGACCTGCTGCAATCCATGCGCGCCTCGCGCGTGCATATGGCCATCGTGATCGACGAATATGGCGGCACCGACGGGCTCGTTACCATCGAGGACCTGCTCGAAGCCGTGGTCGGCGAGATCGAGGACGAGCATGACGAGCTGGCGGCGTCGCTGATCCGCAAGGTGGGCGTCGATACTTATATCGCCGATGCCCGCGCCGAGCTCCGCGACGTGCGCAGCCTCATCGGCCCCGATTTCGACCCGGGCGACTATGCCGAGGACGTCGAAACCATTGGCGGACTGGTCTTCGACCTGGCCGGCCACGTTCCCAAGCGCGGCGAGCGGGTAACCCGGCTCGACGGCTTCGAATTCGAGATCCTGGCGGCCGACAGCCGCCGCATCAAGCGCCTGCGCATCCGTCGCAAGCGTGAAGAGCAGGGCGAGCCACTGGCCATCACCGACCAGCGGACGCCGGCGGAAAAGGCGGCGGCGGAGTAGCCTAGGGGATACCCCTTAGAAAACAAAAGGCCCGGTGATCACTCACCGGGCCTTTGGCTTGCTGCTAGACTGAAATCACCGGTCATTCGGGCTCAGCCCCCATGGCTTTGCTCGCCAAAATCGCTCCACTGGAGCGATTTTGTCTATGGCCGCTCTCAAACCTGCTGGACCTGCTCGACACCCGGCACGAAATGGCGGAGCAGGTTTTCGATGCCGCTCTTGAGCGTGGCGGTCGAGGAGGGGCAACCCGAACATGCACCCTGCATGTGGAGGAAGACCGTGCCTTCCTTGAAGCCCTTGAAGGTGATGTCGCCGCCGTCCATGGCCACGGCCGGACGCACGCGGGTGGCCAGCAGTTCCTTGATCACCTCGACGGTCTCGCTGTCTTCTTCCTCGAAGAACTCATCGACCTCGTCGGCATTGGCGACATCCACGCCGCCTTCGACGATGACGGGCTTGCCCGACAGGAAATGGTCCATGATGACGCCGAGAATGGCCGGCTTGATATGGGCCCAGTTGGTGTCGTCCTTGGTCACCGAGATGAAATCGGAGCCGAGGAACACGCCGGTCACGCCCGAAATCGAGAACAGGCCCTGCGCCAGAGGCGAATTGACCGAGGCCTCGACGCTGCGGAAATCGCGCGGCTCGCCAACCAGCACATCGCGCCCCGGCAGGAACTTGAGGGTCGCGGGATTGGGCGTGGCTTCGGTCTGGATGAACATCGGGGCGCCTGCGGTTTGCGATTAGAACGCTTCTAAAATAGACTTTTGCAGTCAGGATGCAAGGACGATAATCGCGAACCAGCTTTGCAGTCGATACCCTCCCCCTCGCGGGGAGGGATCAAGGGTGGGGGGCGGCTGGCCCGGATATCGGGGCTCTCAACACACCCTCCCAACTCCCCCGTCGAGGGGGAGGGGCCGATCCAATTTGCGGCGCGCCTGGGCCACTCGGCCATAGGCCTCATGGCCTGCTTCGCCAAAATCGCGCCACTGGCGCGATTTTGCCTGCGGCACGCTCAGCAGATGGCGATAATCTCTTCGTCGCTCATCCGGCCGGGGACGATGGTGAGCGGAATGGGCAATGCATTGGCGCGACTGGCGAAATGCAGCACCAGCGGGCCGGGGCCTTCGCCGGAAATCGAGGCCGCCAGCACCAGGATGGCGATGTCGCGGTCCTCGTCAATGACGCGCTCGATTTCCTCCGATGCCTCGCCCTCGCGGATCACCGACTCCACCTTGACCTCGCCGATATCGCGCAGGCGGGCCAGACGGGTATCGAGATTGCGTTCGGCCTCTTCCACCGCTTCGGCGCGCAGCACGTCTTCGACGCCCAGGCCGATGAATTCGGGCTTCTGCACCACGCTCATCAGCACCACCGTGCCGCCGGTGCGCTTCACCCGATAGGCCGCGAAGGTCAGTGCCCGCTCGCATTCGGGGGTCTCGTCGATGACGACGAGGAATTTGCGCTTGTATTCGGTCTGAGAAACCACGGCCGCCCCCTGGTTGCGTTAGCGGATGAAGCCGACAATGTTGCGGATATCGGCCATGATAGGCTGGGCAATGGCCCGCGCCCGCTCGGCGCCGCCGCGCAGGATGGCATCCATCTCGCCGCGATCGGCGACGAGCCGCTTCATCTCGTCGGCAATGGGCGACAGCACGGCGACGGCGAGGTCGCCGAGGGCCGGCTTGAACTTGCCCCAGCCCTGGCCACCGAATTCGCCCAGCACGTCGTCGACCGAGCGGTTGGAGAGCGCCGCATAGATGCCGACGAGGTTTTCTGCCTCGAGGCGCCCGCTGAGGCCCGCCGCTTCGCTGGGCAGCGCATCGGCATCGGTGGTGGCGCGCTTGATCTTTTTGGCGATCATGTCGGCATCATCCATCATGTAGATGGTCGACATGTCCGAGGCGTCGGACTTGCTCATCTTCTTACTGCCATCCTTGAGCGACTTGACCCGCATCGCCGGCCCGGTGGCCAGCGTCTCGGTGATGGGGAAGAAGTCGCCCTTATGGCCCTCGGCCTTGATCTGCTTTTTGAAGTCGTGATTGAACTTCTTGGCGATATCGCGCGTCAGCTCGAGATGCTGCTTCTGGTCCTCACCGACGGGCACGCCGGTGGCTTTGTAGAGCAGGATATCGGCGGCCATCAGCGAGGGATAGGCGAAGAGACCTAGCGAGACATTCTCGCTGTTCTCGCCGGCCTTGTCCTTGAACTGGGTCATCCGCTCCATCCAGCCCATGCGGGCGACGCAGTTGAAGATCCAGCTCAGCTCGGCATGTTCCATGACCTGCGACTGGTTGAAAATGATCGAGCGCTTGGGATCGACGCCGGCCGCGATATAGGCCGCGGCAATCTCATAGGTCCAGCGCTTGAGGTCTTCGGGCTCCTGCCACACCGTGATCGCATGCATGTCGACGACGCAATAGATCGTCTCATGCGTATCCTGCAGCGGCACGAAGCGCCTTATAGCGCCCAGATAATTGCCCAGATGCAGATCGCCCGAAGGCTTGATGCCGGAGAAGACGCGGGGAGTGAAGGTCATGGATGGGCCTGTAGAACAATATGGGGAACACTTATCGCTGTTCATCCGCGGTGTCATCCCGGCGCCCTTTTTCTTCTCCCCATCGGGGAGAAGGTGGCGCGTGGCGCCGGATGCGGGGTGTTCTGGCTAAACCAGGGTGCCGAGGTGGCCGGAAACTCCCCCTCACCGACTCGGCAGCGCCGAGCCAACTCTCCCTGACTGGGAGAGGAAAGCGGTGCTAGCCCCGCCGCCGCAGCCGCCGGAACAGCAGGCCCAGTTTCTGGGCTCCCGAGACATGCACCAGCGTGAAATAGGTGACCATGCCGAAGCCGACGAGCACGGCGAGCAGGCCCGCCTGCTGCCAGAGGGGCGCGCCGGCGGCAAAATAGGGGGCGCCGCGCTGTGCCAACAGGTAAAGCGCGCCACCCATGACCAGGCTGACCAGCGTGATCAGCCCGTGCTTGATCCATTCACCGCCGCTCAGCACAAAATGCCCGCGCCGCGCCAGGAAAACCGCCAGGAGGGCGGCGTTGAGCCAGGCCGATGCCGAGGTAGCAATGGCGATGCCAACATGAATGAAGCTGGGAAAGAGCAGCAGCGACAGCACGATATTGGCCAGCACCGAGATGCCGGCAAAGATGGTGGGCGTCACTGTATCCTCGCGGGCAAAATAGCCCGGCTGCAGCACACGGATCAGCACATAGGCGGGCAGGCCGGTCGAAAAGGCAATCAGCGCCTGCGCCGTCTGCACCGTGGCGACCCCGTCAAAGGCGCCGCGCTCGAACAGCACGCGCACGATGGGTTCGGCCAGGGCGATCAGCGCCGTGGCCGCGGGCATGGACAGCAGCATTGAGGCGAGCAGCGACTGGTCCTGCGTTTGTCGCGCTTCCGCCTCGCGGCCGCCCTTCAAATGCCGGCTGAGTTCGGGCAGCAGCACCGTGCCGATGGCGATGCCGATAATGCCGAGCGGCAGCTGATAGAGCCGGTCGGCATAGTTGAGGATGGAAATGGCATTGTCGGCGCCCGAGGCGATGATGGTGCCCACGAAGATGTTGATCTGGGTAATGCCGCCGGTGAGGATGGCCGGGATGGCCAGCACCCAGAAGCGGCGCACTTCCGGATCGAGCCGGGGCAGGCGGAATTCGGGCACGAAATCGGCGCGGCTGATGGCCGACCAGACCAGCCAGAGCTGGGCGACGCCCCCCGCCATGGTGGCCACGCCCACCCAGACGGCCGAACCGGCCGGGTCCTGCACCCAGAATGTCACCAGCGGGATCATCGCGGCAATATTGACGATGTTGAGGATGACTGGGGCAAAGGCAGCCGCGAAGAAACGGCCCAGGGAATTGAGGATGGCCCCATAGGCCGCCATCAGCGACATGCAGCCAAGATAGGGGAACATGATGCGCGTCAGCAGCACCGTGAGATCGAACTTTTCCTTGTCGTCGACGAAGCCGGGGACGAAGGCGATCATCAGCTGCGGCATGAAGAGTTCGGCGAGGATGGTGACCACGACCAGCGCTGCCAGCAGCCAGGCCATGATGCGCGAGGCCAGATCCAGCGCCGCGTCCGGCCCGGTGCGTTCGAGCGCGCCCGAGAACATGGGCACGAAAGCGGTATTGAAGGCACCCTCGGCGAACAGGCGCCGGAACAGGTTGGGGAAGCGGAAGGCGGCAAAGAAGGCGTCGGCCGCCGGCCCGGTGCCCAACACCGCCGCCATCAGCGCATCACGGGCAAAGCCGGCAATGCGCGAGACCAGCGTCAGCCCGCCCACGGAGAGGAAATTGCGATAAAGGCTCATGGGGCCTCTTCACCTCTCCCTTTGGGGGAGAGGTCGGCCCGTAGGGCCGGGTGAGGGGGCCTTTTCTGTCCTCCGAGCAAGGGGAAGGGGGGGGGGCCCCCCCCCCCCCCGGCCGCCCCCGCCCCCCCCCCCCGGGCGGGGGGGGGGGGGGGC
>NZ_CAMLHM010000073.1 GCF_946479885.1 uncultured Devosia sp.
CCATGGCCGAAATGGGCGTCGTGGTCGAAAAGCACCACCACGAAGTGGCCTCGGCTCAGCACGAACTGGGCATCAAGTTTGCCCCGATGATCAAGTCGGCCGACGACGTGCAGATCTACAAGTACGTCATCCACCAGGTCGCCAATGCCTACGGCAAGACCGTCACCTTCATGCCCAAGCCCATCTATGGCGATAACGGCTCGGGCATGCACTGCCACCAGTCGATCTGGAAGGACGGCAAGCCGCTGTTCGCCGGTGACCAGTATGCCGGCCTCAGCATGGACGCGCTGTACTATATCGGCGGCGTGATCAAGCATGCCAAGGCGATCAACGCCTTCACCAACCCGACCACCAACAGCTACAAGCGCCTGGTGCCCGGCTTCGAAGCCCCCGTGCTGCTGGCCTACTCGGCCCGTAACCGTTCGGCTTCGTGCCGTATCCCCTTCGGCCAGTCGCCGAAGGCCAAGCGCGTGGAAGTCCGCTTCCCCGATCCGCTGGCGAACCCCTACCTGGGCTTTGCCGCGCTGCTGATGGCTGGCCTGGACGGCATCAAGAACAAGATCCACCCCGGCGACCCAATGGACAAGGATCTGTACGAACTGCCGCGCCAGGAACTGCTCGCCATCCCGACCGTTGCCGGCTCGCTGCGCGAAGCGCTGGAAAACCTCGACAAGGACCGCGAGTTCCTCAAGGCCGGCGGCGTGTTCGATGACGACCAGATCGACAGCTATATCGAGCTGAAGATGACGGAAGTGATCAAGTTCGAGCACACCCCGCATCCGGTCGAATACGAGATGTACTACTCGGCCTAAGCCTGAGTTTTGCGCTATACGAAAGGGCCCTGCGGGGCCCTTTCTGTTTTTGGAGCCTGGCATGGCTGGACGCTGGCGGGAGACATCGCCGATCGAACTGGCGGATTGGCTGGCCGACGTCCCGGCGCAATGGGCCTTTGCCGGCGGCTGGGCGCTGGACCTCTGGGCCGGCATCAACAGCCGGTCGCATTCCGATATCGAAATCACCTGCTTGCGCGCCGACCTGCAAGCCCTGGCGGGCGCCCTGCCCGGCTTCGAGATCGTGGTGGCGCAGAACAAGCAGCTCTCGCCGTGGCGCGCCAACGTGCCGCCCCAACTGCCCTTCAGCCTCTGGCTGCGGCGGCATGGCGAGACGCTCTGGGATTTCGAGATCGTGGCCGAGGCGCATAGCAGCAATACCTGGCGGTATCGGCGCGACGAGCGCATTGCGCTGCCGCTCGATCGCGCTGTCCTCACGACTGCTGATGGCTGGCGGGTGATCGCGCCGGAGATCCAGCTGCTCTACAAGTGCAAGGAGCCCAGGGACAAGGATTTGGCCGACCTGCAGCTCTTCTTGCCGCTACTGGCGCCGGACGCTCGGGACTGGCTGCGCGCGGCGGTGGCCACGGCGCATCCGCAGATGACGCCGGCGCTCGAGGCGATCGATCGCGCCGCCGTGGGGACCTAGTCCGCCAGATATTCGCGAATCATCAGCCGCGCGCGGCGCAGTCGGGCTTTGGTCGCTTCCCGGGTCAGGCCGGTATGGGTGGCGATTTCGCCGATGCTGAATTCCTCGACATCCCGCAGCAGCAGGATGGTGCGGTAATGCGCCGGCAGCGACTGGATGGCCGAGGCGAGGTCGAAGCGCAGCTCGGCCTCCGGGCGCTGCGATAGTTCCATACTGTCCGCCAGCCCGTCGAGCGACTGGTCGCCCAAGCGCATGGCGCGGGCCAGCCGACTGCATTCGCGCCGAACCATAACGAAGAGCCAGCCGATATAGGCGGCCGGCGAGCGCAGGCCACTGATGCGGCGGGACACTGTTGTCATCGCCTCCTGCACCGCATCATCGACGTCCTCGAGGCGGCAGGCGCGTCGCGCATAGCGGCGAATGTCCGGCTGGCTGGCGCGCAGCAGCGCGGAGATGGCGCCATGATCACCAGCCTGGGCGAGGCCGATCAGTTCGGGTGCGATCGCTCCTGCCGCTGATTTCACCGTCTCACTGCCTTTCCCTCAGGCGCCGTCCGATCGTGGCGCAGGCCGGGCACCAGCCGACGATGCCGGTCACGGCCAGCATGGCTCCAGCCGCTGCAACGCCATAGCCGAGCGCCCCGCCTGGGACGGCCAAGCCGAAGACGACTGCTGCGGCGCCGATCACGACGCGCGACCACTGTTCCCAGCGATAGAGGTTTTTCCGATAGAGCATAGTGTTTCCTTGCGCAGGCCGTGTTGGATCGTGGCTGCACAGGGAAAGAGGCGCGAACCGAGCAAAACGGTTCGCGGCGGCACAGAAAAATCAATCGTAGCCGTAGCCGTCGGCTGGCGGGTCGTCCGGTTCGCGCGTGTCGATCCGCGCGGATGGCAGCACGGCCATGGCACTGCGCCAGGCCCGCGGCGTTTCCAGCATGGTCTCGATATCGTCGGCAGGATGCGGGTTATCGAAACGCACCGCAAAACCGACATCGAACTCCCGCACGACATGGGCTTCGACATCGCCCACGGTAACGGCAGCGCCAACCGGGGGATGCTCCTTGGCCGAGATCACGGCACCCGTGGCGGAATAGTCGACGATCAGGCAGGGCATGGCGATGCCGGGTTCGACCACCAGCATCGAGCGCGGTTCGGCCGGCAGGAAGCGCTTGGCGGCCCGACGATCGGCCATGCCAGACCGCCATGTCCGACGGCGGAACGCCTCGATCCGTGCGGCGAGTTCGGCCTGCGCGGCGCGGGCGCCGTCCAGCTTGACGACGAAGCCATCGTTGACGTGAGCGGAGATGTGGCCCCGGAGGGCTCCAAATGGCGCGAAGCTGGCGGAGACGACCTCCCCGATGGGGCCAATCGTCGGCGCCGTCGCCACAAATTCGGTGGGAGAAATGGTTCTCAGCCGACAGGCAAGGATGTTGACGCCGGGGCGTCGCGCCTCGCCGCCCAGGACATAGCGTCCGGTGACGGTGCTGATATTGTCGATAGCGTGGTCTAGAGCGACTGCTGCGGCCATGACGCCACCCAATGAGCAAGGACCAGGGCAATGTACATACAGCCCCTGAAGACCATGCTCACAAATGAGCAGCAGATTTCCCTATTTATTTAAGAAGAACTTCACCTTACGGCGCAGCGGATTCGTCCGCGGCGGCAACTGGCGGCGCCATCAGGGCTTCGATCTCGCCCATATCCTGCTGCTGGATGAACTGCAGGGCAAAGCCGACATCAAGATGGCGGACCACGCGGCCCACGAGCTTGCCGATTGCCATCGGCGTGCCAAGGCCCGGGAAAATCTCTGCCGATACGGCGACGCCCGAGCGGGAGATATCGATGACGAAGCACGGCATCTGCGTGCCATCGGCGAGCGTCAGGATGGTCCGCGGGTCGCGCGGCAGGATGCGCTTGTGCTCGCGCTTGTCGGGGACCTGATCGTGGACCTTCTTCTTCTGCCAGACGATCTTGCCGCCCAGCTTGTTGCGCTCGGCGTCGGAGAGGGTGAGTTCCATGGCAAAGCCGGAGGGCAGCTTGCGGATGATCTTGCCGCGCAGGATGCCGAAGTCATCAAAATGGGCGGTGACCTGCTCGCCTTCCTTGCCGATCACTGGCCCCACAATGACCGATACCCTGGTCGAGATCGAGCATAGCCGGCAGGCATAGACGGCGACCTTGCCCTCTTCGGTCGGCCCCCGGGCGGGCAAGGCATAACGACCAGCTGCCGCGCCGATGAAGCGGACGTCGTGCCAATCGTAGTGGGATCGTGAAGGCGCGCTATCGCCATCGAGGCTCTGAAACATGGGCCCCCCGATCCCAATAGTTTCCGATCGATCGACGGTATCGCCCAGTTCTTAAGGACTTATCTTCACGCCGTGATGGTGAGAGCGAGGCGGCATACACGCTTGCGACGATGGTTATCGGGAGCTTAGCGGGCCCAGGCCTGGCTGGGCCCGCTGGTGTCAGCTTGCGTCGCTTGCCATGGCGGCGAAATGCGGCTCGGGACTATCGACCTCCTTGAGCCGGCGGTTTTCGATCACCAGGAAGCGGTTGCCCAGGCCGCGGACGAAGCTGCGGTCATGCGAGACCAGGATGCAGGTGGCGCCATGAGTGAGGATTTCATCCTCCAGCCGCTCCTGGCCGGGTATATCGACATGGTTGGTCGGTTCGTCCAGCAGGTAGAAATTGGGCTCCAGCAGGCGGATAGCCAAGAGGCCCAACCGGGCGCGCTGGCCGAAGGACAGCTCGGCGATCGGCCGCTCCTGCTTTTCGACGGCGAAGCCGGCCGCGGCCAGCAAGGCCTTGCTGCGCTGGTCGCCCTGGTCGAAACGGCCGGTGATGTAGCCGAGCGGGGACTGCTTTGATGGCAGGAAGCTCATGGCCTGGTCGACATAGCCGGGCACCACTTGCGGACTGACGCGGATACCCGGCGCCTCCGTGCCCGTCATAGCCCGGTGTACCAGGCCAATGAACTGCGACTTGCCCGTGCCGTTGCGCCCCAGGATGACCAGACGATCGCCCTGGAAGATGTGCAGCTTGTCGATGCGGAACAGCTTGTCGCCCACAGGGCTGGTCACATCGACATTCTCGATGGCCAGCAGTACCTTGGCATTGGTGCCGCTATTGCCCAGCTTGATCTCGCCGCTACGCTCCTTGTGCAGCGAATGGACGGCCGCCTCGATCTTGGCCGCGCGCTCCCGCAGATACTTGGATTTGACGACGAGCAGGTCGCTGCCCGAGTTGATGCCGATATTGGTGAGCTTGGCGGCCTGTTTGCGCAGCCGGCTCACTTCCTTGAGGTCCTTCTCGCGCTTCGCCTCGGCGGCTTCGTCGGCCTCAGCCAGCGCCACCCGCGCCTTGCTGTATGGCAGGGCGAAATAGTGGCTGGCATCGGGCCGCAGGAAGAGCGTGCGGTTGGTGGTGGCATCGAGGAACTGCCGGTCATGGCTGGCGATGACTACGGGGATGTTGCGCGCCGCCTGGTTGATCCAGTTCTCGAGCTGGAACAGCTTGCCGAGATCGAGATGGTTGGTGGGTTCGTCCAGCAGCAACGCGTCGGGCTGCAGCACCCAGCAGCGAGCGATGAGGGCAATACGTTGCCAGCCGCCGCTCAGTTCGGTCAGCTTGCGGTTACGCATGGCGTCGGGCGTCTCGAACTCGTCGAGCACCACATCGACACGCCAGCTATCGGTTTCGCGATCGGCAACCGGCAGCGCCTCCAGCACGGCGTCGTAGAGCGTAAGGCCCATGCTGGCCGCCGGCATATCCTGCTCGACATAGCCGACGGTAAGGCCACGGGAGCGGACGATATCGCCCGAGGTCAGTTCGCCCTGCCCGGCCATGGCACGCAGCAAGGTGGTCTTGCCGCGGCCGTTGCCGGCCACAAGGCCGACACGATCGCCATCGGCGATAACAAAATTGAGGTTGGCAAAGAGGGTGTCGGTAGCCACAAGGCCGGCATTGCGGAGGCTGATAGAGCCCATTTTTGTCTCACTGGTGCGGCGCTGAGCGCCAAAATCCTGTCAGGCGGTCAGAGACCGCCACGAAGGGCAAACCAGAATGGGAGACAGAAAGGAAATGTCCGTACCAGTACCGGTCAGCCCTGCAGCTGATGCCACAGGGCGTGGACAGGGCCACGGGAGCGGTGCGTAAACAGCAATGTCATAAGCGCCCTCCCCGGTTGATGTATGCGGCGTGACCGATCAATAGCCGCGCCGGATGGCGAAAGCAATCACCGGTCTTCAGAGGAGGTAGAACATGGCGGCAACAAGCGCCATAACCCCGGAACGCGGGGCGGTGAGCTTGGCCAGCCGGTACGCAATACCTGAAAACCCGGCATGCGGCCAAACACCGAAGACATCGGAACCAGCGGGAACCTGGTACGCAGAACTATGATCCCTGGTGGTTCCCATACGGCAACTCCAGACAAAAACCGTATGTGATGGTTCTAGCAGCGCGCGTTTAAGAAAGTGCTTTCAAGAAGCAAACGGAACGTAAACCGGGCGCCCGATCTTGGGACGGATTTGTTCCTATCTGAGACCTCATGGTGAGCTTGTCGAAGGACGAGGTCTGCCGAGAGGGTCTGGTCCCTCGCCTATCCTGCCGGGCGCAGTTGCCGGCGCCCCTCGATGCGGCCGGTGCAATAGTTGAAATCGAGCAAGTAGACCCAGCCGCCGCGGGTTGCCCGAACCTCGACATGCTTGTCGTTCATGACGTTGAGATAGATATTGGTATAGCCGCGGTCGGCCACGGCCTGGCGGATCTGGTAATCGCCCATGCAGGTAATGCGCTCGGGAAAGAAGTCGGACTCTTCGTCGCCGAAGAAGATGCCGAAGTTCGTGGACTGTGCCTGGACCGGCGCTGCGAGAGCGGTGCCAAGCAACAAGGCCGCGACGGCAATGACGATGGACTTGGTCAAGACAGCCTCCTGATCCTGATGCGGTCGATCACCCTAGCGCGGCAGGCTTGAACCAGAGCGCAACCGCTTGTTCATCTGGCGTTCAGCTTTGTGGACAAAGCCGGGAAGCGCGAGTGGTTCCACCATGAGACGGCGCCTGGCTGGGATATGCTAAAAGGCGGAATCGTCCGATTCGGACGCAGAGACGGGACGCGTATGTCGCAAGCAGAAGACCTTTTCGGCGGGGATGAGCCCGAGCGCCAGCCAGAGCCGGCCAAGCCAGCGCCCAAGGCGGCAACGGGGTCGGGCTCGTATTCGGCTGCCGATATCGAGGTTCTGGAAGGCCTTGAGCCGGTTCGCCGACGCCCGGGCATGTATATCGGCGGCACCGATTCCAACGCCTTGCATCACCTGTTTGCCGAGGTCATCGACAACTCGATGGACGAGGCCATTGCGGGCCACGCCACCCGCATCGAGGTGCATCTGGGCGCCGACGGCTTCATCACCGTAGTCGATAACGGCCGCGGTATTCCGGTCGAAAATCACCCCAAATATCCCGGACGCTCGACGCTGGAGATCGTCCACACCGTGCTCCATGCCGGCGGCAAGTTCGATTCCAAGGCCTATGAAACCTCCGGCGGCCTGCACGGCGTCGGCGTCTCCGTGGTCAATGCGCTGAGCGACAGCCTGATCGTCGAGGTTGCGCGCGAGCAGCAACTGCACCGGCTGGCCTTCTCGCGCGGCAAGCCGCTGGGCGAGATCGAGCCGCTGGGCCGCGTGCAGAACCGGCGCGGCACCACCACGCGCTTCCACCCCGATCCGCAGATCTTCGGCGATCACGCCCATTTCTCGGCCGCCCGACTCTACCGGATGACCCGCGCCAAGGCGTATCTGTTTGCCGGCGTGGAACTGCGCTGGAGCTGCGACGAGAGCCTGGTGACCGAGGACGCGCCCGCCAAGGCGGTATTCCACTATCCCAATGGGCTCAGGGATTTCATGACGGCGCGCATCGAGGGCGAGACGCGCATCGTCGATGAGCTGTTCCACGGCAGCCATGGCAAGGCCGGCACGCATGGTGCAGTCGAATGGGCCATCGCCTGGACGCTCGGCGATGGCGGCGTCTCATCCTATTGCAACACGGTGCCGACCCCCGACGGCGGCACGCATGAAGCCGGGCTGCGCACCGCCCTGCTCCGGGGCATCAAGAACTATGCTGAGCTGACCAAGAACAAGGGCGCGGCCATCCTCACGGCCGAAGACGTGTTCGCCCATTGCAGCGCCATGCTCTCGGTCTTCGTGCGCGAGCCAGAATTTGTCGGCCAGACCAAGGACAAGCTGGCCTCGGGCGAGGCCACGCGCATTGTCGACACCGCCCTGCGCGACGCGTTCGACCACTGGCTGGCGGCGTCGCCCAACCAGGCCGGCAAGCTGCTGGACTGGGCCATAGAGCGCGCCGAGGAACGGCTGCGCCGCCGCAAGGAAAAGGAAATCGACCGGGCCAGCGCCACGCGCAAGTTGCGCCTGCCCGGCAAGCTGGCCGACTGCACGCAGACGGCGGCGCAGGGCGCCGAGCTGTTCATCGTCGAGGGCGACTCGGCCGGCGGCAGCGCCAAGCAGGCGCGCAACCGCGCCAGCCAGGCCGTGCTGCCGCTGCGTGGCAAGATCCTCAACGTGGCCGGCGCCAGCCGCGAGAAGATGCAGGCCAGCCAGCTCATCTCGGACCTCATCCAGGCGCTGGGCTGCGGAACGCGCGATCGCTACCGCGAAGATGATCTGCGCTACGACAAGATCATCATCATGACCGACGCCGACGTGGACGGCGCCCATATCGCCTCGCTGCTGATTACCTTCTTCTTCCAGGAAATGCCCCGGCTGATCGATGGCGGGCATCTCTACCTCGCCATGCCCCCGCTCTACCGCATCACCCAGGGCGGCAAGACGCTTTATGCCCGCGACGACGCTCACAAGGCCGAACTGATGGCGACAGAGTTCACCGGCAAGGGCAAGGTCGACATGACCCGGTTCAAGGGCCTGGGTGAAATGCCATTTGCGCATCTGCGCGAAACGACCATGTCGCCCAAGTCGCGCACGCTGCTGCAGGTGAAGGTGCGGGACGATCTGGACGCGACGCGCATCAGTGTCGATCGGCTGATGGGCACCAAGCCTGAGGCACGCTTCGACTTCATCCAGGAGAATGCGGCTTTCGTGACCGATCTGGATATCTAGGCGGCCGGGAGCCTTCTCTCATACGGGAGCCAGCAAGGGCCCCCTCACCCGTCGCTACGCGCCGACCTCTCCCCCAAAGGGAGAGGTAAAGGGGCAGGAATAACCCTAACGCCGCCAAATCCGTTGACAGGCAAGGGGTTTGCGCTATGTTCCGCGCCGCTGGAGCATTTCTGGCTAGACGGTTTGTCATCACGACATCACCCGCCCTTGCCAAGGTGCCTCAGGGCCACTCCGTTGCTGCATTCGCGGCATTCCGTTTGGTGGCCAATCCAGTAGTGGACGCGTTTGCGTAACTTGGATCTTTCCAGTCCACTGCTGAAGACCCCGGCGCACCGTTCGAATGTCTCGGACTGGACCTGGCCCCGGGCCACATTTCTGGAATGACCTGATTTGACTGATGATTTTTCCGGGCTTGGCCTGTCAACCAAAGTAACCGATGCGGTTACCGCTGCAGGCTACAGCAAGCCAACCGAAATTCAGGCGCAGGCGATCCCGCACCTTCTGCAGAAGAAGGACCTGATCGGCATTGCTCAGACCGGCACAGGCAAGACGGCATCGTTCGTGCTGCCGATGCTGACGCTGCTGGAAAACGGCCGCGCCCGCGCCCGCATGCCCCGTACGCTCATCCTCGAACCGACCCGCGAACTGGCGGCGCAGGTGTCCGAGAATTTCGAGAAATACGGCAAGAACCACCGGCTGACGATGGCGCTGATCATCGGCGGCGTGTCGTTTGAAGACCAGAACAAGAAGCTCGATCGCGGCGTGGACGTGCTGATCGCCACCCCCGGCCGCCTGCTCGACCAGATCGACCGCGGCAAGATCATGCTGAACGGCGTGGAAATCCTCGTCATCGACGAGGCCGACCGCATGCTCGACATGGGCTTTATCGACGATATCGAGAAGATCTGTTCGCGCCTGCCGCCCCGTCGGCAGACCATGCTGTTCTCGGCAACGATGGACGCGCAGATCGAGCGCCTCACCAAGAAGTTCCTCAAGGACCCGGTGCATGTGCAGGTGTCTCGCGCGGCTTCGACAGCCGACACCATCGACCAGAAGCTGGTCAAGGTGGGATCCAAGCCTGAAGATAAGCGCGCCTCGCTGCGCGACCTGGTGCGCGCAGCCGATGGGCTGACCAATGCCATCATCTTCTGCAACCGCAAGCGCGAAGTCGCAACACTCGCCAAGTCGCTGGAGCGTCATGGCTTCTCGGCCGGCGCCCTGCATGGCGACATGGACCAGAAGAGCCGCACCGAGACGCTCGATGCGTTCAAGAACAACCGGCTGACCCTGCTGGTGGCGAGCGACGTGGCGGCGCGCGGCCTCGACATTCCCGCTGTGAGCCATGTGTTCAACTTCGACGTGCCCGTGCATGCCGAAGACTATGTCCACCGCATCGGCCGCACCGGCCGCGCCGGCCGGCTGGGCGTCGCCTATACGCTGGTCGCACCAGCCGATGGCAAGCATCTGGACGCCATTCTCAAGTTGATACAGAAGCCGATCGACTATCTCGAGACCGGCAAGACCGCACCTGTTGCTGTTCCCGCGGAGAGCGGCGAGGAGCGCCCGGCGCGTCCGGCCCGCTCGCGTCGTGGTGGTCCGCGCACCCGTGCCGAGGCCGAGGCGGCCACAGAGGCCGCGCCAGCACCCAAGCCCGCAGAGGCCAAGCGGCCGCCTGCCGAACCCAGGCGCCGTCCAGAAGAGACCGAGGACGCAAAGCCGGAAGCGGCCAAGTCCGAGCGCGGCGGCCAGCGCCGCGGTCGTTCACGGCAGCGGCCCGAGGCGGAGCAGGCCGAATCGGAGGCCGGCGACAGCAGTTCGCCCTTTGGTAATGACGGCCCCATTCCGGCATTTTTGCTGCGCCCGACGCGTGTGGTCGGCTGACCGGACAGCATTTGACTGTGCATGCCGGACTTTTATTGCGGTAGCGCAGTTGTGTTCATTAACGCTGGGGCGGTATTTATCGGTGGTGACTCGGCCGCGGGGCAATTGACGCGGCTGAGTCAGCGCAACGAGGCGCGAGGGAAGCAGTGTCCGAACAGGAATTCAAACGCGCGCTCGGTTACGCGAACTCGGCATTTGACCTGCTCAAGCGCAGCGGTATTCCGCCCTATCCCCAGTTCTATGAACTGCTCTACACCTATGCGACCGGTGTCAACCCGACGCTGAACAACCGGATCAATGCCATTTTCCGCAATGGCGATTCGCCATCCACGAACCTGGCCGAGACACTCTACAACGAGTTCCTCAAATCCGACGTCAACGACCGCATGTCGAGCGTGTCGGAGCGTATGCATGCGCGCATCGAGGCGGTGTATGAGGCCATCGACGCTGCCATGACCACCGCGAACGCCTATTCCGGCTCGCTGCAGTCGGCCAGCGGCGATCTGGAGCGCGAGAT
This sequence comes from uncultured Devosia sp., assembly GCF_946479885.1. The sequence continues at coordinate 11,003 of NZ_CAMLHM010000073.1, forward strand.
TTCGGTTCCGGCGATGAAGGAACTGGCCGACAGGCTGCTGGGCGAGACCCGGCGCATGCAGGAGACCAACCGCGCACTGGAGCAGAAGCTCGAGGCATCGCGCGACGACATCGCCTCGCTGCAGCGCGATCTCGACGACGTCCGGCGCGAGTCACTGCTCGACCCGCTGACCAAGATCGCCAATCGCAAGAGCTTTGACGAAGGCATGGACCGGGCGATCGCCGAGGCCAGCGAGACAGACGCGCCGCTCTGCCTGATGATCATCGATATCGATCACTTCAAGAACTTCAACGACACCTACGGCCACCAGACCGGCGACCAGGTGTTGCGCCTGGTGGCGATGACGCTCAAATCCAACATCAAGGGCAAGGACCTTGCGGCCCGCTATGGCGGCGAGGAATTCGTCGCCATCCTGCCCTCGACCGATATGGAAGGCGCTGTCATCGTGGCGGAGAATATCCGCCGGGCGATCCAGGCCAAGGAATTGCTCAAGCGCTCGACCAACGAGAAGCTGGGCCGCATCACGGCCTCGTTCGGGGTCGCGGCCTACCGGGCGGGCGATACGCCGGCCATGCTGATCGAGCGTGCCGACCGCTGCCTTTATGCCGCCAAGCATGCCGGCCGCAACCGCGTCATCAGCGAGAGCGAGCTCGAGGCCATGCAGGCGCAGGCCGAAGAGACCAAGGACGTCTCGGCCGCCTAGGCCGTCGGCTGCAATTCCACGCCCAAACCTGCCAGCATGTCCCAATAGGCCGGGTAGGTCTTGCCGGTGCAGGCCGGATCCAGGATGACAATGCCCGGAAGGCGCAGGCCGGCCAGCGCGAAGCTCATGGCGATGCGGTGATCGTGGTAGGTCTCGATCTTGATGCGGGCGTTGCGACCGGCCAGCTTCGCGGCCAGGGCGGGATCCGAGGCGACCAGCAGATCATCCCCCTCCTCCGTTCCCAAACCGGGCAGGATGCGGTTCAGTTCATTGGCGACAGCGCGAATCCGGTCGGTTTCCTTGACGCGCAGGTTGGCGATGCCGACAAAGCGGACCGGCTGGTTGTTGAAGGCGGCGAGCACGGCCAGGGTCGGGACGGCGTCCTGCATCTGCGAGCCGTCGATGACGGCCGGCATATCGGGAAACTGCGCGATGATGGCCTGGGCGGCGGCGTCGGGCTGGGTGAAGGCGTCGGCAGCGACGCCGAGGTCGATGCGCCCGCCGGTGAGCACTTCAATGCCCCACAGGTAGGTGGCGGCCGAGGCGTCGGGCTCGATCAGGAGGTCGGTGGCGGTGTAGCCGGTGGGTTGCACCAGCCAGGTGCCGGCGTCGAGCTGGTCCACTGAGGCGCCGAAGCTGCGCATGGCGGCGAGTGTCAGATCGACATAGCCGCGGGCGCCGATATCCTTGCCCGAAAGAGCCACGGTTATGGGGCCCTCGCCCAGTGGCGCGGCCATCAGCAAAGCGGAGACATATTGGCTGGAGAGGCCGGCATCGATCTCGACGCGGCCTGAGCCGAAATTGCCACGCCCGCGAACGGTAACCGGCGGGCAACCGGTCGGGCTCACGGCATCGATGCCCAGCGACTGGAGCGCGGTCACCAGCGGGCCGATGGGGCGCAGGCGCATCTCCTCGTCGCCGTCGACGACGACTTCGCCATCAACCGTAGCGACCGCGGCCGCGAGAAAGCGCGTGGCCGTGCCGGCATTGCCGAGGAAGAGCGGTCCCTCAGGCGCCTGCAGTCGGCCGGTGCTGGTGACGACGAAGCTGGTGGCGTCGGGCTCGTCCACCGTCACGCCCATCTGCCGCAGGGCAGCGGCCATCAGCACGGTGTCCTTGCTCTTGAGCGCACCGGTGAGCGTGCTCGTGCCATTCGCCAGGGCGGCCAGCAGCAAGGCGCGATTGGTGATCGACTTGGAACCCGGCGGCGAAACGCGGCCGATGAGCGGACGATTGGGGGGAACGATGGCGAGGGCGGGCGGGAGGGGGCTGGGCATGATGGCAGGGTGTTAGGACATCGCTGAGGCGGATGCAATTGGTCCGCGCTGCGATGACGAACTCTGCGTTCCCTCGGACTTGATCCGAGGGCCATTCGCCGCCTGCATTGCGTCTAAAGCGGCCCTCGGGTCAAGCCCGAGGGAACGCAGTGGATGTGGGGGACAGAGAGACGGTCAGGCCCCTGCCCGCGCCTCGGCAATCGCTTTCAAATCGGCGGCCTTGAGCGTCACGCTTTCGCCGCAGCCGCATTCGCCGGTCTGGTTGGGGTTCTTGAAGGTGAAACCCGCGCTCATCTTGGCCGTCTCGAAATCCATGACCGTGCCGAGCAGGTACATGGTGGCCTTGGGGTCGATCCAGACATTGACGCCCTTGTCGGTCACGTGGTCGTCGCCCTTCACCGGCTCGGCCACATAGTCCATCGTATAGGCGACACCGGCGCAGCCGGCATTCTTGATGCCGACGCGCAGGCCAATGACCGGCTGTTCGGAATCCTCGATGATCTCGGTGATGCGCTCGGCAGCGGCTGACGTCAGCGACATGATCTTGAAGGCCATCGGCGAACTTTCTATCGGCGTTTCACGATATATAGGACGAAACGCGTCAGATTACCACCAGTTCAAGGCGACTTGAGCCTCTTCGCTCATCCGCGAAGCGTCCCAGGGCGGATCGAACACCATATTGACCTCGACATCCTGGATGCCTTCGACGGCCCGGGCGGCGTTCTCGACCCAGCCGGGCATCTCGCCGGCCACCGGGCAGCCCGGCGCGGTCAACGTCATGTCGATGGTCAACTTTCGATCGTCGTCGAGGTCGACCTTGTAGATGAGGCCCAGTTCATAGATGTCGACTGGAATTTCCGGGTCATAGACGGTCTTGAGCGCGCCGATGAGATCGGACGTGATGCGCTCCACCTCGGCCTCAGGCAGCGTGCCGGAGACGTTGGGCGTGATGCGGTTTTCCGGAATAGTCGGAGCCGGAGCAATCTTGGATTCGTCGATTTCGATATCGTCGGTCATGGCTAGCCTCGCTTACGCGAAAAATTTCTGGGCGCGTTCAATGCCGTCCACCAGCGCGTCGACGTCGTCCTTGCCGTTATATAGGGCGAAGGAGGCGCGGCAGGTAGAGGTGACACCAAAGCGTTTGAGCAGCGGCATGGCGCAATGCGTGCCGGCACGGACGGCGATGCCGTAGCGGTCGAGAATGGTCGCGACGTCATGGGCGTGGGCGCCCGCCATCTCGAACGAGAAGATGCCGCCCTTATCAGGCGCCGTGCCGATCAGGCGCAGCGAATTGATGCGGCTGAGGCGTTCATCGGCATACTGGGCAACCTCGTGCTCATGAGCGGCGATAGCGTCGCGGCCAAGCTCGTTCATATAGGTCAGCGCGGCCCCCAGGCCGATGGCCTGCACGATGGGCGGCGTGCCGGCCTCGAAACGATGAGGCGGTTCATTATACGTGATCGTGTCCATGGTCACGACGTCGATCATTTCGCCGCCGCCCTGGTAGGGCTGCATCTCTGCCAGCAGATCATACTTGCCATAGAGCACGCCGATGCCGGTGGGGCCGTAGAGCTTATGGCCGGTCATCACGTAGAAATCGGCGTCGAGGTGCTGCACATCCACGCCGGAGTGGACAGCGCCCTGGCTGCCGTCGATCAGCACCGGAATGCCCCTGGCATGGGCAATCTCGATGATGGCTTTGATCGGGTTCACCGTGCCCAGCACGTTGGACATATGCGTAACCGCGACCATACGGGTCCGGTCGGTCAGCGCCGCCTCGAAGGCGTCCATGTCGAGGCTGCCGTCATCGCGCACATCGACCCATTTCAACGCCGCGCCCTTGCGCTCGCGGTGGAAATGCCACGGCACGATATTGGAGTGGTGCTCCATGATCGAGAGCACGATCTCGTCGCCCTCGGAGATCCGCGGACCGGCGAACGACTGCGCGACCAGGTTGATCGCCTCGGTGGCCGAGCGGGTGAAGATGATCTCTTCGGGCCGCGCCGCGTTGAGGAATTTCTGTGCCGCATGGCGGCCGCCTTCGTAAGCCTCGGTGGCGCGATTGGCCAGGGTGTGGAGACCGCGATGGACGTTGGCGTATTCGTGACGGAAGGCATAGTCCATGCGGTCGAGCACCTGCACCGGCTTCTGCGCCGAGGCGCCGCTATCGAGATAGACCAGCCGGTTTCCGTGGATGACCTCGGAGAGGATCGGGAAATCGGCGCGGACTTTGGCTAGGTCGAAGGTCATTGGTTCTCTTCCTTACCTCTCCCTTTGGGGGAGAGGTCGACCGTCTTCGGTCGGGTGAG
>NZ_CAMLHM010000074.1 GCF_946479885.1 uncultured Devosia sp.
ACGAGGCGCGCCGCCAGATCGATATCCTCGAGGATGGCGGCAAGATCGACCAGGAAACCCGCCTCTACGACCCCAAGACCGGCGAAACGCGGTCGATGCGCTCCAAGGAAGAAGCGCATGACTATCGCTACTTCCCCGATCCGGACCTGCTGCCGCTCGAATTCGACGACGCCTTCGTTGCCGCCATGGCTGAAGGCCTGCCGGAACTGCCGGACGAGAAGAAGGCGCGCTTCGTGGCCGATTACGGCGTCACCGTCTATGACGCCATGGTGCTGACGCTCGATCGCGAGACGGCCGACTATTACGAAACCTGCGTTGCCTTCGGCGGCACCAAGCGCGACGGCAAGGCGGTGGCGAACCTGCTCAATGCCGACGTGGCGGCCTTTGCCAACAGCCAGGGTCTGGCCGTCTGGGAAACCCACCTCAAGCCGAGCCAGATCGCCGGCATCGTCGATCTCGTGGCAGCCGGAACCATTTCATCCAAGGGCGCCAAGGACTTGTTGCAGGTCATCATCGCCGAGGAGCCTGAGGGTGAGCCGGCCGATATCGTCGAGCGCCGCGGCATGAAGCAGGTCACCGACATGGGAGCGATCGAGGCGATCGTCGACGAGATCATCGCCGCCAATCCCGACCAGGTCGCCAAGGTCATCGCCAAGCCGACCATGATCGGCTGGTTCGTCGGCCAGGCCATGAAAGCCTCGGGCGGCAAGGCGAACCCGCAGGCGCTGAACGACCTGATGAAGAAGAAGCTCGGGATCGAGTAGTCTCGACGGCTTACTGCTTGCCGACCGCCATTTCGGCGCGGACTGCCAGGTCCGCGTCGAGAAACGCCTCTTCCGGCTCGGCGCCGACCGCATCGAAATAGCGGCTCATGAAGTTGCGGAACGCTGCGGCCATCGCGATGTCGGCGATGTTGAGGTCGCTAAGCCCGACCGCACGGAGCCGGTCGATATCGGCCTTGGTGATTTTCGATGCATCGCGAGTGATCTGCTCGGCATAGGCCAGCATCTCGACTTGCTGCTCGCTAAGGCCGGCGCTGCGATAGTCGCGCTGCACGGCCAGCGCCTGATCGCGGCCCATCATGCCTGACAGGGTGCGGAAATAGACATGCGAGCAATAGCTCGAGGGCACGTATTTAGCCGCCACCAATGTGATGAGCCGGAAATTGAGCAGCCCGAGCGAGAACCCGTCGCGCATCTGATGCAGTAGGTGTTCGACCGGAACGATCATGTCCGGGCGGGCTGACCAGCACTGTGTGGCTTGCATCACGCGTCCCATGCCAGCGATCTCGGCCTGGTAGAGCTCGGCGATATCGCCGGTTGCTTCCTCGGGCTCAACGGTCTTGATGAACATCGTGCTCTCCCGCGCTGGTTGCAGGCTGCCAGCATAACCCAACCAACGGGAGCGCCAAAGCCTAGGGATTGGAGTCGTTGCCCGGCTCCGGCGGCAGGTTGGGGTCGACCGGTTCCTTCTCCCCGCGCCGCAGCGGCGAGGTATGTGGCCGTTCGGCATCGCCGGTCGGCAAGGCGACTGGCATGGGCGGCACCGGTTGGGGCGGGGCAGCCCTGTTCTTGTCCGAGTCGTATTTCTCGGCCATGGCTCAGCTCCACGTCGGCGGCTGATCGGTACCGGGCCCCGGCGTCGGCGCCGGCTGGCCCGGGGTCGGGTCCTCGACCGGCTGCGGCGTATCGGGCAGTTCCTGTGGCGATGGAGGCACTGGATCGACCGGTTGCGGCTGTGCCGGCTCAGGTTGGGGCACGATTTCAGGGACCGGCCGCGGATCGATGTCGGGTTGAGGCTGGTTTGGCTCTTGGGTCATGGGACGCTCCTTTGTGGAGGAACGTCCCGCCGCCATCTCTGTTCCTCAGGCTGCGGCGGGCGCCCGCCGCCGGACCAGCCGGCCATCCATGAAGATCAGGCCGACAAAGATCACGCCAATGCCCAGCATATGGGCCGGCTCGAACCGTTCATGCAGTACCAGCACCCCCAGCAGGATCGCCGAGATCGGCGTGATGAAGGTGTTGAGCGACAGGTTGGTGGCGCCGACCTTGGGCAGGAGCCAATAGACCAGCAGGAAGCTGAAGCTGGTGGAGAAGGCGGCAATGCCGAACAGGGCCCCCCAGGTCTCGAGGCGGGTGATAACGGGCACGCCGGTAAACAACAGCGCGATCGGGACCGAGACCAGGGCCGCAGCGGTCAACGAGCACGTCGCCACGGCAGCCGAGTCGATGCTTTTGAACCGACGGGCATAGTTGAGCGTCAACGCGTAGCAGAGGGTAGCCCCCATGGCTGCCAGCAGGCCCAGCACCTGTGCCGACGCGCCCATGCCCAGTGATGGCAGCGCCAGGATGAAGGCACCAACAAAGCCGATGACGACGCCCACGACCTTGTTCCAGGTCGCCTTTTCGCCGCCTGGCCAGAGCTGGGAGACGATCACCGTGCTCATTGGGGTAAGGCCGTTGATGACGCCGACGATGGAGCTGGCAACGGTCTGCTCGGCGAAAGGGAAGAGCGAGAACGGAATGGCGTAGTTGAGAATGCCCAGCACCAGCAATTGCGCATAGATGCGCCAGTCATTGGGCAGGGTCTTGCGCATGGCCAGGAAATACACCCAGCAGATGGCCGCGCCGATGCTGACGCGACCGGCCGACACCCAGAGCGGACTGATCTCGCGGATCAGGATGGCGTTAAACAGGAACGAGCAGCCCCAGACGGCGCCGAGCAGGAAGATGAGCAGCCAGTAGCGCAAGGGCATGTCTAGTTCTCCGTTTGTGGTGCGGCCTATGCGGCAGCGCGGCGCCAGATTTTGCCGATACGGCCATCGATGAACAGCAGGCCGAGGAAGATCACCAGCATGCCGGCGACCTGGATAGGCAGGATGGTTTCGCCCAGCACGGTCACCCCCAGGATGAGCGCCGAGATCGGGGCGATGAAGGTGGTCGTGGCGAAGTTGGTGGCGCCGACGCGGGGCAGGATGCGATACATGATCTGGAAGGTAAAGGCCGTCGACAGCAGGCCAATGGCCAGGGCGGCGCCCCAGGTTTCCGGCCTGACCATGACGGGGACGCCCTCGGACAGCAAGGCGATCGGCACGGCGATGATGGCCGCCCCGGTCAAGGCGATCGAGGCGAAGGCTGTGGGCTCGACATGCTTGTAGCTGCGCGTGACGTTGAGCGTGACGGCATAGCACAGCGTGGCGCCAAGACAGGCAGCCACGGCCCAGAGTTGCGAATTTCCGCCGGAAGAGAGGGCAGGCGACACCAGCAGCGCGGCACCGGCAAAGCCGATGGCGACCCCGGTGAACTTGGTCCGTGTCGCCTTCTCGCCACCGATCCAGAAATGCGACATCACCGCCGTGACCATGGGCGTCAGGGCATTGATGATGGCGGCCACGCCACTGGCCAGGTGAGCCTGAGCCAGCGGAAAGAGGGCGAAGGGAATGGCATAGGCGACGACGCCGAGCAGCCCCAGCTGCAGCCACAGCACCGGGTCTCGCGGCACGGGCTTACGAAGGGCAAGCATGGCCAGCCAGCAGCCGAGCGCGCCGATGCTCACACGGAAGCTGGTGACCCACAGCGGCCCGATCTCGCGGATCAGGACGGCGTTGAAGATGAACGAGCACCCCCAAATCCCGCCCAGCAGGATGATCCAGAACCAGTCGCGCAAAGCCATGGCGATTCCCCTTCGTCGCGCCGGACGCTACGCCCATGGAGAACAAAGGTCGAACCGATTTTGACGATGGATACGATCAAATCCGGTGATGGGCGGCGGGACCGATTCCCGCCGCGCATCACCATCTCATTGGAAGCGCTGCATAATCTCGCCGTCGATCCCCAGCTCCCTGAGGGTTTCGGGGACGATGGGCAGGGTCAGCTGTTCCAGATTGCGCTGTTGCAGCAGATCGATGGCATTGCCGCGGATCGAGGGCAGCTGGTTGATCGCCGGCTCGAGCCCCTGATCCATCACCCGCAGGGCGAGGTCGGCGACCTCGATCTGGAAATCGACCCCCAAAGCGGTTGAAACATCGGAGCGGCCGCTCGTTTCGACCTGCTGCGTTGCTATCTCGAGCGCGGCATCGGCAATGTCGGGCTGGCCTGTCAGAGCCGCCGCACGCAAGTAACTGCGGGCAATAAGGGGGGCATCCTCGTTGTTATTGGCGCGGCCCGCCGCCCGCTCGACATCAATGCCGGTCAGCAGGAATGACGTTGCCAGGTCCCGGCCCGCGGCTTGACCGCGGATAATGAAAAAGGCGATCGCGTCGGGAATCGAGGTCTGCGCACGGAAGGCTCCGGGCGTGTCGAATCCGGCAGCCCGTTCCGCCAGGCCCATAAGCCGCTCGATATCGCCGGCATCGCCGCGCAGCCCGAGCACGAGCGCCGCTGGCGCCCAAAATTCATCATTGGCACTTCCGAGCAGTTCCCGGATCTGAGCGACGTCCTCGGCCGTCAGGATATCGATCTGGGCAAAGGGAATACCTTCGGAAAAGCCATAGAGGAGGAACTCCTCCATCGGCGAAAGCTCGACCTCGGGAGCCGGCTCTTCGGGCGCCACGAGGTCGGCTTGGCCGGATGCAAAGCTCGTATTCTTCAGCGCCGCGCAATCGCTCTGGGTCAAAACCAGGCGCTTGGGATGGTTCATGCAATACATCATGTTGACGAAGCCGGCGAAGGACAGCCCGGCCGGTTGGTTCAGGGTGCATTGAGCGGTGGGCCAGGTGTGGCCCAGGCCCGCCTTGTGCCCGATTTCATGGATCAGGCTCCGCCCGGTCGGGTCGCCGCGATTGACCAGGATCAGCGGATTGTTGTTCGGGGCGGCGCAGCCGGCAAACTCGGTGCCGGCCGGCGACCCGGGCGGAACGACCGAATTGCCGCATACCTTGAGTTGGTCGATGACGAACACGTCGACGTCGAGCGCCTTGATCTGGTTCATCAGGGCGACACTGTCGATCAGCTTGGGGATCGTGGCGTGTTCGACCACATTGCCGGACCGGGCGACGGTGACATCACAGGAAACATCGAAATCCTGGTTCTTGGTCTGGGCCAATGCCGACGAGGTGGCGGCCCAGCCATCATAGGTGCCGTTACTCACGGCTGCGCCCTTGGCCGTCAGTACGGAGGTACTGAACACCTTTGGCGCCGCAGTCACGGGAAAGACCAACACAGTCGAAACAACAACGCCCAAGATCATGGATCTCATCGCGCCCCCCAAGGCTCGGTTGTGCCAGACAATTTACTGGATGGGCGACAGAGTGCACCCGAAAAGTAATCGACGCAACACGCAGCGTTTAGAAATACTACGATCTTTATTTGATCGAACAGCGAAGCCTGTTCGGCCAAGATCGCTCGCCCAGGGCATACGGGGGACGATCAACCCGGTGAGCAGTCGCCCGGGTCGGTGAGAAGGGCCTAGGCCGGAAACCGGGCCTCGCCGCGAACCACCATGGCAAGAGCCCGGGGATAGGCCTTGTGTTCTTCCAGCAATATCCGCGCCGCGAGCGTGTCGGCGTCATCGCCCGGCTCGACCGGGACGCGGGCCTGGAGGATCGCCGGACCATCATCGAGGTCGGGGATAACCCAGTGCACGGTGCAGCCACTTTCGGCATCGCCGGCGTCGAGGGCCTGCTGCTGTGGCTTGAGCCCCTTGTGGAGCGGCAGCAGGGAAGGGTGGATGTTGAGCATCCGACCCGTCCATTTCTGCGCGAAACCGGCGGAAAAGATACGCATGAAGCCGGCGAGGCACACATAGTCGGCATCCCAGCCGGCAAGGGTTTGGTCAATCACGGCATCGAAGTCTTCGCGGCTGGCGAAATCCCTGTGCGAGACGGCGACCGTGGGGACACGATGAGCCCGGGCAAAATCAAGACCCGGCGCATCCAGCTTGTTGGAGAACACACCCACGATCTCGGCGGGATAATCGGCCGCCTCAGCAGCCTCGATCAGCGCCGACATATTGGAGCCGCGCCCGGAGATGAGAATGGCAACGCGCTTGCGGGTCATGGGTGAGGCTCCAGGGCAGGATCGTAAAGGGCGAACTCCGCCGCCGTCGGGCGCTCGATGGCGGCCGAATAGCTGCGAAGGTCTTCCAGGGTCAAGGGCGGGTTCTCACGGCCACGCGCCGTGACGCGACGATGGAGCACCTCGGGCGGCGCATCGAGAAAATGCAGTTCGGCCGTGGCGCCAACGGCACGGGCGCCCTCGCGCAGAGTATCACGCTCAGACCGGCCCCAGGTGCCCCATTCAATGATGGCGGTGCCGCCCAGACGCAGAACGTCCTGCGCCTGCTGCCATTGCAGGTCCTCGATCCGCTTGCGCATCGCCGTATCCCAGATGTCGATGCCAAGGGCATCCATCCAGTCATCGGGCGAATAGATCGTGCCTCGATGGCGAGCCGCCAAAGCCCCTGCGAGCGTGGTTTTTCCAGTTCCAGGGAGGCCGCAGATCAGGATCAGGCGGCCGGGCTCGCCCATTCAGAGCGCCAGCCGGCCTTCGAAGGTTACCGCTTCCCCGGTGCGGGCGGTGAGCTTGCCGACGATCGAGGCGACTTCGCCCGAAGCATTGAGGTGATCGACCAGCTTCTGCGCATCATCAGGCGCCACGGCGACCAGCATGCCGACGCCGCAGTTGAAGGTGCGCAACATTTCGCGCTCGTTCATGCCGCCGACCTGGCTCAGCCAGCCGAAGACCTTGGGCACGTTCACGGCGTTGAGGTCGACATGGGCTGCCAGATGATCGGGCAGCACGCGCGGAATATTGTCGATGAAACCACCGCCGGTAATGTGGGCCAGCGCCTTGATGCCGATCCCAGCCTTCAGCGCGGCCAGGAGAGGCTTCACATAGATGCGGGTGGGCGTCAGCAGCGCCTCCGACAACGACTGGCCAGAGGCAAAGGGAGCGTCGGCGGTCCAGGCCAGGCCGCTCAGCTCGACGATCTTGCGGACCAGCGAATAGCCGTTGGAATGCACACCGGACGAGGCGATGGCCACCAGGGTATCGCCTTCGGCGATGTCGGCGCGGGGCAGCAGGGTGCCGCGCTCGGCGGCGCCAACGGCAAAGCCGGCCAGGTCATAGTCGTTGCCATGATACATACCCGGCATTTCGGCGGTTTCGCCGCCGATCAGGGCGCAGCCGGCTATGCGGCAGCCCTCGGCAATGCCCGAAACAATGGCGGTGCCCTGTTCGACATCGAGCTTGCCGGTGGCGAAGTAGTCGAGAAAAAACAGCGGCTCGGCGCCCTGGACGATAATGTCGTTGACGCACATGGCCACCAGGTCCTGCCCGATGGTGCCATGATTGCCCGTATCGATGGCAATCTTGAGCTTGGTGCCGACGCCGTCATTGGCCGCCACCAGCACCGGATCGGTAAAGCCGGCGGCCCTCAGGTCGAACAGACCGCCGAAGCCGCCGATCTCGCCATCGGCGCCCGGACGCCTGGTTGAGCGGACAGCGGGCTTGATGGCCTCGACAAGGGCATTGCCGGCATCGATATCGACACCGGCCTGCTTGTACGACAGACCGTTTGATGTCAGGTTTTGCGGATCGGACATTGGCCTCAACACCGTATGGGGAAAGCGTGCGCAAAGCCGTTACCGGAAGACCAAGGCGGTTGCCAACTCCGGAGCCGGAAGCTAGACGGCCTGATAGCTTCTCCACCACACCGACGCAAGGGCCGCCCGGCACCATGACACTGCGAAATCAAGTGCTGATCTGGGTCACCTTCCTTGTAGTGCTGGTGCTGCTGCTCTGGCTGTTCCGCGGCATCCTGCTGCCGTTCGTGGTCGGCGCGGCGCTGGCTTACCTGCTCAACCCCTTGGTCAACCAGCTGCAGGCCTGGCGGTTCAGCCGCGGCTGGGCCACGGCCGTGGTCCTTCTGAGCGTGATCACCATCGTGGTCAGCCTGTTCTTCATGTTCGTCCCGCTGATCGGGCAACAGATCATCGGGCTGATCCAGCGGCTGCCCGGCTACGTGTCCGATTTGCAGGATCTGGCGGTTCGCTGGTCTCCTGAAATCAACGCGTGGCTGGGGCCGGAGCGCGCCGCCCAGCTCGAGGCCACCATCAGCGACATGGCGGCTCAGGCGCTTGGCTTTATCGCCACATTGCCGGCCGAGCTGGTCAATATCGGTCTCACCGGTGCCGGCGTCATCGGCTTTACCCTGCTGACGCCGGTCGTTGCCTTCTATCTGCTGCTCGATTGGGAGGGCATGATCCGGGGTCTGCAGGGGTTGCTGCCGCGGGAATCGCGCACCGAGATCAACCAGATCCTCAATGACATCGACAAATCGATGGCTGGCGTCATCCGCGGGCAGGGCGGTGTGTTGCTGATCGACGCGGCCTTCTATGCCACGGCGCTGAGCCTGATCGGGCTCAATTTCGGCCTCGCCGTCGGGTTGATCGCCGGGCTCCTGAGCTTCATCCCGTTTGTCGGCTTCGCCTTTGGCTTCGTGCTGTCGGTCGGTATCGCCATCGTGCAGTTCTGGCCCAATTACTGGATGGTGGTGGGCGTCTGCGCCATTTTCCTCGGTTGGCAGTTCGTCGAGGGCAACATCCTTTATCCCAAGCTGGTGGGTGGCTCGATCAACATCAACCCGGTCTGGCTGATGTTTGCCTTGCTGGCCTTCGGCGCCCTGTTCGGCTTTGTCGGCCTGCTGCTGGCTGTGCCGCTGGCCGCCATTGTCGGCGTGGTGGTGCGCTATGGCGTGGCCAAGTACAAGGCCAGCACCCTCTATCTCGGGCAGAATGGTGGCCCCGATGGCGCTTCCGGCCAGTCCTGACGAGCCCAAGGGGCAGCTGACGCTCGAACTGGGGCACACCCCCGCCCAGGGCGAGGCGGATTTCATGGTCGGCGAAGGCAACGCGCTGGCGCATGGCCGCATCATGGCCTTTCCGCATTGGCCCGATCCGGTGACGCTGGTGACCGGCCCGGCCAAGTCCGGCAAGTCGCACCTGGCGCGCATCTTCGCCGATCGCAGCGGCGCCCGCTTTGCCGGCGTCGGTGATCTCGAGGCTCTGGCGACCGAGGGGGGGACCGCCCCTGTCATCGTCGAGGATGTGGATCGGCTGGATTATGACGAGGCCGGGCTCTTCCACCTGCTCAATCAGTCCATGCGCGAGCAGCGCCCGATCTTGCTGACGGCGCGGGAAGACATTGCGAACTGGCCGCTGGCGACCGATGATGTCCGCTCGCGGGCCAGGCGAGCGGCCGCATACACGCTGGAACTGACGGACGACATTCAATTGTCACAGATGTTCGTGAAACTGTTCGGGGATCGGCAGATCAAGGTCGATCCCAGAATCATCTTCTATCTGGTGGCGCGCATGGAGCGCTCCGCCGAAGAAGTCGTGACTCTGGCTGACCTCATTGACCGGCTGGCGCTTGCCAAGGGCACGGCTATTACCCGCAGCGTCGCCGCAGATGCGCTCAACCGGCGCCGACTGGCGCGCGGCGATACGAGCCTGGAACAGGATTGGGATACCCAAGACGATGAATGAAATGAGCGAGTTTACCGAAGCCGATGTCTCGGTCCCCGATGTCGAAGCGCTGCGCAAGAGCCCGGCGCGCTTCGTCAATCGTGAGGTAAGCTGGCTGCAGTTCAACATGCGCGTGCTCGAGGAAGCCGGCAATGTGAACCACCCGTTGCTGGAACGGCTGCGCTTCGTGTCGATCTCGGCCAACAATCTCGATGAATTCTACATGGTCCGCGTGGCCGGCCTTAAGGGCCAGATGCGCGCGGGGCTTTCCAAGCAGAGCGCCGACGGCCTGACGCCGGCCGAGCAGATGGAAGAGATCGCCACGCTCGCCCAGCACCTGCAGCTCGAGCAGCAGGATCACTGGCAGAGCCTGCGCGAGGAACTGTTTGCGCAGAACGTGGTGATCCACGAGGCCGACGACCTGACGCCGGACCAGGTGAACTACCTGCAAAAGCTGTTCCGCGAAGAGATCTTCCCGGTGCTGACCCCGATTGCGGTCGACCCGGCGCATCCGTTCCCGTTCATCCCCAATCTGGGGCTGGCGCTGGCCTTCGAACTCAAGCGCCCCGACAATGACCTGCCGCTGACCGCGCTGGTTCGCATTCCCGGCAATCTCGACCGTTTCATCAACCTGCCGACCGGCCTGGTTTCGGAAGGGCGCAGCGAAGTCGTGACCATCGACACGCTGGTCAAGCTGTTCTTCCACAAGATGTTCCCCGGCCACGAAGTGGTCGGCTCGGGCGCCTTCCGCGTCATCCGGGACAGCGAAATCGAAATCGACGATGAAGCGGCCGACCTGGTGGTGGAGTTCGAGACCGCGCTGCGCCAGCGCCGCCGCGGCCAGGTGATCCGCCTCGAGATCGAAAGCTCGATGCCGCGTGCCCTCAAGCGCCAGATCAGCGAACAGCTGGGCGTCAAGGATGGCGACGTGTTCGAGGTGCAGGGTTTCCTGGGACTGGCCGACGCACGCAAGGTCTGCGATGTCGAGCGCCCGGACCTCAAGTTCACGCCCTATCACGCCCGCTTCCCCGAGCGCATTCGCGACTATAGCGGCGACAGCTTCGCCGCCATCCGCGCCAAGGATATCCTGGTGCACCATCCATTCGAGAGTTTCGACGTGGTGGCGCAGTTCCTGATGCAGGCAGCCCGCGACCCGGATGTGGTTGCCATCAAGCAGACGCTTTACCGCACCTCGGCCGACAGCCCGATCATCAAGGCGCTGGTGCTGGCCGCCGAAGCCGGCAAGTCGGTGACGTGCCTGGTCGAACTCAAGGCGCGCTTTGACGAGGAAGCCAATATCCGCTGGGCCCGTGACCTGGAGCGCGCCGGCGCGCAGGTGGTGTTCGGCTTCATCGAGCTCAAGACCCACGCCAAGCTCAGCCAGGTGGTGCGGCGCGAAAAGGGCAAGCTGGTCAGCTATTGCCATATCGGCACGGGCAACTACCACCCGATCACCGCCAAGATCTATACCGACCTCAGCTACTTCACCATCGACCCCTCCATCACCCGCGACGTGGCACGCGTGTTCAACTTCATCACCGGCTATGCCCGGCCGACCGAACTCGAGACGATCGCGGTTTCACCGGTGAACCTGCGGCAGACGCTGCTGGACAATATTGCCGCGGAGATGGAATTCGCGCGCAATAACCAGCCGGCCAGCATCCTGCTCAAGATGAACTCGCTGGTCGATCCACAGGTCATCGACGCGCTTTACGACGCCAGCCAGGCAGGCGTGAAGATCGACCTGATCGTCCGCGGCATCTGCTGCCTGCGGCCCGGCATTCCCGGCTTCTCCGACAACATCCGGGTGAAGTCGGTGGTCGGCCGGTTCCTCGAGCACAGCCGCATCTACTGCTTCGGCAATGGCGAAAGCATGCCCAATCCGCGCGCCAAGGTCTATATTTCCTCGGCCGACCTGATGGGACGGAACCTGGATGGCCGTGTCGAAGTGATGGTGCCGATTCTCAACAAGACCGTGCATAAGCAGATCCTCGACCGCATCCTGGTAGCGTATCTGCGTGACAACCAGCAGAGCTGGGAGGTATTGCCTGACGGCAGTTCGCATCGCGTGCGCACCGCCGAAGGGGAAGAGCCCTTCAATGCGCATGACTACTTCATGACCAATCCGTCGCTATCGGGACGCGGTAGCGCCGGTGGCGACGGCGAAGAGGGCCTGGCTTGAATCAATTCTGGGGCGTTGATGCCGACCCGACGGCGCAGGGCCGCATCAAGGGCGCAAAGCCCGTGGCCGTGCTCGATATCGGGTCCAACTCGGTGCGCCTGGTCGTCTATGAGCGTCACGCAAGGGCGCTGACGCCGCTCTATAACGAAAAATCGGCCTGTGCACTGGGGCGGGGCGTCGGCCGGACGGGCCGGCTCGCCGACGCCAACGTCGCCCAGGCGCTCGATGCTATCAAACGCTTTGCCCTGGTGGCGCGGATGATGCGCGTGGGCAAGGTGTGGGTGCTGGCGACATCGGCAGTCCGCGACGCCGCCAACCGGCAGGAATTTGTCGACGCCGTCGAGGCGCTGATGGACAGCAAGGTACAGGTGCTGTCGGGCGAGGAAGAGGCCCATTACGCCGCCCTCGGCGCTGTGGCCGGCATTCCCGGCTTTACCGGCATCGTCGGCGATCTTGGCGGCGGCAGCCTTGAGCTCTCCAGCATCAACGAAGGCAATGACACGGACGGGGAATCGTTCGAGATCGGCGTCATCCGCCTGCAGGACGACAGCAATGGTTCGCCCGTAAGGGCGGCGGCGATCGTGCGCGAGCGGCTGCAGAAATCCTCGCTGGGTCGCTCCGGGACAGATGCCTCGTTTGCCGCCATTGGCGGCACCTGGCGCTCGCTGGCCAAGCTGCATCAGATCGTGCGCAACTATCCGCTGCATATGGTGCAGCACTATGTCGTCCCGGCGGACGACATGATCGCCTTCTGCCAGGACATTATCGGCGCGGGCTCCCTCAAGGCCTATCCGGGGGCCGAGCATGTCAGCTCGTCCCGCCGCGAACTGGTCCCGTTCGGCGCGGCCGTGATGGCCGAAGTGCTCAAGTCTGGTCAATTCGCCGATGTCGTGTTCTCGGCCCTGGGCGTGCGCGAAGGCTATCTCTATGGGCTTCTCGACAAGCGCGAGCAGGCCATCGACCCGCTGATCCAGGGCGCCGAAGAGCTCTCCGTGCTGCGCTCCCGCTCGCCGGCCCATGCCAGCGACCTGGTGGAATTCAGTGGCCAGTTTCTCGACCTGACCGGCACCCCGGAAACCACCGACCAGGCGCGGCTCCGCACCGTGGCGTGTCTGTTGGCCGATATCGGCTGGCGCGCCCATCCCGATTATCGCGGACCGCAAAGCGTCGATGCGGTGGCCTACAGCTCGCTGAGCGGCGTGGATCACCCCGGTCGCTCGTTCCTCGCCCAGGCCATCGCCGTGCGCTATGACGGGCTCAAGAGCAAGGCGGCGGCTCCGCTGGCCGGACTCGGCTCGGCTGAGACGACGGCTCGTGCGCGGCTGATTGGTGCACTGTTCCGGGTGGCCTATCCAATGACGGCCGCAATGCCCGGCATCCTGCCGCGCATCCGCTTCGAGGTGGCCGGCAACGCCCTGTCGCTGGTTTTGCCTGCCGACCTGGCCTTCCTCGACGGCGAACACCTGCGCGGCCGGCTGGAGCAGTTCGCCGGCGTAGCCGGGCTCAAGGCCTCGGCGGTGCGGGTGGAGTAGCTACTCCGCCGGCGTCGCATCCTTCACGGCGAATTCCAGGACGCCCTTGCGCGTCGCGACCAGGCCAATGCGGCCATGCTTGATATCGAGCGCCTTGTCACCGAAGAGCTTGCGACGCCAGCCCTTGAGGGCAGGGACGTCTGCCTCGTCATCGAGCACGAGAGCGTCGATATCGTCCGAAGTGGCGAGAATACGGGCAGCAACGCCATGCTGCTCGGCAACTGACTTGAGCAATACGCGGATAAGGTCGCCGACAGCGCCCTTGGGTGACGGACCGCGATAGCGCTCCGGCATGCTGGGCAGGTCGGCCTTGCCGAGCGCTTCCACATCCCTGAGCAGCACCATGATCTCGGCGGCGGCCGAACTGCGGCCAAAGCCACGCGGCACGGCGCGGAGCTTCTCGAACGCATCCGGCGTCAGCGGGCGCTGCATGGCCAGCTCGAACAGCACGTCGTCCTTGAGCACGCGGCTCCGCGGCTGGTCGCTGTCCTGCGCGCGCCGTTCCCGCCACGCGGCAAGCTTCATCATCGCCGCCAGATCACGCGGGCGGTTGATCTTCATCTTGAGCCGTTCCCAGGCCTGTTCCGGCTGGACGACATAGGTATCGATGCTGCGCAGCACGCCCAGTTCGTCCTCCACCCAGTCCCAGCGCTTGGTGGCGTCGACCTGCTTGCGCAACTCGCGATAGATGTCGCGCAGATGGGTGACGTCGGCCACGGCATAGAGGCGCTGCTTCTCGCTGAGCGGACGCGCCGACCAGTCGGTAAAGCGGCTGGACTTGTCGAGCTCCACATTGGTGATGGAACGGACGAGGTTGTCGTAGGAGACGCTGTCGCCAAAGCCGCACACGCTGGCGGCGATCTGGGTGTCGAAGATATTGACCGGGACCTTGCCGGTCAGCTTGACGAAGATTTCGATGTCCTGCCGCGCGGCGTGGAACACCTTGGTGACACCGGGATTGGCCAGCAGGTGGAAGAACGGCGCCAGGTCCAGTGCGGGAGCGAGCGGGTCGATCAGCACCGCCTCGTCGTCGGTGGCGGCCTGGATGAGGCAGAGTTTCGGCCAATAGGTCGTTTCGCGAAGGAACTCGGTATCGACAGTCACAAAATCGAACTTCGCAGCGCGCTCGCAGAAAGAAGCGAGCACGTCTGTGGAAACTATGAGGTCCATACCGGCGTCCGTCTCAAATTCGTCAATATCTTTCCTAGCAGGTGCGCGGGGTCCACTCCATACCGGATTTGTTAAGCAATCCGGCAGGGTTAGCGCGCGCGCGGCGTCGATGGTTCCGCCGACGCCCGTTCAACTTGACAAGCGGGGACTCCCATGCGCTTTTCCCGCCCAAGATTCAGGCCTTTTCCCAGAGTTTCGACATGACCTCACATCGCTACCGCTCGCATACCTGCGGGGCCCTCACTGCCAAGGAAGCGGGCCAGACCGTGCGCCTGAGCGGCTGGGCGCATCGCATCCGCGACCATGGCGGCCTGCTGTTCATCGACCTGCGCGACCATTACGGGGTGACCCAGGCCGTCATCGACCCTGATTCTCCTGCCTTCGCAGCCGCCGAAAAGGTGCGCTCGGAGTGGGTCATCCGCATCGACGGCGAAGTAAAGCTCCGCGACGCGTCCGCCGTGAACCCAAACCTGCCCACCGGCACGATCGAGGTGTTCATCCGCGAGATCGAAGTGCTGTCGGCCGCCAAGGAACTGCCGCTGCCGGTATTCGGTGACCAGGATTATCCGGAAGACGTGCGCCTCAAGTACCGCTTCCTGGACCTGCGCCGCGAGAAGCTGCATGCCAACATCGTCAAGCGCACCAAGGTGATCGCGGCGATGCGCTCGGGCATGACCGAGCAGGGCTTTGCCGAATATTCGACGCCGATCCTGACGGCGTCGTCGCCGGAGGGCGCGCGCGACTTCCTGGTGCCTTCGCGCATCCATCCGGGCAAGTTCTTCGCCCTGCCGCAGGCGCCCCAGCAGTATAAGCAGCTGCTGATGGTGGCCGGCTTTGACCGCTACTTCCAGATCGCGCCCTGCTTCCGCGACGAGGATCCGCGCGCCGACCGCCTGCCGGGCGAATTCTACCAGC
>NZ_CAMLHM010000075.1 GCF_946479885.1 uncultured Devosia sp.
GGTGCTTCAACGCCATGAAGCTGGCCCTGACGGCCCAGCAACTGGCCGAACGCGGGACGGAGTGGGCCCAATGAGCAAGATTTTCAACGTCGGCGTCGTCGGTTGTGGCATCGGTCGCAGCCATATCGTCGAAGGCTACGTGCCCAATGCCGACAAGTTCAAGGTCCTGGCCTTGTGCGACCTCAATGCCGAGCGCATGGCCGAGGTGGCCGACGAATTCGGCGTCGAGCGGCGTATCGCCAGCTTCGACGACCTGTTGGCGATGGACGATATCGACGTCATCGACATCTGCACCCCGCCGGGGCTGCATTTCTCCATGGTCATGGCCGCGCTCAAGGCCGGCAAGCACGTCATCTGCGAAAAGCCGCTGGTCGGTTCGCTCGCCCAGGTCGATGCCGTCATGGAAGAGGAAAAGCGCTCCAAGGGCATGCTGATGCCGGTCTTCCAGTACCGCTTCGGCAACGGCATCGAGCAGGCCAAGGCCATCATCGATGCCGGTATTGCCGGCAAGCCCTTCATGGGCACCGTCGAGACGCTGTGGCGGCGCGATGCGCCCTATTACGCTGTGCCGTGGCGCGGCAAATGGGCCACCGAGCTTGGTGGTGTGTTGATGGGCCATGCCATCCACCCGCATGACCTGTTCACCTACCTGATGGGCGATATCGACCGCGTCTTTGGCCGTGTCGCCACGCGCGTCAATCCGATCGAGGTGGAAGACACCATTTCGGCTTCGCTGGTGATGAAGAATGGCGCCCTCGCCAGCCTCACCGCGACGCTGGGTTCGGCCGACGACACCACGCGCATCCGTCTGGCCTTCGAGAACGTCACCTTCGAGAGCGACCACGCGGCTTACAATCCGGGTGAAAAACCCTGGAAGATCCAGCCGCGCAATCCCGAAACGGCCGCCAGGATCGAGGCGCTGCTGAAGGACTGGAAGCATGTGCCCTCGCGCTTTGAAACGCAGATGGCACGCTTCCACGATGCGCTTGTCGGCGCCGCACCCTTGCCCGTCAGCAGCGCCGATTCGCGCCGCTCGCTTGAACTGGTCACGGCCTTCTACCACTCCTCGTCCACCAACGAGGATGTGGTTCTCCCCATCGGCCCCGGCCATCCGCTCTACGAGAGCTGGGTCCCCGCCCAGTTCCGCGCGGCTTAGGAGACGTCCATGTCGACACCCATTCAGCTCCGGAAACTGGTCAAGGCCTATGGGGACATCGAGGTCGTCCACGGTATCGATCTCGACATCGATCCGGGCGAGTTCACCGTCTTTGTCGGCCCCTCGGGCTGCGGCAAGTCGACCCTGCTACGCATGATTGCCGGCCTCGAGCCGATCACTGGCGGTGATCTGCTGATCGACGGCGAACGCATGAATGACGTGCCGGCCTCCCGGCGCGGCATCGCCATGGTGTTCCAGTCCTATGCGCTCTATCCGCATATGAACGTCTACCAGAACCTGGCCTTTGGCCTCGAAACGGCCAAGACACCCAAGGAAGAGATCAAGGCCCGCGTGCAGCGTGCCGCCGAGATCCTGCAGATCGTGCCGCTGCTCAACCGCAAGCCCAAGCAGCTCTCCGGTGGCCAGCGCCAGCGCGTCGCTATTGGCCGCGCTATCGTGCGCGAGCCGCGCATCTTCCTGTTCGACGAGCCGCTGTCGAACCTGGATGCCGAGCTGCGCGTGCAGATGCGCGTCGAGATCGCCAAGCTGCACAATGATCTGGGTAACACCATGATCTATGTGACCCATGACCAGGTCGAGGCCATGACCATGGCCGACAAGATCGTGGTGCTGCGCGCCGGCGTCATCGAGCAGGCCGGGGCGCCGCTCGAGCTCTATAACAGCCCGAAGAACCTCTTCGTCGCCGGCTTTATCGGCTCGCCCAAGATGAACTTCCTCACCGCCAGCAGCGATGGCGCCGGCCTCAAGGTGGCGGGCAATAGCCTCAGCCTGTCACGCGCCGTTGCCGGTGCCGCGACCCTGGGTGTGCGGCCCGAGCATATCGCCATCGCCGATGGCAGCGGCGTCAAGCTCGCCGATATCACCGTGGATCTGGTGGAAAATCTGGGCGGCCAGACGGTGGTCTATGCCACCACCTCGGATGGGCAGCCGCTCAACATCGTGCTGGAAGGTCAGCGCAAGGTGGAGCTGGGCTCGACTGTGAGCGCCTATATCGACCCGGCGCGCCTGCATCTGTTCGATGCGCAGGGCAACGCCATCTAGGCGCCTGCCCACGACATGGCGCTGCGGCGACTAGTAGTCGTCGCCGCCGCCGCCTTCATCGGGTGGCAGGTTGCTGCCGATATCGGGGCCTTCCTCGACGACGTTGCCCTCTGCATCCAGGCAGGTATTGTCGCGCGCCAGCGCCATTGACTGGCAGGCCTGGCCACTCTCGAGCACGCACATCTGGCCGCTTTCGGTGCCGCCGGCCGCCTTGCAGGCTTCCGACTGCGGGGCGCCCTTGCCGCCCAGAACGACCGCGGCGTAGCTGGGTTGGCCTGCCGACAGCAGGCCGGCAATGGCAACCGCCAGCCCCAGGGCCGACTTCAAATTTCCGATCATGACGCTTCCTCTCCCCTCGAAGCCCACAGTCTTCGCGCGCCCAATGTCGCGCTGTTATCGCCCGCTGCCTAGCCGTATCCGCCAAAACTTCGCCTGACCCTCCATGGCGTTGGCAGCACAAAAATCGGCTTGACCAACTCATAGCTGAGCAGCTATACGTCAATTCATAGCCAACGAGGCATGGATTATGTCGATAGCCCAGGACACCCTTTTCCGGACCCTTGCCGACCCGACCCGCCGGGCTCTCTACGAGCGCCTGTGCCGGCAGGGCGAGACCACCGTCGGTGCTCTGACGGAAGGCTCGGGGGTCTCCCAGCCCGTGGTGTCGCGCCACCTGGCCATGCTCAAGCAGGCCGGGCTGGTGCAGGATCGCCCGGCCGGCCGCCAGACGCATTACCGCGCCCTGCCGGGCGCCCTGACGCCGCTGGCCGACTGGACCAGCGAAATGGCGAGCTACTGGGAAGCGCGCTTCGATGACCTGGAAAATTTGCTGACGAGGATGGACCAATGACCACCGTTTCCAATGACCTGCGGCCAGCCGGCCGGAATGCCAGCCAGTGGGTTCGGCAGTTCCATCGCTGGATCTCGATTGCCTTCACGCTCAGCGTCGCCGCCACCTTCATCGCGCTCGCCCAGCCCCAGCCCCTCGTCTGGGTGTCCTACGTGCCGCTGCTGCCCCTGTTCCTGCTGCTGGCCACCGGGCTCTACCTCTTTGCGCTGCCCTATATGGCCAAATGGCGCCGCCGGAGCTGAGCCGTGACCATCGCCAAGTCCGAGCTTCGCACCGTCACCATCGAACGCGTCCTGGCCCATCCGCCGGAAAAGATCTGGCGGGCGCTGACCCAACCGCATTTGATCGAGGAGTGGCTGATGCAGACCGATTTCAAGCCGGTCAAAGGCCAGAAGTTCACCCTGCGCCGCCAGCCCAAGCCCGAGGTGAATGTGGTGGTCGATTGCCAGGTGCTCGACGTCGAGCCCCTTAGGTCCCTGTCCTACACCTGGGACGCCTTCGGCCTCGAAAGCGTTGTCACCTTCACCCTCGAACCGACCTCTACGGGAACTGTGCTGCGCATGGAGCAGACCGGTTTCCGGCCCGATCAGGATGCTGCCTACAAGGGCGCCAAGGCATCCTGGCCCCACTTCATCGCGGCGCTGGACAAGCTCCTCGCCACCCTCGACTGACCAAGGAGAATTTCGATGGCCACCGCAAAGAAAGCCGCCACGTCCAAGAAGACCTTTTCCGACGCCGAGATGGAGGCGATGCAGGATGCAAAGGTCGAGCGCAAGAAGGGCAAGAAGGCCGATGGCCTGGGCGATCTGCTTGCCAAGATCGCCGAGCTCAATGCCAGCGACAAGGCCATCGCCGAGACCATCCATAGGCTGGTGACCGAGAATGCGCCGAGCCTGTTGCCCAAGACCTGGTATGGCATGCCGGCCTGGGCCAATGGGGACGGCAAGGTCGTCTGTTTCCTCACCCCGGCCGGCAAGTTCGATGCCCGCTATGCCAGCTTCGGCTTCAACGATGCAGCGCGGCTCGATGACGGCACGGTGTGGCCAACCTCGTTTGCCGTCACCAGACTGACCGAGGCGGACGAGGACATGTTCGCTGCGTTGATCCGCAAGTCCGTGGGCGCTTGAAACCGGGCGTTGCTTGTCGAAAATGCGCTTGCTGACACGTCATGTCAGCAAGCCGGCGTAATCACACGATCGCGCCACGACCTCGTCCTTCGACAAGCTCAGGATGAGGTCTGCTCGCAACTATCAGTAGACCTCATGGTGGGCTTGTCGAACCACGAGGTCGTGCCCAGTGAGGACTGTCCGTGACCAACCCCGACTATGGCTCGATCATCATTCGCGGCGCCCGCGAGAACAATCTCAAGAATGTCTCGCTCGATATTCCCAAGCGTCAGATCACGGTGTTCACCGGCGTATCCGGCTCGGGCAAGTCGTCGCTGGTCTTTGGCACCATCGCGGCGGAGAGCCAGCGGCTGATCAACGAAACCTACCCCGCTTTCGTGCAGCAGTTCATGCCGCGCTACGGCCAGCCCGATGCCGACCAGCTCGAAAACATCTCGGCTGCCATCATCGTCGACCAGCAGCGGCTGGGCGGCAATTCGCGCTCGACCGTCGCCACGGTGACCGATGCGGCACAGATGCTGCGCGTGCTGTTCAGCCGGCTGGGCGAGCCCAGGCTGGGGCCCCCATCGCTCTATTCCTACAATGATCCGCGCGGCATGTGCCCCGATTGCGAGGGCATCGGCCAGGTGGCAGCAATGGACATGTCGGCTGTGGTCGATGAATCCAGGTCGCTCAACCAGGGTGCGCTACTGCCCAAGGACTTCGCCATCGATACCTGGTGGTGGGAAGTCTTCAACAATTCGGGCCTGTTCGACATGGACAAGCCCATCAAGGACTATACCGAGGAAGAGCGCCACAACCTCTTCCACCTCAATGACGGGCGTAAGATCAAGGTCGGCAAGATCGGCCTCACCTATGAGGGTGTCGTCTCCAAGCTCAAGAGTGGCCTCGGCTCCAAGGACCCCGAAAGCCTGCAGCCGCATGTGCTGCGCGAATATGAGAAGATCTTCACCCGTGCCCTCTGTCCGGCTTGCCACGGCGCCCGGCTCAACCAGGCGGCCCTGGCCAGCAAGGTCGACGGGCACAACATTGCCGAGCTGTCGGCCATGCAGGTGAGCGAACTGGCCGCTTTGGTACGCCAGATCAAGGCGCCGCAAGTGGGGCCGATGCTGGAAGCCCTGGCGCTGCGGCTCGAGAACCTAGTCACCATCGGCCTGGGCTATCTGAGCCTTGACCGGGAAAGCTCGACGCTATCGGGCGGCGAGAGCCAGCGCGTCAAGATGGTGCGGCACCTGGGCTCGTCGCTGACCGACATCACCTATGTGTTCGACGAACCCTCGGTGGGGCTCCATCCCCATGATGTCGGCCGCCTCGCCGGCCTGATGCAGCAACTGCGCGACAAGGGCAATACGGTGCTGATCGTCGAGCACAAGCCCGACATGATCGCCATTGCCGACCATGTCGTCGACATGGGACCCTTTGCCGGCAGCAAGGGCGGCGAGGTGGTCTATGAGGGCAACTATGCCGGCCTCCTGGGCTCGGGCACGCTGACCGGCAACCACATCAAGAAGCATCAGCCGATCAAGGACAAGGTGCGCAAGCCGACGGGCGAGCTCAACATCGCCCATGCCAAACTGAACAATCTCAGGGACGTCTCGGTCACCATCCCCAAGGGCGTGCTGACGGCGGTGTCAGGCGTTGCGGGCTCGGGCAAGTCCAGCCTCATCCAGGGCTGCCTGCCCTCGGCCTACCCCGACACCATCATCATCGACCAGAACCTGGCGCGCGGGTCCCGGCGCTCCAATACGGCCACCTATACCGGTATCCTCGACAGCGTGCGCAAGGCCTTCGCCAAGGCGAACGGCGTGGACGCGGCCCTGTTCTCGGCCAATTCCAAGGGCGCCTGCCCCGATTGCAACGGGCTGGGTGTCATCTATACCGATCTCGCCCATCTCGATCCGATGATCACCACCTGTGAGACCTGCGAAGGCAAGCGCTTCCTGCCCGAGGTGCTCGAGCATCACCTGCGCGGCAAATCGATCAGCGATATCTATCTGATGAGCATTTCCGATGCGGTGGAGTTCTTTACCGAGCCGGCCATCGCCAAGATCCTGCGCGGGCTAGACGATGTTGGCCTGGGCTACCTGACGCTGGGCCAGCCGCTCTCGACCCTCTCGGGCGGCGAGCGCCAGCGGCTCAAGCTCGCGGCCGAACTGGGCAAGGAGGGCAATATCTACGTGCTCGACGAGCCCACGACGGGCCTCCACATGAACGACGTCGATACGCTGATCGGCCTGTTCGACCGACTGGTAGATGCCGGCTCCTCGGTCATCGTCATCGAGCACAACCTGGACGTGATTTCGCGCGCCGACTGGGTCATCGACCTGGGGCCGGGCGCCGGCCAGGATGGCGGCACGATCCAGTTCGAGGGCGTTCCCGGTGATCTGCTCAAGGCCAAGGGATCATTGACCGGCAAGCATCTGGCAGCGCGGGGATAGCGGGAGAGATGTGAAGGCTAGTCCTTGATATCATCCTCGACCTCGGTGTCCGGCCGATCGCCGCCATCGGCCTGCTCCTCGTGCCACTGGCCCTTGCTGTCCTGATAGAGGATGGCTTCGTCATTGCCGCCGACCTGCTGGCGCTGGGCCGCGGCAAAAGCGGCCTCATGCGCGGCACGGTGGGTCGGGAAGGTCTCGGAGAACACGTCCCCGACCTTGTAGGCAAAGCCACCATCATGCTCGACGATATCGTATGTCACATGTGCCATATCCGGTCTCCTGAACTCACAACCCTGCTGGGCCGCGGAGGTTGCTCGCGCCGTTCCGCCATCCTACATGGCATGGGTTGCACCGGGGACCAAACGTGTCGGATCAGGATCAGAGCGCCCGTGTCGCCATCAAGCTCGATATCGTCGTCATCGGCGCCGGTCAGGCCGGGCTGAGTTCGGCCTATCATCTCAAGCAACTCGGCCTTGAGCCCGGACGCGATTTCCTCGTGCTCGACCGGGCTCCGCAGCCGGGTGGTGCCTGGCAATATCGCTGGCCCTCACTGACGCTTTCCACCGTCAATCGCGTGCATGACCTGCCCGGCATGAGCTTTGCCGACAGCGCTGGTGGCGACGACAGCGTGCGCGCCTCGGTGGCTGTGCCGCATTACTTTGCCGCCTACGAGGAGCGCTTCGGGCTCAATGTGCTGCGTCCGGCCAGCGTGAAGGTCGTCTGCGACCGGGGCGGGCGGCTGCGCGTCGAGACCGATCGGGGTCTGTTCTCCGCCCGGGGCATCATCAATGCGTCAGGCACGTGGGAAAAGCCGTTCATTCCCGACTATCCAGGCCGCGAGAGTTTCCGCGGCCGCCAGTTGCATACCCAGCAATTCCACGCGGCCGAGGATTTCGCCGGCCAGCACGTGCTCATCGTTGGCGGCGGCATTTCGGCGATCCAGCTGCTTGACCAGATTTCAGCGGTCACCCGCACCAGTTGGGTGACGCGCACCCCGCCCCGCTTCCGCGAGGGTCCCTTCGACCAGGAAGCGGGCCGCGCCGCCGTGAAGCTGGTGGAAGATCGGGTGCGGGCCGGCCTGCCGCCCAATTCGGTGGTTTCCGTCACCGGCCTGCCGCTGACACCTGCCATTATGGCGATGCGCGAACGCGGCGTGCTCGAGCGGCAGGACATGTTTTCCGAGATCACGCCATCGGGCGTGCGCTGGGCCGATGGCCGGACACTCGATGTCGACGTGATTCTCTGGTGCACCGGCTTCCGCAGCGCGCTCGATCACCTGGCCCCGCTGCTGCTGCGGGAAGAAAGCGGCGGCATCACCATGACCGGGCGGCTGGCAACCCAGGTCGCCCGCGATCCGCGCGTGCATCTGGTGGGCTATGGACCATCGGCCTCGACCATCGGCGCCAACCGGGCAGGGGCCGCCGCGGCGCGCGAGCTGACGGGGTTTCTGGGTCTACAGAAGAGTACCCCCACCTAGCCTCCCCTTGAACAGGGGGAGGAACAGATCTCGCTTGTGGCGGGATTTTTGACAAGCGGCGGACGCGCTCCTCCCCCTATCAGGGGGAGGTTGGGAGGGGGTATCCTCTTCGCCAAGGATTCGCCCAAGGATAACACCGTGAAAACCTACACGCTCCCCCATACCAGCCGTACCGTATCCAGCGTCGTGCTCGGCCTGATGCGCATTCCCAAGATGAGCAATGCCGAAATTGCCACCCTGGTCGGCACCGCCCGCGATGCCGGCGTCAACGTCTTCGATCACGCCGACATCTATGGCGGCGAGCGCCACCTCTGCGAAAAACGCTTCGGCGAGGCGGTCACGCTGACCCCGGCCCAGCGCGAAGACGTGGTGATCCAGTCCAAGGTGGGCATCCGCAAGGGTTACTTCGATTTCTCCAAAGAGCACATCCTCGCCACGGTCGATGGCTCGCTGGCCGCGCTCAAGACCGACTATCTCGATCTGCTGCTGCTGCACCGCCCCGATACGCTGGTGGAGCCGGAGGAGGTCGCGGATGCCTTCGAGCAGATCGCTGCCTCAGGCAAGGTGCGCCATTTCGGCGTCTCCAACCACACGCCCGGGCAGATCGAACTGCTCAAGAGCGCGGTGAAACAACCCCTGGTCGCCAACCAGGTGCAATTGTCGATTACCCATGCGCCGCTCTTTGCGCAGGGTGTCGCCGCCAATATGGCCGGGCTCGACCAGTCCATTTCCCGCGATGTCGGTCTGCTGGATTACTCGCGCCTCAACAAGATGATGCTGCAGGCCTGGTCGCCGTTCCAGAAGGGCTTCTTCGATGGCATCTTCCTCGGCGACAAGGCCTATCCCGAGCTCAATGCCGCCATCGACGACCTCGCGGCCAAGTATGGCGTGACCCCGACGGGCATCGCCGTGGCCTGGATCGTCAGGCACCCGGCCAATATCCAGGTCGTGCTCGGCACCACCAATCCGGGTCGCGTCAAGGAGTCTGCGGCCGGCTCGGACGTGCAGCTGACCCGCGAGGAATGGTACCGCCTGTTCCGCACCGCCGGGCACACTTTGCCCTGAGCCAGAAAAACGAAAGGCCGGACACTAGGTCCGGCCTTTTGATCGTTTCTTCCTTTTGGGAAGATTGGAGCGGGCGATGGGATTCGAACCCACGACCCTAACCTTGGCAAGGTTATGCTCTACCCCTGAGCTACACCCGCGCTCCGTTGTCTCCGGCTTGCCTTGGCAGTCCGGCGACGCGCGCCTATATGCCCAATCACTTGTCCGATTGCAACCCACAATTTGGCGCGGCCATCATCTTGTCGTCGTCTTGTGGATTGAGGGGCTTGTCACATCACCGTTTGCGGGCGCAAGAAGGTCCGCGAATATCCCAGTTTGCTAGTGTCTGAAGGGCCTTGTTTCCGTCATGTCCACTCCGTTCAACGGCGTCGCCGCTGCCCCCCAGTCCACCATCCCGGCCGGAGCGCTGATCAAGGATTCGAGCGATCAGGCTTTCAAGGCCGACGTGATCGATGCGTCCCTCGAGCAGCCGGTGCTGGTCGATTTCTGGGCGCCCTGGTGCGGCCCCTGCCGCCAGCTGACGCCGGCGCTTGAAAAGGTGGTCAACGAGAAGGCCGGCGCGATTCGGCTCATCAAGATCAATATCGACGAGCACCCCCAGATTGCCGGCCAGCTTGGCGTGCAGTCGATTCCGGCGGTGTTCGCCTTTGCCGGCGGTCGCCCGGTGGATGGCTTCATGGGTGCGATGCCGGAGGGCGAAGTGCGCCGCTTCGCCGAGCGCGTCATTTCGGGCGCCCCGGCGCCGCAGCCCGCCGAGGGCTCGATGGAAGCCCAGATTTCGGAGGCCGTCGCCGCCGCCGAGCAGGCGCTGGCCGCGGGAGATCTTGGCCGCGCCGCGCAGATTTTCGGCATGGTGCTGCAGCACCAGCCCGACCATGCCGCGTCCCTGATCGGGCTTGCCCGCGTCTATATGGCGGCCGGCGAAGCCGAGCAGGCCCAGGCCACACTCGACATGCTGCCCGAAGCCGAACGCAAGGGCGACGCCTATACGGCGCTGGTCAATTCGATTCGCCTTTTGGGTGAAGCCGCCAATCTCAGCGAAACCGCGGCGCTCGAAGCCGCCGTCGCCGCCGATCCGGACAATCACCAGGCGCGTTACGACCTGGCGCTGGCGCTCAATGCCGAAGGCAGCAAGGTCGAGGCGGCCGAGGCGCTGGTCGCCATCTTCAAGCGTGACCGCACCTGGAATGAGGATGGCGCCCGCAAGAAGCTGCTCGAATTCTTCGACGCCTGGGGCCCGCGCGATCCGGCAACCCTCAGAGGCCGCCGCATGCTGTCGGCTGCCCTGTTCTCGTAAGAGGGACAGACTATGCTCAAGCGCCCCGTATCCCCGGCCGACCTGCCCAAATCGGTGCCGATCTTCCCGCTCAGCGGGGCCTTGCTGCTGCCCTTCTCGCACCGGCCGCTCAATATCTTCGAGCCGCGCTATATCGAAATGGTCGACGCCGCCCTGCGCGGCGATCGGCTGATCGGGCTGATCCAGCCCGAGGACACATCCGAGGAAAGCCCCAAGGGGCGCAGCCCGCTGCAGTCCATCGGCTGCCTTGGGCGGCTGACCCATTTCGAAGAAAGCGGCGAAGGGCGTTACTTCATCATCCTCGAAGGCGTCTCGCGCTTCCGCCTGATGCATGAGCTCACGGTCATGACGCCCTATCGGCAGGGCGTGATTTCGGCCGACGACTTTGTCACCGATTTCACCCGCGATTTCGGCGAGGAAGCGGTAGATCGCGAGCGCTTCGTCAAGATGATGCGCGACTATGCCGAATTCGCCAGCATCGAACTCAACTGGGACGAGATTGAACGCACCGGCACGGCGGACCTGGTCAATTTCTGCTGCATGGTGGGGCCCTATGGCCCGGCCGAAAAGCAGGTTCTGCTCGAGGCGCAGACCCTCGAGCAGCGCGCCGAGACGCTGATCGCCATGACCGAATACGAAATCGCCCGCGGCGGCAGCGGCGGCGCGGCGCCGCTGAACTGATTATGAGCCAGGTCCCGGCCGTCAATCCGCGTCATATCCTGGACGTGAAAACGCTCGAGATGCTGGTTTGCCCGCTGACCAAGACCAGGCTGGTGCTCTCCGCCGACCGCACGGAACTGGTTTCGGTGGCCGCGCGCCTCGCCTTCCCCATCGTCAACGGCGTGCCCTTGCTCAGCCTCGAAGAGGCCCGCACGGTGGAGCCGGAAGCCCTGCGGCAGCTCCCCGAGCTCAAGGATGACGAAAGCTAGCCTCCTGGACACGCATCAGACGGGTGGAATGACCTCGTAGCGATCGCGGATATGGGCGGCGAAATAGCGGCCCTGCGAATCAGCCGCGCACAGCGCCTCGAACACGTCCTCGGGCACGTCGCGATAGCCATAGGGCCTGTCGTCACCCGTGAACCAGATGTGCAGCAGGCGCTCCTCCCGGTCGTACTCAGCTCGCCACATCGCGCTGGAGTCAAAGCGCACCATGGCTCAGATCGGCAGGCCGCTCAGCAGCCGGGGACCGCTCGAGGAGACGCCCGAGGCAGTGCGGATCAGCGCCGATTTGATCGGCCCAGCCCGATCCACCAGGCCGAGACCGAAATCGCGCAGCGCCCGCACCGGCGCGACATCGTTGGAAAAGAGCCGGTTGAGCCCGTCGGTCATGGCCGCCATGCTTGATGTATCGAGCCGGCGCCAGCTCTGGTAGCGGCCCAGCACATCCTCGCCGCCATGGTCGAGCCCGAGCCGGATGGCCTCGATCACCACCTCGGCCAGCGCCGCCACATCCTTGAGGCCCAGATTGAGCCCTTGCCCGGCAATGGGGTGCACCACATGGGCAGCATCGCCCACCAGCGCCAGCCGCGGGGCAACGAAGTCGCGCGCGATCTGCATCCGGAGCGGAAAGCCCATCAGCTTTTCCTCCACCGTCACCGCGCCCAGCGTCGAACCCATCACCGCTTCGATCGCGCCGGCAAGTTCAGCCGGTTCCATGGCGAGGAATCGCGGCGCCGCCTCCCGGCTTTCGGTCCACACCAATGAGGACCGATTGCCCGGCAGCGGCAGACTGGCAAAGGGACCGGCGGGGCGGAAATGTTCGTAGGCCACCCCGTCATGCGGCAGTTCATGGCCAATGGTGGTGACGAGGCCCGTCTGCTCATAGTCATGCGCGATGACGCCGATCCCGGCCATGCCGCGCAGGGCAGATTGACCGCCATCGGCGGCAACCAGCAGCGGCGCGGCGAGCACGCGGCCATCGTCCAGCGCCAGGCGGGCCACGTCACCCTCGACCGTGTAGCCGGTGACCACGGCCGGGGCGATGACCGTGATCTGGTCAGCCACCGCATCGAGCAGGACCTGCGCGCTGACGCTGTTGGGCACCATATGGGCAAACGCCTCCCCGGGCGCGATATCGCCATCGAAGGTCAGGAATAGCGGCCGGGAAATGTCGCCCTGGCCCGAATCGGTGATGCGCATGCGGGTTATCGGCTGCGCCGCCGCCGCCATGCCGGGCCAGACGCCCAGCGCCTCAAAGACCCGCCGCACGCCTGCGGCGATCGCCGAGGCGCGCGCATCGCGCGGCACCGATAGCGGGCGTCGGTCGACCAGGCCAACCCGGATGCCCCTGGCTGATTGCACCAGCGCCAATGCCAGGGTCAGCCCCACCGGGCCACCGCCGACGATCAGCACATCATAGGCTTGCTCGCTCATCTGCATCTCCTTGGCCCCATTGTGGCCCTGCCGCCGTTTTGCGCAAGCGCGCGGATCGCCGCGGTGCTGCTTCAAATTTGTTCAAACGGCCCCAGAATTGCACAACAATTGGGCAACTTGGCTGCGCCACAGGCCGGCTGCTGCTTACAAAATCGTTAACTCATTGAATATGCGGGAAATTTCACCGGGCTGGCCAATTGGCACGGCGCTTGAGTCTACTTGGCCATTCCAGACAAGCGCCAAGCGCAAAGGGGCTCACATGAAACTGGTGATCGCAATTATCAAGCCATCACGCCTCGAAGAGGTTCGCCAGGCTCTCAACTCCCTCGACGTCCACGGCATGACCGTGACCGAGGTGAAGGGTTATGGCCGCCAGAAGGGGCATTCGGAAATCTATCGCGGCACCGAATATGCCGTGCACTTCCTGCCCAAGCTCAAGGTCGAGATCGCCGTCGATGACGCGCTCGCCGACGCCGTCAGCACCGCCATCCGTGACAGTGCCCAGACGGGCCGCATCGGTGACGGCAAGATTTTCGTGCTCGATCTGCTCGCCGTCACCCGTATCCGTACCGGTGAAACCGGCGCGGCTGCCCTCTAAGCGTCCTCGGGAGAAAAAGATGAAGACGTCAAAGATTCTGGGGAGCGTCGCACTGGCCTCCCTCCTGCTGGCCCTGCCGGCATTCGCCCAGGACGCTGCCGCCCCCGCCGCGGAAGCTGTCGCCGAAGTCGTGCCGGTCATCGACAAGGGCGATACCGCCTGGATGATGGTCTGCACCATGGTCGTGATCTTCATGACCGTGCCGGGCCTGGCCCTGTTCTATGGTGGCCTGGTGCGCGCCAAGAACATCCTGTCGGTCCTGACCCAGGTGTTCCTCGGCTTCTCGCTGATCGCTATCCTCTGGGTTGCCTATGGCTATTCGCTGGCTTTTGCCGGCCCGACCGAAGGTGGCCTCTCGGCCTTCATCGGCGACTTCTCCAAGTTCTTCCTGTCCGGTGTCACGCTTGAATCTACCGCTGCCACTTTCTCGGCCGGTTTCCAGCTGCCCGAAATGGTCTTCGTGGCCTTCCAGCTGACCTTCGCCTGCATCACCTCGACCCTCATCGTCGGCGGCATCGCCGAGCGCATGAAGTTCGGCGCGCTGCTGACGTTCCTGGCCATCTGGTTCACCTTCTCCTACCTGCCGATCGCCCACATGGTCTGGGCCGGCCCCGGCCTGCTGTTCGGCATGGGTGCCTATGACTTTGCCGGCGGCACCGTGGTTCACATCAACTCCGGTGTGGCCGCCCTGGTCGCTGCCATCGTGCTTGGCCCGCGCCTGGGCTACATGAAGGAGCCGATCGCTCCCCATAACCTGGTCTGGACCTTTGTTGGCGCCGGCATGCTGTGGTTTGGCTGGTTCGGCTTCAACGCCGGCTCCAACCTCGAAGCCAATTCGCTGACCGCTGTCGCCCTGATCAACACCATCCTGGCGCCGTCCGCTGCGGCTCTGGCCTGGGCCATCGGCGAAAAGGTCACCCGCGGCCATGCTTCGGCCCTGGGTGCTGTCTCCGGCGCTGTTGCCGGCCTCGTGGCCATCACCCCGGCTGCCGGCTTTGCCGGTATCGGTGGCGCCATCGTGCTCGGCGCTGTTGCTGGTATCGTCTGCCTGTGGGCGGTCGTGAACCTCAAGCCGATGCTCAAGTATGACGACAGCCTCGACGTGTTCGGTATCCATGGTGTTGGCGGTATCGTCGGCGCCCTCGGCACCGCCATCGTTGCCGCGCCGGGCCTGGGTGGTTACCCGCTGGGCGATGCCGCTGCCTACTCGATCGGCGGCCAGTTCATGATCCAGCTCACCGCCGTGGCTATCGCCGTGGTCTGGTCGGGTGTGGTCGCGCTGGTTGCCATGTTCATCGTCAAGGCCATCTTCGGCGGCGCCCGCGTCCCCGAATCGAGCGAGAGCGATGGTCTCGATCTCTCGAGCCATGGCGAACGCGCCTACAACTAAGATTGACTTTCCGGGCGGCGTTCGCGCCGCCCGGGCCCCGTTGATCGTGGCGTGCGGCTCGTGTCCCTCTTGGCCCGCCACAGAGGCTTCCCACTCGCAAAACTGCACGGGCCGCACTCCACGATCAACCTCTTACCCGCGGCCCGCCCTCCCTCGCGATCCGTGTGGCTCTCTGGCCCGCTTCTTTGGAAGCGGGCCTTTTCTTTTCTTCACCTCTCCCTTCGGGGGAGAGGTCGACCCTCTTGGGTCGGGTGAGGGGGCCTTCCCCAAGCGCCGAGGCCAGAAAAGGGGCCCCCCCCCCCCCCCGGGGCCCCCCCCCCCACCCCCCCACCGCCGGGGGGGGGGGGCCAGGGTGGGGGGGGGGGGAGACGGAGGCGGGAGCAAGACGACC
>NZ_CAMLHM010000076.1 GCF_946479885.1 uncultured Devosia sp.
ACGAGCTCCGGAATAGTGACTGGAGTTCAGACGTGTGCTCTTCCGATCTGGCGGCACCTTCACCAAGCCGGGCATTTTCACGCCGGATACCGATCTGGTCGCCGCGGTGTCGGCCGAGCGGACGATCTACCCGACCTTCACCGAAACCTCGGCGAGCGGACGGGTAGGGTTGACGCATATCCTGTCGGATCAGATCACGTTCGAGGGCGGGGCGCAGTTCGAGATCAACCGCTTCGACGATGTGTTCGGCACGCGCGACTTCAAGACGGTCGGCCTTTATGCCGGGGCGACGCTGGATTTCCGCAATGACAAAGTGGACCCCAGCCGCGGCTGGTTTGGCCAGGTCAATCTCGAGCCGTTCTACGAACTCAACTACGGCAATGCCGCGGCCAAGCTGACGGTGGAGGGGCGCACCTATTTCGGCTTTGGCGAGGACGATCCGTTCGTGCTGGCCGGGCGGCTCAAGGCGGGCCTCGTGCTCGGGCCGAGCCTGGCGGAAATTCCGCCCGACAAGCTGTTCTTTGCGGGCGGCGGCGGCTCGGTGCGCGGCTATGCGTTCAAATCCATCGGGGTGGACAATGGCGCCGGGGTGATCACCGGCGGGCGCTATCTGCTTGAGGGCTCGATCGAGGCGCGGGCCAAGGTGACCGACGATATCGGTGTGGTCGGCTTCCTCGATGGCGGCTATGTGGCGGCCGACGTGTTTCCGGCCTTGACCGACCTGCGGGTCGGGGCGGGTGTGGGCGTGCGCTACTATACCGGCCTTGGACCCTTGCGGCTCGATTTCGCCGTGCCGCTCAACAAGCGGGCGGGCGACCCCGATTATGCGCTTTATGTCGGCATAGGGCAGGCATTCTGATGGCCACCATGCTCTCCAAAACCAGGCGTCTTGCCTTTGCGATGCTTTGCCTCTTCGGCGTGGCCGCGCCTGCGCTGGCGCAGGATGCCGCGGTGCCGGACCCTGGCATCGAAGTGCTGACCATGGGCAATGAAGAGCAGAAGGACTGGCTGACCAATTTCGTCCAAGACCGGCTGTCCACGCCCGAACGCCAGATCAGGCTGAGCAATATCGAGGGCGCGCTGGGCTCGGATGTGGCGATCCGCGAGATCACCATTTCCGATGCCAATGGCGTCTGGCTGCGGGTGAACAATGCGCGGCTGAACTGGAACCAGGCGGCGCTGTTTGCCGGTCGGCTCGAAGTACGGTCGCTGACCGCTGACTCGATCGAATACATCCGCAACGCCATACCGGTCGAAGGGGCGGTGGACCTGCCGCCGCCTGAGGCGGGCGGCGGGTTGCAGGTGCCGCAGCTGCCGGTGGCTGTCATTCTCGAACAGCTCAGCATTCCCAAGGTGACGTTCGGCGAGGGCGTGTTCGGACTGGGCTCCGAGATATCGCTGGCCGGCGCCATGACGCTCGATGGCGGCAATCTCGATGCCAATCTCGACATTGTCAGGCTCGATGGCCCGGGCGGTACGCTCGATCTCGATGTGAAATATGCCAATGCGGACAGCACGATTGATCTCGGCCTGTCGCTGGTGGAGCCCGAGGATGGCGTCATCGCCAACCTGCTCAATATCGAGAACCGCCCGGCGGTGACGCTGACCCTCAAGGGCAGCGGGCCCGTGACCGATCTGCGTACGGACCTGACATTGCAGGCCAATGGGCAGACGGCGCTGGCGGGCGTGGCGACGGTGAATCAGCAGGCCGATGGCATCGCGGTTGCCGCGGACCTGCGCGGGCCGCTGGCGACGCTGATTGCCGAGCCCTATCGGCCGTTTTTCGGCAGCGAAACGGCGCTGACCGCCAATGCGCTGATCCATTCGCAGGGCGGCATGTCCATCACCGGGCTGCGGCTGACCGGTGGGCAGCTGTCACTGGAAGCAGCGGCGGAGACGACGCCGGACAATTTCCTCAAATCGCTCGACCTCAACGCCGTCATCGCCGACCCCGCGGGTGGGCAGGTGACGCTGCCGGTGCCGGGCAATGCGACGCGCGTCGGTTCGGCGCAGGTGGCCATCGGCTTTGGCGGCGAGGCGGAAGAGAACTGGACGGCCACGCTGGATATGGCCGGCTTCGAAACCACGGGCTTTGCCGCCGACACGCTGGCGCTGACGCTGGGCGGCGTGGCGGCGAATCTCAGCGATCCGACGGCGCGCCGGCTGACCTTCAACGGGGACGGTACGCTGTCGGGCATTTCGGGCTCGGAGGAGATCGAAGCAGCGCTGGGCGACAGCATCGGCATCGGCATTGCCGGGCTATGGAATGCGGGCGAGCCAGTGCAACTGGCCGAGTTCCGGGTGGCCGGGCAGGCGTTGACGGCGGCGCTAAAGGGCCAGCTGGATGGCTTCGATTTCAACGGCGATGTGGCGCTGGAGACGTCCAGCATTGCGCCATTCTCCGGGCTGGCGGGGCGCGACCTGGCGGGCGGTCTGTCGCTCAAGGCAAGTGGCGCCATCATGCCGCTGAGCGGCGGGTTCGACCTGACGCTGGATGGCACGGGCAGCAACCTGGCCATTGGCGACCAGATAGCTGACGGTTTGCTGGCAGGCAGCGTCGAACTTTCTGGCCGGGTGGCGCGCACCGAGGCGGGGCTGACGGCGGAGAATTTCCGCATCGCCAATGGGCAGGTGCAGCTGCTGGCCGACGGCACCTATTCGAATGCCCTGGCCGATTTCACTTTCAACCTCGACCTGAGCGATCTGGCGCTGCTGTCGGAAGAGGCGAGCGGCGCGCTCAAGGTGGTCGGCACGGCCAAGGGGCAGGACAGCGTCATCGACCTCGATCTCGATGCGACGGTGGCCAGCGGCACGCTGGCGGGGCGCCAGCTTCGCGAGGGCGCGCTGAGCTTTGACGGGCGCTACAATGTCGACCGGCTGGACGGCAATATTTCGGGCGCAGCGGCGCTGGATGGGTATCGGACCACGCTTGCGGCCGACCTCAGCGTGACCGAAAGCGAGCAGGCACTGGCCAATATCGACTTCCAGGCGGCGGGGACGCGGATCACTGGCGGCGTGTCGCGGGTGGTGCTGACGGGGCTGATGAATGGCGGGTTGAGCGTTGTGTCGCCTGATGTGTCCGTGCCGGCGGCGCTGGCGCTGCTGGATGCGACGGGGTCTGTCAATGCCGAGGTGACGCTGGCACCGGTCGAGGGCAAGCAGGGCGCGACGCTGCGCGGCGATATCCGGGATTTTGCGGTCAACGACATCCGGGTGGGTGCGGCCGACGTCAACGCTGATGTGGCCGACCTGTTTGGCGTGCCTGTCATCGATGGCGCAGCCAATGCCAGCGACGTGTCGGCTGCCGGTGTCGAGATCAGGACCCTGTCGGCGACGGCGACGCAGACGGGCCAGACCACGGCGTTCGATGCGCAAGCTGCGCTGGCGACCGGGACGGATATCGACATTGCGGGTTCGCTGACGCCGGTGGATCAAGGCTATCGGCTGGCGGTGGATCGGGCGCAGTTGCAGCAGGGCCAGCTTTCGGCGCGGCTGGCGCGGCCGACGGTGGTGCAGGTCAGCGGATCGACAGTGGCGCTCGATGCGGTGCGGTTCGATGTCGGGTCGGGCTCGATCACGGCCACAGGGTCGGCTGGCGAGACGCTGGGTATCGATCTCGAGATCAACGCGCTGCCGCTTTCGATCGCCAATGCGGTGGCGCCGGATCTGGGCCTTGCCGGCACAATCAATGGCCGGGCCAGCATTACCGGCACGGGCAGCAATCCGCAGGTCAGCTTCCAGGCGCGGGCGACGGGCATCAATGCGGCGGCGATCCGCGATTTCGGCATCGCGCCGCTGGACGCAACCGCGAGCGGGACATTCCGTGATGGCACGGTCAGCCTCTCGGCCCTGTCGGCCAATGGCAATGGTGGCTTGACGCTGCGCGGCTCGGGTACGGTGCCGCTCGACGGCGGCGGGCTCAATGTGGCCGTGACGGGATCGGCGCCACTGGTGCTGGCCAATCGGTTCGTCGCCGACCGGGGTGGGCAGCTGAGCGGCGTGGTGACGCTGGATGCGCGGGTCAGCGGCAGCCTGGCCAGCCCGCAGTTTGGCGGGCGGGTTTCGACCAGCGGCGCGGGGTATGTCGACCCGGAACTCAATCTGCGGCTGCAGGGCATCAGCGGCTCGGCGAGCCTTGAGGGCAGCAATCTCGTCATCGACAACCTGTCGGGCAATCTGGCGACGGGCGGCTCGGTCAGTGCATCGGGTTCGGTGGGGCTCAGTGGCGGCATCCCGGCCAATGTGCGGCTCGCGCTCAATTCGGCGCGTTATGCCGATGGCAACCTTTTCGTGGCGACGCTCTCGGGCAATCTGGCGCTGACGGGCAATCTCACCGGCTCGCCGCTGCTGGCCGGCGACGTGTTCGTCGAGGAAGCCAACATCACGGTGCCGGAGAATTTCGGCGGCGGGGCGCAGTTGATCGATGTCGACCACATCAATACGCCACCCGCGGTGGAGCAGACACTGCAGCGGGCCAAGATCGACGACCGGACTGGCGCACCCATCCCGCAGACGCGGCCGGCGGGGCTGCTGCTGGACATCAATGTCAGCGCGCCCAACCAGATATTCATTCGTGGCCGCGGGCTCGATGCGGAAGTGGGCGGCTCGGTGCGGCTCACTGGGCCCATCAACAATATCCAGCCGGTGGGCGGGTTCTCGCTCAATCGCGGGCGGCTGGCGATCCTGGGGCAGCGGGTAACGTTCGAGAGCGGCACGGTGACGCTGGTGGGCGACCTCGACCCGTTCCTGAACCTAGTGGCGCGGACAGAAGGCGAAGGCATTACCGTGTTCGTCACGGTTTCGGGCCGGGCATCCGATATCAATGTGAGTTTCACCTCGAGCCCGATGCTGCCGCAGGACGAAGTGCTGAGCCGACTGATCTTCAACCGGTCTATGGGCGAGCTGTCGCCGCTGCAACTGGCCAAGCTGGCGGGTGCCGCGGCCGAACTGGTGGGCGGTGGCGGCAACGGGCTGGTGGACAGCCTGCGCGGCGCCGCCGGTCTTGCCGATCTCGATATCGTCACCGACGACAAGGGCAATGTCGCCGTGCAGGCTGGCACCTATATCCAGGACAATGTGTATCTGGGGGTGCAGGCCGGCGCCGGCGGGCAGAGCAAGGTGACGATCAACCTCGATGTGACGCAGGATCTCAAGGTCACGGGCGCTGCCGGGCAGGACGGGAATTCGAGCCTGGGCGTGTTTTACGAGAAGGACTATTGAGGGCGCTGCGTAACCTGGTCGCTCGGCATACCCCTCATCCGGCGCTGCGCGCCACCTTCTCCCGCAAAGTGGAGAAGGTCTGAC
Organism: uncultured Devosia sp.; assembly: GCF_946479885.1. The sequence continues at coordinate 5,305 of NZ_CAMLHM010000076.1, forward strand.
TGAGAGCTCGGTCGTCACCTTCTCCCCTTGAGGGAGAAGGTGCCCGAAGGGCGGATGAGGGGTTATGCGCCATCTGCGAGTGCGAAGCATGGGATGACGCAGAACCCCTCACCCTGACCTTCCGCTGAACGCGTCAGGTCGTCCCTCTCCCTCAAGGGGAGAGGGGAAGAGGGTCTCGCCGTTTTACTGGCCCGCGCCGCCGGTCTTTGCCGCTTTTTCCGCGTCCCACCACCACAGCGTGGGGAAGCCCGAGCTGAATTCGGGGAGGGGGTCGGGGTGACTGAAGCGATCCCAGCGGGCGATGCGGGAATTGCGCAGGGTGTAGCTGGGGATCACGTAGTGGTGGTGCAGCAACACACGGTCGAGCGCCATGACCGTTGCTTCCTGGGTAGTGCGGTCGTCGGCGACGATCAGCTTGTCGATCAGGGCATCGATCCCGGGATCGGCGATGCCGGCATAATTCTGCGTGCCCTCTTCATCGGCGGTGGAAGAACCAAAGAAGAAGCGCTGCTCGTTGCCGGGTGAGAAGGACTGCGCCCAGCCGCTATAGATGACGTCGTAATCGTGCGTGCGAGAGCGGTTGATATATTGCGGGCTGTCGACCGAGCGGATGGTTGCCGCCACGCCGATCTGGGCGAGGTTGGTGACCAGGTTCTGCGCCACAGGCTCGATGGTCGGGCCGTTGAGCAGGATTTCGAAGCTGAACTGTTCGCCATTGGCATCGACCAGACGGGTACCGTCGAGAGTATAGCCGGCCTCGTTGAACAGGGTCAGCGCCTTGCGCAGGTTTTCACGCAGCTTGGCCGGATCGCCGCTGACAGGGTTGGTATAGGGCTCGGTGAAGACCGAGGGTGGCACCAGATCCTTGACCGAGTTGAGGATTTCCAACTCCTCGCCCTGCGGCAGGCCGCTGGAGCGGAAGGGCAGGCCATAGAAGTAGCTGTCGATCCGCTCATACTGGTTGAAGAACAGGGTGTTGTTGAGTTCCTCGAAGTCGAAGGCGTAGTTGAGGGCCTCGCGCACCCGCTCGTCCTGGAACTTCTCGCGGCGCAGATTGGGGATGAAGGCGACCATCAGGCCGTTATCGGCATAGTCCTGCGGGAACAGTTCCTTGATGACGCGCCCCTCGGTGACCGCCGGAAAATCGTAGGCAGTGGCCCAGCGACGCGCCTGGTTCTCGCTCCACCAATCGAACTGGTCGCCCTTGAACGCCTCGAACATGACGGTCAGGTCGAGGAAATACTCGATCTGGTATTCTTCGAAATTGTTGGTGCCGACGCGGGTCGGCTGATTGATGCCCCAGTAGTCGGGGTCGCGCTTGTAGGTGATGGTCTGGCCGGCATCGAAGCTTTCGAGTTCGTAGGGTCCGGAGCCCATCGGGGATTCGAGGGTGGATTCGCCGATATTGCGCTGTTTGCCGGCGGCGTCGGTGCCTTCCCACCAGTGCTTGGGCAGCACGATCAACTGACCGAGGATAAGCGGCAATTCGCGATTGCCCGTCTGGTCGAAGGTGAAGGTGACCTCGCCGGGGGCGCTCACCTCGGCCTTGGTGATGTTGACATAGTATTGTTTGCGGTCCGGATTGATTTCGATGAGCTTTTCGAAGGACCAGACCACGTCCTCGGCGGTCACCGGCTCGCCATCGCGCCATTTTGCAGCGGGATCGATGCGGAAGGTGACCGCGCCATAGTCGGGGGCGATCATCAGTTCCTTGGCGAGCAGGCCATAATAGGTGTTCACCTCGTCCTGCGAGGGCGTCATCAGGGTTTCGTAGACGAGGCCAAGACCGCCGGCGGCCTCGCCCTTGGGCAGGATGGGGTTGAAGGTGTCAAAGCCGCCCAGTTCGCCCATGCGGACGATCCCCGTCTTGGGGGCATCGACGTTGACATAGTCGAAATGGGCGTAGTCGGCCGGGTATTTCGGCAGATCGCCATTGGTGGAGAAGGCGTGGCTCCAGACGCCAGTCTGGGTCTGGCCCAGCGTCGGCGCCACCAGGGCGAGCATGAGGCCGAGGGCCAGGAGGGGTGCGAACTTCATCGGACGGCTCCACAAGAACATTTGGGGCGAGAGTAGGCGGAAACTTCAGGGCGTGACAGTGGGCGCCGGACCAAGATTTTCCGCTGCGATGACGCTGACATTAAATGCCGCCGCCATGAGCGCCCTGGTGTAGTCGGACTGGGGGGCGGCGAAGATATCGGCGGCGTCACCCTGCTCGACGACACGGCCGTCGCGCATCACGATCAGCCGGTTGGCCAGTGCCCGGACCACCTTGAGATCGTGCGAAATGAACAGATAGGTCAAACCGTGGCGCTGCTGGATATCGCGCAGCAGATCCACCACCTGGGCCTGGATCGACACGTCCAGCGCCGAGGTTGGTTCGTCCAGTACAACGAATTTGGGTTCGAGCACCATGGCGCGGGCGATGGCGATGCGCTGGCGCTGGCCGCCGGAGAATTCATGCGGATAGCGGAAGCGCGTCGCGGGCTCGAGGCCGACCTCCCCGAGCGCCTTGACCACCCTGGCGTCGCGCTCGCCGGCGCTGATCTGGGGGAAATGGACCGCCAGCCCTTCGCCGATGATCTGGTCGACCGACAGGCGCGGGCTCAGCGAGCCGAAGGGGTCCTGGAACACGATCTGCAGGTCGGATCGCAGCGGGCGCATCGCTTTCCACGACCGCCCCTGCAACTGGTTGCCAAGCACGACGATGCGCCCGCTGGATGGCAGGAGGCGCAGCAACGCGTAGCCGAGCGTCGATTTGCCCGAGCCGCTTTCGCCGACCACGCCGAGCGTTTCGCCGCGCCGGATGGAGAGGTCGACGCCATCGACGGCCTTGATGTGGCCAACGGTGCGGCGGAGCAGGCCGCGCTTGACGGGGAACCAGACCTTGAGATCGGACACGTCCACTATGCTGGGCGCGGACGGATCGGAGGCGGGCGGCTTGCCCCGCGGCTCGGCGGCCAGCAGATGTTTGGTATAGGCATGTTGCGGGGCGGCGAAGATGGGGCTCACCGGGCCGGTCTCGACGATCTCGCCCGATGTCATGATGCAGACGCGGTCGGCGATGCGTTTGACGATGCCCAGATCATGGGTGATGAACAGCATGGCCATGCCCAGGCGCCGCTGCAGCGCCTTGAGCAGGGTCAGGATCTGCGCCTGCACCGTGACGTCAAGCGCGGTGGTGGGCTCGTCGGCAATCAGCAGATCGGGCTCGTTGGCCAGTGCCATGGCGATCATGACGCGCTGGCGCTGGCCGCCCGACAACTGGTGCGGATAGGCGCCGAGGCGGCTGGCCGGATCGGGAATGCCGACGGCATCGAGCAGTTCGAGCGTGCGCTTGCGCGCCGCGGTGGCGCGCAAGCCGCGATGGATGGCGAGGACCTCGCCGACCTGACGCTCGACGGTATGCACCGGGTTGAGCGAGCTCATCGGCTCCTGGAAGATCATGGAAATGTCGTTGCCGCGCACGGTGCGCAATTCGGCCGGTGGCGCGGTGACGAGATCGCGACCCTTGAACAGGATCTGGCCGGAGAGCCGGGCGCTTGGCGGCAGCAGCTTGAGTACGGAAAGGGCGGTGACGGACTTGCCCGAGCCGCTCTCGCCGACCAGGGCCACGGTTTCGCCGGGGGCGATGTCGAAGGACACCTGCCGCGCCGCTGCGTTGGCGCCGAAGGTGACGGAGAGATCGCGGATGGAGAGGAGGGGGGCGGTCATGCCGTCGACTTTCGTGGATCGAAGGCGTCGCGCACGGCTTCGCCGATGAAGACCAGGAGCGTCATCAGGATGGCGATGGCGAAGAAGCCGGTGAGACCGAGCCAGGGCGCCTGCAGATTTTCCTTGCCCTGGAACAGCAGGTCGCCCAGCGACGGCGTGCCGACTTCAAGGCCCAGGCCGAGCAGGTCCAGCGAGGTCAGCGTCACCACCGAGCCCGAGAGAATGAAGGGCATGAAGGTGAGGGTCGCCACCATGGCGTTGGGCAGCAGATGGCGGAACATGATGGTCAGGTTGGAGACACCCAGCGCCCGTGCGGCCGCGATGTACTCGAAATTGCGCCCGCGCAGGAATTCGGCGCGGACAATGCCGACCAGCGAGACCCAGGAGAACAGCAGCAGGATGCCCAGCAGCACCCAGAAGCTGGGGGCGATGACGCTGGAGACGATCAGCAGCAGATAGAGCGCCGGCACCGAATTCCAGATCTCGATGAAGCGCTGGAAGATGAGGTCGACCCAGCCGCCGAAATAGCCCTGCACGGCGCCGGCAAGCAGGCCGACGATGGAGGAGAGGATGGTCAGCGTGAAGCCGAACAGCACCGAAATACGCACGCCGTAGAGCAGGCGCGCCAGGACGTCATGAGCTTCGCCATCGGTGCCCAGCCAGTGGTAGGTGCCCCAGTTGCAGGTCGGATCGTCCGCGCCCAATGGGTACCGCGCGCAGGCCTCCGCGCGGCTCACCAGCCAGCTGGGCGGGACGGCGCCGGAGCCGGGCTGGTAGCCGTCGACGGTATTGTAGCTGAAGCGAACGGGTGGCCAGACAGTCCAGCCATTCGCCTCGATTTCCGAGGCAATGAAGGGGTCGCGGTAATTGGTGGTAGCGAAGAAGCCGCCGAACTTGGATTCGGGATAGTCGATCACCGCCGGGAACAGCAGCTCGCCCTTGTAGGAGGCGATGATGGGTCGGTCATTGGCGATGAATTCGGAGCCCAGGGCGAGCACGAACAGGGCGAGAAAGATCCACAATGACCAGTAGCCACGACGGTTGGCGCGGAAGTTGGCCAGCCGGCGCTGGTTGAGCGGGGACAGGAAGCGCTTGCGCGGCACGGTGAGGGCAGCCTCCTGGCTGGCCATCCCGCTCATACTTCGCGGCTTTCGAAATCGAGGCGCGGATCGACCCACATATAGGCTAGGTCGGAAACCAGGGCGACGACGAGACCGAGCAGGCTGAAGACGTAGAGCGTGGCAAACACCACCGGATAGTCGCGGTTGGACACCGACTCGAAGCCGAGGAGGCCCAGGCCATCGAGCGAGAAAATGGTTTCGATCAGCAGCGAGCCGCCGAAGAAGACGCCGATGAAGGCGCCGGGAAAGCTGGCAATGACCAGCATCATGGCATTGCGGAAGACGTGGCGGTAGAGCACCTGGTTTTCGGTGAGCCCCTTGGCGCGCGCGGTGGTGACATATTGCTTGCCGATTTCATCGATGAACGAGTTCTTGGTCAGCAGGGTCGTCGTGGCGAAGGCGCCCAGGCCCATGGCGGTGATGGGCAGGGCCAGGTGCCAGAAATAGTCCAGGATCTGCCGCCACCAGGGGAAGCTGGCAAAGCCCGGCGACGTCAGGCCGCGCAGCGGGAAAATCGACCAGAAGCTGCCGCTGGCGAAGAAAATCACCAGTGCGATGGCGATGAGAAAGCCTGGAATGGCGTAGCCCATGATGACGACGGTGGATGTCCAGACGTCGAAGCGGGATCCGTCGGTCACCGCCTTCCTGATGCCGAGGGGGATGGAGATGCCATAGGCGATCAGCGTCATCCACAGGCCCAGCGAGATCGAGACCGGCATCTTCTCCTTGATGAGATCGATGACCGAGATGTCGCGGTAATAGCTCTCGCCGAAGTCGAAGCGCAGGTAGTTCCACAGCATCATGCCGAAGCGTTCGAGCGGGGGCTTGTCGAAGCCGAACTGCTTTTCGATGCGGGCCACCAACTCGGGCGAGAGGCCCTGGCTGCCGCGATAGGCGGACTTGTTGCCCTGGCCGGGCTGGGCGGCGAAATCGCCGGCCGCGTCGCCGGTGATGCGCGAGGTCATGGACGAATTCTGACCGGACATCTGCGCCAGCGCCTGCTCGACCGGGCCGCCGGGGGCGAATTGGGTGATGACGAAAGAGATGGCCATGATGCCGAACACGGTCGGGATCATGAGCAGCAGCCGACGAAGGATATAGGCGCCCATCGGATCTCCGCGCAGGCTTGGGTCCGTGGAGCTAAGCGCTGGCCATCAGGGCCGGCAAATCACCATGCGGTGAGACGGCTTAGCGCAAATGCTACACTTTGACGACGGCTTGGCAAGACGCGGGTGGCGATGGGGCTTGCCCCGGGCGGCGGCGGCGGTCAACATCGACCGACAGTCGCGGAGTGACCCATGGCCTACCAGATCATCGCTCATGTCAAAAATCCGTCGCAGGCGCGGGCACTGGTCGTGGCGCTGCGGGCCTATGGCTTCAACCCGCTGGAGCAGGGGGATGGCGGGCTGCCGGGCGTGCCAAATCTGTTCGGGCCAGAGGGCGTGCCGGTGCAGGTTCCGGAAGATGAGGCCGGCGATGCAACCGTTCTGGCCCAGGACCTGTTAAAGGAAATGGCGGCATCCGACCCCTAAAACGCCACATTGACAGGCGTTAGTGCACAAGCGGACCGGGCGGTTGAACGCGGCGCAGCCTTTGGCTATAAGCCAGCCAAGCTGTTAACCTTTATTGAGCCTTAGGGCAGGAGCGAGACCCCATGACGGTTTGGATGCGCGGATCGTTGTCCGCGGTAGGCGTGGCGGCAATCGCCGTTGTGCTGGCGGCATGTCAGTCCACCGGGTCCAACACGGCCAACCTGAATACCATCGGCGCCCCGGCGCAGTTGCAGGCCGTGCCCAATTCGACCGTGCAGCAGGGCACCCTGCCTGCGATCGGCGCCACCGGCACGCCGGCACCCGGCCTTTCCGGCCAGCCTGTGCTGGGTGGCGTTCCCGCCAATCAGACCGCCATGGCGACGCCCGGCACCCTGCCGGCGACGACCACCACGGCGGGCGCATCGCCGTCCATCGTGTCGCTCGATCCGCTGGCCCAGCCGGTGGCGGGTGGCATGAGCACCGGGCCCGAAGGCGCCTGGAACGTCGCTGCCGGCACCGCGACGTGCCGCATCAACCTGCCTATGACGGCCAAGACCGGCACCAGCTATTACCGTGCGTCGGCGCCCGGTTGCACCGTGCCGCAGATCGCTTCGGTGACCGGCTGGCAGCAGGTCGGCAGCCAGCTGCAGCTTTACGATGAGAATGGCAACATCGCTGCTTTCCTCGCCCCGTCGGGAGGCCGCTATATCGGTACCATGGGTGGCGGCCAGGCCATCTCCATGTCCAGGTAGTTTTCGGTGAAGCCGGCCTGCAAATGGCCGGCTTCTGCGCTTCCGGTGCTCACGTACTGAAGTACGCTCCGCTCCGGTTCTCGAAGACGACCATTTTCGACTCGGCTTGACCGAAAACGCCCCGAGTTCAGCCAATTGTCTCTGGCTACCGCTTCATCCGAAAATACCGGACCCGTCACCGCCGCTTATGCGGAGCTGGCGGAGCGTGGGGTGTTGAGTGCGGATCCGGCGCAGCGGGAGGCGGCGGGGCTGCTCGACGCCGTGCTGGCGGGGGTTGTGGCCGAGCGGCCGAAGGGGTTGTTCGGCAAGCTGTTCGACAAGGCCGAGCCGGTGCGCGGGCTCTATCTCCATGGTGAGGTGGGGCGCGGCAAGACCATGTTGATGGACCTGTTCTTTGCCGCTGTGCCGATCAAGCAGAAGCGCCGGGTGCATTTCCATGAGTTCATGGACGAGATGCATGCCGGCATGGCGGCGTTTCGCAAGAGCAAGAAGGGCAAGGATGCCGACCCGGTGGAGGCGGTGGTCAAGCCTATCGTCAAATCGGGCCTGCGGTTGCTGTGCCTCGACGAGTTCCACGTGCATGACATCACCAATGCCATGCTGCTCTATCGGCTGTTCGACAAGCTCTTCGCCCAGGGCGTGACGCTGGTGGCGACGTCCAACGTGGCGCCGGACGGGCTCTACAAGGATGGGCTCAATCGGCAGCTGTTCCTGCCGTTCATCGATTTGCTCAAACAGTACTGCACGGTCGAGGACCTGCCGGCGGCGCGCGACTACCGGCGCATGAAGTTTGCCGGGCAGCATGTCTATGCCTTCGGCACCGGCTCGGATGTCCGCGCCGAGATGGACCGGCTGTGGCTGCGCATCACCGGGGGCGAGCCGGGACATCCTGATGTGGTCGAGAGCATCGGCCGGCACATTCATGTGCCGCTGGCGGCGATGGGCGCGGCGCGGTTCGGCTTTGCCGATCTCTGCGAAAAGCCGCTGGGGTCGCGCGACTTCGTGCGCATCTCGCACCAGTTCGATTCCATCATCATCGACGACGTGCCGCAGATGGACCGGACCAGGTCAGACGCGGCCAAGCGCTTCATCCTCTTGATCGACAATCTCTATGATCGGGGCGTCAAGCTGGGCGCCAGCTTTGCGGCGCCGCTGGAGCAGCTGGGCAAGGACGACAAGACGGCATTCGAATTCCAGCGCACGGTGTCGCGGCTCGATGAGATGCAGTCGGAGGAGTACTTGGGCAAGGCGTTGCGGGATACGCCGAGCGAAACGGCGAAAGGCTAGCCTCCTCTTCCTTCTCCCCTTGAGGGAGAAGGTGCCCGAAGGGCGGATGAGGGGTTCCGTGTTCTCCGCGAGCGTCGAAGCATGGGGCGGCGCAGAACCCCTCACCCGACAATTCTGCTGAACGCAGAATTGTCACCCTCTCCCTCAAGGGGAGAGGGAGGGGGCCACATGCCCATCCGGCACGACCCCTTCGCCCATCAGCAAGGGCCAAAACGGCTTTAAGACGAAGGGTTCACTTGCCCCTCCGGACCGACAGGGTTAAGAGGTGCGCCAATTCAACGCAGTCTGGGATGAGGACTTATGGCGCGCAAGAAGATCGCTCTTATCGGCTCGGGTCAGATCGGCGGGACACTTGCCCTGCTGGCGGCGCAGAAGGAACTCGGCGACATCGTCATGTTCGACGTCGTCGAAGGCGTGGGTCCGGGCAAGGCGCTTGATATCGCGCAGTCGGCACCGGCCCAGGGCCTGGCCGCTTCCCTCAAGGGAACATCGGAATACAAGGACATTGCCGGGGCCGATGTGGTGATCGTCACCGCCGGCGTGCCGCGCAAGCCGGGCATGAGCCGCGACGACCTGCTCGAGATCAACCTCAAGGTGATGGAGCAGGTGG
>NZ_CAMLHM010000077.1 GCF_946479885.1 uncultured Devosia sp.
TCCCTACACGACGCTCTTCCGATCTTATCGAAGGCGTCGGGGCCGAGTTCCTCAAGGGCGAGGTAGGCCTCGTTTTCCCAAGCAAGGAGAACGTCGCCGATGCCACGCTGCACGAAGGTGGTGGTGGAGCCGCGAGCGCCGGTATCGAGCACGGGGACGTGCTTGTAGAGATCGGTGATGAAGGCTTGCGCGGTTTCATCGGAGCCACCGGGCTGTGCCTTGGCCCAGGCCCAGGCGGCCAGCAGGTTCCAGCGGGCGCCGCCCGAGGTCTTGGGATTGGGCGTGATGACTTCGACGCCGTCCTTGATCAGATCGCCCCAGTCGGCGAGGCCCTTGGGATTGCCCTTGCGGACCAGGAACACGATGGTCGAGGTATAGGGGGCGTTGTTGTTTTCGAAGGTGCCGCGCCAGTCCGCCGGGATCAGCGCCGGGTTGGCGTCGGAAATTGCGTTGATGTCGCTTTCGAGCGCCAGCGTCACCACGTCGGCTTCGAGGCCATCGATGACGGTACGGGCCTGGGCACCAGAGCCGCCATGGGTATTCTCGATGGTGACGGTCTCGCCCTTCTCGGCCTTCCAGTGGGCGATGAAGGCTTCGTTGAACTGCTGGTAGAGTTCACGGGTTGGATCGTAGCTGACATTGATCAGGCTACGGTCCTGAGCGTGGCCGGTCACCGAAAAGCCCAGCGTCAGCGACGCGGCAAGGGCGGTGTAGGCCAGGAATTTGGTTGCATTCTTCATCTCTGTCTCCCGCTGAGATTGATGACGAAAAGACTACCAGATCACTAGGGTATCGCAAGGCGAGCGCAGGCCCTGCCGAGGGCGCCGAAGAAAACAAATTGCTTCAACCGCCACAAGTTCCAGAAAAACATGGCCAGAAGTCGGAAAACATCCCCTTTGACGCAAATTCATTCCATCCTGTTGCGCCGTGCTTCCCTGTCACCATGCCATCGTGAGCGGCGGGCTATTGTGCGAAGGGATGGCAGACAGACGAGCACAGGCTGCCTAGACTGACGACGCGAGTGGGGAGTCGTATTATGGATCTGACGCAATCGAACCGTCCGGCCTTGCTGGACCGGGCGAACGCATTGAACACGGAAGAAGCGGGGTTTGCCCAGTTCTTCAAGGCCGCGATCCTGGCGACGGATGGCGACGATCTGGAGCGGCAGGCGCCCGAGCAGTTCGAAGCCACTTTGCGGCAATCTTACCTGCACCTGCTCGCCCATGCGGGCAATGACAGCCAGGTGACCGCCACGCCGCCGCGACGAGCGGGCGATCCACTGGTGCTCGATATCGTATCGCCGGACATGCCCTTCATCGTCGACAGCGCGCTGGCGGCGGTACGAGCGGCGGGTGGCACCGTGCGGCTCTTCACCCATCCGGTGGTGCGCCAGCCCAATGGTCGAGCGATGAGCGTGCTGCATATCCACAGCGATCCGGTCGTCGACATCGAGGCGCTGGGACACGAGATCGAGACCGCGATGGCCGAGGTCATCCACGCGGTGCGAGACTGGCAGCCGATGCTGGAACGGCTGCGGCTGGCCATCGGCGACCTCGGACGGGTCGTTGGACAGCGGGACGAGCCGCTGCGCTTTCTCGACTGGCTGATTGAGCACAACTTCACCTTTTTGGGCATGCGCGAGTATCGGCTGGCGGGCGACCGGCTGGAGCCATTGGCCGAGAGTGGCCTGGGTATTCTGCGCGATCCCGATTTCAAGCTGCTGCGAAGCGGCGCGACCTTTGTGGAATCGACGCCGCAGCACAGGGCCTTCATGGAGTCGAACGAGCCGCTGCTGGTGACCAAAGCCAATGTGCGGGCGCGGGTGCACCGGCGTGTGCACATGGATTACGTGGGCATCAAGCTCTACGCCGCCGACGGGTCGGCGCGGGGCGAGTTGCGCATCGTCGGGCTCTTTACCTCGCAGGCGCTGGCGACGCCGCATACCGAAGTGCCGATCGTCCGGCGACAGATCGCCGAGGTGATGCGCAAGTCGGGCGTGGATCCACTCGGGCATGATGGACGTGCCCTGCTGAGCGCGCTCGACAGCTATCCGCGTGACGAACTGTTCCAGATCGGCTCGGACCAGCTGTTCGAGTTCACGGCCACGATTGCCGGCCTCTACGACCGGCCGCGGGTGCGCGTGCTGCCGCGCATCGACCGCTTCGACAATTTCGTGTCGATCCTGGTCTATGTGCCGCGCGACCGCTACGACAGCGACGCTCGGGTGCGGATCACGCAGTATCTCGCCAAGGTCTATGATGGCCGCATCTCGGCCTACTACCCGCATTTCCCCGAGGGGGACCTGGTGCGGCTGCATGTGATCATCGGGCGCGTGGCCGGACCGACGCCGCGGCCCAGCCGGACGGAGCTGGAAGACCGGGTCAACGCGCTGACCTCGAATTTCGGCGACATGCTGGTAGCAGCGGCGATCGACCCGGCCACGATCAGCGACTACCGCGGGGCGTTCTCGCCCGCCTATCAGTCGCGCAATTCGGCGCGCGATGCGCTTGAAGATATCGACGTGCTGCGTGGACTGGGCGATGGGGCGGGCGTGGCCATCCGGCTTTATGAGCGGACGGGAACGGACGGCTCGCTAGGGCTCAAATTCTATCACCGCGAAAGTGCCATTCCACTGAGCGACCGCGTGCCGATGCTGGAGGCCTTCGGCTTTCGGGTGATCGACGAGCGCACCTATACGATCGTACCGCGCGACGGGGTGGAGCGGTATCTGCACGACATGGTGCTGGAGCCGATGGATGGCGGCTTCGACGTGGAGGAGCGCGGCGCCGCCGTCGAGGCGGGGCTGCTGGCGGTGTGGGACGGACTGGCGGAGAGCGACCAGCTCAATGCGCTGGTCAGCCGCACCAGCCTCGCCTGGAACGATACAGCCCTGCTGCGGGCGCTGGCGCGCTATCTGCGGCAGATAGGGATTTCCTATTCGCAGCGCTATATCGCGCAGGTGCTGGTGAACCAGTCGGGGGCCGCCACGGCGCTGGTGGCCCTGTTCAATGCGCTGCATGACCCGCGGGAGACCGACCGGGAGGCCAAGGCCGGAGCAGCCCGTGCGGCGCTCGGCGCGGCGCTGGATGCCATGGCGTCGCTGGACGAAGACACCATCGTGCGGCGCTTCCTCAACCTGGTGGACGCCTCGGTGCGCACCAATGCCTTCCAATACGACGCGGAAGGCAATCACATGCCGGCGCTGGCGATCAAGTTCGACAGCGGCAAGGTCGACGGTATGGCGGCGCCGCGGCCGTATCGCGAGATTTCGGTCTATTCACCACGGGTGGAAGGGGTCCATCTTCGGTTTGGCGCCATTGCGCGCGGCGGTATCCGCTGGTCGGACCGGCCGGAGGATTTCCGCACCGAAGTGCTGGGGCTGGTCAAGGCGCAGCAGGTGAAGAATGCCGTTATCGTGCCGGTCGGCGCCAAGGGTGGGTTCGTGCCCAAGCTGCTGGTGCCGGGCATGGCGCGCGAAGCGTTCGCCGCCGAGGGAGTGGCCGCCTACAAGATATTCATCGGCGCACTGCTCGATGTGACCGACAACCTGATCGACGGCGCCGTGGCGCCGCCCCGAGACGTGGTGCGGCGGGATGGTGACGATCCCTATCTGGTGGTCGCGGCAGACAAGGGGACTGCCAGTTTCTCGGACACGGCCAACGGCATTGCGACGTCGCGGGGCTTTTGGCTTGGCGATGCTTTCGCCTCGGGCGGTTCGGCCGGCTATGACCACAAGAAGATGGGCATTACGGCGCGCGGCGGCTGGGAGGCGGTGAAGCGGCATTTTCGCGAGATGGACCGCGATATCCAGCGTGAACCGTTCACGGTGGTCGGCGTCGGCGACATGAGCGGCGACGTGTTCGGCAATGGCATGCTGTTGAGCGCCGAAATCCGGCTGGTGGCGGCGTTTGACCATCGCGACATATTCATCGATCCCAAGCCCGACCCGGCTCGCAGCCTCGCCGAACGGCAGCGGCTGTTCGCCCTGCCCCGGTCGAGCTGGCAGGATTATGACAAAGGCCTGATCTCGGCCGGTGGCGGGATTTTTTCGCGCAACCTCAAGTCCATCGCGCTCACGCTGGAGATGCAGGCCGCATTGGGTCTCAAGGCCGATCATGCCACACCCGCAGAGGTGATGACGGCGATCCTCAAGGCGGAGGTGGACCTGCTGTGGTTCGGCGGTATCGGGACCTATGTGCGGAGTTCCCTCGAAACCGATGCCGATGTGGGTGACCGGGCCAATGATGCGATCCGCATCACGGGCAGCGACCTGCGCGCCAAGGTGGTGGGGGAAGGCGCTAATCTGGGTGTGACGCAGCGTGGACGCATCGAGTATGCGCTGGCCGGCGGACGCATCAACACGGACGCGATCGACAATTCGGCGGGGGTGAACTCGTCCGACCTCGAGGTCAACATCAAGATCGCGCTGGCGCCGCTGCTGGCGGACGGGACGCTCGACATTGCTGCCCGCAACGCTTTCCTGGTGACGATGACTGACCAGGTTGCGGCTCTCTGCCTGCGCAACAACTATATGCAGGGGCTAGCCATCTCACTGGCGCAGCGCGCCGGCCTCAACGAATTGCCCGACCATCGCGAGCTCATCGAGCAGTTGGAGGCGCGCGGGCTGCTCGATCGGGCGGTGGAATTCCTGCCGACCGACGCAGCACTGGATGCCCGGGCGGCGGCCGGCAAGGCGCTGATGCGGCCTGAGCTGGCAGTGATCCTGGCCTATGCCAAGCTGACACTTTATGCCGACCTGCTGGACAGCAAGAGCGTCGACGATGGTTACCTCGCCGCCGAGCTCTATCGGTACTTCCCGGAAACCCTGCGCGGGGCCTATCCCGACGCCGTGGCCGGGCATCGGCTGAAGCGCGAAGTCATCGCGACGGTTCTGGCCAATGCGATGATCAATCGTGGCGGCCCGGCCTTCGTGACCGAGCTGACGGGAGCTACCAGCGCCAGCCCCGGCGAGGTCGCGTTGGCCTATGCCGCCACGCGCGACGTCTATGGATTGGCCGAGCTAAACAGCGCGATCGACGCGTTGGATGGTGCGGTGCGCGGCGAGGTGCAACTGGCGCTCTATGCCGAGGTCATGGACCTGCTGCGGCAGGAGAGCCTGTGGTTCCTGCGCAATGCCGACGTGACGAGGGGGCTGGCGGGCCTGGTCGAACGGCATGCGGCAGGCGTCGCCGCGCTCAGGGCGATGCTGGGAAGCACCCTGCCCGCCTCGCTGGCGCAAGGCGTTGCCGAGCGGGCGGCGGAGCTGGTGGGCAAGGGCGTGCCGGAAGCTGTGGCGCAGCGGATCGCCGAGCTGTCGGTGCTCAGCTATGCCAGCGACATCGTGCTGGTCAGCGAGCGCTCGGGCGTGCCGGTCAGCGACGGTGCGGCGGCGTTCTTCGGCGTATTCGCGGCCTTTGATCTGTGGCCGGTCATCGAGCAAGGACGCGGCATCCAGCTCAACGATCGGTTTGACCGCATGGCACTCGATCGGGCGTTGGCCAACGTCATGCGTGCGCAACGCGACCTGACGGCGGACGTGCTCAAGACGGAAGGGGGGTTGGCGGGTTGGACGGCCCGGCCTGCAATCGGACGGACAGCAGCCGCCGTGGCCGAGCTCACCCAAGGGGCATTGACCGTGTCGCGGCTCAGCGTGGCGGCGGGGTTGTTGGCCGATCTGGCGCAGGAGGTGTGATCGGGGGGAGCCCCGTTCACCCATTGCGAACAAAAGCAGAATAGCCTCTTTTGGACGTTCATTCCAAAGGTCTCGATTCGTGCTCGCCAGCCGCAACTATCTCGATGCGCTTAACCCGGAACAGCGCCGGGCCGTAGAGCACGGCATTGGGCAGGAGCGGCCGGGGCCACTGCTGGTGATTGCGGGCGCTGGTTCGGGCAAGACCAACACATTGGCCCATCGTGTGGCACATCTGATGGTCAATGGCGCCGATCCAAGACGCATATTGCTGATGACCTTTTCGCGGCGGGCGGCCAGCGAAATGAGCCGGCGGGTGGAGCGGATCGCGGCGCAGGTGCTGGGCAAGAATTCGGGCGTGTTGACCGATGCGCTCAACTGGGCCGGGACCTTTCACGGCATCGGGGCGCGGCTACTGCGCGAGCATGCGACGCAGATCGGGCTCGATCCGGCTTTCACCATCCATGACCGCGAGGATTCGGCGGACCTGATGAACCTGGTCCGGCACGAGCTGGGGATGAGCGAGGCCAAGAGCCGGTTTCCGACCAAGGGGACGTGCCTGGCAATCTATTCGCGCGTGGTGAATGCCCAGGGGGAGCTGGAGACAGTGCTCAAGGAGACGTTTCCGTGGTGCGCCATGTGGGCGGCCGAGCTACGGCAGCTATTCGGCGCCTATGTCGAAGCCAAGCAGCGGCAGAACGTGCTCGATTACGACGACCTGCTGCTCTATTGGGCCGGCATGATGGCCGATCCCCATATTGCGGCCGAGGTGTCGGGACGGTTCGACCACGTACTCGTCGATGAGTATCAGGATACCAACCGGTTGCAGGCGAGCGTGCTGCTGGCGATGCGGCCAGATGGGTGCGGGTTGACGGTTGTCGGGGACGACGCCCAGTCGATCTATTCGTTCCGGGCCGCGACCGTGCGCAATATCCTCGACTTTCCGGCTACCTTCAGTCCGCCGGCCGATATCGTCACGCTCGACCGCAACTACCGCTCGACGCAGCCGATCCTTTCAGCGGCCAATGCCGTCATCGATATGGCCAGCGAGCGCTTCACCAAGAACCTGTGGACCGAACGACAGTCCGACGCCAGGCCGTTGCTGGTGACGGTACGCGACGAGGCGGACCAGGCGCGCTATGTGGTGCACAAGGTGCTGGAGGCCCGCGAGGGCGGCACGACACTGAAGAACCAGGCCGTGCTGTTCCGCACCTCGAGCCATTCGGGACCGCTGGAAATCGAGCTGACGCGGCGGAATATCCCGTTCGTCAAGTTCGGCGGGCTCAAGTTCCTCGATGCGGCGCATATCAAGGACCTGCTGGCGATTTTGCGCTGGGCGGAGAATCCGCGCGACCGGGTGGCGGGATTCCGCGTGCTGCAATTGCTGCCGGGCGTGGGGCCAGGGACGGCGGGCAAGGTGCTCGACGCCATGGCGACAGGGCCCGACCCGATCTGGGCGCTGGGCGAGATTCCGCCGCCGCCACGCGCCGCCGAGGGCTGGACCGGGCTGGTGGAAATGATCGGTCGGCTGGCGCGCAAGGATGCGGGCTGGCCGCTGGAACTGGGCTATGCCCGGCTCTGGTATGAGCCGCTGATGGAACAGGCTTATGAGGATGCCATCGTGCGGCTGCAGGACATTCTGCAGCTCGAACAGATCGCTTCGGGCTATCCGAGCCGCGAGCGGTTCCTAACCGAACTGACGCTCGATCCGCCGGATGCGACAAGCGACCAATCGGGCGTGCCGTCGCTGGACGAGGACTATCTGATCCTGTCGACCATCCATTCGGCCAAGGGGCAGGAATGGAAGGCCGTGCATGTGCTCAATGTGGTGGATGGGTGCATTCCATCTGACCTGGGCACCGGCTCGACGCATGAGCTGGAGGAGGAGCGCCGGCTGCTCTATGTGGCGATGACGCGGGCGCGGGACGAGTTGAACCTGATCGTGCCGCAGCGGTTTTTCGTGACCAACCAGCACAAGCATGGCGACAAGCATCTTTACGCACAGCGAACCCGATTCATTCCGCGCAGCCTGGTGCCGCTGTTCGAAGACATTCTGTGGCCCCCGGTAAAGCCGGCCTATATCGAGGGATTGTCGCCGGCTCCGGCGAAGATGGATATCGGCGCGCAGATGCGGGGCATGTGGAGCAAGTAGCGCCTTATGCCAAAGTCTGCCTTGTGCCGGGGAGCGGCATGGGGACAGTGGGAATACCCTGCCCTAACGCCGAGCTCAACATGACCACGCTTTCCGACTGGCTTGCTGCCCAACCCGTGGACCCCAAGCTGGCGTCGGTTGTCAGCACCATGGCGGCGGCCAGCGCTGAGATCGCCGATGTGCTGCGGCTGGCGCCAATTGCCGGGCAGACCGGGCTGGCCGGGCATACCAACGTGCAGGGCGAGGCGCAGAAGGCGCTCGACGTGATCTCAAACGACATTGTTTTGAATCACATACGGGCAAACCCCGAGATTTCGATTCTCGTTTCCGAAGAGCTGGATGAAGCCGTTCACATCGAGAATCAGGGTGGGTTCATGGTGGCGACCGACCCGCTGGACGGCTCTTCAAATCTGGACGTAAACGTCACTGTCGGAACGATTTTTTCGGTTCTGGATGCGAGCAAGGGGCTGCTGCAGCGCGGGTCGGCGCAACTGGCGGCCGGCTACGCGGCCTATGGGCCGGCGACAAGCCTGGTGGTGACGTTCGGGCCGTCGACCGCAGTGTTCACGCTGGATGCGGGGGGAACCTTCCAGTTGACGCAGGACGGGGTCAAAGTGAGTCCCACATCGGGCGAATATGCGATCAATACGGCACGCGAGCGGTTGTGGGACGCAGCCACCAGCGGCTATGTCGCGGAAAACGTGGCGGGCGAAACCGGACCGGCGGGGAAGCGCTACAATATGCGCTGGGTCGGCTCGATGGTTGCCGATATCCATCGCATCCTGATGCGTGGCGGCATCTTCATGTATCCGCTGGATAGCGAGACCGTAGGCAAGGGCGGCCGGTTGCGGCTGCTCTACGAGGCCAATCCGATGGCGATGATCGTCGAGGCCGCGGGCGGCAAGTCGACGACCGGGCCGGAGCGGATACTGGACTTGGTGCCAACAGGCATTCACCAGCGGGTGCCGGTAATTTTGGGCTCTGCCGAGGAAGTTACGCGCGTGGAGGAATGGTACGCGCGAGGGTAGTGGCAAAGGTCCATGGTCGGCTTTGGCGGCAATTGCAACGTTGCCACGCTGCCGCTATAGCTCGGGCATGTGAGGAGCTGGCGCGCTGAATTAGGCCAGCCGGGAGCCATTATGACCGACCCCAAGCTGACGCTGCCAAAGACCAATTCGAGCCTCTGGCAGAACCGGCCGTTCCACCGGCAGTACCTGATGCGGCAGGCCAATAACCTGTTCGACTTTTTCGAAGCCCCGTCGATGAACCCAAAGGGCGGCTTCTTCGAGCTCGATGACGAGGGCAATCCGCTCGATGCGGACAACGCCAATCGCCAGATCCACGTCACCACACGCATGGTGCATTGCGCAGTGCTGGGCAGCCTGATCGGTCGGCCTGGATCGGACGAGATCGTCGACCACGGCATGCGCTACATCTGGGAGCGGCATCGCGATACCAAGCGGGGCGGCTATGTGTGGAGCCTCGACGACAATGGGGTGACCAACGGGTCCAAGCAAGCCTACGGGCATGCTTTCGTTTTGCTTGCAGCATCGAGCGCCAAGCTCGTCGGGCATCCATTGGCCGACCAGATGCTGGCCGACGTGACCAACATCATCAACACCCGCTTCTGGGATGAGCAGAGCGGGTCGGTCAAAGACGAGTACAACCAGGACTGGTCCCAGCTGCTGCCCTATCGCGGTCAGAATGCCAACATGCACATGACCGAGGCGCTGATGGCGGCGTTCGAGGCGACGGGTAACCGGGACTACCTGACCAAGGCCGAGCGCATCGCCGAGTTGATCATTGCCCGCAACGCTGTTCCGCTCGGACACCGGGTGGCGGAGCATTTCGACCAGCACTGGGTGCTCGACAAGAATTACGAGGGCAACGAGATGTTCCGGCCATCGGGCACCACGCCCGGGCACTGGCTGGAATGGTCGCGGCTGCTGTACCAGCTCTGGGTGCTGGGCGAGAAGCGCCTCTCCTGGATGACCGGCGCCGCGCGGGAGCTGTTTGTCCAATCCATCGAGCTAGGGTGGGACAAGGTTCATGGCGGGTTCTTCTACACCCTGGACTGGGACAACAAGCCCATCATGCGCGAGAAGCTGTGGTGGCCGACGAGCGAAGCCATCGGCGCTGCCGCCTATATCTCGGCCTTCGACAGCGGCGACTACTTCCAGGCCTGGTATCGCAAGCTGTGGGACTATGCCGAAAACCATGTCATCGACCACAAGCGCGGTGGCTGGCTCAGCGAGCTCACGGAAGACCTGAGGCCGACCTCGCGGCTTTTCGTGGGCAAGCCGGATATTTATCACGCGTTGCAGGCCTGCCTGATCCCGCTCTATCCGACCAATGGCAGCCTGACCAAAGGCATCATCGCGGCCGATCACACCGCCAGGCACTACCTGTAGGCGCCGCGCGCGCCTCGCCACCCGGAAAACTGTGCCGGCAGAACGAATTCACACCGCCGGCCAGCCACTGTTGCCACCGGCACGGGCGGCGCGTAAATCAGCGCCATCGAAACAGGACTCTGCCGATGTCGCGCCCCGATCGCCTGCCTGCCCAATTGCCGCGCCTGCTGGTGGAGCGCGCGGTCGCTGCCGCGCTGGAGGAAGACATCGGCCTGGCCGGCGACCTGACGAGCCAGGCGACGCTGGCGCCTGAGGCGCGGGCGACCGCCAGCCTTTCTGCACGCGAACCCGGCGTGATTGCGGGGCTCGACCTGGCAGCGGCCGCATTTCGGCTCGTGGGGGACGGCGTGACGTTCACGCCGACCCTGGCCGATGGCGACCGCGTTGCGGCGGGCGGCGTGGTTGCCACGGTGGCGGGCCCTGCCCGGCTGGTGATGTCGGCGGAACGCGTCGCACTGAACTTTCTCAATCACCTGAGCGGCATTGCCACGCTGACGCGCGAATATGCCGATGCGGTGGCCGGCACGGGTGCGCAAATCTGCGATACGCGCAAGACCACGCCCGGGCTGCGGGCGTTCGAGAAGTTTGCCGTGCGGTGCGGTGGCGGGGCCAACCATCGCTATTCGCTGGATGACGCCATCCTGATCAAGGACAATCACATTGCGGTGGCCGGCAGCGTTTCGGCGGCGTACCGGGCTGCCGAGGCCTTTGCTGGACATCTCGTGGCCATCGAAATCGAGGTGACCACCCTGGCCGAACTCGAGGAAGCGCTTGCAGCGGGCGCCAGGGTCGTGCTGCTGGACAATATGGACAATGACCTGCTGCGACAGGCGGTGGCGATCAATGCCGGGCGGGCCAAGCTCGAGGCTTCGGGTGGGGTGAAGCTGGACCGCGTGCGCTCGATTGCCGAGACGGGTGTCGATTACATTTCCACCAGCCAGATCACCATGGCAGCCAAACCGCTCGACCTGGGCCTCGACGTCGTGGTGGAAAGCTGATGGCTGCCGTCATGCAGGTGCCAACCGACCACAATCTGACCGCCCTGGCGCTGGAAGCGGCGATTGCCGCGGCGCACGTCATCCTTGAGGTCTACGCACGCCCCATTGCGGCGGTCGCCAAGGCCGATGGCTCGCCAGTTACCGAGGCGGACGCCGCAGCCGAAGCGGTGATCCTTGAGCTGCTAAAGCCTACCGGCATACCAGTGCTGGGTGAGGAGAGCGTGGCGGCGGGGATCATCCCCGTGCTGGGTGAGCGCTATTTCGTGGTCGATCCGCTTGACGGCACCAAGGAGTTCATCAAGCGCAACGGCGAGTTCACAGTGAATATTGCGCTGGTCGAACATGGCGTGCCGGTGCTTGGCGTGGTGCTGGCGCCAGCGACGGGCGAGACATTCATCGGCGACGCCACCGGAGCCTGGTTCTGCAACACGCAGGCCGGTTCGGACCCGGAAAAGACGCGCATTTCAGTGGCCTCGGCAAAACGGCTGCGCATTGTGGCGAGCCGGTCGCATGGGCACGCGGCGCTCGCTGCCCTCTGCGAAACGCTGGACGTGGAGACCGATGTATCCGTCGGGTCATCCCTGAAATTCTGTCTTTTGGCGCGCGGCGATGCCCAGCTTTACCCCCGCTTCACCCCAACGTCTGAGTGGGACACGGCGGCCGGGCAAGCGGTTCTGGAAGCGGCGGGCGGTGCGGTGGTGACACTGGACGGCGAGCGCATGCGCTACGGAAAAGGCGATCTGGCCTTCCTGAACCCTTATTTTGTGGCCGCTTCGAGCCGCGAACTGGCGCAGCGGGCGGCCGCGGAAATGACCCGGCTACTGGACGGGGCGGGCAGCCATGCAACCTGATCTTAACTGATCTACCGGAACTGCTTGGTTCCAGAACTTGCGCGATTCATTGCGGGGCTATACAGAACCGGCATATATCGGCCCGGCATATGTCCCGGCGGAGCCCGCGCATGAACGTCAGAACTCTTTGTCTATCGATCCTCTATGAGGGCGAAGCAACCGGATATGAGATCCGGCGGCTTTGCGTCGAGGGCGAGTGCTCGTACTTCATCGAAGCGAGCTTCGGCTCGATCTACCCTGCTCTCGCCAGACTCGAGGACGAGGGCCTGGTCGTCAGCCGGACTGAGCAGCAAAGCGGCAAGCCAGCCAAGAAGGTCTATTCGATCACCGACCAGGGCCGCGCGGCCTTTGCCGATGAATTGGCCGGCCCGCTCGGCGACGACGTATTCCGCAGCCCGTTCCTGTTGTTCGCGCGCTTCGCACACATCCTGCCGCGCGACCTGGTTGAGGCGCGAGCCAACGAATTCCTGGAAAAAAACATAGCCGAACATCGCCGGCTTGAAGAGGCCTTTGCCGAGCGGGCAAGCAATGCTTCGGACACATGGGTAATTAATTACGGACGTGCAGTAATGGAGGTTGCCGAACGGCACATGCGCTCCCATATGCACGAACTGATCACTTTGGCGCGAGCCGAGCCGAAAAAAGACGCGGCTGAGTAAAGGGGCGAATCTCAATGCGTGCACTATTTTCCTACGGCGTAGCCTTCCTGATCCTGGTTTTGGCAGGCATATGGCTGTCGACCGGCACACTGGTCATGGGCGGCAACGGACCGGGCAAGGGCGAGCGCCCGATCATTTCGGTCATCGAAGGCGATGAGCATGGGCCAATTGCGACCCAGCTCGCCGAAACCGGCGTCCTCGCCGCGCATGAAACCGAACACGCGATCGATCCTCACCTGACGATCGCGCAGCGCAACGAGGAAGAGCTGGGTGCCAATACCCAGCTGCAGTCCGTGCGCACCTCCACCTATGTGGCCAAGCCGATGTCCATCGAAGTGCCACTGCGTGGCCGGACTCAGGCCAAGGCCACGGTCGGCGCGGTCGCCGAGACTGCTGGCGTCGTTGATACCGTGCATGTCACTAAGGGCCAGAATGTGGCCGTGGGCGATTTGCTCTGCACCCTTGATCAGGGCACGCGCGCTGCGGCCGTGGCCCAGGCAAATGCCGGGCTGGAGCAGGCCAATGCATCGCTGGCCCAGGCGCAGTCGGACTTCGATACCAATGCAGAGCTTCGCCAGAAGGGCCTGGCAGCGCCCAACACCGCTCGCCAGCTCGAAGTCGCGCTGAGTGCAGCCAAGGCGGCCATCAGCGCTGCCCAGGCAGGCTTTGACAACGCACAGGCCGAACTCGACCGCACCGAAATCCACGCCAAGGTCGCTGGTGTCGTGCAGGATCCGCTCGTGGCCGCCGGTGCAATGCTCGCCATGGGGCAGCCCTGCGCGACCATCGTCCAGCTCGACCCGATGGTGTTCGTCGGCCAGGTTCCGGAAGCTCGCATCGCGCTGGCTCGGCTGGGCCTCGAGGCCTCGATCAAAACCATCACGGGCCAGGTAGTTTCGGGCAAGGTGACGTTCATTTCGAGCACTGCCGACGCCGCCACCCGCTCGTTCCCGGTTGAAATCGAGTTCCCGAATGCCGGCGGCGCGATCCGCGACGGCATCACCGCAACCGCCACGGTCAATATGGGTTCGGCTCCGGCGCACCTGGTGCCGCAGTCGGTGCTGACGCTCAACGATGACGGCGTGCTCGGCGTGAGCATCGTCGCCGATGGCATGGTCAAGTTCGTGCCCGTCCAGATTGCCAGCGACACCCGCGAAGGCGTGTGGGTGATTGGCCTGCCCAACTCGGCCGACGTGATCACCGTCGGCCAGGAATACGTCAAGGACGGCCAGGCCGTCGCTGCCACCAACGTAACCGCGAGCTGACACCATGCTGGACTTTATCGAACGCATCCTGAGGATGCCGCGAGTTGTTCTGACCGTCATGGTGCTGCTGCTGGCAGCCGGCCTGGCGGC
>NZ_CAMLHM010000078.1 GCF_946479885.1 uncultured Devosia sp.
CGAGCGCCGAAACCGGCTCGTCGCAGACGATCAGCTTGGGCTCGGTGATCAGCGCGCGGGCAATGCCGATGCGCTGCGCCTGCCCGCCGGAAAACTCGTGCGGATAGCGGTTGATCATCTCGGGCAGCAGACCCACCGCCTCCATGGTCTTGAGCACGCGGGCGCGCCGCTCGTCCTTGTTGAGCTCCGGGCGCAGCGTGCGCAGCGGATCGGCGATGATCTCGCCCACCGTCATGCGCGGGTTGAGCGAGGCCAGCGGGTCCTGGAAAATGATCTGCAGGTCCGCGCGCCGCTGGCGCATCTCCTCGGCCGGCAGCTTGGTCAGGTCCTGCCCCAGCCACAGCACCTTGCCTTCATCCGGCGCCAGCAATTGCAGGATGCAGCGGCCCAGCGTGGACTTGCCACAGCCGCTCTCGCCCACAATACCCAGCGTCTCGCCCTGGCGAATGGTGAAGTTGATGTCCGAGAGCGCCGTCAGCGTCAGCCGCCGGCTCAACAGGCCGCCTGATATCGAGAAGGTCTTCTTGAGATCCTTGATCTCGAGCAGATTGATCGGGGTCTGGTCCATCAGGCGACCTTTCCATAGGCCATGGGGCCTTCATAATGGCAGGCCTTCTCACGGCCATTGCCGGTATCGGCCAGCGGCGGCCGTTCGACCAGGCACCGGTCAAAGGCAAAGGCGCAACGGGGATTGAAAGAACAGCCCTTGGGCAGGTGTTCGAGGCTCGGCGGCAGCCCCTGGATCGGGTCGAGCCGCTCGGCCCGCTTGGCGATATGCGGCGTCGAATGTAGCAGGCCCAGCGTATAGGGGTGGCGCGGATCGTAGAACAGGTCGTCGACCGTGCCCTTTTCCACCGCCCGGCCGCCATACATCACCATCATGCGATCAGCGACGCCGGCCACCACGCCCAGGTCGTGGGTGATCAGCACCAGCGACGTCCCGAAGTCGTCGGTCAGCGTCTTGAACAGCTCCAGCATCTGCGCCTGCACCGTCACGTCGAGCGCCGTGGTCGGCTCGTCCGCGATGAGAATTTTGGGCTGGCACAGCAGTGCCATGGCAATCATCACGCGCTGCCGCATGCCGCCGGAAAGCTCATGCGGATAGGCATTGGCGCGCTTGACCGGCTCGGGAATACCCACCCGCTCCAGCATCTCGATCGAGGTCTTGACCGCCTTGGCCTTGTCGAAGCCGCGATGCTTGACCAGCACTTCGCTCAACTGCGTCTTGACCTTGAGCGTGGGGTTGAGCGACGTCATCGGATCCTGGAAGATCATCGCGATATCCTTGCCGCGATGCGTATCCAGCTGGCTGGGTGCCATGCCGATCAGGTTGATGTCGCCCATCATGGCGCGGCCTTCGGCCCGGCCATTCTTGGCCAGCAGGCCCATGATGGCGAGGAAGGCCTGGCTCTTGCCCGAGCCGGATTCGCCGACCACGGCCAGCGTCTCGCCTTCCGACAGCGAGAAGTTCATGTCGCGCACGGCATGCACCTCGCTCTGGTGCAGCTCGAACGTGACCGACATGTCTTCGACTTTGAGGACTTGTTTCATCTCAGCGATCCTTGGGGTCGAGGGCATCGCGCAGGCCGTCGCCGATATAGGTGAGGCACAGCAGCAGGCTCACCAGCACCACGGCGGGGCCGATCAGCATCCAGGGCAGCGTTTCCGCCACCGGCGCGCCGAACGAAATCAGCGTACCCAGCGACGTCTGCGGCTCCTGCACACCCAGGCCCAGATAGGAGAGGAAGCTCTCGGTGAGGATGATCTCGGGAATGGTCAGGGTGGCGTAGATCACCACGGGACCGGTCAGGTTGGGCACGATATGGCGGAAGATGATGGTCCACGGCTTGGCGCCGCCGGCCTTGGCCGCCTCGATGAATTCGCGCTCCTTGATCGACATGGTCTGGCCACGCACGATGCGCGCCATGGTGAGCCATTCCAGGCACCCGATACCCACGAACAGCAGCACCGGATTGCGCCCGAAGATCACCACGAGGATGATGACGAACAGGATGTAGGGCAACGCATACATGATGTCGACGAAGCGCATCATCACCGCATCGACCTTGCCGCCGAAATAGCCGGCAATGGCGCCGTAGCAGACCCCGATGAACACCGAGACCAGCGTCGCCACGCCGGCCACGATCAGGCTCATCTGCGTGCCCTGCATGATGCGGGCCAGCATGTCGCGACCATTCTGGTCGGTGCCGGCAAAGTGACCGGCCGCGAAATTGGGCGGCTTGCGAATGCCGCTCCAGTCGATCTTTTCGTAGCTCCAGGGCAGGAAGTACGGCCCCACGAAAGCGAACAGGACGATGAAGATCACGACGAAGATCGACAGCACCGCCGCCTTGTTGCGGGTGAGCCGCCTTATGGCGTCCTGCGTCAGCGAACGGCCCTTGGGCGCGTCCAGGGTTCCGAGCTTGTGCGCATACTCGGTGAGCAGTGCATCCTTGCCAGTAATGCCGGCCATCAGCGGTACCTCACCTTGGGATCGAGCCAGGCATAGAGAATGTCGACCACCAGGTTCACCGCCAGGATGATGAACATGTAGAGGATGGTCGTCCCCAGCACGAGGCCGTAGTCGCGGTTGAGCGCCGCACTGATGAAATACTTGCCGATCCCCGGCAGCGCGAACACCTGCTCCACCACCAGCGAACCGGTGAGCAGATAGGAGAGTCCTGGCCCCAGATAGGACACGACAGGCAGCAGCGCCGGCTTGATGGCATGCCGCGCCAGGATCAGCCGCGTACCCAGGCCCTTGGATCTGGCCGTCCGCACGTAATTGGTGCCCAGCACCTCGATCATCGAGCCGCGCATCAGCCGCGCCGTGCGCCCGGCATGGGGCAGCACCAGCACCGTGATCGGCAGCACCAGATGGGGGATCGAGCCCGCCTGCCAGCCACCGGCCGGGAACCAGTCGAGATAGACGCCGAACACCAGTTGCAGGATCGCCGCCATCAGGAAATTGGGGACCACCAGGCCCACCATCACCAGCAGCACCAGCACGTAGTCAGGCCATTTGTTCTGGTTGACAGCGCTCAGCGCCCCGGCCACGAGGCCGACAATGGTGCCGATGACGAAGGCCGAAAAACCGAGCATCAGCGTGAACGGCAGGCCGATCCACAGCATCTCGGCCACGGTGAAGTCGTTATAGACCATCGAGGGGCCGAAATCGCCCTGCAGCAGCCGGCCGACATAGATGAAATATTGCTGGATCAGCGGCAGGTCGAGATTGTAGTGCGCGCGCAGGTTGGCCAGCGTGGTCGGTGGCAGCGCGCGTTCACCGTCAAAGGGACCGCCGGGCGCCAGCCGCAGAATGAAGAAACAGGCGGTCACGGCAATCAGCGCTATCGGAACCGCCGACAGCACACGCCGCGTCACATATCCAAACATGGATTACGACCTTTCACATCCACCCAGCCGAAGTCGGGCCGTCCGGTGAATGAATAACGGCGCCGCCCCTCCCAAGGGGCGACGCCGCAGGATTATGGAAGCTTACTCGGCCTTGGACAGCCAGCGGGTGCGGTGGATGTCCGCCGCGTTGCTGACGAAGCCGGTAACCTTGGGCGACACCACGTTCTGGGCGATGTACCAGTAGATCGGGATCGCCGCCGTTTCGTCCATGGCGATCTTCTCGGCATCGCCCAGCAGCTTGGCGCGAATGGCCAGATCCTGCTCGGTGGTGGCCTTGTTCATCAGCGCTTCGAACTCGTCGTTCGAATAGCGGCCATAATTGTTGCCCCAGTTGATGTCGCCGCCCTGCGCAATGCCCTGGCGGAGCAGGTCGAGCGTGTTGGACGGGTCCGAATAGTCGAGCAGCCAGCCGGCACGACCCACGTCATAGTCGCCAGCGCGCAGGCTGTCGTAGTGCACGGCGGTTTCCGAGTTGAACAGCTCGGCCTTGACGCCGATCTGTTCCCACATCGCCGCGATCGCCACGGCGATACGCTGGTGGTTGTCGTTGGTGTTGTACTTGAGCTGGATGGTCAGCGGGGTTGCGGCCGTGTAGCCGAGGCCTTCCATGACCGCCTTGGCTTCCGCCACGCGCTCTTCATAGGACAGGCCAATCCACGACGGCTGATAGGGCTCGACGCCTTCATAGTTGGCCGTGCCCGGCGGGACCCAGCCATAGGCCGGCACTTCGCCGGTGCCCAGCACGTCCGGACCGATCACGTCGCGGTTGATGGCCATCGAGAGCGCCTTGCGCACGTCGGCATTATCAAGCGGCGGCTTTTCTTCGTTGAGCACGTAGTAGTAGACGCCCAGGAACGGCGCGAAATAGTCCTGGCCCGGCAGGTTGGTCTTGATCCACTCGGCCTGGTCCGACGGAATGTCGGTCAGGATGTCATATTCACCGGCGCGGTAGCGCGACAGGGCAGCGGCCAGGTCGTCCTGCACGAAGTAGTTCACTTCGTCGATCTGGACATTGGCGGCATCCCAGTAGGTCTCGGACTTGACCGACTTGATGTAGCTGCCCGGCACCCATTCCTTGGGCGTGTAGGGGCCGTTCGAGACGATGTTCTCGATCTTGGTCCAGTCGTCGCCCACCTTGTCGATCACATGCTTTGGCACGGGATAGGCGGTGTAGTGGGTCAGCGCCTGCAGGAAGAATGGCGTCGGGCCTTCGAGGGTGATCTCGACGGTCTTGTCGTCGATCGCCTTGACGCCCAGTTCGTTGAAATCGGTCACCGAGCCATCGGCGATTTCCGAACCGTTCTTGATCGGGAACTGGAGGTAGGCATAGTCCGACGCCGTCTTGGGGTCGAACAGGCGCTGGAAGGCGAAGACGAAATCGCCAGCGGTCACCGGCGTACCGTCGGACCACTGGATGCCATCACGCAGCTTGAACGTATAAACCAGGCCATCATCGGAAATGGTATAGCTCTCGGCCTGGCCCGGAATGGCCTCGGCATTGGCGTCTTCGGCCATCAGGCCTTCGATATAGTCGCCGATGATGCGGTTTTCCCAGTCGCCCGACGCCTGATGCGGGTCAATCGAGCCGGGCTCGGAACCGTTCATCGTGTTGAGCGTCACGGCCGAAGCGGTGCTGCTCATCAGCAGCGCCATAGCGCCGGCCGCAGCAACCGCAGTCAGGGTTTGCGTGAGTTTCATTGTCGTCCCATCTCCTTGTGGAAGTCCTGAAATCGTCTTGTTCCCGCAGTCATGCCGCCGCGGAGTTCAAATGCTCTGTGACCGGCATTTTTGCCTATCCGGTCAAGATTGCTGGACGGTATTACGCAATTCCGTCCACTGACAAGCAAAAGATTGACCTAAACGTCAATGGCCGCCAAATTATCAACATGCTGCCCCGCCCACTCACGGCGGAACAGCTTTGCCTCACGATCACGATTGAGAGAATGGCGTGCTAGGCGCCCAGCAAACCGGCCTGTCGCGCCAGGTAGATCGCCACAGCGATCGCCACCAGCCCGACCCATGGCGCCCAACCGGGCAGTGGGCCACGCGGCTTCTTCACCGGCGGCTCCGGCTTCTTTTCGGGGCGGCGGAATTTGACGACATTCTCGTTCATGCGGCGCTTTCCACCAATGCGGCGACACCCATGCCGCCAGCTGTGCAGACGCTCAGCAAAGCGCGTTTTCCCGGCTCCGTCGAGAGCATCTTGGCCGTGAGGCCCAATATGCGCGCACCGGTCGCAGCGAAGGGGTGGCCATAGGCCAGGCTCGAGCCCTTGACGTTGATCCTGGCCGGGTCGACCGGCCCCAGCACGCTGTCGCGCCCCAGCACCGTCTTGCAGTAATCGGCGTCGGTCCACGCCTTGAGGGTGCACAGCACCTGCGCCGCGAAGGCCTCATGTAGCTCGAAATAGTCGATATCGGCAAAGCCCAGGCCCCGCCGCGCCAGCATCTCGCTGACCGCAATGGTCGGCGCCATCAGCAGGCCCTCGCCATGGGCAAAGTCATTGCCCGCCACCCGCCCGGTGGTGAGATAGGCGAGAACAGGCAACCCGCGGGCCTTGGCCCAGTCCTCGCTCGCCAGCAGCACCGAGGACGCGCCATCGGTCAGCGGCGTCGAATTGCCGGCCGTCAGCGTACCGTGGCCGCTCGATTTATCGAAGGCGGGCTTGAGCGTCGCCATCTTTTCGATATTGGCGTCGGCGCGCACATTATTGTCGCGCACCAGGCCCGCGCATTGCACCAAGAGGTCATCGTGGAAGCCCTCGTCATAGGCCTTGGCCGCATTGCGATGGCTGGCCACCGCCAGCTCGTCCTGCGCCTCGCGGGTAATGCCCCATTCGCGCGCCATCAGTTCGCAATGCTGGCCCATCGACATGCCGGTGCGCGGCTCGTTGACCGAGGGCGCCACCGGGGTCAGTTCGCCAAACGAGAATCCCTTGAACGCCCTGAATTTCTCGCCGCCGCTGCGCGCCTTGTTCAAGTCGAGCAGCCGGTGCTGGAATTTGTTGCCGAAGACGATCGGGCTGTCGCTGACCGTGTCCGACCCTGCCGCGATCCCGCTGTCGATCTCACCCGAAGCGATCTTGGCCGCCAGCGTCAGCGCCGCCTGCAGGCTCGTGCCACAGGCGATCTGCATCGTCGTGCCGGGGGTGCGCGGCGAGAGCCCCGCGTCCAGTGCCGCCTCGCGCGCAATGTTGAAATCGCGCGAATGCCCGATGACGGCACCGGCCATCACCTCGTCAACCTTCTCGCCCTTGAGCCCATACTTGTCCGCCAGCCCACCCAGCACCGTGCCCAGCATGGAAAGGTTGGTTTCCTCGATATAGGCGGTATTGCCACGGGCGAAGGGGATACGTGCCGAACCGACGATTGCGACTTTGCGAAGTTCGGCCATCTTAAGCTTTCCCGTCTTTTCTTGCTTTGAGTGGACCACCCAGGAACGGCGCAAAGCCGGTCCCCATGATCACGCCAATATCGGCCAGCCCGTCATTGGCGACGACGCCCTCGGCCACCACAACCTCGGTCATGTCGACCAACGGCTTCACCAGTTCGCGGCCCAGCCCCGCCAGATCGGCATGGCTGGGCGTCTCACCCTTCTGCGCCTTGCCGTCGACCCATTTATAGAAACCCTCGCCGGTCTTGCGGCCCAGCTTGCCCTGGCTCACCAGCGTGGCGAACCTGCTCTCGATCGGCACCTGGTGGCCAAGCTCGGTCGCCACCGACTTGCCGACATCGAGCCCGACAGTATCCATCAGCTCGATCGGGCCCATCGGCATGCCGAAGGCCACCGCCGCCGCATCGAGCAATTCCTTGCTTTCGCCGGCCTCCACCCGCTGCACCGCGCCCAGCATGTAGGGCATCAGCACCCGGTTCACGAGGAAGCCAGGCGCCGACTTGACCACGACCGGCGACTTGCCGATCGCCAGTGCGAAGGCCGCGCCCTTGCCGATTTCGGCATCGGTGTTGAAGGTGGATCGGATCACTTCCACCAGCGGCAGCTGCGCCACCGGATTGAAGAAATGCAGCCCGATCAGGCGCGCCGGATCCTTGAGCGCTTCGGCAATGCGCTCCAGCTCGATCGAACTGGTATTGGTGGCCATGATGGCCCCGGGCTTGAGCTTGCCCTCGAGCCCGCCAAAGATCGCCTGCTTGACCTCGAGCTTTTCGACCACCGCCTCGATGATCACATCGGCTCTGGCGACGCCCTTGCCCTGGGGATCGGCCTCGAGCCGCAGCACCGCCGCATCGACCTCGTACTTCTTCTTGAGCCGCTTCTTGAACAGCTTCTTGCCGCGGTCGAGCGCCGGCTTGATGCGCTCCATGTCCAGATCCTGCAGCGTCACGCTCATGCCGCGCAGGGCGCACCAGGCCGCGATATCGCCGCCCATCACCCCCGCGCCGATCACATGCACCCGGGCGAATTTGGCGCCCTTGCTGCCCTGTTTCTTCAGCGCTTCTGAGGCGAAGAACACCCGGCGCAGATTGGTCGCGGTGTCGCTTCCCATCAGTGGCACGAAGGCATCGATCTCGCCGCGGATCATCGCCTTCCAGTCATTGCCGTGCTTTTCGAACAGATCGATGAGGGCGAACGGCGCGGGATAGTGTTCAACGCGCGCCTTCTTGCCGGCCTCTTGCTTCATCTTGCCCGCGACGTAGCCGCGCAGCGGCCCCATCGCCATCACCTTCTTGGCAAAGCCGGCCTCTTCAGCCTTCTTCTTGCCCAGCACCGCCTTGCGCGCTTCCCAGCGCAGCATGTCGCGATGACGCACCAGCTTGTCGACCAGGTTCATGCCCCGCGCCGCGCCGGCCTTGAGCATCCGCCCGGTGAGCATGATCTGCATCGCATCGACCGGCCCCGCCTGGCGGATCGACCGCCCCGTGCCGCCAAAGCCGGGGAAGATGCCGAGCCCCACTTCGGGGAAGCCGATGCGCGTCTTGTCGTCATTGACCGCCACGCGATAGTGGCAGGCCAGCGCCAGTTCGAGCCCGCCGCCGAGGCAGAAGCCATGGATGCCGGCCACGACGGGGATCTTGAGATTTTCGATGCGGGCGAATAGCGCATGCGTGCGCCGCAGCGCCTCCGGCAGCACCGAAAAATCGCTCATCGCATCGAATTCGCTGACATCAGCGCCGGCAATAAAGCCGCTATCCTTGCCGCTGAGCAGGATCACCCCGACCAGTTCACCAGTCTGCGCCAGCTCTTCGAACCGACCAACCAGCTGTTCCAGCTCCATGATCGCTTCGCGGCTCAGCGTATTGACCGGCGCGCCGGGCGTATTGATCGTGAGCCAGCCAAGATTTTCCACGTCGCGGTGGAAGCTCCAGTTCTTGGTCTCAGGCATCTGCGGCTGGATCATGCTGTCTCCTCGAGGTCCTCTATGTCGCCCGTTCGCCGGACGACCCCCTCCCCCTTGCGGGGAGGGTTAGGGGTGGGGGGACGAGAGCCCCGATATCGCGGCCAAACCACCCCCCACCCTTGATCCCTCCCCGCGAGGGGGAGGGAGTTGACTGCCAACGCAGCCCCTATTCCGCCGCCACCCGGTGCTTCCGCTCCGCCGCCAGCTCATCCGGCGCGAAATCGTCGACCTGCACCACCCGGTTGGTCGCCTCATCCGCCGCCCGCATGATCCCGGCTTCATTGCCGTTCAGCACGCCGGCCGCCACGGCATCGTCGATCGCATCGCGATCCAGCCGCCGCTCGATCACGCCCTTGCGCGCCGCCTTGACGAACTTGGCCTCGATTTCCTCGGCCTCGGTCACCTTGATGAAGGCATCTTCCAGCACACCCGTCACGTCATTGGGGTCCATTGACACATAGGTGCCCGTGGTCAGCCGGTCGCGGAATGCACCCGGCCGCAGCACGGCCCGCACGAAGCGGTAGTTCACCCGGTCGCTGGCCGGCTTGGCATGCCGCCCCAGCGGGAAGCACAGCACGCGCATCGCCCAGGCGAAGATGGCATTGGGGAAGTTGGCGAACACCTCGCCAAAGGTGTGCTCGATCGCCGCAATCCGGTCGGCCATGATGGCGTCGACCAGCGGCTTGTCCTCGGCAATGCGGCCCTCATCCTCGAAGCGGCGCAGGGTGGCCGACATCAGGTAGAGGTCGCCCAGGATATCGGCCATGCGGCCGGAAATCTTCTGCTTGCGCTTGAGCTGCCCGCCCAGGAACACCGTGGTCCAGTCCGCGGTCAGCGCGAAGGCCTGCGAATAGCGATGGAGCTTCCGATACCAGCCGGCCATCGGCCCCTGGTTAGGCGTCGAGGCGAAGGCCCCATTGCTCACCCCATGCAGGAAACTCGCCGCGATATTGCGCAGCATGAACTTGGTGTGCCCGCCAAAGGCGCTGTCGAACTGGTCGATACCCGCCTTGCGATCCTTGTTCTGCGCCGCCTCAATTTCCTTGTAGAGGAACGGATGGGCCCTCAGCACGCCCTGCGCGAAGGTCATCAGCGTCCGCGTCAGGATATTGGCGCCCTCCACCGTGATTGCCACCGGCGTCGCCATATAGCCGCCGAACAGATAATTGCCCGGACCATCCTGGATGGCACGCCCGCCATGGATATCGAAGCTCTCGTCGACGCTGTCGCGCATGGCCTCGGTGGTGCGATATTTGAGCAAGGCCGAGATCACCGCCGGTCGCTGGCCCTCATCGACCATCGATGCGGTCAGGCGGCGGCTCGCCTCATAGGTATAGGCGCGCTTGACCATCTCGCCGAGCGGCTCGGCCACGCCTTCCATGATGCCGACCGGAATGCCGAACTGGCGGCGCACCCGGGCATAGGCCGAGGTGACGCGCAAAGCCTGCTTGATCGAGGTGGTGCCGATGGCCGGCAGCGAGATGGCGCGCCCGGTTGACAGGCACTCCATCAGCATGCGCCAGCCCTGCCCGGCATAGTCGATGCCACCGATCAGGAACTCCATCGGCACGAACACGTCCTTGCCGCGCACCGGGCCGTTCATGAAGGCCTGCCGCGCCGGGAAATGCCGGCGGCCGATTTCGACGCCCGGGTGGTCATGTGGCACCAGCGCCAGCGTGATGCCGATATTCTCGCCGCGGCCGAGCAGGTTGTCCGGGTCCTTGAGGATGAAGGCTAGGCCCACCAGCGTCGCGATCGGCGCCAGCGTGATATAGCGCTTGTCAAAGCTCAGGCGGACGCCCACCACTTCCTTGCCCTGATACATGCCCTTGCTGACGATGCCGATATCGCGCATGCCACCGGCATCCGAGCCCGAATGCACGCCGGTCAGGGCAAAGCACGGCACCTCGAGCCCCTTGGCGAGGCGCCCCAGATACTTTTCCTTCTGCTCATGCGTGCCGTATTTTTCCAGCAATTCGCCCGGCCCGAGCGAGTTGGGCACCATGACCGTAATACCCGCCGCCACCGAGCGGCTGGCGATCTTGGAAACGATCATCGACTGCGCCTGGGCGCGGAAGCCGAGGCCGCCATGCTCCTTGGCGATCAGCATGCCCAGAAAGCCCTTGTCCTTGAGGAACTGCCAGACTTCGGGGCTGAGATCGGCGCGATTATTGCGCGTGTCCCAGTCGTCGATCATGGCGCAGACTTCGTTGGTCGGGCCATCGATGAAGGCCTGCTCCTCCGACGTCAGGGTCAGCGGGCGGATGGCGTTGAGCTTGCTCCAGTCGGGCCGGCCCGAGAACAGCTCGGCATCCCAGCCGACCGTGCCGGCATCGAGCGCTTCCTGCTCGGTGCGGCTCACCTTGGGCAGGATGGATTTGACGGCGCCATAGATGGGCGTGATCAGCAGCGGCTTGCGGATCGCCTCGATGCTGAGCAGCAAAAGGACTGCGCCGATGACCAGCAGCACCCAGCTTCCCGCACCCAGCCCGTAGCTGATGCCGCTGGCCGGAAAACCGAGTCCCGACAGAAGACCGATGGCGAGGACCGCCACGCCCCAATGCCAGAGCGGGCTTTCCCGCAGGGCCAGCACGGCGAAGACGATGAGGCTGATCGCGATAAGCGCAAAGGTCACGGCATGCCCTCCATGGCGTTGCTCGCACCCGCTCGGGGCAAGCAACTCAATCCCAGAACGTCAGACCGATGGCCGAATCGTTCGGCTTGGTCCGCTAGCGTCGAACCGAAAAGTGGGAAGCGCTTTTCGGTCGAATTCGACGCGACCCCAAAGACTTGAGGGCGGTTTCGGCCTTTGCCGAAACATCTAGCCCTCGGGGCCTGCCGCGCTGGGATCATAACGCGGAGCACCCCTATTGTTGAGGCAGTCTAGCAAGGTTTACGTATACGTCAACTGAATGCCGTTTACGTATATCCTAGCCCGAGCCGTCACCCTCGGGCTTGACCCGAGGGCTCTTCACTTGCCGCCCCTTCCCGGAAGTGCAGGCTCCTCGGGTCAAGCCCGAGGATGACGATCGAGTGAGTGTGCGCTCCACGCGCCAAGCTGTCCCCCACGTCAACGCCGAACCTCTCCCCAAGTTCGGGCAACTGTTTGACGCTAACGTAAAGCCATGAAATATTCGTCACCTTGATGGGCGCCAAGCCCACGCGCCGAAAACGGCGCTCCGGAGGAAACCATGGCCGCATCAGACCTCGACGCACCGCTTCGTCCCTGGATCGCCTCCTATCCCGACGGCATCGCCTGGGACGTCCAGATCGATACGCGGCCGGTGCATGAGCAGGTCCTGGCCGCCTGCGCCCGCAATCCCTCCGCAGTCGCCCTCGATTTCCTCGGTGGCACCACCAGTTTTGGCGATCTGGCCAAGAAGATCATCGCCTTTGCCGGCGCCCTGCAGCATCAGTTCGGCATCAAGAAGGGCTCGCGCGTCGCGCTGATGCTGCCCAACACGCCCTTTTATCCCATCGCCTATTATGGCGTGCTCCGCGCCGGCGGCACGGTGGTCAACTGCAACCCGCTCTATACGGTCCACGAGCTCAGCCACATCACCGCCAATGCCGGCGCCGACCTGATGATCACGCTCGATCTGCAGCAGATCTACGAAAAGGCCGAAAAGCTGGTCGAGGCCGGCCACGTCAAATCGCTGGTGGTCTGCCATTTCCCCGACGCGCTGCCTCTGGTGAAAAAGGTGCTGTTCTCCGTCGTCAAACGCAAGGACCTGGCCCGGCTCAGCGCCTCCCCCATCGCCGACCGCATCTCCCATTTCAGTGCCATGATCGGGCGCAACGAGACGCCTGATGCCGTGGTCATCGATCCCCAGCACGATATCGCGGTCCAGCAATATACCGGCGGCACCACCGGCGTTCCCAAGGGCGCCCTGCTCAGCCACGCCAATATCGCGGCCAATATGAGCCAGATCGACAAATGGGGCTGCGGCCTGTTCTACCCGCCCTCCAAGGTCGTCGCTGTCCTGCCGTTCTTTCACATCTTCGCCATGACGGTCTGCATGAACGTGCCGCTCTGCAACGGCACCCAGGTCGTCATGCTGCCGCGCTTCGAGCTCAAGGCGCTGCTCAACATCTTCGCGCGCACCCGCGCCAACGTGCTGCCGGCCGTGCCCACCCTGCTCAACGCCATTGCACGCGCCGATAGTGTCGATGCCGCGCAGCTGGCGAGCCTTGAAGTGGCCATATCGGGAGGCGCCGCCCTGTCCGATGAAGTCCGCGCCGATTTCGGCAAGAAGTCCAAGGCCATCCTCGCCGAAGGCTATGGCCTCACCGAAGCCTCGCCCGTCGTCTGCTGCGCCGCTTTGCGCGTGCCCAGCAAGCCCATGTCCATCGGCCTGCCCCTGCCCGGCACCGACATCCGTTTCGTCGACATCGATAGCGGCCGCCCCGTCGGCATTGGCGAAAATGGCGAGCTGCAGGTCAAGGGGCCGCAGGTCATGTCCGGCTATTACGGCAATGACGAAGCCAGCCGCGACGCCTTCATGGATGGCTGGCTGCGCACCGGCGATGTCGGCCACATGGACGAGGACGGCTATGTCTTCCTCGTCGATCGGATCAAGGACCTCATCATCTGCTCGGGCTTCAACGTCTATCCCCGTGTCATCGAAGAAGCGCTGATGAGCCACGAGGCAGTCGAGGAAACCAACGTCATCGGCGTGCCCGACGACTATCGCGGCGAAGCCCCGGTCGCCTTCGTCAAGCTCAAGGCCGGCCACACCATCGGCGAGGAAGCCCTCAAGAAGTTCCTCTCCGAGCGCCTCAACAAGATCGAGATGCCCAAGCAGATCATCTTCAAGGACGCCCTCCCCAAAACGCTCATCGGCAAGCTTTCCAAGAAAGAGCTGCGTGAGGAATACGCCCAGACAAGAGCCCGAAAGTGAACCGCCCCGTCCCCGAAAACCGCGACCTGTTCGCCATTGCCGATCTCGCCAAGGAGTTCGGCATCTCGACGCGCGCCATCCGCTTCTATGAGGCCAAGGGCCTGCTCGCGCCCGAACGCGTCGGCGCCACCCGTATCTTCCGCCGCCGCGATCGCGCCCGGCTGATCCTGATCCTCCGCGGCAAGCGCCTGGGCTTCTCGCTGCGCG
>NZ_CAMLHM010000079.1 GCF_946479885.1 uncultured Devosia sp.
ACCGGCGGCTATGGCCGCTCCTATTTCTCGGCGACTTCGGCCCATACCTGCACCGGCGACGGCAATGGCATGGTGGCCCGCGCCGGTCTTCCACTGCAGGATATGGAATTCGTGCAGTTCCACCCCACCGGCATCTATGGCGCCGGTGTGCTGATCACCGAGGGCGCGCGTGGCGAGGGTGGCTACCTCACCAATTCGGAAGGCGAGCGCTTCATGGAGCGCTATGCCCCCAACGCCAAGGACCTGGCCTCACGCGACGTCGTCTCCCGCTGCATGACGCTCGAAATCCGCGAGGGCAGGGGCGTCGGTCCCAAGAAGGACCACATCTACCTGCATTTGGACCACCTGGACCCCAAGGTGCTGCATGAGCGCCTGCCCGGGATCACCGAATCAGCGAAAATCTTCGCCGGCGTCGACCTGACCCGCGAGCCGATACCGGTGCTGCCGACGGTGCACTACAATATGGGCGGCATTCCCGCGAACTATCACGGCGAAGTGCTGGACCCGACGCCTGACAATCCCGATCGCGTCGTGCCGGGCCTGATGGCCGTCGGCGAAGCGGCCTGCGCCTCGGTGCATGGCGCCAACCGGCTCGGCTCCAATTCGCTGACCGACCTCGTGGTCTTCGGCCGCGCCGCTGCTATCCGCGCCGGCAAGGTGATCGACAAATCAGCGCCCATCCCCGGCATCAATGCGGCGCAGGACGCCAAAATCCTCGCCCGCCTCGATCGCCTGCGCAATGCCAGCGGTTCCAAGCCGACAGCCGAGCTGCGCGACGCCATGCAGCACACGATGCAGGAAGACGCCGCCGTGTTCCGCACCTCGGAGTCGCTGCAGTCGGGCGTCAAGCGGATGACCGATATCTATGGGCAGCTCAAGGACGTGCGCGTCACCGACCGCTCGCTGATCTGGAATTCGGACCTGGTCGAAACCCTCGAGCTTGAAAACCTCATGGCCAATGCCATGGTCACCGTGGTCTCGGCCGAAGCCCGCCACGAAAGCCGCGGCGCCCACGCGCATGAGGATTTCCCCAGCCGCGACGACGAAAACTGGCGCAAGCACACGCTGAGCTGGATCGACACCGATACCGGCGCGGTTCGCCTCGGCTACCGCCCGGTCCATATCGACCCGCTGACCCCCGAAAGCGAAGGCGGCATCAACCTCAAGAAGATCGCGCCCAAGGCACGCGTTTATTGATGCGTTTCGCCCTCGCCATCATTGGCCTAACTCTTGCCGGCACGCTCGGGGTTGCCGCGCTTGATGTTCGGCTGGCCAGCGAGGCGGAGATTGAGCAGGCACTGGTTGGGTGTTGGGAGCGCGAGCCCACTCGAGAGCTTTTGGAATTAGCCGCTGGGGGCATTACGAACGACTACTCGGTTTGTTTTCACCCCGGGAACGTGGTCGAAACAACCATATTCATGGGTAGCTACATCAATGGCGTGCCCGATTTTGAGGGAATTGGTGATTCCGGGCGTTTCGAGGTTTCGAGCGGAAAGCTCAATCTCAGTGGAATTCAGGAATCTGGATGGACGTCGGCGCGTGCCCTGGTGTCTTGCGACGTGCTTATGACCGCGGACCATGCCGAGATGCGGCTTGAGAACTGCGTAGGCGCAGGTGCAGATCCCAACGGGGACAACCAAGACCCCGAACTGATTCCGAGTATCAGCTTTGCCAAGGTGGCCGAATGACTGACATCGGCTATTCGGGCACGCCCCTCGCGCAGAAGCTCGGCCTCAAGGACGGGCAGCGGGTGCTGTTTATCAGCCTGCCGGAGAGCCTCAACGATCTGCGCGTGTCGCGCCATTTCATCGAGATGGCGCAGGCGGGGTGGCAGACGTTTACCGATGGCGATCCGGGCTATGACGTGATCCACGGCTTCACCACCGAACGGGCCGAGCTGGAACGGGCGGCTAGGCCGCTGATGGACAGCATCGACCGCGATGGCGCCATCTGGATTTCCTGGCCCAAAAAGGCCG
The DNA here is from genome assembly GCF_946479885.1 of uncultured Devosia sp. The sequence goes on from NZ_CAMLHM010000079.1 coordinate 1,977, forward strand.
CCAAGGTCGCGACTGACATTACCGAGGATGTGATCCGCGATGTCGTGCTGCCGATCGGGCTGGTGGATATCAAAGTCTGCGCAGTCGACGAAACCTGGTCCGGCCTGAAGCTGGTCATCCGCAAGGAGCTGAGATGAGAATTTTTGCCGGTCTGGCCCTCATTGGCCTGATGACGATCCCCGCCGCCGCGGCGCCCACTGCCGAGCAGAAGGCCGAGTTCCACGCGGTCTGCATGGGCATCGCCCAGGACGAGACGCTGTGCTCCTGCAAGGCCGATGCGGCGATGACGCTGATCGATGCGGATTTCATGGCCATGGTGATCGCGGCCATGCAGGGCGGCTCGGTGCCGCAGGACCAGTACAACGCCTACAATACCTACGTGGCCAAATCGAACCAGATCTGCAAGCCGAACTACTAATGCCTTGGGCTGCTGGCCCAGTTGAGAAGGAACGCGACCAATGGTCGAACTGATGCTCCCCAAGGCCGATCGGCCGACCAAGGGCAAGACCTGGCCCAAGCCCGCCAATGCCAAGCGGCTGCGCGAGTATCACATCTATCGCTATGACCCCGACCAGAGCGCCAATCCGCGCATCGATACCTATTTCGTCGATCTCGACGATTGCGGCCCGATGATCCTGGATGGCCTGCTGTGGATCAAGAACAAGGTCGATGCGACCCTGACCCTGCGCCGCTCCTGCCGCGAGGGCATTTGCGGCTCCTGCTCGATGAATATCAACGGGCTCAACACCCTGGCCTGCACCAAGGGCATGGATGACTCGACCGGCCCGATCAAGATCTACCCGCTGCCGCATATGCCCGTGGTCAAGGATCTGGTGCCGGATCTGACCACCTTCTACGCCCAGCATCGCGCCATCGAGCCCTGGCTCAAGACGACGTCGCCGACCCCGGCCAAGGAATGGACGCAGTCGGTGCCGCAGCGCGCCAAGCTCGACGGGCTCTATGAGTGCATCCTCTGCGCCTGCTGCTCGACCTCGTGCCCGAGCTATTGGTGGAATGGCGAAAAGTATCTCGGCCCCGCCGCTTTGCTGCAGGCCTATCGCTGGCTGATCGACTCGCGCGACGAGACCACGCAGGAACGCCTCGACGACCTCGAAGACCCGTTCAAGCTCTATCGCTGCCACACCATCATGAACTGCGCCAAGGTCTGCCCCAAGGGTCTGAACCCGGCCAAGGCCATCGCCGAAATCAAGAAGATGATGGTGGAACGCCAGGCGGCTTGAGGGAGAGCACCCTAGTCCTCCCACCCACCGCGCGTCACCCTCGGGCTTGACCCGAGGGACATGCACCGGCACGTCCCACCCACCGGGTCCACCCTCCCCCTTGTGGGGAGGGAAGCGAGATAGGACTTAGCCCTTGCTAAGTCCGTGATCGAGCAGGGTGGGGGTGTCGCGCTATCCGCAAGCTCGACACGTGTTCGACCCTCAGCACCCCCACCCTTGATCCAGCCATTCGAGCGTAGCTCTCATGGCCTTGGTCGCTCAAATCGCTCCACCGGAGCGATTTGCCTGGCGTCCGCTCCCAAGCCCCACAAGGGGGAGGGAGACGACTGCGCGGGCTGTGTGCCGCTTCCCCAAAGCAAAACGGCGGGGCTTTCACCCCGCCGTTTCAAACTCATGCGCTTCGAGCCTTCAGTTGGCTTCGCTGGTCAGGATCAGCGTGCCGGCTTCATAGGCGGCCTTGCAGTCGGCGCTGTCGTGCATTTCGTCGCTTTCCAGCAGCACCGAGGCAGCGGCCGGGCCTTCGAAGCGCGGGTCGTCGCAGCGCTCGTCATTGGCATAGTCCGACGTGTTGTCGCCGAAGTCGACATGGCTGCTGTCATAGGGCGCGCCGGCGACATATTCGGGCGAATAGACCTTGCGGATGGTCACGCGGCCTTCAGCCTCCAGCGTCTTGCAGTCGGTGGCGTCGCCATAGAGGTCGTCGGTCAACAGCTTCTTGTCGGTGCCTTCGCCGGTGAAGCGCAGGTCGTCGCATTCGCCGTCATTGGCCCACTTGCTCCAGTCCGAGCCATAGTCGAAGGCAGCGGCCGGCGAGGTCGAGGCGCCGCCATTGAAGGTGGCAGTGCCGGCGTCCACTGCGGCGCGGCAGTCGGTGGCGTCATGGCCGGTGTCGGCGTCGAGCAGTTCGTCGGCCACGCCAGTGCCCGAGAAGCGCGGATCGTCGCATTCGCCGTCCTTGGCCCACTGGCTGGTGTCGTCGCCATAGTCGATATCGGCAGTGCCGTCGCCATTGAAGGTGACGGTGCCGGCATCATAGGCGGCCTTGCAGTCGGCGGCATCCTTGAGGATATCGGCGTCCAGCGTTTCGGCAGCCGAACCCGACCCCGAGAAGCGCGGATCGTCACACTCGCCGTCATTGGCCCATTCGCTCGAATTGTCGCCGAAGTCGATGGCGACGGGCGTGGTGGTGGTCGTGCCGCCAACCAGCGTCACGGTGCCGGCGTCGAATGCGGCCTTACAGTCGGTGGCGTCCTTCAGGATATCGGCATCGAGCGTTTCGGCAGCCGAACCGGTGCCGGTGAAGCGCGGATCGTCGCACTCGCCGTCCTTGGCCCATTCACTGCTGTCATCGCCGAAGTCGATGGCGGCAGGCGTGGTGGTCGTGGTGCCGCCGTCCTTGAGGGTCACGGTGCCGGCATCATAGGCGGCCTTGCAGTCGGCAGCGTCCTTGCGGATATCGGCATCGAGCGTTTCGGCAGCCGAACCGGTGCCGGTGAAGCGCGGATCGTCGCATTCGCCGTCATTGGCCCATTCGCTGGAATTGTCGCCAAAGTCGATGGCGGCGGGGGTGGTCGATGCATCGCCCTTGAAGGTCACGGTGCCCGCTTCGTAGGCCGCCCGGCAATCGGTCGCGTCCTTGCTGATATCGTCGTCCAGCAGTTCGGCGGCCGAGCCGTCGCCCTCAAAGCGCGGATCGTCGCATTCCCCGTCCTTGGACCACTGGCTGGAATCGTCGCCGAAGTCGATGTCGGTGGTGCTGGTGACGGTAGTGGCAGGCCCGTTCTTCTTGTTGTCGATCTTCTGCGCCATGGCTGGCGCGGCCAGTCCGGCCCCCAGCACCAGAGCCAGAACGGCCCCTCCCAGAAGCTTTTGGAATGCGTTCATCGGTTGTCCCTTCCCGGATGTATGCCGCAAGTCATCGCCCGACATTACAGCGGGTTTGCGGCGCTCAAAAGCCATTTAGAGTGAATCATTTGAATGCATCCCGAGCGCGCCGTTCAGACCGGGTAAATAATAGGGAGCCTAACAGGACCAGTCCGGTGCCGAGGGCGTGGTAGATCGTGAAGGCTTCGCCCAGCACGATGACGGCAATGACAATTGTTACCACCGGCCCGAAGGCGGCGGTGGACGACGTGGCACGGGCGCCAATGCGGGCCATGCCGGCATTCATCAGAAAGCTGGGCAAGACCGTGCCGAGCACGCCCAATGCCAGTCCGCAGGCCCAGATGCCGGGCGTCAGCGTCAGGTAGCTGGCGGGTCCCGATATGACCAGGTTCTGCACGATTGCGCAGACCGCCGCGGTCGACATGGCAATGCAGGTGAACAGCCCCGCGCCAATCAGCAGCATCTGCCGCTTGGCCAGGTGCTGGTAGAGCGCGAAGGTGATGGCGGATCCCAGCACCAGCAGTGTGCCCAGCACCAGGCCATCAGGCGCGACGGCAAGGTTCCAGCCGAAGATGACGAGCAGCCCGGAATAACTCACCAGCATGGCCGGCAGCACGCCCCACACCATGCGGTCGCCGAAAAAGGCAATGCCGAGCAGCAGCACGAAGAACGGATAGGTGAACAGCACCAGCCGCTCATATTGCGCGGTGACATGGCTCAACCCCAGGAAATCGAGATAGCTCGAGACATAATAGCCCAGGATGCCGATAGCCATGCTCGCCAGCACCACTTTCGGGCTGAGGGCGGCAACCAGCTTATCCCCGCGCCTGATAATGGTGAGCAGAATGACTAGATAGACCGGCAGCGCCACCAGCATGCGCAGGCTCAGCAGCATTTCGGATGATGCGCCCATGCCATAGGCGAGCTTGATGAAGATGCCCTTGGTGGAAAACAGGATCGCCCCGGCTACGGCATAGGCATAGCCGACGGGGTCGCTGGGGGTTGCGGCGGTGGTGGTTGCGTTGGTCATGGGCGGTCCTGAAGGAGCCCGCCATGCCAGTCACCGGAGCGCCAGAAAGGCGGGCCGGTGAGACGAAGGGCTGGACGTCAGCGCTCGTTCCGGTCCCTGATGGAGCCAGAAAGCCAAATCGCAAGAATAAGCGTGGCGCGCGAGTGCATTGGCCTGTCGTAGCGTCACCAATGTGGCACTGACAAGTCCGACATCATGATAACCGTTCGGCCAGGAGTGTGCCTCGGCATAGAATGGGATGTGACTCACCCGCGCGGATGGGCCTTGCGGTAGCTCTCCAGCAGCCGGTCGGTATCGACGGCGGTGTAGATCTGCGTCGTCGAGAGGCTGGCATGGCCCAGCAGTTCCTGGATGGCGCGCAGATCGCCGCCGCGGCCGAGCAGGTGGGTGGCAAAGGAATGGCGCAGAGCATGCGGCGTTGCCGAAGGCGGCAGGCCGAGAGCACTGCGCAAATTGACCATCCGCAGCTGGATCAGCCGCGGCGACAGCACCCCGCCCTTGACCCCGCGGAACAGCGGTTCCTCGGGCCAGGACTTGAACGGGCAGAGTTCAAGATAGAGGTCGATCGACTTGCGCACTGGCTCGATCAGCGGCACCAACCGCACCTTGCCACCCTTGCCGGTCACCCGCAGCACCTGGCTTTCGAGGTCTCCTGAAGTCAGCGCCAGCGCTTCGGAAATACGCAGGCCCGCGCCATAGCAGAGCGACAGCACGGCCATGTCGCGCGCCGCCACCCAGGGGCGTTCCTCCATTTCCGCTGTCGTTGCAATGGTTTGTCGCGCCTCGATCACGGTCAGCGCCTTGGGCAGGCTCTTGGGCAGCTTGGGGGTGCGGATAGCGTTGAGCGCTTCGGTTGCCACCACGCCCTCGCGTTCGAGGAAGCGGAAGAAGCTCTTGAGCGCCGACAGCACCCGCGCCAGCGAGCGCGAGCCCAGGCTCTCGCTCCGCCGCTGCGCCATGAAGGCGCGGATATCGGCGCCGCGCAATTCCTTGAGCGTTGCCAGCGTAACCGGCCCGCCGGCATGGCCGGCCAGAAAGCTCAGGAACTGGTCGACATCGCGGCCATAGGCCTCGAGCGTATTGCCCGCCAGCCGGCGCACCGATCCCAGCTCGCGCTGCCAGGCGGCGAGCTGCTCGCGCACGAATTCGTCGGTAGCGAAGGCGGAATCAACCATGAACGCAGTCTCAACCGGCGTGGTAAACCCATCCTTAACCCCGACCGGCGATGGTTTTTATTCAAGGGGGGCAAGACTATGCGTCATTCACCGGTTTCGCGCTTGATGGCCACGGGCATGGTGGCGCTCGGGGCAGCCTGCCTCACGGCCCCCGTCCAGGCAGCCGATTACTGGCAGCCCGATGGTTTTGCCGGCCAGCCCTCGGTCAGCTATGCGACCCCCGATGATACGGTGCGGATCCAGGCCGGCATCGGCGCGATGTACCTGCAGGGCGACGAGAAGGTGGTCAACGGCAACTACACCGTCAGCCACCTGATCTGGCAGACCAAGACGCCGGTCCTGCGCGGCAGCATTGCCGTCGATTTCGGCGGTGGTCTGAGCGCCAGTGTCGAAGGCAGCACGGCCGGCTTCGGCAGTAGTTACATGGAAGACTATGACTGGCTCCGCGGCGACGACACGTTCGCCAACTGGTCACACCGCAGCCAGCACCCCGATACCCGGCTCGACCACTATTTCACCGGCGCCGCGGCGCTCGGCTATGACCTGGTCAATGACGACACGGCCGTGATCCGGGTGCATGGCGGCTTCAAATATACCGATGTGAAATGGACTGCCTATGGCGGCAGCTATGTCTATTCCGGCCTCGGTTTCCGCGACACGACCGGTAATTTTGCCGACGGCGTGCCGGGCGTCACCTATCGCCAGCAATTGCCCGAACTGTTCCTCGGCTTCGATGGGGAAGAGGATTACGGCAATTTCCGCGTCGGCGGGCTGTTGCGCGGTGGCGTCACCTTCCTCTCGGTCGCCACCGACGATCACTGGCTGCGCAACCTGCGCTTCGTCGACAGCCTCTATATTGCGCCCACCTTCACGGCGGGCGTCGATGTCGGTTTCGATCTCGGGCGCAATGCGGAGTTCGTCTTGGCCGCGCGCTACGACCACATCTTCGAGCAGCGGGGCGACACGCGATACTACAATATCGCGACCGGGGCACAGACCGGCGGGGTCGCGAACGCGGCGACTGCCGCCCTGCGGAGCGCCGAAGTCACGGCGGGTCTCAAGGGGTCGTTCTAGCGGGAATGCGGCCCGAAATTGGGTTGCTGGCTGGGCGCCAGTCCCAGGTCGGCATAGAGCCGGCCCGGCAGTTCCTGCGGGCGCTTCTGATGCTCGAGGGCCTGCTGCAACAGCCCGAACAGGCTGGCGCGTTCCACCAGATCAAGGAGCGAACGGCTGGTGGGCGAATGATCGATCATCTGGGTCATGGTGTCCTCCTGTGCTTGGAGAAACACTCTGCGCGTGCCCGCTGACAGGGGCTGTCAGCAGTCGCCGCCTTTGGCAGAATCACTTGCGCTCCCTATGTTCCGATGCGAACAGAACGGGCACAAATGGAAGACCGTCCAGATATCGTTGCCGTCATGGTGGGGGTGGCCGTCGAAGGCCCCTACAGCTACCGCATTCCGCCGGGCATGGCGGTGGTGCGGGGCTCGATCGTGGCCGTGCCGCTGGGCCCGCGGCTGACGCTCGGCGTGGTCTGGGGTCCACCCAAGGATATGGTGGCGCATAACCGGCTGCGCGATATCGCCCAGGCCTACGATATTCCCCCGCTCAGCGAGGAACTGCTCAAGCTGGTCGACTGGGTGGCGCGCTATACGCTGGCGACGCCGGGCCAGGTCCTGCGGGCCGTGCTGCGGTCCACCGAGGCGCTGGATACGCCAAAGGCGGTCACTGCTTTCCGCCGGACCGGCCACGAGCCGGAAAAGCTGACCCCGGCGCGGCTGCGGGTGCTGGATACGCTGATGGATGACATGGCCTGGCCCAAGGCGGCGCTGATCGGCGCCACCGGCGTTTCGCCCTCGGTCATCGAGGGGCTGGAGCGGGCAGGGGCGGTGGAACGGCTCGAAATGCCGCCTCCGCCGGTCGTGCTGCCGCCCGATCCCGATGGCGCCATCGCGACGCTGTCGCCCGATCAGCAGAAGGCGCTCTCCGAGATCACGGCGCTCGATCCGCACCAGTTCGGCGTCGCCCTGCTCGATGGTGTGACCGGTGGCGGCAAGACCGAAGTGTTCTTCGAGGCGGTGGCCGATACGCTGCGGGCCGGTCGGCAGGCGCTGATCCTGCTGCCCGAGATTGCGCTCACCAATACCTTCATTGCCCGCTTCACCAGGCGCTTTGGTACACGACCGGCCGAGTGGCATTCGGACATGACGCCGGCGCAGCGCGCCCGGGTGTGGCGCGGCGTGCTCGATGGCACGGTACGAGCGGTTGTCGGCGCGCGCTCGGCGCTGTTCCTGCCCTTCCGCGAACTGGGCATGCTGGTGCTCGATGAAGAGCATGACGGCGCCTATAAGCAGTCCGATGGCATTACCTACCATGCCCGTGACATGGCGGTGGTGCGCGCTCACCTGGCCAATGCCCGCGTCATCCTCTCCTCGGCGACGCCGTCGGTAGAAACGCGCAACAATGCCAATGTCGGGCGCTATGCGCATGTGCTGCTGACCTCGCGCTTCGCCGAGGCAGCCATGCCCAACATCACCGCCATCGACATGCGCGTAGATGGCCCCGAGAAGGGCCAGTGGATCGCCCCGCTTCTGGCGCGCGAAGTGTTCTCGGCGCTCGACCGGGGCGAGCAGGCGCTTCTGTTCCTCAACCGGCGCGGCTATGCCCCGCTGACGCTCTGCCGCTCCTGCGGCCATCAATATCAGTGCCCCGATTGCTCGGCCTGGATGGTCGAGCACCGCTTCCGTGGCGTGCTGATGTGCCACCATTGCGGGCACGAGGTGCGCACGCCCAAGGTCTGCGGCGCCTGTGGCGACACCGAAAGCCTCACCGCCGTCGGCCCCGGCATCGAGCGCGTGGCCGAAGAAGCGGCGGCGCGCTTCCCGGATGCGCGGCGGGTCATTCTTTCCTCGGACATGGGCAGCAATGCGCAATTGCGCGAGCGTTTTGCCGAGATCGAGCGGGGCGAGTTCGACCTCATCATCGGCACCCAGCTCGTCTCCAAGGGGCACCATTTCGAAAAGCTCTCCGTCGTCGGCGTGCTCGATGCTGATCTGGGCCTCGCGCATGGCGATCCGCGTGCTGCTGAGAAGACCTTCCAGATCCTGACCCAGGTGGCCGGGCGCGCCGGGCGCGCCTCCAAGACCGGCAAGGCGTTCCTGCAGACCTATCACCCCGATCATCCGGTGATGCGGGCCATGGTGACGGGGGATCGCGAAGCCTTCTATGCGCATGAGTTGATGGCCCGCGAAGCCGGTGGCCTGCCGCCCTTCGGCCGGTTGGCGGCGCTCATCGTTTCGGCCAATGAGCACGAGGTGGCGATGGGTTTTGCCAAAAAGCTCCTCTCGGCCGCCCCGATGGCCGACGGGGTGAAGCTCTTCGGTCCGGCCGATGCGCCCGTCGCCATGGTGCGCGGCCGCCACCGCGTGCGGCTGCTGGCGCAGTCGGGCAAGGACTTCGATCTCAGCGGCTATGTCCGGTTCTGGCTAGGCCAGGCCGAAAAGGTGACGGGCAATCTGCGTGTGCAGGTCGATATCGACCCGATGAGCTTCATGTAGCCAGCAGCTGCGCCAGCGCAGTTTCGAAGTCTTCGCCAGCCGCGAGCCTCTCGACCAGCAGGCGCAGGCCGCCATGACCTAACCGTGCATCCAGATCATCGATGGCGGCGCGGGCCGCGCCATATCCGGCGATCCAGTCCCGCTCCTGCAGCAGGCGATCCCATTGTTCCCGGCTGACTCCGGCCTTGATCCAGTCGATATCGGCGGCTGAATAGGCCTGGTCAAAGCGATCGTCGCCGGCCACATAGGTTGCCAGCCCCTCATTGAACCAGACGGGCACCCGATCATGCCAGATGGTCCCCCAGCCCATGCGGGCAGCCAGTTCGGCATGCAGCCGCTCATGGGTCACGATGGCGGGTCGCAGGCCCTGCGGCGATATGCGGATCAGGTGCCAGCCATAGGTGACGCCGGTCGGGCCGCCGCCAAAGGTGGCGACGCATTGCGGCGTGGTGCAGAGCAGATAGCGCGGGTGGCTGTTCAGCGGGCCACCGAAGAAGGCCGCCATTTCGGCATCGGCAGTCGCCACCAATTGCCGGAGCCGCGTTGCTTCGGCCGAATCGTCGGTAAAGATATCGTCGCCGATATCGATAAGGCCGAAACATTGCGGGCAAAGCGCGCGCTGCGGGCCGGGAATGGCGGCCGCCGCCGCTCCTCCCGCCAGCAATAGCAGCATGACGATGCCCACCAGTGCGCGCAGAACTCGCATTAGTCGGCTCCTCTACTTGCTGCACACCCAGCGCTTGGTTCGGCAGCCGCCGTCATGCGACTGGCAAACGGCAATGGCGTTGGCCTCGGCGCTGTTGCGGGTCGGCCCCCAATCGGCGCCCCAGCCGCCATTGCGGCCCATGGCCACGGCGCCACAGGCGTTCTGGAAATTGACCACGATGCGGCAGTCGTGCGCATTTTCCTTGCAGTAGCTCATGGCCCATTCGCCGGCGATGCGGCGCGTGTCGTAGTTGTAGCTGTAGCCGGTGGCGCCGGTGCTCGGCGAGAAGGCGATGGAACCCCACTCATCGGCATGAGCGGCGGTGACGGCCAGCAGCAGGACTGCGACCCGGATAAGGTGTTTGAGCATGGTGTTCCCCCGGCCGCCTCGCGGCCCCGGCAACATATGACGCGGGTTCCGAATTGCGCAATGCCGGTCGACTGCCGGTGAGTGCCCTGATCAGGGCACGAGGGCGTCCTTGTCCGGGTAGAGAACGACACTCTCGTTAATCGTCGCTTCCGTGCGAGAGCCGATGAAGACGGCCGGTACGTCGGTGCGATTGACGGCGACGTGCAAGACGTTGGGCGGAACGTAGAGATAGTCACCCGGGTGCAGGACATCGCGTTGCTCGAGATCGGCGCCGGTATAGAGCTCGACCGTTTGGCCCCTGAGGAAATACATGGCCGTCTCGTGCTGCTCGTGCACATGCGCCTTGGTGCGCTTGCCCGGCGGCAGCGTCACCTCGCCCAGAAACAGACCCTGCGACCGCACAGTCTCGGCGCTGATCCCTGGCGAATAGTCGGAGCCTTGCGGCGAGGTGAACTTTGCGCCGCCTGCTACGACGCTGGCATGGTCGCGGCTGATATTCATCTGCCCCCCCCTCGCTTTACGGCGACATGACCATACCACGCCGAGCGCCCGGGCGCCTAGCAACGCGCCAGCCAGTATATGACGCCGAGTTTGGCACCCGTGTATCTCGCCGCCGGCCATTCGGGCGCAGCCCTCATGGCGTCCTCAAATCGCTCTACTGGAGAGATTTGCCCTGCGGGACGGTTCCACGCCTGCGACACTTTCGCCGCATTTGAATCGGCCCCCCAAGCCTTGCAAGCCGCGCGGGGCCTGTGCTAGAGCGAGCGCGACTTTGAAGGGGTCTCCGGACGTCCCCTTTTCCAGACAAGAACAAGCTTCGGCAACCGCCCGGGTTTCCCAGAGAAATCATGGTGGCAAGCGGGCAGGCAACCAAGAGGGTGTAGCGGCATTGGCAGCGCAGAATTCAGTGCTTACCCAGATCGCCCGGCCATATGCGTCGGCTCTGTTCGATCTCGCCAGCAGCGAGAACCAGTTGGCATCGGTCGAGACGTCGCTGTCCGACGTTTCCCGCCTGATCGGGGAAAGCGCTGATTTCTCGCGCTTCCTGCGTTCGCCGGTCATCACGGCCGACAACAAGGCACAGGCGCTCGACGCGCTGCTCGCCAAGGGCAAGACCAATGTGCTGGTCGCCAATTTCCTCAAGCTGATTGCCAAGAACGGCCGTCTGTTCGCGCTCGACACCATCATCGCCACGTTCCGCGAGCTTGCCGCCAAGGCCCGCGGCGAGGTTACGGCCGATGTGACCTCGGCCGCGCCGCTCGGCGCCGATCAGGTCAAGGCGCTCAGCGAGGCGCTCAAAGCCAAGCTGGGCAAGACCGTTACGCTCAATCAATTCGTCGATGCATCGCTCATTGGCGGCCTTCAGGTGAAGGTCGGCAGCCAGATGATCGACTCTTCCCTCAAGACAAAACTCGCCGCGATGAAGATCGCCATGAAAGAGGTCGGATAAATGGACATCAAAGCCGCGGAAATCTCTGCGATCCTCAAGGACCAGATCAAGAATTTCGGCCAGGAAGCC
>NZ_CAMLHM010000080.1 GCF_946479885.1 uncultured Devosia sp.
TGGCCTTGAGCACATTGGCATAGCGGCAGACGCGGTCATGCAGCTCGCGATAGGTCGCCTTGCTATCGGTGCCGGGCGTATCGCCTTCCCAGATGATGGCGGTCTGGTCGCCGCGGGTGGCCAGGTGCCGATCGAGGCAATTGTAGGAGACGTTGAGAACGCCGTCCTCGTACCATTTGATCGAGACATCGGGATAGGCGAAGCTGGTGTTCTTGATTTTGCTGGGAAATTTCACCCAGTCGAGGCGCTTGGCCTGGTCCGCCCAGAATCCGTCCGGATCACTGATCGAGCGCGCATACATCGCGTCATACTGATCTTTGGTGACGTGGGTGCGTGCGATCGCAGCCGCACTTGGCTGGAATACGAGCTGCTCGCTCATACTATCCTCCCTTATCTCTCCCGGCTCCCGTTCTACTGACCCACCCCTGCCCCGGCAAGGCCTTGGCTCTGCGACTTAATGGGCACCCCGCGGCACCGCCCATTAACTGCCCTCCCCTACACTGCTTCGGGCCCGCACCCGGGTTTGCTAGTATTTGCGGGGCAAAGGGGAGTCCATCATGGCCGAGATGACCATCCGCGCCGCCACGCCAGGCGATATCGACCTGATCCACCGTGAGCTGATGGACGTGATTGCCACGTCCGAGCATTACAATGATCGCTTCAAGGCCCATGAAATGGGCCGCCTGAACAAGACCTTCCTGCGCATCCTGCTCGCGCTCGACCCCTGGCACATCATGATCATGTGCGCCGACGGCGTCCCGGGCGGCGCCATGGTGTCGGGGCCCGAATGCGGCGCGATCTTTCGCTACTGGAGCTGGGTATTCCCCAGCCATCGCGCCACCAAGCTGGGCATGTTCGGCATGCGCGAATTCGACGCGCACTGGGACAATACCCGCTTCCACAAGGCCTATACCTTCGTGCGACCGGACAATGAGGTGGCGCGCATGCTGCTGCGCCGCTACGGCTACAAGGAGACCTGCCTGCTCGAGCAGCATATCTTCGGGCAGGACTACATGCTGATCGAAAAGCCCTACACCAAGGTGTCCGAAGGCTATGACGGCGGCGTCAATATCGGTCGCCTGGGCCTGCTGAAGCGGCGGCTCAAGGGCCTGGTCGGCGCCTAGCCACGCTACCCTATTCGGCCGGTACGGCGGTGGCGCGGCGGCTGCGGAACCATTGCAGGATCGAGACATCCATATGTGCGGTCCGCAGCACCATCCACCACAGGCTGACCGACCAGATCGTGATGGCGATGATGGCCGCCAGAGCCGCGCCCATGAGGCCGAACACCGGCACCAGCAGCCAGTTGCAGACGACCAGTGAGCCAATGCCGGCAGCCACGAAAGGCAGGCTGGCATAGGGACGGTCGTGGATCGACAGCACCAGCGCGGCCGGGCCCATCACCGAGCGGACAACCAGCGCCAGGGACAACACAGCCAGCGGCGCCGCGCCGGCGGCAAAACTGGGCCCGAACAGCATGAGCAGCAGCGGCGCAACGGCCGCCATGCCGGCGAACAGTACCACCGAGATGATGCTGGCGACGAAGTTGGCGTCGCCCACCTTGCGCTTGAAGGAGGCGCGGTCGGCATTGGCCTCGCTCTCGAACATATCGGGCATGGTGACCGCATAGACCGCCGCGACGCCGAAGGAAATCAGCGAGAACAGGCGGGTACAGACACCGAAAATCGCCAGTTCCTCGCGGCTGAGCGCATGGCTGAGCAGCAGCAGATCGATGTCGAAGAAGAAATCGGTGGCCAGCGAGATCAGCACCCAGGGCAAGGCGAAGCGCCACCAGCGGGCGGCCTCCGCCAGGCGGGGCTGGACCGTCTCGGGAATGCGGTTGAGCGAGGTGACCACGAAGGCGAACTGCACCAGCGCAATGACGACATAGCCCACCGCCACCGCCCACAGCATGATCGAGAACGCCTCGGCATGCACCGTGAAACTCATGGTGGCCAGAAACGCGGCGATGACGATGAAAGGGCGGAACATGGTATCGGCGAAAAAGCCGGCAAAGGGGCGCTTGAGGCCGATCAGCAGCGCGCTGTTGACATAGACCATGGCCGTTGCAAAGGCGAACAGGGTGACCGGGACGAAATGCTGCGCCAGGACGCTCTCGCCCTGCCCCAGCACGGCCAGCAGCAGCGGCCCTCCCAGCAGCACCAGCACGAGGCTGACGAGAACATGGCCATAGGATCGGGTCATGAAGCTGACAAACTGGCGCCGGTCACCCTTGGCCCGGTATTCCGCGGCAAAGTAGGTTCCGACGGTGTGAAAGCCCAGCGGCATGACCACCGCGATCAGGTTCACCGTGGCGATGACGATCAGGTATTCCCCCAGCAGCTCCGGACCCCATAGGCGCGCAATCAGCGCCTGGACGAGGAAGATCAGCCCGGCGCCGGCCAGCCGGGCCCCGAAGATGATGCTGGATTGCGACGCCAGACGCCGATGGAGGCTCATTCTGCGGCCTCGTCGGCCCCTTGCTTGACCTGGTTCGCTTTGGTCTTTGGATTGCGCCAGCCATCCACGGTACGACGCACCGCGTGCAGCAGGTCCCGCGCGGCAAAGGCACCGGTACCCAGCAGCAGCGCCAGCCGGTGCTCGGCATAGTTGGCAACGGGCGGCACTGGGCGGATGACGCCAGCCTCGCCGACCATGCCCTTCTTGAATTGATGCAGCCCCTGGAAGCCATCGGTACCACCCAGGTCGTACCAACTGGCCGTGGTGTTGTCGCGCAGCCAGCGAATGATCTGCCAGTGCATGAAATAGCCGGCGCGCAGCGGCAGCGCCTTGTCGTTGGTGGCGCCGTAGAGATAGACCGCCCGGTCGCCCGCCTTGAAGATCAGCGCGCCGGCGACGAGTTCACCCTCATGGTGCACGAAGAACAGCTCGGGCCGCAGCGCCGCCACATCGATGCCCATCAGATCAGGCACGGTTTCATAGGCGGAATGATCGGTGAACTGCTTGCGGTCGGTCATGGCGTCGTAGAGACGACCGAACTCGGCAATGCGTTCGGGACCGGCATGCTCGAAGCTGAGGCCGGCCTTTTCCGACTTGTTGAGCTGACGCCGCCAGGTCTGGTGGAAGCTCTTGCGCTGGGCAGCATCATCGAGCCGCAGGTTGACGATATAGCGATCGGGAAAGCCCAGCTCGGATCCGCGCCTGAAGCCACGGCCGATCAGGCGCGCATATTCGCCATTGGCCGGACTGGTCGAGGCGCGCGGCAGGATCGACAGCATCTGCCGGGGACCGGTGCCATAGGCCGATATCATGGCTTCGACCATGCCGGCATGAATGGCGTCGGCATCGGGCCGCGCGGCGTCTTTGAGCATCGGGGCCCATTTGGACACGGCGATTCGGACCAGCCCGAGCGGCAGGGGCTGCACCATGATCAGCGCGCCGCCAACGATCTCGCCATCCTGAAGGAACAGCATCGGTTCCTGCCGCACCGAGGGCCAGCGCGTGAGCGCGAAGGCGTGCATCTGCTCCTGGCAGACCTGATCGAAGCCGGCGATGGTGCGGTCCCATTCGGCGCCGTCGACAATGCGGGTCTCGAGCCGGACGGCAGTGCCGCCAGCGGCGCGCAGCGGCTGGCTGCTGAATTCGCCCGCCTGGACCAGTCGATCGGCGATGAGGGACATCGGCACTGTTTCCCGCTCGTATAGGTTGAGCGGGAAACTAGACCTGCCAGGTGAGCAAATCACTATTGCGGCACGGCAAATGCCGCAAACTTGGCCCGGTGGTTACCAAAGGCTAATGGGCGGCGGCGGCGGCTTCACCCACGGCATGCGGCGTATAGACGAATGGAATTTCCGGGATGGCGACAAAGGAGCCCAGGCCTTCCAGCGTCATGCGAACGGCCACGAACAGGATGATCAGCAGACCCAGCCAGGCGATCCAGCGATGCTTGTGCAGAAGGCCGGCGATGAAGGTGGCGGCAACGCCCATCATGATCACCGAGAGGCCCAGACCAATGATCAGTGCCTCGAAGTGATGCGCAGCAGCGCCGGCCACGGCCAGCACGTTGTCGAGCGACATGGAAACGTCGGCGATGATGATCTGGATGACCGCCTGGCGCAGCGTCTTGCGCGGCGCCTTGCCGGCAACCGTACCATCGGCATTGGTGTCGTGATCTTCAAGCGCTTCCTGGGCCTCATGCTCCTCGGCTTCCGACGTGGTGAGCTCGCGATACATCTTCCAGCAGACGTAGAGCAGCAGCACGCCGCCCGCGATGAGCAGCCCGCCGCCAAGCGCCAGGAGCTGGGTGGTGATGAGAGCAAAGAAGATGCGCAGCAGCGTCGCGGCGAGAATGCCGATGAGGATGGCCTTGCGGCGCACATCCGAGGCAAGACCGGCCGCGGCAAGTCCGATCACCACGGCGTTGTCACCGGCCAGGACAAGGTCGATCATAATGACCTGGACGAGCGAACTGAGGAAACTCGGGTCGATGCCAAACATGCGCAGGGTCCTTGTCCGGGTCAGATGTAGGTGTGGCCCCTATAGCGGTCAAGCGTGGGGCTGGAAAGGCGAAGTTGGCGGAAATAAACGAAAGTCTGAGGATTTCCGGGCGTTTGGCGGCCAGGCTGACAGCTTGGTGACAGACTTCGCCAGTTGTCGCCCTTTATCGCCCCGACGCGCTCGGTCTCTTGAAAATCTCGGTCAGTGCCACGAGGGCGACCAGGTGGGCATTCTGCGGCGTCACCGGGTCCTTGAGGCACCGCACATGGCTGGCAACGGTGAAGCGCATCCCGTTGCGATGCCCGCTGGCGGTGAAATGCAACCGCTGGGCCGCCGCGTCGTAGCTGTAAGCCGTGACTTCGAATTCCATGGTGGGCAAACGCCAATGCGCCAAAGACGGTTTCCCCGCGAGCATCTACGCCGCAGCGCTGCCGTCAAGACGTACCTGTCATTGGGGAGGACTTTGGTGGGCGAGCACGGATTCGAACCGTGGACCCGACGATTAAGAGTCGTCTGCTCTACCAGCTGAGCTACTCGCCCCTTGCCGGAGCTTCCAAAGTGGCGCCTCTCTATCAAAGGGATTCTGCACTGTCTAGCGCCTAGGTCCACTTTCCTCACATGACGGGTTTGCTACAGTGTCGCAACCACAGCCGGCGCCAACGATAAGGCCAGCATGACGATTCCCGATTTTCTGATGATCCCCCTAGCCTGGCTCTGGGCAAACGCACTGACCTTGCTGGCCGCAATCGCCGTTCTGGTGACCGGCTGGCACCTTGCGCGGCTCGCCGCCAGCGCGATTAAACGGCTGTTGCCGCTGGCCTATGGCATCGACCGGAATTTTGCGCCGCTGCTGTCGCAGGTGGCGCGCTACGGCATCATCGTTCTGGCAGCCGTCACCGCGCTGAACCTGCTTGGCGTTTCCAACGCGTCGATTCTGACGGTGCTGGGCGCTGCGGGCCTCGCCGTCGCCCTGGCGCTGCAGGGCACGCTGGCCAATATCGCGGCCGGCATCATGCTGATCTGGCTGCGGCCGATCGCCATCGGCGAATTCATCCAGGGTGACGGCGTTGCCGGCGTCGTGGTCGAAATCGGCCTGTTCGGCACCCGGCTGCGCTCATCGAGCGGGCTCTATATCTTCACGCCCAACCAGAAGCTGTGGGCCTCGGCGATCACCAACCACAGCCGCGAGCCGCGCCGCCGCATCGACGTCAATGTGAGCGTCCCTGATAGCCTCGACATCGCCAAGGCGCGCAAGATCCTGCTGCGTATCGCCGGACACGACAAGCGCGTCCTGGCCGATCCGGCGCCGTCGGTTCATGTGGAGAGTTTCTCGGGCACTGCCGTCAACATGCAGCTACGCGCCTGGGTGGCCACGCCTGATTACCTGGAGGCGCTTTACAGCCTCACCGAGGAAGCCAAGATCGCGCTCAACCGGGAACTTGCCGGAGCCAATGCGGGCGGCATCAGCGTAACCCCGGACCCCGCCAATCCAAGCCCCGAGACCCAGGCCGGCGGCTGATCGAAAAATCGACGCCGGCGGCAGTGCCGCCAGCATCGAAGGACATTACTCGGCGCCGACGCGATTCTCGCGAAAGGCAGCAAAGTCGAGCACGTTGGTTGCTCGGGAAAGCGGCTCCTGCCGCGTCTCGTCCATCAAACTGATGGTCCGCTCAATGATGTACCGCAACTGACGGGAGCGGCTGTCCACGCCCTGCAGGATCGTCGCAGCCCGTTGCAGGTGATCCCGAGCGAGAACATAGGTAGGCGGCATGGGTGAAGCTCCTTGAAAGAATCATCTGGGGAGCGCCAGGGAGGTGACGCGAGCCAGAGGGTGCGCGCGCATGCCTTCCACGATCTTGCCGATCTGCGCCGCCTTTGATGCAAATGCGACCGATTGCAGGGCTGACCGGAGAGCCCCTGTTTCCGTGGCAGAGCGGCCGGACGGCCTGTGCAAAAAGCCGTTGCAACCTGATGCGGGCTGCTCACTGATCCTCGATGACCCGATTGCAAGACCACTGGCCGCGGGGCCGGACACGACATTAGGATAGCCGCCTGCCGAACAGCGAGTCGTGAGCCAGTGTCCCGTCCAGCCCTATCGCCCATCACCGCCGGTCTTGACGAAACCGTGCCCTTCGTCGGCCCCGAGGCGATCATGCGCCGCACCGGGGTGCCGCTGCGCGCCCGCATCGGCGCCAATGAAAGCCCGTTCGGCCCGGCGCCCTCCGTGCTTGCAGCCATGCGCGCCGCGGCGGCCGACAGCTGGCATTATGGCGACCCCGAAAACCACGACCTGCGTGCCGCCATCGCCAACCATCTGGGTGTCGACTTTGCCAATGTCATGCCCGGCGAAGGGGTGGACGCGATCCTGGGCATGGCGGTGCGCCTCTATGCGGCGCCGGGCAGCACTGTGGTGACATCGCTGGGCGGTTACCCGACCTTCAACTACCACATCCATGGCTATGGCGCGCATATGCACACGGTCCCCTATATCGGGGATCGCGAGGATATCGACGCCCTGGCGCGCGCGGCGCGTGGGACCGATGCGGCAATGGTCTATCTCGCCAACCCCGACAATCCGATGGGCAGCTGGTGGGATGCGGCTTCGGTGGAGCGGTTCATCGCCGCCGTGCCGGAAAGCACGATGATCATCCTCGATGAGGCCTATGGCGAATTCGCGCCGGCAGGCACCCTGCCCCCGCTGGACATGACGCGGCCCAACCTGCTGCGCATGCGCACCTTCTCCAAGGCCTATGGCCTGGCCGGGGCGCGCGTCGGCTACGTCTTCGGCGAGGCCCGCAGCATCTCGGCCTTCAATCGCATCCGCAACCATTTCGGCATCAGCAACGTGGCGCAGGCGGCCGGTATTGCAGCCCTGGCCGATAGCGCCGCATTGGAGCAGTCGGTGGCCGCCGTGCGGGCATCGCTCGAGGACACCGCAGCCATTGCCCGCCGCTATGGGCTGGCGCCCTTGCCGACGGCGACAAACTTCGTGGCGGTCGATTGCGGCCGGGACGGGCCCTATGCGCAGGCCATTCTCGATGGACTGGCCCAACGCGGCATCTTCGTGCGCAAGCCGGCGGTGACGGGCCTTAACCGTTGCATCCGCATCAGTGCCGGCACCGAAGCCGACCGCGCTTTGCTCGATCAGGCGCTGGGTGAGGTTCTGGCGGAGCTTGGACGGTGACCGAGCGACCGGTCACGCGCATCGCCCGGCTGGACATCGATCCGGCTCGGCTCGACGACTACCTGGCCTTTCTCACCGAAGAGATCGAAGCGTCGATGCGACTTGAACCGGGCGTGCTCATGCTGCACGCCACGGCGCGCAAGGACGCGCCGCATCACATCGAACTGCTCGAGCAATATGCGTCGCCGGCGGCCTATCAGGCGCATATCGCCTCGCCGCATTTCCTCAAATACAAGACCGGCACCATCGAGATGGTCCGCGCGCTGGAGCTGATCGAGGTGGACCCGATCCTGCTGGCCGCCAAGCCGAGCGCCTGAACCTGCGCTAGAGCGCCTTGCGCATCTGGATGCAATCGCTGGCAATGCTCACCAGTTCTGCCTCGTCCCAGACGTAGCGCTGCCAGCCCGTGGCCTCGTAATAGCCCAGGGCCGTCGGCGCGGCGTTGACATAGGCGGTGTGAGCACCATGGGCACGCGCCATGCCC
The DNA here is from genome assembly GCF_946479885.1 of uncultured Devosia sp. Next base: position 8,127 of record NZ_CAMLHM010000080.1, read on the forward strand.
TCCACCATGCCGCCCAGCACCCGACCGTGCCCCTTGCCCTGCTCGGACGCAGTGATGGCCACCAGACGGAATATGCAGGTGCCGTCATCGCGACTATCGAGGCGTGTCGTGCCAAGGGGCCGACCATTGGCCTTGAGCAGATAGGGATGCATGCCGGGCCGACGCTCATCCGGCCGGTTGGGGTCGTAGACACCATGCCGGCCGCGCGCCTCGAACAGCTCCTGCCGGCGGATCGTGTGATAGGCCGCCCAGTCGTCGGGCTCAGTGACCTCGACCAGTTCATAGTCCATTCAGTCCTCCCTGCCCCAGCCACGGCTGGCCGGGGCACGGAGCTGCTTGCTTAGCCGGCCATCGCGCCCTGCGCCGAGGCGCCGCGTTCGATCAGCAGGCGGTTATAGGCGTTGAGATAGGCGCGGGCCGAGGCCACCAGCGTATCGGGCTCGGCGGCATTGCCCGAGACGATACGGCCGTTCATTTCGAGGCGAACATGGGCCGACGCCTGCGCGTCCGTACCGCCGGTCACGCCGTCCACCGCATAGAGCACCAGATGCGGCTGCTGGCCCACGCCCTGTTTGATGGCGTTGAAGATCGCGTCGACCGACCCCGTGCCCTCATAGGTGACACTCGATTCTTCACCATCGATGGACAGGGTCATCGTGCATTTGTGGATGCCGCCGGTCTTGCTGACGACTTCCATGTCGACCAGCTTGATGCGATCGCCCACCGAACCGACCTCGTCATCCACCAGGGCGATGATGTCGGCGTCATACACATGCTTCTTGCGGTCGGCGAGGTCCTTGAAGCGGACGAAGGCCTCCTGGAAGGCGTTGTCGCCCAGCTCGTAGCCCAGCTCGCGCAGCTTGTCCTTGAAGGCGGCGCGGCCCGAATGCTTGCCCATGACCAGGGTCGTTTCCTTGATGCCGACGCTGGCCGGGGTCATGATCTCATAGGTCTCGGCATTCTTGAGCATGCCGTCCTGATGGATGCCGCTCTCATGCGCGAAGGCATTCTTGCCCACGATGGCCTTGTTGTACTGCACCGGGAAATTGGCCGCCGCCGATACGACCTTGCTGGCGCGGGCCAGATGGGTGGTCTCGATCTGGGTATGGTAGGGCATGGCATCAGCGCGGGTGCGCAGGGCCATGACGATCTCTTCGAGCGCCGCGTTGCCGGCGCGTTCGCCCAGGCCATTGATGGTGCACTCGACCTGGCGGGCACCGCCACGGACGGCTGCCAGCGAATTGGCCACGGCCAGGCCCAGATCGTTGTGGCAATGGGCTGAGAAGATCGCCTTGTCGGCGCCCGGCACCATGGTGATTATGTCGCGGAACATCTTCTCGTGCTCGTCGGGCACGGCATAGCCGACCGTATCGGGCAGGTTGATCGTGGTCGCGCCGGCCTTGATGGCGGTCTCGACGCAGCGCTTCAGAAATTCCAGCGGCGTGCGGGTGGCGTCCATCGCCGACCACTCAACATCGTCGATCAGGTTGCGCGCCTGCGCCACGGTGCGGGCGATGATCTCGATGACCTCGTCCTCGGTCTTTTTCATCTGATGGGCCAGATGGATCGGCGAGGTCGAGACGAAGGTGTGGATGCGGCCGCGCTGCGCGTGGCGCACCGCTTCACCGGCCCGGTCGATATCGGCGGTGATGGCGCGGGCGAGGCCGGCGACGGTGGAGCGCTTGACGGCCTTGGCCACGGCGACAACGGCCTCGAAATCACCATTGGAGGCGATGGGGAAGCCGGCTTCGATGATGTCGACGCCCATATCGTCCAGCGTCTCGGCAACCTGGAGTTTTTCCTCCAGCGTCATGGTGGCGCCGGGCGATTGCTCACCATCACGCAGGGTGGTGTCAAAAATGAAGACGCGGTCTTTGTTGGTATCTGATACGGCGGACATGTCTCGAATTCCTATCGGGCGGCCCAGAGTCAAAAGCTCTGCAGGCCGGACATTTTCTGTTCGGCTGATGGCGTTATCCCCTGACGACCCGCTCGTTCGAGCTGCCGGTGATCAGGGGCTGATAAGAAGGAGAAGGAGCGCAGCGGGAAGCAGCAGCATGCCAGCAGCCATCATCAGGACGCGATTGCGGTCCTGAGTCTTGGCTATTGCAATGGCTTTGGCGCGATTGCGCTGCATGGCTGTGGTCTCGATTTGGCGCAAGAATGCGCGAATCCGCCGTGCCGCGCAAGCCCGGTCGGCGTCGGAGGTTGATTTTTTGCTTTATGACTTGCGTCTAGTTAAAGGCAAAAACCGCCGCCAGGATGACGCCGATCAAGGACAGGCCTGCAATGCGTCCGGCCAGCGCCGCCTTGCCCGCCGCAGCCGCATCCCCGCCCTGGGCCTTCTTGAAGTTGATGCCACCCACGATCACGCAGGCCAGCAGCAGCAGGACCAGCACCATCTTGATGCCAAACCAGATCATGCTGGGGGCCGAGAAATCCCATTTGAGCCAAAACAGCAGGATGCCGGTAATGATGAGCCCGCCCAGCGCGCCCCGACCGGTCTTGGAGATCCGTCCCGCAATTTCGAACAGGGTCTGACGCGTGGCGCCATCGGCCCCGGCAATCTTGCTGCCAATGATCGGCATGGCCACCGAACTCGCCCCGCCGCCGACCAGCGCCAGCAGGTGCACCCAGAACAAGAGATTGACCAGAATATTCATGCCACCACCCTCAACGCAGTTGCATCAGGAGCTTAACAGCTTCGCGGCGGGAATACAGCCTCACTCTCGCCGCCATATTCGGCTTGCCTGCTGTCGAGCATCTCGCGCGATCCGATCGCACGGCCGCCATGCGGGTCATATTGGTCGCGGATGGCCTTCAATTCGGCCATGTGCGCGTCGCTGATATTCTCGTTGCCGCCCTCGTAGAACAGGATCGAGGGGTTGTTGCGATTATAGACGATCGCGTCGCGCATCACTTCCTTGCGCTGGTCCCAGCGGCGGCCGGTGACGTCGCTCTCGGCATCGCCCGCGGGCATCGCCTGGATCAGGCCGACGCGATCCGCACTCTCGACATCCTGCTTCGACGGCGCGATGTGCATCCAGCGGACGAGGTTGCCGCCGCTCTCGACCATCAGCCCGTTGGAAAAGTCGCTGATCCAGGGCGGGATCGACACGCCGACCGCGGGCCATTCGTTCGAGGTGCGCTGGGCATAGCCGTGCATCTGGATCACGCGGCCGTTGAGGCTGACCATGCCGTCGGCGAACTTCGTCTGGCGGAAACCGGTTCTGGTATCGACGCTGTCGATGACCTTGCCGTTCTCGGTCAGGATCGTGGTTACGGTGTAGAGATAGCCATAGCCCCAGCTCCAGAAATGGAGGTTTTCTGCAGTGCCGGCAGCCGTGAGCAGGCGCGTCTCGCCGGGCGCCAGCGTCGCGTCGCCGCCGTCGAGCCGGCGGACGACGCGGCCGTCGCGGTCGCGGATCTCGGCGCGGTAGCCGATCTTGCGCGGAGTCGCGCCGGCGTTGCAGATCTGGGTCTGCGCATGGATCGTCGCGGTGCGGGCCTTCACGTCGAATGCGTCGGCCCAGACATATTGGCCAATAGTGCCCAGGCCGGAGAAGAGCGGCAGCGTCTGATAGACCGGGCCGGTCAGGTGGAGCCGGACATTCTTGGTGATTCCGCCGTAATTGACGTTGAAATTGTTGTTGTTCCACTGGAAGCCGCTGCCGGTCGCGCGCTCCTTGTACTTCCAGTCATTGTCGACACGGACCGCGATGAGGTTCTCGCCGGGCTTGAGCGCCGCGGTGATGTCGGCGCCGAACGCCATCGATCCGTTCTCGGAGAGGGCTACCGACTGGCCGTTGACCCAGACCTCCGCCGCCTGACGCACGCCTTCGAACTCGAGGAAGGCGCGGCTGCCGGGGCTCTGCGCGGGCAGCGTGATGCGCTTGCGATACCAGGTGATGCCGGTCGAGAGGTCCTTGATGTCGCGCGCGAATGCCTCCTTCTCGTTGAAGGCGTTGGGGAGCGTGACGTCGTGCCATTGGCGATCGTCGAAGCCGGGCTGCTCGGCCCCCGCCTGCTCGCCGGTCGTCGATCGCCAGCCGGGATTGAGATTGTACGTGGCACGGGGGGAAACGACCGCGGTCGATGCGTCATGTGCGATCGCCGGAACTGCGACGGTCGCGAGGAGCATGCCAAGCACGGCACAGATGGACTTCGACAAGACACCCTCCCAATTGGTCAGGCCAACTTGTCTTATCGGCGCGACGCCTGTCAAGCCAATGTGGAAATGCGTCTCACAAATTGGGAAGCCAGCCGTGACGACCGGCAAACAGGCGGAAGAGATCGAACCAGATATACGGTTTGCCGTTGGCGTCGAACAAGGGAATGCCGTGCCCGCCCTTCTCGGCGATCATCAGCTCGGACGGGATGCCCGCCGCCTGCAGCCCCGCAAACATCGCAAGGCTGTTCGCCGGCTTGACGGTCTTGTCGTCGGCGGCGTGGCAGACGAGGGTCGGCGGCGTCGCGGCGGGCACGTCGAGCTCGAGCGACCATGATCGGGCCAACGCCTCGGAAGGATTGGCGCCGAGCAGTTCGCGGCGCGACTGGTCATGCGCGATCGGCGGCAGCATCGATACCACCGGGAAGAACATCGCGACCGCGATCGGCCGCGCGGGCAGCCGGTCGGCGGCGTCGATCGGATCATAGGTGACCTTGTCGGCGCGGGTGCCGAGCGAGCCCACTACGTGCCCGCCCGCCGAAAAACCCATCGCGGCGACGCGCGCGGGATCGATCCCCCATTTCGCGGCGCCCGCACGGATCAGCCGCATCGCGCGCTGCGCGTCCTGCAGCGATGTCGCCGGGCCGGCACGCCAGCCGTCGTGCGGCAGGCGGTAAAGCAATTCGAACGCCGTGATCCCCTGTGCGGCAAACATCTGCGCGATCCTGCCCGGCCCACGGCCCACTGCGACCCGCGCATAACCCCCGCCCGGGATGAGCAGCACCGCCGCGCCATTGGGCTTTGCGGCGCGCGCGACGGTCATCGCTGGCGTGCCGATATGCGTCCAGGCGATGTCGTCTGGTTTCGGCGAGCGCGGGACCGTCACATCCGCGATCCCCAGCCCCTTTCCGCCCGGCGGCGTTGCCGGCCACAGCGGCACCCGCTCGATCTCGGCCGGTGCCGATGCACACGCGGCGCCGGCAATCCCCAGTGCAAGCC
>NZ_CAMLHM010000081.1 GCF_946479885.1 uncultured Devosia sp.
CGCATCACCTGCCGCGACTGGTTCCAGCTCTGCCTCAAGGAAGGCCTGACGGTTTATCGCGACCAGGAATTCACCAGCGACGAGCGCAGCCGCGCCGTGAAGCGCATTTCCGACGTGGCGACTTTGCGCTCGGCGCAGTTCCCCGAGGATGGCGGTCCGCTGGCCCATCCGCCGCGCCCGGACCAGTATCGCGAGATCAACAACTTCTATACGACCACGGTCTACGAGAAGGGCGCCGAGATCGTGCGCATGCTGGCAACGCTGCTCGGCGAAGCCGGCTTCCGCAAGGGCATGGACCTCTATTTCGAGCGCCATGACGGCGACGCGACGACGATCGAGGCATTCCTCGCGGTATTTGCCGAGGCCAATGGCATCGATCTCGAGCAGTTCAAGACCTGGTATCTGCAGGCCGGCACGCCGCGCCTTGCTGTTACCGAGCATTACGACGCCGACAAGCAGACCTATACGCTCAAGCTCAGCCAGGAGACACTGCCGACGCCCGGGCAGCCGAACAAGGCACCGCTGGTGCTGCCCATCAAGTTCGGGCTGATCGGCCCCAATGGCAGCCCGATGACCTGGAGCGGGGTCAGCGGCGCCGAAGTGCGCGACGAGATGATCGTGCTCAGGGATGCCAGTGCCGAAGTCACCTTTACCGGCATACCCAGCCGGCCGGTGGCGTCGCTGCTGCGGGGCTTCTCGGCCCCGGTTATCCTTCAGACCGAAGCGAGCCAGCAGGACCAGTTGTTCCTGGCGCGCCACGACAGCGATCCGTTCAACCGCTGGCAGGCGCTGCAGGATGTCGGCATGGCGCTGGCCCTCGACGCGGTGGCAGGCAAGCCCTGGTCCGATGCGGCGGTGGCGGCGCTGAGCCAGGCGATGAGCGATACGCTGGCCAGCGAGGCGCTCGACAATGCCTTCAAGGCCCTGGCGCTGAGCCTGCCCGACGAACAGTTGATCGGCCGCACGATCGGCAGGAACATCGACCCCGACAAGATCCACACGGTGCGCAAGCGGCTGCTGCAGGCAGTGTTCGAACCGCTGGCCGAGCAGATGCTGAGCACCTACAACGCGCTTGCCAGTTCGGCGCCCTATGCCCCCGATCCGGCCAGCACAGGTCGTCGCGCCCTGCGCAACCGCATGTTGAGCCTGCTGGTGGCCAGCGAGGCCTTCGGCGCCTCGCTGCTGGCGCTCAAGCAATATGAGAGTGCCAGCAACATGACCGACCGTCTCGCGGCGCTGTCGGCGGCCTCCAATGCGGGAACGCCGGATGCTCCGGCGATGCTCGCCGATTTCCGTGCCCGCTTTGGCGCTGACCCGCTGGTGCTCGACAAGTGGCTCACGGTGACGGCAGCAGCGCCTCGGGATGGGGTGATCGAGGACATGAAGGGCATCCTCGCCGATCCCACCTTCCCCAAGACCAATCCCAACCGGCTACGCTCGCTGGTCGGCACGTTTGTCATGGGCAACCCGACGCAGTTTGCCCGGTCCGACGGCGCCGGATTCCGCTTCGTCGCCGATTTCGTGACCGAAGTGGACAAGATCAACCCGCAGGTTGCGGCGCGCGTGCTGACCGGGTTCCGCATCTGGCCGATGCTGGAGAGCGGCCGGCGCGAAGCGGCCAACGCGGCGCTTATCGGCCTGCGCGACGGCGGCACCCTGAGCCGGAATACGGCGGATATCCTGACGCGCATGCTGGCGGGCTGAGGTCCGCCGGCCTGGCGGGCTAAATAGCCGCCATTGTTGGAAGAATTTTTCTTCTGGCGCTAAGTGATTCAGGCGACTCGTGATTTTCCGCACGGCCCCCGCCGGCCCGTGGCAGGGGGTCTGGACAGGCGAGTCCGGGTGATTCATTCTTCGTTAACGGCAAATCGGGGCTGGGGCTCGATACCCTCACAGATGGAGAATTTCATGCGGTCGGCGGAGGAATCCGGCGCCAGCGTTACCGGATTCGGCGCTGGCAAAGGTAAAGCGGCATCCCGCCGCCCGCCCAACAAGGGCCGACCGCCCGTTGCCCGGCTATTTGCTTTCTCCTTCACGCCGGTGACCGCTGCGGTGGCGGTGACGTCCATCGTGGCCGCCACGCTGTTTGTCATCTACGACACTGCACGCACCTTCGAGGATGCACGCCGCGAGCTGTTGATCGTGGGGCATGTCCTGGCCACGGAGATGGCCAGCCTGACACCGGAAGAGGCCAATATCGCCCTCGCGACGTCCAGCCAGCGCTTCGCCGGCATCGCCCATGCCAGCTTCGTCACCTCGCCCACCATGGCGGGTCCCACCGGCCAGGTTATCCCCGCGGGACCGCACGGGGCGCTCTCGCTCGAGACAGAGCAGAGCCGCAGCTGGGTCGGTATCGGCCAGCGGGGCGCAGCCGCCTTTGCCATGGCCGGCCTGCTCGCCTTGCTGGCAACACGCCGACGCCGCGACGACATGCCCGACATGGTGCAACGCCACAACTATCGCACCTTGGCTGCGGCGATCCCGATGGGGGTGGCCTGCTGGACCAAAGCGGGCCGGCTGATCGTCTGCAACGAGCAGTATCGCAACCGGCTCGACCTCACCAATCTGAGCACCACCTACCAGGAGGCAGTGCGGCGGCTGACCATGGGCGGCTATATCAAGCTGGTGAACGAGGACGGCGGCAACAAGGTGCTGGAGCTGCATCGCGAGGACGGCTCGTGTCTGCTGATCGACGAACGTCCGCTCGGGGATGGCGCCATCATGACGCTGATCAGTGACGTGACCGAGGCCAAGAAGACCGACACCATGCTGCACGCCATCCGGCAGGAGCAACGTCTCCTGGCCCGGCGCTACCATGAGGAAAAGCTCAAGGCCGAGGCGGCCAGCCGCTCCAAGACCAACTTCCTGGCCCATCTCAGCCACGACATTCGTACGCCGCTCAACCACATTATCGGCTTTGCCGAGCTGATGCGGCACCAGACCTATGGGCCGCTCGGCGATGCCCGCTATTCGGACTACGTGCAGTCCATCAAGGCCTCGGGCGAGCACCTGCTGGCATCCTTCGCCACCATTCTGGATCTCGCCGAACTCGAAAGCGGCCAAAAGCCGTTGCGCAGCGAACCGGTCGATATCGATGAACTGCTCGACAGCGTCATCCAGCGCTTCCGCGCGCAAGCGTCGCGGGCCGGCATATTGTTCATCCTGGGCGAACCCAGCGGCGCCATCGTCAGGGGGGACCGGCTCGGCCTCTCCCGCATGGCCGCCAATATCGTCGAGAATGCGCTGCGCTTCACCCCGTCCGGCGGCAAGGTGACCCTCAATGCCTACCCGGCGCGCGATGGCGTGGTCATCGAAATTACCGATACGGGCCTTGGCATGAGCGAGGAAAAGCTGGCCAGCCTGTCGCAACCATTCGCACTGGGCGACTCCACCTTCACGCGCGACGGCGTCGGCCCCGGCCTCGGCATTTCCATCGCCCGCGCCATCGCCGAACTGAGCGGGGGCAACCTCGCCATCGATTCCAGCCCCACCTTGGGCACCACCGTGGCCATCTCGCTGCCCCTGCCCCCTGCCAGCTCGATGCAGGCGGCATAGATGGTCAACCGGGACTGGCACGAAACCCATCGCATGCCGCGCAATGCCAGTCTCGAACAGCGCATCGAGTGGCATATCGAGCATGCTGCGCAATGCGGCTGCCGCGAAATCCCCGAGAGCGTGAAGAAGGCGCTGGAACAACGCGGCACGCCCGTGCCACCGCGGCGGGTGGAGTAGTGGCACGCCCTCGTGGTTCGAGGGTCGCTACGCTCCCGCCTCACCATGAGGGCTACTGATACGCCGCGCCAAGAGTAGCCCTCATGGTGAGGTGCGAGTTCTTCACGAGCCTCGAACCACGAGGGCGTGGCACTACAGCCCCCGCGCCTTCTCGTACCACTTGGCCGCCGCGGCGCTGACCTCGGCGCGCATGGTGCTGATGTCCAGTTCAAGCAGGTCAAAGCTGGGGTAATGCGTCAACCCAGCCAGCAATTCCTTGAAGGCGTCCGTCCAGGCCTCGTCCTTGAACGGACTGACCAGCGCCGAGCTCATCACCTGCAGCACGGTCGAATAGGTCCCGTGAATTTCGGCTAGCCGGGCGCCCTCGGGCACGAGGCCGGTTTCGCCGAGCCGTGCCAGCACACGGGCCGTCAGCGCCTGCGGCAGGCCGATGGTGGCGCCGGCCACCAGCTGGGCCGACTGGGCGATGAATTCGAGATCGACCAGTCCCCCTTCGGCCAGCTTGAGATCGAACGGATGACGCGCCGGCCGCTCCTTGGCCATCAGCGCCCGCATGGACACCACGTCGTCGATGGTCTTGGCCACATCGCGGCTGCGCGACATGACCTCGGCGATATCGGTATCGACCTCGGCGGCAAAGGCCTTGTCGGCGACGATGACGCGGGCCCGACTGAGCGCCAGATGCTCCCAGGTCCAGGCATTGTCGCGGTGATAGGCGCGGAAGCCGGTGAGGCTGGTGGCCAGCGGGCCGGCATTGCCCGATGGCCGCAGGCGCATGTCGGCCTCGTAGAGCACGCCTTCTGCTGTGGGCGAGGTCACTGCCGCGACCAGCCGCTGGGTCAGGCGGGTATAGTAATGGTTGGTGGTCAGCGGCTTGTCGCCATCGGATTCACTGTCCGGCGCGTCGTAGAGCAGGATGAAATCGAGGTCGGAGGTGACGGTCATCTCCCGGCTGGCCATCTTGCCGAAGGCGAGCAGCGCGACGCGGCCGCTGGCGATCACGCCGTGGCGACGCTCGAACTCGGCCCTGACGCTACCGAACAGGCGGGTTACCAGCGTCTCGGCCAGGGCGGTGAACTGCTCCCCTGCCCCGGTGGCGCTGACCGTGCCAGAGAGCAGCCCGGCGGCAATCAGGAACTTCTGCTCCTGCCCGATGATGCGGGCGCGGTCGATGATCTCCTCATACGACCGCGATTCGGCGAGGAAGGCATCGACCTTGGCGATGAGTACGTCGCGATGGGTCACGTCATTGGCAAAGGCTGGATCGATCAGCCCATCCATGACATGGGCACGGTGGATCACCGCCTCCGACATACGCGGCGCCGAGGCCATGAGCTGCACCAACAGCGTGCGCAGGTTGGCATGGCTGCGCAGCAGGGCGAAAAGCTGCACGCCGGTGGGCAGACGCGACAGGAAGCTATCAAACTTGGCCAGGGCTTCATCAGCATTGCCGGCGCCGCTCAGTGTGGTCAGCAAAGCCGGCAACAGCTCGGTGAGATGAGCGCGAGCCGCAGCCGCCCGGGTGGCGGGATAGCTGCCATAGTGCCACTTGCGCACGGTTTCGATGGCCTTGGACGGGTCTGCAAAACCCATCGTCGCCAAGGTTTCCACGGTGCCCGGATCGTCATCGCTGCCGGTGAAGACCAGGTTGCCCTCGCCGCTGCCAAGGCTTTCGCCCTCGGTGAACAGCTCGGAATAATAGCCCACCACGCGTTCCAGCGCGGCCCGGTAGCTTGCCTCGAAAGCGCGCAGGTCAGGCTCACCCACCAGGCGCCCGATAACCGCCACCTCCTCCGCTGACGCCGGCATCACATGGGTCTGCTCATCGCGCAGCATTTGCAGCCGGTTTTCGACGGCGCGGAGGTACCAATAGGTCTGGGTCAGCTCAGTGGCCGCCTTGGGGGTGATCCAGTTGGCATCGGCCAGCGCAGCCAGGGCATGGGCGGTCGGCTTGACGCGCAGGCTCTTGTCGCGGCCTCCCGCAATCAGTTGCTGGGTCTGGGTGAAGAACTCGATCTCGCGGATGCCGCCACGGCCGAGCTTGACGTTGTGGCCCTCGACCCTGATGTCGCCGACATTCTTGGAAATGTTGATCTGCCGCTTCATCGCCTGGATATCGGCGATGGTGGCGAAGTCGAGATGCTTGCGCCAGACATAGGGCGCCAGCGCCCGCAGGAAGGCCTCGCCCACCTGGCGGTCGCCGGCGCAGGCGCGGGCCTTGATCCAGGCGGCACGTTCCCAGTTCTGGCCGCGGCTTTCATAATAGGCCAGCGCGGCATCGAAAGAGATGGCGACCGGGGTCGAGCCGGGGTCCGGGCGCAGGCGGAGGTCGGTGCGGAACACATAGCCATGCGCCTGCCGATCCTCCATCAAGCCGACCAGCTTCTGCACCATACGGGAATAGAACCTGGTCGCCTCGGATGGATCGGCCAGCACGCCTTTTTCGAGGTCGTAGAAGGCGACGATGTCGATGTCGGAGGAGTAGTTGAGTTCCTGCCCGCCATGCTTGCCGAGCGCGAAGATGGCGAGCCCCGAATTGGCTGCGGTGGCCTCAGCGGCAGGAATGGTCAGCTGGCCCTTCTCGGCCGCCTGGCGCATCAACAGGTTGAGCGACGCGTCGAGAGCCGCATCGGCAAGGTCCGACAGCGCAGCGGTCGACTGCGCCGTGGTCCAGGCGCCGCCGGTCTCGGCCAGAGCCGCCAGCAGCGCCGTGCGCCCCTTGGCGATGCGCAGCACCGGCGCCAGCGCCTCCTCGCTTGAGGCAGTGCGACCCAGGGTTTCAACGATGTCGATGATGTCGGCAAAGGCGCCATCGGCGCTGTCGGCCAGGGTGGCGACCAGCCAGTCCGCATTCTGCTGGGCAAGCCCCAGCAGGTAGGGCGCCAATTCCAGCAGCGGCCCCAGCGTAGCGGCCGTGCCGCGCAAAGCGGCCTGCTGGTCCAGCGGCAGGTCGGCCAGCCACGCGTCGAAGCGGGGCGTGGCAAGAGGCGGCAGGGCGTTGAGCTTGATGGCCATCAGCGAGGGATAGCGTGATGGGTGGGGTGGGGCAAGGTTCGGTGCAGTTCCTGGCAGGAAGAGTACCCCCTCCTAACCTCCCCCTGAAAAGGGGGAGGAATCTCATCGGGGCTTGCCAAGATGTTGCCACACCCACCAAGCGGCTCCTCCCCCTATCAGGGGGAGGTTGGAAGGGGGTACCCCAGTGAAGAACTCGCCTTCGCCGCTAACCCGGCAGATCGATCACCGCCCGCACCCCCGGCGCATTGTCTTCGATGCGGAATTCGCCGCCATGCAGCCGGGTCACCGCGTCCACCAACGACAGGCCCAGGCCCGATCCGGTTTCCGAGCGGCTCTTTTCCAGGCGGACGAAGCGTTCGAGCACCCGCTTGCGATCCGGCTCGGGAATGCCGGGGCCATTGTCGGCGACTTCGATCAGCACGCGCCCGCCTGCCTGGCGCAAGCCTACGGTGATACGTCCCTGCCCTTCGCCTTCGGGCTTGGCATATTTGACCGCGTTTTCCAGCAGATTGACCATGGCCTGGCCAATCAGTTCGCGATTGCCGCGCAGGTGAACGCCTTCGGCAATGGCGGTTTCGACCACGATGCCTTCATCCTCCGCCACCGGCCCATAGAGCTCGGCGACATCGGCCACGACCGCGCTGACATCGACATCGGCCAATGCGCCCGAGGGGGCTCCAGCCTCGGCGCGGGCGATCATCAGCAGGGCATTGAAGGTCTGGATCAGGCGATCGCTCTCGGCAATGGTGGTCTCCAGCGCCCGCTGCCGACTCTCCTCGCTCGCCCCATCGCGCAGGGCGGATTCGGCCTGGTTGCGCAGCCGGGTGAGCGGCGTCTTGAGGTCATGGGCGACATTGTCGGTCACTTCCTTGAGGCCCTGAAGGAGCTGTTCGATGCGATCGAGCATGGCGTTGAGGTTGGTGGCCAGCCCATCGAACTCGTCATTGCGCTTGGTGATGGGCACTCGTTCGCTGAGGTTGCCCGACATGATCTTGGTGGAGGTGTCGCGGATCGTATCGATGCGCTTGAGGACGCGACGGGCCGTCACGCCGCCGGCAATCACCGAAAACAGGATGATGCCCAGCACACCGAACATGAAGCTCTGCACGATAATGGCGGAAAAGCCGCGCCGCTCCACCACGTCGCGCCCGACAACCAGCCGCATGCCATTGCTGAGCTCCACCGACCGGACGACGGCAAAGCCTTGCCGGGGCGGCGGCGCGAGGTCGGCCTCGGGCCCTTCCGGCGCGGGATCGGCCAGCGGGTCGGCACGTTCGTAATCGAAGCTATAAATGCCCGGCTCGATCAGCACATTGGCGGGAACGTCAGTCACATTTCCCAGCAGGTACTGACCCGACGTGTCGCCCAGATAATAGACGCCCGGTCCCGGGGTGCGCGAAATCCGCTCCACGGCAAAGGCCAGAGCGCGAATGCCCTGCACCGAGTCGATGCGTTGCAGCACGCGCACTTCGCGATCGATGTCATTGGCCTGCTGGCGCTGGATCTGCACGCTGGATTGCCAACCGATAAAGGCCAGCAACAGAATCGAGAAAATGACGAAGATCAGGATGAACGTCGCCGTCAGCCTGACCGTCGAGGTGCGCCAGAGTTGGATGAGGCGGCTCAAGGTCTACTCGCGGATCATGTAGCCGGCGCCGCGCACGGTGTGCAGGAGCGGCGTGGCGTGGCCCTTGTCGATCTTGGAGCGCAGCCGCGACATGTGGACGTCGATGACGTTGGTCTGCGGGTCGAAATGATAGTCCCAGACATTTTCGAGCAGCATGGTGCGGGTCACCACCTTGCCGGCATTCTTCATCAGATATTCGAGCAGGCGGAATTCGCGCGGCTGCAGCAGCACGGTCTCGCCCTCGCGCTCGACCTTGCGGGACAACCGATCGAGGCTGAGGCCACCCACTTCGTAGCTGGTGGCAGCCTCGGAAGGGCTGGAACGACGCGCCAGCACTTCGACACGGGCGAGCAGCTCGGTGAAGGCATAGGGCTTGGTGAGATAATCATCGCCGCCGGCGCGGAGGCCGGTCACGCGGTCGTCGACTTCGCCCAGCGCGGAGAGAATGAGCACCGGCGTCTTGTCGTCCTCGGCACGCAGCGACTCGACGATGCTGAGACCATCGCGGCGCGGCAGCATGCGGTCGATGATGAGGACATCATAGTCCATGCCCGAGGCCATGGCGTAACCCGTTTCGCCGTCGGCAGCATGGTGGGTGATGTGGCCGGCTTCGTCGAGGGCCTGGATCAGGTAGCTGGCGGCCTCGCGGTCATCTTCAATCAGCAGAATCTTCACCGGAGCCCCCAAGGCTTTGCTGGAAAATCGGCCCCGGGCAACAACCCGGGGCCGTACTCATGTTACTTGCTCAGCGGCAGGCCGATGAAGCGGTCATTGCCGTCGCGGCTGGCCTTGATCAGGGCGGTATTGCGGCCCTGGCCCTTGACGGCGTCAAGCGCAGCCTCGAACTCTTCGAGCGTATTCACCGGCGTGTTGTTGACCTCGAGGATCGCATCGCCGACGGCAAGACCCTTCTGGGCAGCAGCCGAGTCAGGCTCGACCTCCTGGACCAGCAGGCCACCGGCGCCATCGGCATTGGGCACCAGGCTCAAGCCGACACTGGTCTCGGCCGGCAGCGGAGCCGGCGGGACCGGAGGCTGCTCTTCACCAGCCTGGGCAACCTGCGCTTCGTTGAGCGTACCCAGCTTCACCGAAACCTTGGTCTCGGCACCGTCGCGCCAGATGGTCAGTTCCACGCTGGAGTCAGGCGACTTGCCGGCAATGGTGCGGCTGAGATCGAGCGCGTCGTCGATCGCATCGCCATCCACGGCGGTGATGATGTCGCCCGACTTGACGCCGGCCGGACCGGCAGGACCGTCTTCGGCCACGTTGCTGACAATGGCACCCTTGGCATTGGCAAGACCCACGCCATCGGCGATGTCACGGTTCACGTCCTGGATGCCGACGCCCAGATAGCCGCGGGTCACGGTGCCGTCTTCGATCAGCTGGCCAACAATGCCCTTGACGGTTGCGGCCGGGATCGCGAAGGCGATGCCGACATTGCCGCCATTGGGCGAATAGATGGCGGTGTTGACGCCGACCACTTCACCCTTGGTGTTGAAGGCCGGGCCACCCGAATTGCCGGTATTCACCGCGGCGTCGATCTGCAGGAAATCGCCATAGTTCGAACCGCCGATATTGCGGCCGGAACCGGAGATGACGCCGACGGTCACGGTGCCGCCCAGGCCGAACGGGTTACCCACGGCAACCACCCAGTCACCAACGCGGCTGGCTTCGGTCTCGAAATTGACGAATGGCAGGTCGGTGCCCTCGATCTTGAGCACGGCCAGATCGGTGCGCTCGTCGGTGCCGACGATCTTGGCGACCTGCTCGGTGCCATCATCGAACACGACGGTAACCTTGGTCGCGTCCTGGACGACGTGATTGTTGGTGACGACATAGCCGTCAGCCGAAATCACAAAGCCCGAGCCGGCTGCCATGAAGTGGCGCGGAGTGGGTTCGCCACCACCATTGGGACCGCCGAACTGGTCACCGAACTGGTCGAAGAAATCGCGGAAGGGATGGCCTTCGGGGAGATCGGGGAAGTTGAAATCGAAATCGCCGCCGCGGCGCTGCATGGTGCGCGGGCTCTCTTCGGCTTCCACCAGGATGGAGACCACGGCCGGTTTGACGGCCTCGACGAGATCGGCAAAGCCAGCCTGCGGCTGCGCCGCCTGGGGAACCATGATCTGGGCCGCGTTCTGCACCTGAGCAGTCGCAGCCTGACCGGTCATCACGAAAGCGGTGGAGACACCGCCGATACCGACCAGCAGCGCCAGGGCAGAGGCCCCGAGCCAGCGGCTGGTACGCTTCAGAATGGTCGAGCGCATGTAAGTCATTCTCCTTCGGCAAGCCCTCAACAGCTTGTGGGGCTAGATATGGAATGCGCCGCCTTTCTGCGAAGTTGCGCCAACATTAAGCTTTGGCAATGTTGGCGGCGGGAATGGGGCAAGGATTGTGGCGGAGTGCTCATCGGGCTCAGAAGGCGGGGCGTGAAATCCTCTCCCGTTTACGGGAGAGGGGGACCACGCGAAGCGTGGTGGAGAGGGGAGCAACGCGCGTAGATGTTGGTGATTATCCAACGCACCGCGTATGCGGCTCCCCCCTCCACCGCCCAATGGCGGTCCCCCTCCCCCGCAGGCGGGGGAGGAAAGGCCCGAGCACCAGACCCACGCTACTTCAGCTCGTCCAGTGCGGCCTGTTCTTCGGCACTCAGCCCGGCCTCAACCACGCGCCGCCTGCGGCCCACCACAAACAGCGTCCCCAGCCCTGCCAACAGCAGCGCCGGCGCTGCGATCCAGAGCAGCAGCGTGTGCCCGTTCACCCGTGGATTGAGCAGCACATATTCGCCATAGCGATCGACCAGATACTGTCGCACCGCCTCGTCGCTGTCGCCGGCCACCAGGCGTTCGCGAACCAGCACGCGCAGGTCCCTGGCGAGATCGGCATCGCTGTCGTCGATCGACTGGTTCTGGCAGACGAGGCACCGCAGGCCCGCCGAAATATCGCGGGCGCGCTGCTCGAGCACCGGATCGTCAAGGATCTCGTCGGGACTGAGCGCCACAACCGGTGTCGCCAGGCACAGTGCCAGCAGGAGTGCCCGAAGCCAGGTCATTGCGCGGCCTGCGGGGTTTGCTTGGCAGCACGGCGCGGCGCACCCACGCGCAGCCGGCGGTCGGTCAGCGACAGGACGCCGGCCAACGCCATCAGCACGGCGCCCAGCCAGATCAGGGTGATGTAGGGCTTGTGCCAGATGCGCACGACATGGGTGTCATCCAGTGGCTCGCCCAGCTGCAGATAGAGCTGGGAGAAGCCATAGGTCTCGATGGCCGCCTCGGTGGTGGGCATGCCCGAGGCCACATAGGTGCGGCGATCGGCAAGCATCTGGCGGGTCTCCCCGCCGGGCCCGGTAACGGTGAAGTGGCCCTCGTCCGACATGTAATTGGGCCCCTGCACCGTGTTGAAGCTGTCGAAGGCCACGACATAGCCCGATAGTTCGGCGGTCTCGCCCGGGTTGAGCGTGGTCACCAGCTCGGTCTCCCAGGCGGTGGTAGCGACAATGCCGAGCACGGTGACGCCGATGCCGAAATGGGCAATGGCGGTGGACCAGGCGGTGCGCGGCAGGCCCACCAGCCGGCGCCAGCTTTCAGCCAGCGGAATGCGGCCCAGCTTGCTGCGGTCGACAAGCTCGGCAATGGCGCCGAAGGCTACCCAGAAACCGAGCAGCAAGCCGAGCGGCGCCAGCGAAATGGTGGCGCCGCCAAGCGCCGAAATCAGGATCGTGGCAAAGATTGCCAGCGCTGCCGCGCCGATCAGCCGCTGCGCGGCAGCGACGATATCGGCCCGCTTCCAGGCCAGCAGCGGCCCGAAGGGCAGGACCAGCAGCAGCGGCGCCATCAACACGCCGAAGGTGAGGTTGAAGAACGGCGCCCCCACCGAGATGGTGGTGCCGGTCAGCGCATCGAGCAGCAGCGGATAGAGCGTGCCGACCAGCACGGCGCCGACCGCCGTGGCCAGGAACAGGTTGTTGAGGATCAGCGCACCCTCGCGGCTCACCGGCGCAAACAGCCCGCCCTGCCGCAGCGACGCTGCACGGAAGGCGAAAAGCGCAAATGCCCCGCCGATGACCAGCGCCAGCAGCGTCAGGATGACGAGGCCGCGGGTCGGATCGCTGGCAAAGGTATGGACCGACGTCAGAATGCCCGAGCGCACCAGGAACGTGCCGAGCAGGGAGAGCGAAAAGGTGATGATGGACAGAAAGATCGTCCAGATCTTGAGCGCGTTGCGCTTTTCCATCACCAGCGCCGAATGCAGCAGCGCCGTACCGGCGAGCCAGGGCATGAAGCTGGCATTTTCGACCGGGTCCCAGAACCACCAGCCGCCCCAGCCCAGTTCGTAATAGGCCCAGTAGGAGCCCATGGCGATGCCCAGGGTCAGGAAGGTCCAGCTCAGCA
>NZ_CAMLHM010000082.1 GCF_946479885.1 uncultured Devosia sp.
GCTCGACCACTTCCATGTTGAGCACCATGTCGTATTTTTTGCCCGTCGCGGCCAGCGCCTCGCTCGATGTGGCCTGGTAGTCGACGGCAAGGCCCGACTTTTCGGCATGGAGGCGCGCGATGGCGATGTTGCGCTCGGCAGCGTCGATGCCGGTGACATCAGCGCCGAGACGGGCCAGGGGCTCGCAGAGCAGCCCGCCACCGCAGCCGACATCGAGAATGGTCAAGCCCTCGAAGGGGCGCATGGCAGAGCCGTCGCGACCGAAATGGGCCAGCAGGTGTTCGCGGATATAGCCCAGCCGCACCGGATTGAACTTGTGCAGCGGCTTGAACTTGCCCGTCGGATCCCACCATTCTTCGGCCATCGCGGTGAATTTGGCGATTTCGGCGTCGTTGATGGTGGTTTCGGTCATGGCGCAGCTCCGTTTGCCCGGCATATGAAACCGCTGCCATGGCCGAGGCAAGGCGCGGGTGGTCGCAGGGACGAGATGGGCATGCGGAAACGCCGCGAGGCCATCTGGCGTCGCGGGGCCCCGGGGGGAGCAGAGCGCCCGGGGGGGGGAGCGCAAGAGCGCCCCGGGGGATACACGGTATGAAGCGGCTTTCGCCCCGAGGGCTAGAAGCCCCCTGATTGGTTGGTTTGAAGAGGCGAAAGCCGCTTCACACGAGCTGGTATTCCTGCGCATGCATCGAGCGGCCCCCTTTTGGGGTTGGCGCTGCAAGTTCGACGGCTAAGCCCGGTCGTCCGGCTCCCCCCGCTTTCACCCGCCGCCTGACCGGTGGTCAGCATCCACGCATCGGCCCAGGCGACCCCGAGCAGCCAGTCCCCCCGCCCGGTGCTTCGTCGGCACCGCGTGACTGGCGGGGATGGCGCTATGATACCGGGGATAAAACCTGCGGGGATAAGTTTTTCGGCAGGCCGCGTCGAACCCTTGCCTTTCTCGCTCATCCGTTATACTGAACTATATGGTTCAGTTTCAGCCGGCCCGCTCCGATACCGCCTTCGCCGCGCTTTCCGATGCCACACGCCGTGGCGTGCTGGAGCAGCTCGGGCGCTCCGACGCCTCGATCACCGACCTGGCCGAGTCGTTCCACATGACCCTGACGGGCATGAAGAAGCACATCACGGTGCTCGAGCAGGCCGGGCTGGTCACGACCGAGAAGGTGGGGCGCGTGCGCACCTGCCGGCTCGGCATGAGCCGCCTCGAGCAGGAGGCGGAATGGATCGAACGCTACCGCCAGCTGTGGGATGCCAGGTTCGACAAGCTCGACAAGGTCATCCAAGACCTCAAACGCAAGGAGAAGAATGATGGACAATAGGCAGGAGGCCGGCTTGATCGTGTCCGATCGCGGCACCACGGTGAAGCGTACATCCGACCGTCAGGTGACGGTGACGCGCATTTTCGATGCCCCGCCCCGCATCGTGTTCGAGGCCTGGAGCAATGCCGAGCTCTTCGCGCAATGGTGGGCGCCTGCATCCATCGGCGTCCCGCTGCGCGCCTGCGAAATGGATGTGCGCACCGGCGGCACCTATCGCCTCGAATTCGGCAAGGACGCCGAAAACACCTGGGCTTTCTTCGGCAAATATCTCGAAGTCGTGCCGCCCTCGCGCATCGTCTGGACCAATGAGGAGGGCGAGAACGAAGCCATCTCCACGGTGACGTTCGTGGAACAGAACGGCAAGACGCTGCTGACCTTCACCGAGGTTCATCCCAGCAAGGAAGCGCTGGATGAATCGCTGGGCGGCATGGAGGGCACGCCGGAGCAGTTTGCGCAGTTGGACGAGGTGCTGGCCAGGCTCAAGACCACAGGCGGGTGAGCTATGGCGTGCACAGTTCGAGACGGCCGCAGTCGACACGCCAGCAGTGGATTAACGGGATTTTCAGCCTGATCATTAATAGTCAGGGCGGAATTTGACCTCTTTGAGTGACCGACCTCGTGGCCCACCTGTCCAAGACTATCTCCGGCAAACTTGTTCTCGTTTCCGGCCTTTCGATTGCGGCGGTTCTGATCGCCTATACGGCGCTCAATGTCTGGTCGGCCAAGAATCGCACGGAAAGCCAGGTGATGACGCTGGCGACCGAAACGGCGGCAAACGTGGCCAATCAGGTGGCGGTCAAGCTGTCGGTGGCGACCTCGGCCGGTAGCGCCCTGGCGGGCACCATTGCGGGCTACGAAACCGATGGGGCAAAGACGCGCAGCGACGTGATCGCGCTGCTGCGCCAGGTGGCCCCGCAATATGACTTCGTGTTCGGCTCCTGGATGATGGAATTGCCCGATGCCGACGCACCCAGGCTGCTGACTGGCGCCGAGGGCGCCAATGCCGAGGGGGTATTCACCGCCTATTGGACCAAGAATGACGCCGGGGAGATGGAGTTCTCGACCTGGTCGATCAAGCCTGACTCCGAATATTACCTCGCTCCGGTGGCAGCCAAGCAGGGGATCATCACCGCGCCCTATCTGTCGAACGAGCTGGAATTGCTGACCTCGGTCGCTGTTCCGGTGATGGTGGACCAGCAGATCGTCGGCGTTGCCGGCGTCGATATCAAGCTGAGCGATCTGACTGCGCTGCTGGCCGAGATGCGTCCGTTCGATGCCGGTCGGGTGATGTTGATCGCCAATAACGGCAACTGGCTGGCGCATCCGGAGGCGGACAAGCTCATCACCCCCTATGCCGATCCCGGTGCCGATCTGGTGACTGAGGCGCTGGCCGACGGCAAGATGCGGGTGATCAATGACATGCCGGATGGCTCGGTGCGGCTCATCTACCCGTTTACCGCGCCGGGCATGAACAGGACCTGGGCGGCCGTGCTCGATATTCCGGCCTCGGTATTTCAGAACCCGGTATGGGAACAGATTCAGGTGGCCGTCATCGGCGGCCTTGTCATCCTGCTGGTCAGCCTGAGCGTGATCCTCTTCACCTCGCTTGCCATCGTCCGCCGGCCCATTGCCCGCCTGTCCCACACCATGGAGCAGCTGTCGAAGGGCAAGCTGGATGTGAGCGTGCGCGATACCGAGCGCCGCGACGAAATGGGCGCCATGGCCCGAACCGTCGAGGTGTTCCGGGAAAATGCCATCAAGGTGCAGGACATGAGCCAGGCCGAGGCCGTGCGAATCGTGGCGGACGAGGACGCCCGCCGCAAGATGATGGGCGAGCTGCAGCAAGCCTTCGGCAATGTTGTCGACGCTGCCATTGCCGGCGACTTCTCAAGGCGCGTCAACACCGAATTCCCCGATGCCGAGCTCAATGCGCTGGCCGGCTCGGTCAACGCGCTGGTGGATACGGTGGACCGTGGCCTGGAGGAAACGGGCCAGGTGCTGGCGTCGCTGGCAGAAACCGACCTGACCCATCGGGTCAATGGCACCTATCAGGGCGCCTTTGCCAAGCTCAAGGACGACACCAATGCGGTCGCCGAAAAGCTGACCGACATTGTGGGCCAGTTGCGCCAGACCTCGCGCGGCGTGCGCTCGGCGACGCGAGAAATCCTGGCAGGTGCGAACGATCTTTCCGAACGCACCACCAAGCAGGCCGCGACGATCGAGGAAACTTCGGCGACCATGGAGCAACTGGCGGCCACTGTATTGGCCAATGCCAAGAAGGCCGAAGCGGCAAGTGGCAAGTCTCAGACCGTGTCGCAAACCGCCGAGCAGGGCGGAGCGGTGATGCGCCAGGCAACGGACGCCATGGAGAGGATCACCAGTTCCTCGGGCAAGATTTCCAACATTATTGGCCTCATCGACGACATCGCCTTCCAGACCAACCTCTTGGCGCTCAACGCTTCGGTGGAGGCAGCCCGGGCGGGCGATGCCGGCAAGGGCTTTGCCGTGGTGGCCGTGGAAGTGCGGCGCCTGGCGCAGTCGGCGGCCAGCGCTTCTGCGGACGTCAAGGCGCTGATCGAACAGAGCGCCAGCGAAGTCTCGGGCGGCTCCAAGCTGGTGGCCGATGCGGCCAACAAGCTCGAAGCCATCCTGGCCGGCATTCGCGAGAATAGCCTCGTCATGGAAGGCATTGCGCGCGACAGCAAGGAGCAGGCCTCCTCGATCGAGGAGGTCAATGTGGCGGTGCGCCAGATGGACGAAATGACCCAGCACAATGCTGCCTTGGTGGAAGAAACCAATGCGGCGATTGAGCAGACCGAGGGGCAGGCGTCCGAACTGGACCGGATCGTCGATATCTTCAGGCTCGACGATGGTCGCGCCATCGCAAGGCAGCCTGCGCTCCAGGAGCAGCGCGTCGTCGCCAAGGGCCAGCAGGACCGGGTCGCGCAGGCGGCGAGGGCCTATATCACGCACGGCAACGCGGCGGTGGCAACGGACTGGAACGAGTTCTAGCCCGTCGATGCGCGAATGCGCCTGAACGGCCGCAACTGCTCCAAGGGGGTGGCGGCCACGGCAGCACACTTGGCGCAATCTGCAACCAACTTGGCGGGATCCGGCAGCGGGGTGCAACGGCGGACAAGGCGATACTGCTGGCGACGCCCATGGCGGTCATTGCCGTACCGTTGCCTGATGGCGGCCTGAGTCCTTCTCCGCCTGGGCGCGAATCCGACCTGGAAAGGCCAGCTCAATACGCTCGGCGATCATTTCCTGCATCCGCCACATCCGGTCGTCGCAAAGGCCCAACTGCTCCAGATGCAGTACTGTCAGGTAGACGTACTGAGCCATCGAGCCCACCATCCCGACCGATCGGGCCAGGGCGTCGGCAATTGTCTCGTCGGAGAGATGTCCCGCGTATCCCAAGCCCTTTCCTGGGTGCGTGAACGCGAAGGCACGCACCACTCCCAGGGACGTTGCGACTGTCAGCCACCGGGGTGGAAAAGGGGGTTCCTTGCGGAGGAGGCCCTCGATGTTGGCGGCCAGACCCTGGCGTGGGAGCCGATAGACCATGCCTTTGCATTGCCCTCCTCGATCGAGGGACAGCGTGTATCCGGGTGCGTCGGGGCTGCCCCGGAACCGAGTGTCGGGTCCGAGGCAGAAGTCGCGATGCCAGCCGCGCACCAGACCCGGGCGTTCCTCGACGTGGGTGAAGCGCTTGTTCCAGATGAGTGAGCCGCAGGCAAAGAGCCATATCTCTCCGTCCGGGGGCACCGCGTCGATCAGGGCTGCGGTGGTCGCAGAGTAGTAGCTGTCGGGCCGCTCCTCTTCGCCATCCAGCCACATGGGACCCGGGTCGTCGATGCGGGCGGGCAAGAGAGCCACATGGGCTTCGGTCAACCGCATTTTCCGATTCTTCTGCGTCATTTCCGGACCTCAACTCAGAGCGTGGATGGCGGCCACGATCACCAAAAGGGCGACGCTGGTGAGGAGCAGCCAGTTGACGATGGTCGGGACAGGAAGGGGATCGTAGCCCCGACCGCCTTCGCGCCGATCCACGGACGGCAAGTCTTCCAGAGCAGCGGCATAGGCGTCGTGATAGTGCTCGTGGTAGAAGTACATGTGTCCAATCTCCCCTCGCTGGATCGATGGGAGTGTTGCCCGGACGCGGGCCGGAGTATTGAACCCGTGCCGAAATCTCGCCGAATAGTTCCGAAGCCGTTGTGAAGCGGGGCAAATGTGTCGGACCAGCGGATCACCTATGGGCCGTTTGCAGTCGACACGGTCGCCCGGCTGGCGACCAGGGATGACGAGCCATTGCCGATTGGGCACAGGGGCGTGGCTTTGTTGGCGACCTTACTCGGGCGCCCGGGCGAGGTTCTCACCAAAACCGAATTGATGGATGCGGCCTGGGGTGGCGCGGCGATCGAAGAGAGCAACCTCTCTGTGCAGATCGCGGCGCTGCGCAAGGCACTTGGTCCGTCGCCCGCGGGCGGCGGCGACTGGATCGCGACCGTGCCCCGCGTCGGCTATCGCTTTGCCTCGCCATCGGCCCGCTCACCCGCGCCCCTTGTCCATGAGCTACCCGCTATCGCCGTGCTGCCCTTTGTGAACCTCAGCAGTGATCCCGAGCAGTCGTTCTTCGCCGATGGCCTCGCCGAGGAGATCATTGTCGCTCTCGGCAAGCTCCCGGGTTTGGTGGTGATCGCGCGCAATTCGAGCTTTGCCTATCGGGGCAGCGACGTCGATGTGCGCAAAGTCGGCAGCGATCTCGACGTGCGCTACGTGCTGTCGGGCAGCGTGCGGCGGGGCGGACCGCGGCTCCGCATGACTGCGCAACTTGCCGATGCGGGGAAGGGCGTGCACGTTTGGGCTGAGACATTCGACCGCGAAGTGGCCGACGTCTTCATGATCCAGGACGAAGTAACCCGGCGGATCGTGGATGCACTGACGCTGAAACTGACGCCGGCGCAAACGACAAAGGCGCTGGAGGGTGGAACCAGTGACATCGAGGCGCTGGACCTGATGATGCATGGCCGCGCGCTCTTTAACGGACCGACCCAGACCCTCGAAGTGCACAAGCGTGCGACCGACCTTATCCGGCGGGCCATCGAGCGCGATCCATCTTATGTCGATGCACTGGGCGAACTCGCGATCGCCCTGCAGGTGGATTACCTGAACCGGTGGACCGACGATCCCGATCGCTCGCTCAGAGAGGCACAGAGCCTCGGGGAAAGAATGCTCGAGCTGGCGCCGAACCACGCGGGCGGCCACTTCGTTGTGGCGCTCACATCCATGGTCGGCCGCGATTTCGACAGGTTTCGCCGTGAGGCGGCGGCGGTCATCGCGCTCAACCCGGATGCCGCAATCGCCAGCGACATGCAGGGCCATCTCTGCCTCGCCAACGAGGAACCCATCGAGGCCATTGCCCACTTCGAGCGGTGCATGCGACTTGACCCGTCGCTGGGAGCGACGATCCTCTATCTCCAGCTTCTGGGCAGGGCGTATTTCTACGCCGGCCGCTATGAGACGGCCGCCGCCCTGTTCCGCGAGCGCATCCTTATGATGCCCGACACCGACGCCTCGCGTGGATACCTCGCCGCCGCCCTCGGCCATCTCGGCAAGGTCGAGGAGGCACTGCAGGTCTGGACCGAGCTGATGGCCATCAATCCGAACTACGTCATGGTGCAGCGACTCAACCGGACCGCGGTCCAGCCCAGGCAGATCGAGATGGTTCTCGATGGCGCCCGGAAGGCCGGGCTGCCCGTCTGAGCAGCTTTCAGTCTGCTTCTGGCGCCAGCTGATGTTGGCAGCTCGCTACCGGACGGACCGTTTCCCACCCCTGTTCAGTGGCGCCGCTTGCGCGCCCATCACGATCATCCCCGTTGATCGCCATCCCGCTTTGTGGCATGTCCCCGCCCAACAACAAGCGTACCGCCGGGTTCGGCGGGGAAGTGCTTTTGAGTTTTCGCTCTGCCGAACCGCAAAAGTGAGGTCCACTTTTGCTGGCAGCGCTCAGTCGGGGAAGCAATTGGCCCGTATCGTCGTCAAGTTCGGTGGCACTTCGGTGGCCAGTGTCGAACGTATCCGCCAAGCCGCGCGCCATGTGAAGCGCGAGGTCGATGCCGGCCATGAAGTGGCCGTCGTCGTCTCGGCCATGTCTGGCAAAACCAACGAGCTGGTTGGCTGGGTCAACGAAGCCAGCCCGCTGCATGATGCGCGCGAATATGACGCCGTCGTCGCCTCGGGCGAGCAGGTCACGGCCGGGCTGATGGCCATCGTGCTGTCAGAAATGGGCATTCAGTCGCGCTCATTCGCCGGCTGGCAGGTGCCGATCCATACCGATGACGCCCACGGCGCGGCGCGCATCGTCGAGATCGATCCGACCGAGCTCGACAAGCGCCTGACCGATGGCTGGGTGCCTGTGATCACCGGCTTCCAGGGCGTGTCGCCACATGGTCGCATCACCACGCTGGGCCGCGGCGGCTCGGATACGTCAGCGGTGGCCGTGGCCGCCGCCATCCAGGCCGACCGCTGCGATATCTATACCGATGTCGATGGCGTCTACACGACCGATCCGCGCATCGTGCCCAAGGCGCAAAGGCTGACCAAGATTTCCTTTGAGGAAATGCTGGAAATGGCCTCGCTGGGCGCCAAGGTGCTGATGATCCGCTCGGTCGAAATGGCCATGGCGCATAAGGTGCGCCTGCTCGTACGCTCCACTTTTGACGACCCGGATGCGCCCCAGCTGGCGCCCGATGGTACGCCGGGGGTTCCCGGCACGCTCGTTTGCGATGAGGATGAGATCATGGAAAAGCAGATCGTTTCGGGCGTGACCCTCGCCAAGGCGGAAGCCAAGATCACCCTGCGCGACGTCAAGGACAATCCGGGCGTGGCCGCGGCCATTTTCGGCACGCTGGCCGACCAGGGCATTATCGTGGACATGATCGTGCAGAATATTGCCGACGATGGCGCCACCACCGACATCACCTTCACGGTGCCCGACAGCGAATATGACAAGGCGATCAAGACGCTGCAAAATGCCGGCGACAAGATCGAATATGGCCGGCTTTCCGGCTCCAAGGGCGGGGCAAAGGTCTCGGTCGTGGGGGTGGGCATGCGTAGCCACGCGGGCGTTGCATCCTCGATGTTCAAGGCCCTGGCCGACAAGGGCATCAACATCCAGCTGATCACCACTTCGGAAATCAAGACCTCGGTTCTGATCGATGAGCAATATGCTGAGCTTGCGGTTCGCGCGCTCCATACTTATTACGGATTGGACAAGAAGGACGCATAAGCTCCGTCGAAGGGAGCGAGCCGCGTCCGATAGGGGGGCGGCTTTGCGGGCCGTCTAAAGGGGTTATGGTCACGACCATCGGCGGCCCGAGAGTGCTGCTGCGGCAATTGCGCGAGACGATGGCGGAGCCGCTGGCTTCGCAGGAGCGGCTCGACAAGATCGTGGGCCTGATCGCTGACAATATGCGGGCCGATGTGTGCTCGTTCTATGTGCTGCGCGATGACGGTGCGCTGGAGCTGTTCGCCACCAAGGGCCTCGCCGCCGAATCGGTGCACCTGACGACCTTGCGGCTGGGCGAGGGCCTGGTCGGCCTGATCGCCGCCGAAGCCGAGCCGCTGTCGCTCGACGATGCCCCCAGCCATCCCGCCTTTGCCTATCGCCCGGAAACCGGCGAGGAGCGCTACAATGCGTTCCTGGGCGTGCCGGTGCTGCGCGCCGGCCAGACGCTGGGCGTCTTGGTGGTGCAGAATGCCGAGCGCCGCCACTATGGCGAGGACGAAACCGAGGCGATGCTGACGACGGCCACGATCCTGGCCGAGATGATCGCCACCTCGGACTTCGACAATCTGATCAAGCCGGGTTCCGATATCGATCTCAGGCGTCCCCGTATGTATACCGGCGTGAGCTTCACCGATGGCATCGCGCTGGGCACTGTGGTGCTGCACGATCCGCGCGTCGTGGTCTCCAACTTCATCGCCGAGGATACCGACGCCGAAAAGGTGCGGCTCGAGGCGGCACTGGAGAAGATGCGCGTGTCCATCGATGCCATGCTCGACCATGGCGACATGGTTGGCGGCACCGACCATCGCGAAATCCTCGAAACCTACCGCATGTTCGCCAATGACCGGGGCTGGGTGCACCGGCTGACCGAGGCGATCGACAACGGGCTTTCGGCCGAAGCGGCGGTGGAGCGGGTGCAGAACGATACCCGCGCCCGCATGCTGCGCCAGACGGACCCCTATATCCGCGACCGGCTGCATGATCTGGACGACCTCGCCAACCGCCTGCTGCGCGTGCTGACCGGCGATGGCCTGGCGCTGGGCCGCAAGGAACTGCCCGACAACGCGATTCTCGTGGCCCGCAATATGGGGCCGGCGGAACTGCTCGAATATGACCGCAAGAAGCTGCGCGGCGTGGTGCTCGAAGAGGGCGGCGCAACCGCGCATGTGGCCATCGTCGCCCGCTCGCTGGGCATGGTGGCGGTAGGGCAGGCGCAGTCGATCGTCTCGATGTGCGAGACCGGCGACGACATCATCCTCGATGGTCCGGCCGGTATCGTCCACCTGCGGCCGACGCCCGATATCGAGCAGGCCTATATCGACAAGGTCAAGGTGAGCGCCAAGCGGCGCGCGCATTACGCTGCGCTCAAGGACAAGCCCTCCATCACCAAGGATGGCACGCAGATCACCCTGCTGCACAATTCGGGGCTGGTGGCCGACCTGCCCATGCTCGACGATACCGGGGCGGCGGGGGTGGGCCTGTTCCGCACCGAATTGCAGTTCATGATCGCATCCAAGCTCCCGCGCCTGCATGAGCAGCAGGAGCTTTATGCCGAGGCCATGGCGATTGCCGGCGAGCGGCCGGTGGTGTTCCGCCTGCTCGATATCGGTGGCGACAAGGTTTTGCCCTATCAGCGCTCGATGGCCGAGGAAAACCCGGCCATGGGCTTCCGCTCGATCCGGCTGGGGCTGGAGCGGCCGGGGCTGTTGCGCACCCAGATCCGCGCCCTGCTGCTGGCCGCCGATGGACGGCCGCTCAAGATCCTGGTGCCGATGGTCACCGAGACCTTCGAATTCACCCAGACCAAGCTGGTGGTGCAAAAGGAAATCGACCGGCTGCGGCGACAGGGCAAGGCCATTCCGAGCCGGCTTGAACTGGGCGTGATGGTGGAAGTGCCCAGCCTGCTGTTCGAGCTCGACCAGTTACTGCCCGAGGCCGACTTCGTCTCCATCGGCTCCAATGACCTGGTGCAGTTCCTGACCGCATCGGACCGGGCCAATCCGCGCGTCGCCAAGAATTACGATCCGATCGGCATGCCGCGCCTGCGGGCCATCCGCATGGTGGTCGACGCCGCGCGGCGCTACAATATTCCGATCACCATGTGCGGCGAGCTGGCCGGCAAGCCGCTCGAGGCATTGGCGCTGATGGCGGTGGGGATGACGCGGCTTTCCATGGGCCCGGCTTCGATCGGCCCGATCAAGGAGTTGGTGCTCAACCTCGACCTCAAGCCGATCCAGATGTCGGTGGGGGCAGCGCTGAGCGACGGGGCCGACGGGGTGACCATCCGGCAGTTGCTGCAGGAATGGATCGAGAAGCAGAACCTGCCCGTCTAGCGCGCCCGATCTCCCTGCCATGGCGGCCTGCAAATGGCACCTTTCTGCGCTTCCGGTGCTCACGTACCAATGTACGTTCCGCTCCGGTTCTCGAAAGGCACCATTTTCGGCTCGCCCTGGCATGGATCTCGGCGCACGCTAGTGCCCACCTCACGATGGTTACCCTTGCCTCCCGGTGGCGTTGTCCCTAAAGCGTGCCCAACAAGACTTGAAAGACCTCGGACCTATGGCATCTCTTCCCCAGGACAAGCTCGACGCGCTTGAGACGCGGTTTCGGTATGTCGAGGCGGCGCTTTCGGGCGGGGCCGGGCCGGACGAGTTCGTCAAGTTTTCCAAGGAACATGCCGAGCTGGCGCCGATCGTCGGCGAGATCCGCGCCTATAACAAGGCGCTGAGCGATCGGGCCGAGGCCGAGGCGCTGCTCAAGAGCGGCGACAAGGAAATGGCCGAGATGGCCGCGGCCGAGATCGAGGAGCTCGACGAGACCATCGAGCGCCTGTTCCAGGCCGTGCGCATCCTGCTGCTGCCCAAGGACGAAGCCGACGAAAAGTCGATCATCCTCGAAATCCGTGGCGGCACCGGCGGTGATGAAGCGGCTCTGTTCGCGGGCGACCTGTTCCGCATGTATGAGCGCTATGCCGCCGGCCGTGGCTGGAAGGTCACCGTGATGGAAGAAAGCCCCGGTGAAATGGGCGGCTTCAAGGAAATCATCGCCAATGTCGCCGGCAAGGGCGTCTATGCCCGCATGAAGTTCGAGAGCGGCGTGCACCGGGTGCAGCGCGTGCCGGCAACGGAAGGCTCGGGCCGGATCCACACTTCGGCGGCGACGGTTGCGGTGCTGCCTGAGGTCGAAGACATCGACATCGAAATCCGCAACGAGGATATCCGCATCGATACGATGCGGGCCTCGGGTGCCGGCGGGCAGCACGTCAACACCACCGACTCGGCGGTGCGCATCACCCATATCCCCTCGGGCATCGTCGTTACTTCGGCGATGAAGTCGCAGCACCAGAACCGGGCGCTGGCCATGCAGGTGCTGCGCTCGCGGCTCTATGACATGCAGCGCGAGGAGCGCGACAGCGCCCGCTCGGCCGAGCGCAAGGGGCAGGTGGGGTCGGGCGATCGCTCCGAACGCATCCGCACCTACAATTTTCCGCAGGGCCGGGTCACCGATCACCGCATCAACCTGACCCTCTACAAGCTCGACCGGATGATCGAAGGCGAGATCGACGAGCTTGTCGACGCGCTGATTGCTGATTATCAGGCCGGTCAGCTTGCCCAGCTTGGCGAACAACAGCTTTGAGTGGCGGCGCTGACGGGACCGTTT
>NZ_CAMLHM010000083.1 GCF_946479885.1 uncultured Devosia sp.
GCCGTGCAGCTGATCGAAAAGAACCTGGCCAAGTCGCCCAAGCGCACCAAGGCCGATGCCGCCGAAAGCGACGAGGAAGCTGCCGCGTAAGCGGAGTGGTTCTAAAACTATTGGAAAGGCCGGTGGAGACGCCGGCCTTTTTCTTTGGCCTCAGACCCGCCCCATCTCCTCGGGCAGCAGGACGACACTCTCCTGTTCGTTGGGGTCGGTGCGGGCGATCAAAGCGCGGGCCAGTTTGTCGGTCGGGTTGAAGGGCTGATGCGGTACGCCGGCGGGAATGTAGACGTAGTCACCTTGCTCGACATGATCGAGAAATTCGAGGTTGGGGCCGTGGTAGAACGAGGTCGAGCCTTCGAGTTGAAAGATCGCCGTCTCGTGGCTCTCATGATAATGCGGCTTGGCTTTGCCGCCCGGCGGCAAGACCAGCATGTGCATGCAGATGCCCGCTGAGCCGGAACTCTGGGCCGAAACGCCGGCGAAATAGTCCATGCCCTGCTTGCCATGGAAAGCTGCGCCACCCCGGATCACCTTGCACTGCGCCATCGGCTGCCCTCCCTGATGAGGATGGCAGCTTAGCGCGTCGGCTTGCCGATGCTAAGGGGATGCGGAAGCCTCAGGCGATGCGATAGTCACCGGTCTCTAGCGCGGCGGTGGCGGCAGCCAGCGTAGCGTCGCGGTCGAGGCCGTCGACGGGCAGAGCGTTGCGCTCGTAGTTGCCGAGGTCGGCGAATTGTCCATGCAGGTCCCGCACCACGGCAGGGTCGGCCAGGCTGTCGCCGCCGCGGGCGACGCAGCGGGCCACGGCGTCTTCGGCAGAGGTTCGCAGCACGATGTAGTGCAGCGGAACGCCCAGCGCGACAAAGGCGGGCAGCCACCACGGGCGGACCACGCCGTCGAGCGTCACGAAGTAGCCGTGCCGGGCATACTGCCCCGCCACGCTGGCCGCAATCCCGGCGATCATCTGGTTTTGTGCATGCGACTGGGGCAACCACGGCGCGATCAGGCCCTGCTTGATATAGCCCCAGAAGTCGTCGCTATGAAGATGGACCTTGGGCGTGCCGGGCAGGTGGGCCAGCCGCTCCGCCACCGTGGTCTTGCCGGAGCCGGGCGAACCCGACAGCACCAGGATGTGGCCGGCAAACTCATCCAGCATTTCAGGCCTTCCCAAGCACATCGCCGAGGCGGGTGGTCGCGCTGCCGGGCTTGAGCGGCTTTTGCTGGCTTTCATGCGGCACCCAGCCGGAAAGCCAGATGATTTCCAGCGTCGCCCGGATGCGGCCATCGGGATCGCCATCGCGCACAGCGTAGGCATTGGCGGCGGCTGCCAGCAGAGCAGGGGAGGCGAGGCGTCGCGGTCGGTCAACCAGTGGGTTGGTAGCGCCAAGCGCCTTGAGCTCGGCCATCAGCGCAAAGGGGCTTGAATAGCGCACGATGTGTGTTTCGACATCGGCCACCGGCAAAGCGAGCCCGGCGCGCTGCAACAGGGCCCCCGCGTCGCGCACCTGGATCATCGGGGCGACCCGCGCCGTGGCGCCCCCGAACACCAGCGCATCGGCGGCGAGGAATGCTTCCCGCAATTCGGTCAGCGTCTCACCGCCCAATGCCGCAATCATCAACAGGCCGTCGGGAGCAAGGCGCGCCCGCAGCCGGGCGAGATAGCCGGGGACATCGTTGACCGCCTGCAGGTGCAGGATGGAAACGATGAGGTTGAAGTCATCGCCCTGGATCGGGGGCACGTCATCGGGGCCGGCGAAGGCTGCATGCCGCTCGAAGGCAAAGCGGGCGCTGGCGGTCTGGCCGAAGGCGGGGAGCCTCTCGATATCGGGGCCGATAATGGCGGCCCGGGGAAATTCGCGGATCAGCGCGGCCAGCCGCTCTTCCAGGTCCGCCAGCACGAGGTCGGTGACGAAATCACTCGCCTGCTGTCGGCGCGCCAGGTGGCGGGCAATCAGGGCGGTGTCGAAAATGGCGGGCGGCTGGGTCATGATGGTCTTGCGGCCTGACGACGACGTGGCACTATGGCCTTATGGACAGTGAAGCCGGGCTTGTCAAAACCAGCTGGCGCCAGCGTATCGCCCAAGGGGTGCAGCGCGCGGGCAGCCTGCTGCTGGACCTGGCCTATCCGCCGGTCTGCCTCAATTGCGATGCACCGACGGCAACGGCCGACACGCTCTGTTCCAAGTGTTTCAAGGCCTTGCGCCCGATCACCGCGCCGCTCTGCCCGGTGCTCGGCCTGCCCTTTGCGGTCTCGCTGGGACCCGAGACACTGTCGGCCGAGGCGCTGGCCGATCCGCCGCCTTTCGGGCGGGCGCGAGCGGCCGTGATCTATGGCGAGGTGGCCTCCACCATCGTCTCGCGCCTCAAATATGGCGACCGGCCGGAGCTGGCCCGCTTCTGCGCCCGGCTCATGGTTGGCGCCGGGCACCAATTGTGGGCCGACGGCCCCCTGCTCGTGCCGGTGCCGCTCCATCGGGCGCGGCAGCGCGAGCGGCGCTACAACCAGTCGGCGGAACTGGCGCGGCAGGTCGGGCGACTGGGCGGGCTCGAGGTCGATCCCGATCTGGTGCAGCGCATCCGCAAGACGCGGCAGCAGGTGGGCCTGAGCGGCGACGGGCGGCAGCGCAATGTTGCCGGTGCCTTCGCCGTGCACCCCGACGCGCTGGTGCGGACACGGGGCCGGCGGGTGGTCATCATCGACGATGTCTATACCACCGGCGCCACCGTCAAGGCGGTGACGAGAAGCCTGCGCAAGGCCGGCATCGACGCTGTCGACGTCGTGACCTTCGCTCGCGTTGTCATTGGCGCGGACTTGCCCATATAAGAAACAAACCCCTTGTCTCCATTTGAGAAAGCCTGATGGCGAAGATCGAAATCTATACGACCCCGACCTGCCCCTATTGTCACGCCGCCAAGGCGCTGCTGGCCGACAAGGGCGCCGAATATACCGAGATCACGGTGCTCGACCCCAGCCTGCGCGAGGCCATGACCGAGCGTGCCAATGGCCGCCGCACCGTGCCACAGATCTTCATCGATGATGCCCATGTTGGCGGCTATGATGACATGGCGGCGCTCGATCGCCGTGGCGGACTCGATCCGCTGCTCGCCAACTAGCACCAGGCCCAAGCGTCATGAAAATTGCTGCCATCCAGATGCGGTCGGGGCTTGATCCCGAGGCCAATCTCGCCGCCCTCGAGCCCATGCTGGCCGAGGCTGCCGCGGCTGGTGCGCGCTATGTCCTGACGCCCGAAGTCACCATGATCTTCCCGGAAAATCGCGAGCAGTTGGCCAGTGTCGCTGCGCCGTTCGAGGGGCATCCGCAGCTGGCCAGGATCGGTGAGCTGGCCAGGCAGCACGGCATATTCATCCAGATCGGCTCGCTGGCCATTCCACTGCCCGATGGGCGCTTCGCCAACCGTTCGGTGCTGTTCGGACCCGATGGGCGGATCGTCGCCACCTATGACAAGATCCATCTGTTCGATGCCACCATTGCCGGGCTCAATGCCTACCGCGAAAGCGCCACCTATGCCGGGGGTGAGCAGGCGGTGACGGCTGATCTGGGCGAATTCACCCTGGGCATGAGCATCTGCTACGACATGCGCTTCCCCAAGCTCTACAACGCGCTGGCCAATGCCGGTGCCAGCCTGATCGCGGTGCCGGCAGCTTTCACCGTGCCGACGGGGCAAGCGCACTGGCATGTGCTGCTGCGCGCCCGGGCCATCGAAACCGGGTCCTATGTCATCGCCGCAGCGCAGGGCGGGCAGCATGCCAATGGCAGGGCGACCTATGGCCATTCGCTGGTGATCGACCCCTGGGGTCGGGTCATCGCCGAACTCGCGCATGACGAGCCGGGCGTGCTGCTGGCAGAGATTTCTCCCGATCATGTGGTGGACGCACGCGAACGCATTCCGGCGCTGGCCAATGCGCGAAACTTTGCTCTTCCCGAGGCGTTGCAGCACTAGGAAGCCGGCCTATATCTTCGTGCAAGCAACCGAGCCGCATCGGCTCATGAGACTATCGCCTTGATCCAGTATTCGCTTCATTGCTCCAAAGGTCACCGCTACGACGCCTGGTTCAAGAGTGCTGCAGCATTCGACGAACAGCAGGCGCGCGGCATCGTGACCTGTGCGGTATGCGGGGATGGGGCAATAGAAAAAGCGCCGATGGCGCCGGCGGTAGCGCGCACGGACAATGCAAAAGTGTCGCTGAGTTCGGCGCATCCGGACGCCGCCAAATTTCGCGAAATGCTGCGGGCCTACCGGCAGAAGGTCACCAGCGAAGCGGACTATGTCGGCGACAGGTTCGCCGATGAAGCGCGCAAGATTCATTTCGAGGAAGTGGAGGCCCGCGGCATCTATGGCGAAGCGACGCGTGACGAAGTCGCGGCGCTGCTCGATGACGGCGTCGACTTCATGCCGCTGCCGGACCTGCCCGAAGAACACAACTGAGATGCATCGTGAGCCTTTATGAGCGGAGCGAGTTCGATCGGCTGCTGAGCCAACTGCCTGCTGTCACGCTGGTCGACCAGTGGGATGCCCGGATTGCCAAGGTAGGGGGCAAGGTATTCTGCCTGCTGTCGGACCACGAGCCACTGAGGCTGGTCTTCAAGTGTGGCGAAGGCAGCTTCGATATTCTGACGGCGCTGGGTGGCGTGAGCCAGGCGGCCTACTTCGCGAAGCGACAATGGGTGTCGGTGCAGCAGGCGGCGCCGCTGAGCCAGGATGATCTCATTGCCTATATCGGCCGGTCGCACGGGCTGATCGCCGCCGGATTGACCCGGAAGCTGCGTGCTGAACTGGGCATCGCCTGAAATCTAGACTTTCCCGTCGCCATTCCCGGCGCGGGTTTTCCAGCCGCAGGCAAACAAGCGAAAACCGTCTCCCCCGTTTTCGCTGCCTGCTCAATACGGAGACATCAGGATGACCAAACTCGACGCAGCCCTTTCGGGCACGTTTGCCATTGGTGGCGACCTTACGGTCAATCGCCTGGGTTTTGGCGCCATGCGCATTACCGGGCCGGGCATATGGGGACCGCCCGAGAACCCTGAAGAGGCCAAGGCGACGCTGCGCCGTCTGCCTGAACTCAATGTCGATTTCGTCGACACCGCCGAAAGCTATGGCCCCTATGTCAGCGAGGAACTGATCGGGGAGGTGCTGGCGCCTTACGCCAAGGGCACCATCATCGCCACCAAGAGCGGCCTCACCCGCACCGGACCCGATGAATGGCACCAGGTGGGACGTCCCGAATTCCTGCGCCAGGGCGCGATCCTCAGCTTGCGCCGGCTCAAGGTCGATGTGATCGATCTCTGGCAGTTGCACCGCATCGACGGCGAGACGTCGCGCACCGCGCAGTTCGAGGCGATCGCGCAGCTCAAGGCCGACGGCATTATCCGCCATGCTGGTCTCAGCCAGGTGAGCGTCGCTGATATCAAGGAAGCGCAGAAGTACTTCCCGGTGACGACCGTGCAGAACCTCTACAACTTCGCCAACCGCCAGAGCGAGGATGTGCTCGACTATTGCGAGCAGAACGGTATCGGCTTCATCCCATGGTATCCGTTGGCTGGCGGCGACCTGGTCAAGGGCCATGCCGCGGCGCGCGCCATCACCGAAAAGCACCAGGCATCGCCCAGCCAGATCGCGCTGGCCTGGCTGCTCAAGCGCTCGCCGGTGATGCTGCCCATTCCGGGCACCGGCAAGGTCAAGCACCTGGAAGAGAATGTAGCCGCGGCCGCGATAGAGCTGAGCGACGACGATTTCGCCACGCTGGATCGGATTGGTCGGAAGGGGTGAGGAAGGGCCAGGCCCCAAGCCAGTGAACCATTAAGGGGCCGGCGGCGCGTGCAGCGTTGCCGGCCTTCGCGTGTCCGGCTGCATTCGATCGCAATGTCGGGGGAGTTAGGGTCGGTTCGATAGGGAGGGTGGAATCCCCGCTATCGAACCTGACCAGACCAGCAGTCTTGGCAGACCGCTGGACGGCTGGGCGGGCATGTAGCACTGGATGGGGTGGTTGTCACGCGATTGTCGTATGCGCCTTGATGCTATCTTCGACCATCGGCCGTCACCCTCGGGCCTGACCCGAGGGGTCTTCACTCGCGGATCGCGACGTCAGTATAGAGCCCTCGGGTCAAGCCCGAGGGTGATGATCTGTGCCGAACTGCGCCGCCACCCTCAATTCCACAGCTTGTCGATCGCCTGCGTATCGCGCACCGCGCCACGGGCGGCTGACGTGGCAAATGCCGCGTAGGCCTTGAGCGAGGTGGTGACGTTGCGCTTGCGCGGATGGGCTGGCTTCCAGCCGAGCTTGTCCTGATCGTGGCGGCGCTGGGTCAGTTCGTCATCGGTCACCAGCAGGGTGATCGTGCGGTTGGGGATGTCGATCTCGATCGTGTCGCCTTCGCGGACGAGGCCGATGGTACCGCCTTCGGCGGCTTCCGGGGAGACGTGGCCGATGGACAGGCCCGAGGTGCCGCCGGAGAAACGCCCGTCGGTCAGCAGCGCGCAGGCTTTGCCGAGGCCCTTGGATTTGAGGTAGCTCGTCGGATAGAGCATTTCCTGCATGCCGGGGCCGCCTCGCGGTCCTTCATAGCGGATGACGAGCACGTCGCCTTCCTTGATCTGGTTGGAGAGGATCGCCTTGACCGTGTCGTCCTGGCTCTCGAACACGCGGGCCGGGCCGGTGAATTTGAGGATCGATTCATCGACGCCAGCCGTCTTCACGATGCAGCCGTCGATGGCGATATTGCCCTTGAGCACGGCGAGGCCGCCATCCTTGGAGAAGGGGGTATCGGCCGAGCGGATGACGCCGTTCTGGCGGTCGAGATCGAGTTCGGCCCAGCGGTTGGATTGGCTAAAGGCCTGCGTGGTGCGCACGCCGCCGGGAGCGGCCATGTAGAAATTGCGCACGGATTCCGAATTGGTGCGGGAGATGTCCCACTTGTCGATGGCGTCGCCCATGGTGGCGGCGTGAACCGTCGGTTCGCTGCGGTTGATCAGGCCAGCGCGATCGAGCTGGCCGAGAATGGCAAAGATGCCGCCGGCGCGGTGCACGTCTTCCATATGCACGTCCGACTTGGCGGGCGCGACCTTGGACAGCACGGGGACCTTGAGGCTCAAACGGTTGATGTCGTCCATGGTGAAATCGACGCCGCCTTCATGGGCGGCGGCCAGGATATGCAGCACCGTATTGGTCGAGCCGCCCATGGAGATGTCGAGCGCCATGGCGTTTTCGAATGCTGCCTTGGTGGCGATGGAGCGCGGCAGCACCGAGGCGTCTTCCTGCTCGTACCAGCGGCGGGCCAGGTCGACGATCAGGTGGCCGGCTTCCTGGAACAGGCGCTTGCGGTCGGAATGGGTGGCCAGCGTCGAGCCGTTACCGGGCAGCGACAGGCCCAGGGCTTCGGTGAGGCAGTTCATCGAATTGGCGGTGAACATGCCCGAGCAGGAGCCGCAGGTGGGGCAGGCGGCTTCTTCGACCGCCTGCACTTCCTCATCCGAATAATGGTCGTCGGCCGCCATCACCATGGCGTCGACCAGGTCTAGCGCCTGCAGCTTGCCCTTGAGCATGGCCTTGCCGGCCTCCATCGGGCCGCCGGACACGAAGACAACAGGGATATTGAGCCGCATGGCAGCGTTCAGCATGCCGGGCGTGATCTTGTCGCAGTTGGAGATGCAGACCATGGCGTCGGCGCAATGCGCGTTGACCATGTACTCGACGCTGTCGGCGATGATCTCGCGCGACGGCAGGCTGTAGAGCATGCCGTCATGGCCCATGGCGATGCCGTCATCGACCGCGATGGTGTTGAATTCCTTGGCGACGCCGCCGGCGGCCTCGATCTCGCGGGCCACCAGCTGGCCGAGATCCTTCAGATGGACGTGGCCGGGCACGAACTGGGTGAAGCTGTTGACCACGGCGATGATGGGCTTGCCGAAATCGCTGTCCTTCATGCCGGTGGCGCGCCAGAGGCCACGCGCGCCGGCCATGTTGCGGCCATGGGTGGTGGTGCGGGAACGATAGGCTGGCATGGCGATATCCTCGACGAACTGGTCTGGCGGCCGAACGGGCCGCGTTCTTGGGCTCCTGTTTAGACCCATTCCAGCGAGGCAGCAACAGAAATGCGTACCGTACCGTACGGTACGTGAGCAAGATGGATCAAGCCGGTGCCGTGCGGTGCGGTAGTGTATCCCGACAACAGGAGTGCATCATGAAACAGTATCTGCTTGTCGGGCTGCTGGGCCTGACGGTGGCGCCGGCCATGGCGGCGGAATTGACCGGCTGCGGGAGTATCTATGGGTCTGACCCTGTCCCCGCCAGCATAGGCTTCGCGCTGTCCGAACCGCGTTTGGAGCAGAGGGGCGCGCTGCTGCTGGCGGGGCTGGAGGAGCCGGTGTCCGGACCGACCGCCGATATGCAGATCGACGTGCTGTGGACGCGGTTCGAGCAGCGCAATCAATGGATCATCAACGAAGAGTCCAATGCCCGCACGGGCGTCTGTTTCAATGCCGGGGAAGCCGGCTTTGAGTATTTTGCCGGGCAGGTGCTGAGCGGGCCGGCGGAAAACTAGCCCGAAGCCTTCTCGACGATCGACTTGTCGGCCAGCGCCTATGCCATCTTCACCCTGACCGGGCAGGCGACCGATGTCAGCGCCGCGCATGCGCTGATCTACCAGGTGAAGCTGGCCGAGGCCGGCCTTGTCGCTGCCGATGCGCCGGACCTGCTGGTGTTTCCGCCGGGATTTTCGCCGGCGCAGCGCAATGCCCAGATCGAGCTCTGGGTGCCGGTAGCGCCCTAGGCGACCGCCGCGGCGCGCCGTCAATCCAGCAGGTTGGCCGTCACCCGGTTGCGGCCGCCGCTCTTGGAGCGATAGAGCGCCGCATCGGCGCGGGCGAGAACCTTGGCCACGTCCTCAGCGCGACCGGCGCAGGTGATGCCGACGCTGACGGTCATGGCCAGGTCCGGCGCCAGGTTGGTCCAAGACTCGGCGGCCACGGCGGTGCGAATGCGCTGGCAGTCGGTCAGCGCGGTGACGATGTCCCGGGCGTCGAAGACCAGCAGGAACTCCTCGCCACCCAGCCGCGCGACGAAGCCCTGCCCGTCCATGCCGGAAGACAGCAACTCGGCCAGCCGGCGCAGCACGGCGTCGCCGGTCGAATGACCGAAGCTGTCATTGACCTTCTTGAAATGGTCGGCATCGACGATGGCGACGGGAATTGCCGCATTGTGCGGACAGTCGGCAAGCCGTTCGCCCAGCGCGCTGAGGGCATAGCGCCGGTTCTTGAGGCCGGTCAGGTCATCCTCATGGGCCTGACGGTCGAGGTCCCGCGTGCGGGTGAGCAGGTCGCGCCGCTCGGTTTCGAGTTCGGCCAGGCGCATCTGGTGCAGCCGCGTTTCAAGCTTGGCGCGTTCGGCATCGAGCAGGGCCACGCTGAGCTCTGCCATTCCGGTGACCATGCGGGCCCGCGTGTCGGCCACCGAGCTGCGGATGGCGCTTTCGATGGCATGGTAGCGCTTGTAGTGGTCGAAGGCCTCGGGCGTCCGCCCGGCGCGTTGATAAAGATCCGACAGCAGCCGGTGGGCGCGGAGCACCATGGGCTTTTCGTCATGCTCGATCAGGGCGGGCAAGACACCCTCGAAGCGGGTGATGGCCGTATCGTACTGACCGAAATGCATGGCGATGCGGGCCAGGTTGAAGGCCGCATCGAGCTGGAGCGACGCGTAGCCCTTCTGGCTGGCAATGGCGTGGGATCGTGTGGTGGCCTGGTTGGCAGCCTGCTCGTCGCCCATAAAGGCCAGCAGCATGCCGTAATTGCCCAGGCCAATGGCCTCGCGATAGGGGTGGTCGGCAGCGCGCGCCAGTTCGATGGCGTCACGCGCGTGGTTCGCGCCGACAGCGACCGCGTCGGCGGCGAGGTCTGCGTCGCCTTTTTCCAGGGCGTCCGCGGCCAGGTCGACGCCATTGGCGGCCAGATTGTTGAGGATGCAGAACTTGGCTTCCGCGCCCAGGCCCGTTGCCAGTGGCAGGGCGCGCTGCATGAAGGCCCGCGATTCCAGGTGATTGCCCATATTGTCATGAGCGCCGCCGATGCGATTATAGGCCCAGAACAACAGGTTCGGATCGCGCAGACGCTGGCCGATCTCGAGGCTGATCGCCAAAACCTGCAGCGCTTCTTCCTGCAGGCCGAGATTGAGATAGGCCAGGGCCTGGAGCGTCAGCGCCTGGGCCCGGCCAGTCTCGTTGCCGGTGGTTTCATCGAGCGAAGCGGCCCGGCCACAGGCCTCGGCGGCTTCTTCCATATCGCCAGTGCGCAGCAACTGATTGGCGAGCAGGCGCAGCGCCTCGGCCTCCCGGCCAGGCTCGCCGTTCACCTTGGCGTGATCGATGGCGCGGCGGGCCCACTGCACGCCTTCAAGATAGTCGCCCCTCAGGCGAGATGCCTCGCTGGCGGCAACAAGGTCTTGAAACATCGCGCTTTTGTTGTCGGCAGCCAACATGGACGAACTCTCGCTTCTCCATGTTATTCTCATGTCCAGATTAATCGTTCCCTAGACTTCGGACTGCAATCGCACCGAAGACTGGGCAAGACGCAACTGCGGGGGAGTGATCGTGCCCGTTACCGCCGAGGGTTTCATTGCCGCGCTATGGGTGGAGCAGTCCGATATCGAACGCGAAAAGATCGGACGTTATTTCAAGAGCGGTGCGGGTGAGTATGGCGCGGGCGACCGCTTCATCGGCGTGCGGATGGGCACGGTGTTCGCACTGGCCAAGCAGCATGTAGCGATGGAGCCTGACGAGATCGAGCGCCTGCTCGAGAGCGACATCCACGAGGCCCGGGCCGGCGCGGTGTCTATCATGGCCAAGCAGTATGAGCGGAAAGCAACCACGGATGAACGGCGTGCCGCGCTGGCGGCGCTCTACCTGCGCCGGCATGACCGGATCAACAATTGGGACTTGGTGGATCTGGGTGCCTGGCAGGTGCTGGGGCGGTGGCTGCGCGACAGGGATCGCGGCGTGCTCTACCAGTTGGCGCGGTCGGACAATCTGTGGGAGCGGCGGACCGCGATGTTTGCCACCATGGCCTTCATCAAGCCGCGCCAGTTCGACGACGTGATTGATATCGCCGAACTGCTGGTCGGCGACCCCGAGGACTTGATCCACAAGGTGGTGGGCGGCATGCTGCGCACGGTGGCGATCCACGACAAGGCGCGGGTGGAAGCCTTCCTCGAGCGACACGCGGCCACCATGCCGCGGGTCATGCTGCGCTATGCCATCGAGCACTTTCCGCCCGAGGAACGGGCGGACTGGCTGGGCCGCGGGCGCTAGTTGTTGATGGAGATGATGGCCCAGGCAGTCTTGTTGCAGGCGTCGTCGTAGCAGATGTTGCTCATCCACAGCGCGCCATTGGCAAAGCCCACGCCTTCGCTGGTGACGATCAGGTCGGCGAAATCCTGGCTGGAGAGGCCATCGATGGTTTCCTGGGTCAGCAGGCTGTCGAAATTGTCGACCAGGTCCTGCGGCTCGAGAATGTCATAGACTTCGCCATTGGCGTTGACGGTCAGCGGATAGGCGCCGAGATCGGCGATCGTGGTCGGGTCGCCGAACAGGAACGCGTCCTGCAACCGGCCAAAGGCTTCGCCGAAGCCGACAGAGTCGCCGTGGATGTTCTCGATCTGCGCCATGACATCTTCCTCGCTCTGGGCGAAGGCGGGCGCGGCGAGCAGGGGCAGGGCAAAAGCGGCAGCGAGGACGGTCAGGCGCATGGCGGCTCCGGGATTGAACGCGGGGACCCTAGCGCATTCAATATCGCTCGTAACGGGGAATCAGTCGGCGGGGCGCTCCGCCATGATCATATAGTTGATGGCCATGTCGCGTGACTTGCGCCACTCGTCGGCCAGCGGGTGGAATACAACCCCGGTCTCGCCGATGACTCTGAGGCCATTGCGCTTGAGCAGGGTCTTGATCTCGTCGGGCGTCAGGAACTTGTTCCAGTCGTGGGTGCCCCGGGGGAGCCAGCGCAGGACGTTTTCGGCGGCGAACACGGCCAGCGCGCGGGCCCGCAGGGTGCGGTTGAGCGTGGCCGTCAGCGCCAGCCCGCCCGGCTTCACCAGATCGGCGCAGCTCTTCATGTAAAGCGGAACATTGTCGACATGCTCGACCACTTCCATGTTGAGCACCATGTCGTATTTTTTGCCCGTCGCGGCCAG
>NZ_CAMLHM010000084.1 GCF_946479885.1 uncultured Devosia sp.
GCTCGACCAGCAGGCGCTGGCTGAACGGCTTGGTGATGAAATCGTCGGCGCCCATTTTGAGGCCGAACAGCTCGTCGATCTCTTCGTCCTTGGACGTGAGGAAGATCACAGGGACGTCGGATTTCTGGCGCAGCCGGCGCAGCAGTTCCATGCCGTCCATGCGCGGCATCTTGATATCGAGAATGGCGAGGTCAGGCTTGTCAGTGGTCAGGCCTTCGAGACCCGAGGCTCCGTCGGTATAGGTGGCGACCTGATATCCCTCGGCCTCCAGCGTCAGCGACACGGAGGTCAGGATATTGCGGTCGTCATCGACGAGGGCGATCTTGGGCATGGGCTGCC
Organism: uncultured Devosia sp.; assembly: GCF_946479885.1. Next base: position 340 of record NZ_CAMLHM010000084.1, read on the forward strand.
TTTCTGGTTCAGACGCTTGCAGACATGCGGCTGTTGGGCCGTGATCCTGCTTGCAGGCGACAATTACGCGTTAAATATGGCGCGGCCAAGGGCAGTACATCAGGTGGTGCGACCTTAAGACCCGATGCAACTTCTGTCTTACGACCGATTTCGGGATGGTTGTACGACGAGTTCCTCCCGTATTTTCAGCTTCATAGCGGTGGCGCCCTGCCCCCGAGCGACGGAGCACTTGCCAGATGACCCTGTTCGATCACGAGGCCCTCAGGACCCAGATTAGCGCCAGAGCCGGCTCAGTGTCAGCAAACGACATCGCCCCCGTGCTGGTGGCGCGCTCGCTGGCGGGTGGGGAATCCGAGCTCACGGCCGATGGCGCCGTCTCGGTCCGGACAGGGGCCTTCACCGGCCGTTCGCCCAAGGACAAGTTCATCGTGCGTGACGGGCTCACCGATACCAGCGTGTGGTGGGACAATTCGGGCGCCCTGAGCCCCGAGCAGTTCGACCTGCTGCTCGGCGACGCCGTTGCCGCACTGGGTGGGCATGCCGTGTTCCGCCAGGACCTGCTGGCTGGCGCTGATCCGAGCCACCAGTATGCCGTGACGGTGATGACGCCCAGCGCCTGGCATGCACTGTTCATCCGCAACCTGTTGATCCGCCCCGGCGAGATGGTCGAGGCCGGCCGGAACCCGACCGATGTCACCATCGTCCATGCCCCGCATTTCCGTGCCGATCCGGCCCGCCATGGCAGCCGCACCGATACGGTGATCGCGCTCGATATGAGCCGCAATATCGTGGTGATCGCCGGCACTTCCTATGCTGGTGAGATCAAGAAGTCGGTGTTCTCGCTGTTCAACTTCCACGCACCGCGCCAGGGCGTGCTGCCCATGCATTGCTCGGCCAATCTGGGCCCCGACGGCGAGGCGGCCCTGTTCTTCGGCCTGTCGGGCACCGGCAAAACCACGCTCAGCAACGATCCCAATCGTCCGCTGATCGGCGATGACGAGCATGGCTGGAGCGAAACGGGCGTCTTCAACCTCGAAGGTGGCTGCTACGCCAAGACCATCAAGCTCAGCCCCAGCGCCGAGCCCGAAATCTTCGCGGCGACCAAACGCTTTGGCACAGTGCTGGAAAACGTCGTGCTCGATGACAGCAAGGTGCCCGATTTCGACGACGTGTCGCTGACCGAAAATACCCGCGCCGCCTACCCCATCCATGTGTTGCCGGCCATTGCCAAGGGCAGCGTGGGTGGTACGCCCAAAACCGTCGTGTTCCTCACCGCCGACGCCTTCGGCGTGCTGCCGCCGATTGCCCGGCTCACCCCCGAACAGGCGGTCTACCACTTCCTTTCGGGCTACACCGCCAAGGTGGCCGGCACCGAGCGCGGCGTCACCGAGCCGCAGGCCACCTTCTCGGCCTGTTTCGGCGCGCCGTTCATGCCGCTCCACCCCACCGTCTATGGCGACATGCTGGCCGAAAAGCTGCGCAGCACCGGCGCCGCCACCTGGCTGCTCAATACCGGCTGGACTGGCGGCGGCCATGGGGTGGGCAAGCGCATCGACATCGCCTCGACGCGGCGCCTGCTGACCGCTGCGCTCGACGGCGAGCTGGACGATGTCGACATGCGCATCGACGAACTCTTCGGCTTTGAAGTGCCGCTGGCCGTCGAGGGCATTTATCCCAGCCTGCTGACACCCCGGGCGACCTGGGCGGATGCCGATGCCTATGACCGGCAGGCGCTGCACCTGGCGGGTCTGTTCCGCCGCAACTTCGAAAAATTCGGCGACGCCGCCAATGCGTCGCCAGGCCCCAGGCTGATGCAGGCGGCCGAGTAACAGTCTCCTCCCGAGACGATCAAGGGGCGTCCTGCGGGACGCCCCCTTTGTTTAGTGGTTGGCGATGAGCGCGCCGCCGGCACCGCCGGCCGCCGCGCCAACGACGGCACCGCCATAGCCACCAAGGGCGCCGCCGACAACAGCGCCTGCCGCGCCGCCCACGGCCGCGCCCGTCACGGTGCGCTGGGTGGTGGTGCAGGCGGTCAGGGAAAGCGCGGCGACAACGACCAGCGCCGCGGGTGCAAGTTTCTTCATCTTGTCCTCCAAGGAATCAATCCGCCCATTTCACGCTGTGCTTGGTGGCAAAAGCAGGGCTAGCCTGCATTGCGCCACAAACACCAGGCCTCCCTCCCCCTGCGGGGAGGGCAGCGAAGCTAGGCCAATAGGCCGTAGCGCAGCTGGGTGGGGGATGGGAGCCACCATACGGGCCAAACACCCCCCACCCTTTATCCTCCCCGCAAGGGGGAGGGAGACGACTCGGGGTCCGCGCAATATCCAGAACCGCGCGTAACGCCGCGCGGCCTTGTTCACGTCACGATGTCGGGGGGCGCCTCAGTTGGGCGAGTAGAAGATATGCGAGCCGATCTGGGCGACGGCGCTGTAGGTATTGGCCCAGTTCGGGCGCACATTGGTGGTGTGGTAGTAAAGCGCCGAACCGGGGATCGCGCCAACCGCATCGCCGAGGGCGAATTCGGCATAGACGTCCTGGGCCAGGGCAGCCGAGCGGGCCCAGGCGCGGCGTTCACCCGGCGCATCGCTGCGGCCATCGCAGGCGAAGGTGAACTGGCAGCGGTGATAGCCCTTCTCGGCATTCTGGTAGATCACGCCGCACAGGGTGGACGGGAACTTGCCCGAGCGGGCGCGGTTGACGATAACATTGGCGACGGCAAGCTGGCCGACTTCGCTCTCGCCGCGGGCTTCGTGATAGATGGCCTGGGCCAGGCAGTCGCGCTCGGCATTGGCGTGTTCGAGGCGCTGGGCCAGCGGCTGGTAGCCATCTTCAACATAGGCGGCCAGCGAGTGCGAATTGAGTTCCGGCTCTGGCTGGACGGCGGGGCTGGTGAAGCTGGCAATGGCGGAGACCGCGCTGTTGCCGCCGATCGAACCGCGAGCAATGTAGCCCATCAGCACGTCGGTGGTCAGTTCGCCGCCTGGCTCTTCGCCGAGCACGTTCACCGAGCGCAGCGCCTTCTGGCGTTCGACGTAGTTGGAGAGGAGCGCCGCGGTCAGCGGCTGCTGGCCGGGGGCCACGGGCATTGCCGTGGCGCCAATGGCGGGCTGGGCGCGAACGGCCATCAGATCGGCAGGTACGGGCAGCGGGGTCACGTCAGCGACGCGGATGGTCTGGGCGTGGGCAGGAGCGAGCGTAACGAACAGCACGAGCGCTACCGCGCCCAGGGCAAGCGCATGCGAAACCGCACGCACAGCAATCGTCTGCCAGCTCTGCCCCAATGCCCCGTCCTTACCCCTGAGCCCATCCGGCCATATCCGGTGGGCCTTCGCTTGCTTGTGGGTCCGTCGTTACGGTCCCAAGTCACTTCCCGGCCGGCACCCTATCCAAGGTTACCGGTCTATGGAAGTCGAAATTTACGGCTGGTTAACTATGCCCGTTAGCTTCTTAAGGTAGGGTTAATCGAGGCAGGGACGAATGAAAACCCAAGAAAAAGAAGCCCTTGCCCCGTGGTGAAGGCCGGCTTTCAGGGAAGGATAAAAGTTTACGGAGTGGCGAGAGGCAAATGCCGATTGCTGGGGAGATATCGCTGCGAGGTGACAATGGCCCACTTCACAGGGCAGTGCGCTTGGCCCCACCCCACCCTCGGTCCCTCCCCATCTAGGGGAGGGAGGCGCCAGCTCCGACGCCAGTGTTCATCGTCTCCCTCCCCCCTGTGGGGAGGGATCAAGGGTGGGGGTAGGCCACGCACACGGAGATCAAAACGGGGCGATCCGAGCCCTAACTCAGCCCTTGTCGAACGCCGCCAGCCGGACGTGATCCAGGCTTTCCATCACGGCAATGCCGAGCGCCCTGATATCGTCATTGGGATGCACCAGATCGGGCACCATCACCGTCTGCATGCCGGCGGCATGGGCGGCGCGGACGCCCGAATGGCTGTCCTCCAATGCCAGGCAATGCAGCGGGTCGACGCCCAGCCGCCGCGCCGCGGTCAGGTAGGGCTCGGGATGCGGCTTGGGGTTGATCACGTCGTCGCGCGTCACCACGGTCTCGAACAGGTCGAGCAGGCCGGCTGCCCCCAGATGGTGCTGGGCATGCGGCTGGCGCGACGAGGTGGCCACCGCCGTCGGGATGCCGCGTTCGCGCAGTTCGCCGATCAGCTCGCGGGCGCCACGCTTGACCGGCACGCCGCCGTGGCTGCGCTCGCGCATGATCACCCGGCAGCGCTCGTCGAACAGGGCATAGGGAAAGGTCACGCCATAGGATTCGATCAGCAGGCGATTGGTATTCTCGTGGCTGCCGCCGACCATGGACATGTGCACGGCATCGGTCATCTCGAAGCCGAGCTCGGTGCAGACCTCGAACACGATGGTGCGGAACACGCTTTCGGTATCGAGGATCGTGCCGTCCATGTCGAAGATGACGGCCTGGAACGGCGCGAGGCGCAGGATGTTACTCTCAGGTTTCATCTCGCTCGATATAGGGCGATTTGTCTGGTGGCGCTAGGCGGGACGGCGAAGGGCAGGGTTGCAGGCTGGCGAATGGGACGTCTCTCAAGGGCGTGCTTACGCAACGCCGGGCGCATGCTAACGTTGGTCGACATGACCAGCTTCCAGCCCGCCCGCAATCACGAAACCCTTGGCGATGCCTTCTATGACCGCGTCGAGGCCGCCGATTTTCCGCAAACCATCCTGCGCCATCGCGACCAGCGCTGGGCGGCCCGCATGGGTCTGGCCGATCTGACGGACGAGCAGTGGCTCGCCCATTTCGGCCGCTTCGAGCCCCTGCCCGGTTCGCTGCCGCAGCCCCTGGCGCTGCGCTATCACGGCCATCAATTCCGCAGCTACAACCCCGACCTGGGCGACGGCCGCGGCTTCCTCTTCGCCCAGGGACACGACCTTGCAGATGGGCGACTCATGGATTTCGGCACCAAGGGAAGCGGCAAGACCCCCTGGTCGCGCGGCGGCGATGGGCGGCTCACGCTCAAGGGCGGGGTGCGCGAGGTGCTGGCCACTGAAATGCTCGAAGCCCTGGGCGTCTATACCTCCAAGAGCTTCTCGCTGGTCGAGACCGGGGAAGCGCTCTATCGCGGCGACGAGCCGTCGCCCACCCGCTCCTCGGTGCTGACGCGGCTTAGCCACAGCCATATCCGCATCGGCACCTTCCAGCGCCTCGCCTATCTCCAAGACACAGAAGGCCTCGACCAGCTGCTCGATTATGCCATCGCCAACTACTATCCCGAGCTCGCCGACAGCCCGGACAAGCCGGCGGCCTTCCTCGAAGCCGTGGTCGGCAAGGTGGCAAAGCTGGGCGCGCAGTGGATTGCTGCCGGATTTGTCCACGGGGTGCTGAACACTGACAATATCAGCATCACCGGCGAGAGCTTCGATTACGGCCCCTGGCGGTTCCTGCCCGTCTACGACCCGGATTTCACCGCTGCCTATTTCGACGAAACCGGCCTTTACGCCTTCGGCCGCCAATCCGACACTCTGGCCTGGAACCTCACCCGCCTTGCCGAATGCCTGTTGCCCCTCTCCAGCATCGAAGCGCTCGAACCGGCGCTCAACACCATCTGGCCGATCTTCCGCGCCGAGCTGCCCCGGCAGGTGCTGCGCCGCCTCGGCCTTATCGAGCGCGACATCGAAAGCGACGGCGCCTTTGTCACCGCGCTGTTCGGTTTCCTCTCTGCCAGCAAGGCGCCCTATGAGCAGTTTTTCTTCGACTGGCATGGCGGCAGCCGTAGCGCCGAGCGCGCGGCGCGCAGCCTGTCAGCCGCGTTCTATGCCAGCGAGGGCTTCCGCCCGATCGCCGATGCGCTGGAGCGCTACCAGCCCGCCGACGGCCTCAGGCTCGACCATCCCTATTTTACCCGGGCAAAGCCGCGCAGCATGCTGATCGAGGAGATGGAAGCCATCTGGGCGCCCATCGCCGAGCGCGACGACTGGAGCCTGTTCCACACCACCCTTTCGGAAATCGCCGAGATGCGCGATGCCTATGCCATAGTGCCCTGAGGAGATCGCCATGCCCCTTTATGCCCTCGACGGCGTCGCCCCGCAGATCGACCCCGATATCGGCTGGATCGCGCCGACGGCCGTGCTGGTCGGCGATATCATTGTCGGCCCCGAGGTCGGCATCTGGTTCGGCGTCGTGGCGCGCGGCGATATCGAGCGCATCACCATCGGCGCCCGCACCAATGTGCAGGAAAACTGCGTGCTCCACACCGATACCGGCTATCCGCTCGATATCGGCGACAATTGCACCATCGGCCATTCGGCCATCGTCCATGGCTGCACGATCGGCGACAATACGCTTGTTGGCATGGGCGCCACCGTGCTCAACGGCGCCCGCATCGGGAAAAACTGCCTCATCGGCGCCAATGCGCTCATCACCGAGGGCAAGGAAATCCCCGACAATTCCATGGTGGTCGGCGCCCCCGGCAAGGTCATCCGCCAGATCGACGACGAGGGCGTCCGCGGCCTTGCCGCCTCGGCCGAGCGCTATGTGCGCAATGCCCGGCGCTTTGCCTCGGGCCTGAGCGAAATCCATCCCGGCGATTTCGACCCGGCCTAGCCCGGGTTGAACATCCGGAAGCGCAGGAAGGTCTCGCCGTCCCAATCGATACTGCCATCAGGCACGAAGCCCAGCCGGGCCAGCGGCTTGAGCCGGGTGCGGCTGGGCGGCAGGAGGCACATGATCGAGGCAAAGCCGAAGCGGCTCCAGGCCAGCCCGATCAGATCGCGCGTGATGGCCGGACCCACACCCCATTGCTCGGGCAGCAGCACCAGCCCCAGGTCGACATCGTCGCCCTCGCGCTGAAAGCCGCCCCAGCCGACAAAGCGGCCGTCGACATGGATGGCCCAGGGGCCGTAGCCGTTCTCCTGCCACTGCGCATCCTTGGCTGCGGCCCAGTTGCGGCAGGTCGCCTCGTCCATCGCCGAGGCGAAGGGCATATGTTCGACAATGCCGGGGTGATTGACCAATTCCAGCATCTGCTCGACCGGCACGTCGGATAGCTTGCCATAGACAATGTGCATCGACTTATCCCCCGGTGCCACAATAACGCATCGATCCGGCGTCAGGCCATGCCGGTGACAGGCCCAGAGCGCCCTGAGACAAGTTCGCGTTTGCTTTTTGCAGTGCCCCCCGCCAATCTCGATTTGACTGTCCGGTCAAAAACGAGAGGCAGCGGGAGCCCATGCAGAAGATCATCGCCCAACTGGAAGACAAGCGCGCCCAGGCCCGGCTCGGTGGCGGCCAGAAGCGCATCGCGACCCAGCATGGCAAGGGCAAGCTCACCGCCCGCGAACGCCTCGACGTGCTGCTCGATCCCGGCAGTTTCGAAGAATACGACATGTTCGTCACCCACCGGGCGACCGATTTCAACATGGCCGACACCATCATCCCCGGCGACGGCGTCGTTACCGGCTGGGGCACCATCGAAGGCCGGCTGGTCTATGTGTTCAGCCAGGACTTCACCGTCTTCGGCGGCTCGCTGTCGGAAACCCACGCCAAAAAGATCTGCAAGATCATGGATCTGGCGCTGCAGAACGGCGCGCCTGTCATCGGGCTCAACGATAGTGGCGGCGCCCGTATCCAGGAGGGCGTGGCGTCATTGGGCGGCTATGCCGACGTGTTCTGGCGCAATGTGCAGGCCTCGGGCGCCGTGCCGCAGATCTCGGTCATCATGGGCCCCTGCGCCGGCGGCGCGGTCTATTCCCCCGCCATGACCGACTTCATCTACATGGTCAAAGACACCAGCTACATGTTCGTGACCGGCCCCGACGTGGTCAAGACCGTCACCAATGAAAGCGTGACGCAGGAAGAGCTCGGCGGCGCCTCGACCCACACGAAAATCTCCTCGGTGGCCGACGCAGCCTTCGACAACGACATCGAGACGCTGCTCGAAGTCCGCCGCCTCTTCGCCTACCTGCCGCTCGCCGCCGGCCAGAAGCCGCCGCGCCTGCCGACGCATGATCCGATCGACCGCGGCGACAACAGTCTCGATACCATCATCCCCGACAGCGCCAGCAAGCCCTATGACATGCGCGAGGTGATCGAGAAGGTCGCCGACGAGGGCGACTTCCTCGAAATCCAGAAGGACCATGCCGGCAATATCCTGTGCGGTTTCATCCGGCTCGATGGCCACAGCGTCGGCGTCGTCGCCAACCAGCCGCTGGTGCTGGCCGGGTGCCTCGACATCAACGCATCCAAGAAAGCCGCGCGCTTCATCCGCTTCTGCGACAGCTTCGAAATCCCCATCCTGACCTTTGTCGACGTCCCCGGCTTCCTGCCCGGCGTGGCGCAGGAATATGGCGGCATCATCAAGCATGGCGCCAAGCTGCTCTTCGCCTATGCCGAAGCCACCGTACCGCTGGTGACCGTCATCACCCGCAAGGCCTATGGCGGCGCCTATGACGTGATGGCCAGTAAGCACATCAAGGCCGACGTCAACTACGCCTGGCCCTCAGCCGAAATCGCGGTGATGGGCGCCAAGGGCGCGACGGAAATCCTCTATCGCTCGGAACTGGGCGACCCCGCCAAGATCGCCCAACGCACGGCGGATTACGAAGCCCGCTTCGCCAACCCCTTCGTCGCCGCCGAACGCGGCTTCATCGACGACGTGATCATGCCGCATGGGACGAGAAGGCGGGTCATCCGGGCGTTCTCGACGCTCAGGCACAAGACGCACAGCATGCCCAAGAAGAAGCACGACAATATTCCGTTGTGAGGAGCCGCGAAGTGATCACCAAACTCCTCGTCGCCAACCGTGGTGAAATCGCCTGCCGGGTCATCAAGACCGCGCGCAAGATGGGCATTGCCACCGTCGCGGTCTATTCCGATGCCGACCGCGAGGCGCTGCATGTCCGCATGGCTGATGAGGCCGTGCATATCGGGCCATCGCCGGCCAAGGACAGCTATCTCCTGATCGACAAGATCATCGCCGCCTGCAAGCAGACCGGCGCCCAGGCGGTGCATCCGGGCTATGGCTTCCTCTCGGAAAACCCGAAATTCGCCGAGGCGCTGGAAGCCGCCGGGATCATCTTCGTCGGCCCGCCGGTCAAAGCCATCGAGGCGATGGGCGACAAGATCACGTCCAAGAAGCTTGCCGCCGCGGCGGGAGTCTCGACCGTGCCCGGCCATATGGGGCTGATATCAGACGCCGAGCATGCCGTGACCATCTCCAGGTCCATCGGCTATCCGGTGATGATCAAGGCCTCGGCGGGCGGTGGCGGCAAGGGCATGCGGATTGCCTGGAACGACGCGGAAGCGCGCGAGGGCTTCGAGCGCTCCAAATCCGAGGCCGCGTCGAGCTTCGGCGATGATCGCATCTTCATAGAGAAATTCGTCACCGAGCCGCGCCATATCGAAATCCAGCTCATCGGCGACCAACACGGCAACGTGCTCTATCTCAACGAGCGCGAATGCTCGATCCAGCGCCGCAACCAGAAGGTCGTCGAGGAGGCGCCTTCGCCCTTCCTCGACGAGGCCACGCGCAAGGCCATGGGCGAACAGTCGGTCGCGCTGGCCAAGGCGGTGGATTACACCAGCGCCGGCACGGTGGAATTCATCGTCGATGCCGATCGCAAGTTCTACTTCCTCGAAATGAACACCCGCCTCCAGGTGGAGCATCCGGTCACCGAATTGATCACCGGGCTCGACCTCGTCGAACTGATGCTGCGCGTCGCCAATGGCGAAAAGCTGCCGCTTGCTCAGGCCGAGGTGCAGCGCAACGGCTGGGCCATCGAGTCGAGACTCTATGCCGAGGACCCCTATCGCAACTTCCTGCCCTCGACCGGCCGGCTGACCCGCTACCGCCCACCGGCGGAAAGCGCGTCCGAGAGCCTGGCCGTGCGCAACGATACCGGCGTGTTCGAAGGCGGAGAAATTTCCACCTTCTACGATCCGATGATCGCCAAGCTCTGCACCTGGGCGCCGACCCGCATCGAAGCCATCGACGCCATGGCCGTGGCGCTTGATAGTTTCGAGGTCGAAGGCGTCGGCAACAACCTGCCCTTCCTCTCCACGGTCATGGATCAGGAGCGCTTCCGCGAGGGGCGGCTCACCACCGGCTATATCGCCGAGGAATTCCCCGAGGGCTTCCACGGCGCCGAACTCAGCGAACAGCACCAGTTCGACATCATTGCCGCCGCGGCCATCATGATGGCCCGCCGCGAGCAGCGCCGCAGCGGCGCGACAACCGAGTCGCATTGGCATGTGCAGGTCGGCGATATCGCCACATCGGTGACGCTGCACCAGCATGGCCTCGAAACCCAGGTCGATCTCGGCTGGCACAGCCAGGCCGCGCATCTGCACTGGCAGTCCGGGGACAAGACGGCGCAGCTCGACTGGTCCGATGGCCGCCGGGCGGTGCTCAAGGTCACCCCTGTTACCTCAGGCTTCCGCATCCGCTATCGCGGCGCCGATCTCAAGGTGCAGGTGCTGCGGCCGCATATCGCGGCGCTGCTCAAGCACATGCCGGTCAAGGTGCCGCCCGACATGAGCAAGTATCTGCTCTGTCCGATGCCCGGGCAGATCGTGCGCATCGATGTCAGCGAGGGCGATATCGTCGAGGATGGCCAGACGCTGGCCATTGTCGAAGCCATGAAGATGGAAAACGTGCTCAAAGCCGAAAAACGGGCGCGGGTGAGCAAGGTGCATGCCGCACCCGGCGCCGTACTGGCGGTGGATCAGGTGATCCTCGAATTCGAGGCGGTGTGATGGGCGCTGACTGGGGCAGCACGAAGCCTTCGGTTCCTTCGCCTCCCTCCCCCTTGAGGGGAGGGATTGAGGGTGGGGGTCCTTCGGTAGGCCACAAAGCTACCCCCTCCTCAGCTCTGCTACGGCCCTATGGGCCGAGCTGCGCTACCCTCCCCTCAAGGGGGAGGGAGGCCCCAACCGGGAAGTTTGTTCGAGGTGCCCATGTCCGCTGAATTCGCCCACTGGGCCGCCCTGGCGCAAAAGGAACTGCGCGACACCCCCGTCGCCTCGCTCGATCGCGACTATGGCGGCATCCCGGTCAAGCCGGTCTATTTCGGCGAAGGCTCCGAAACCCCGGGCGTCGAACCGTTCACCCGCGGCGTGCGCGCCACCATGTATGCCAACCGGCCCTGGACCATCCGCCAATATGCCGGCTTCTCGACGGCCCGCGAATCCAACGCCTTCTATCGGCAGGCATTGGAAAAGGGCCAGAAGGGGCTCTCGGTCGCCTTCGATCTCGCCACCCATCGCGGCTATGACAGCGACCATCCGCGGGTAACAGGCGATGTCGGCAAGGCGGGCGTGGCGATCGATTCCGTCGAGGACATGAAGCTGCTCTTCGACGGCATCCCGCTCGATCAGATGAGCGTGTCGATGACCATGAATGGCGCCGTCATTCCGGTGCTGGCCATGTTCATCGTCGCGGCGGAAGAGCAGGGCGTGCCGCAAGCCAAGCTCGACGGGACCATCCAGAACGACATCCTCAAGGAGTTCATGGTCCGCAACACCTATATCT
>NZ_CAMLHM010000085.1 GCF_946479885.1 uncultured Devosia sp.
AGGGGGTGGAGCAGAGATTCCCATCAGTGAAGCGAAATCCATCCGTTCCCATTCAGACAGGCTCGGCTTGGGCGCCGGCATAGACGCGGCCGCCGTGGCTACCACCGGCGCGGCCATCTCGTCGGCCGCCAACCCAAGTTCCTCGCCCAGTTCACCCAACTTTTCCGCGTAGCCCTCAAACTCCTGCCAGCGTTGCCAGATTTCAGGTCTGGCCTCCGAGGGCGCTTCCAGACTGCCTTCGGGAAAAAGCTCGGTCATGGCAGGGCCGGCGTGCATGGCGATCATTTCGGACGCCGAGCGAATGGCGTCCAGGTCGGACGGGGCGGGTCCCGTCGCAACGGGCGCCAGCAGCTTTACCTGCTCGCTCAGCATCATCATGCCCATCATGCGCTCACCGACAATTCCGGTCGCGCCGCCATGACCGAATGCGGCTATGGCGCTTACCAAGAGGACACCGCAGGCCAAAGGGCCTCGGTAGGAAACTTTCTGATTCATGTTTAGTCGTTCCGGTTGCTGATTGCCGCATATGCGGCGCCTGGGGAAGGCTCAGCGACGCGGGGGACGAGGATCCTGGGCGACGACGCGCAGCGGCCGAGATGGGGCTCCGGAAAAATAGACTACCGGGGCGACGCTGGTGGCACACGGGACGCTGACGGGATCGGGCCCCAGGATCGGTGCGCCACAATGGATCGCCGCGTCACTATGGCGGTCGGTGGCATCCTGCGACTCGAGGTGCTCGTCAGCGGAGGAGGCTGACAGCTCAGAACCGGCATGGTGACCATGCTCAGCATGGGCGGCATGTGCGGGGACTGCACCGAGAAGCAGCACCACGAGCATGGCCAGCATGCTGACGATGTTCCTAATCAGCTTCAACCGCGAATCTCCAATGCAGTTCGCTTTGACGAAAACTTTGTGTCCTCCCCGTGGCGTTTCGGCCAAGGAGGGGATGCGGGCGGCGTCGCCCGCATCTTAACTGGTCGTCCTAGGTACGAGGCTCCAGCTTCACTACGGTGAGCTTGCCGTTCACCCTGTCGGCCTCGAATGTCACCAGATCGCCTGGCTTCACCACTTTGAGCATTTCGAGATCGGCGACGGTGAACACCATGGTCATCGCGCCCATGTCCAGATTGGTGATCTCGCCGTGCTTGAGCGTGATCTTGCCCTGGGCTTCGTTGATCTTTTTGACTTCGCCCTCGACGGGGACGGTCTGGGCCATGGCTGCAGTCGAAAGCATGGCGAAGGCGAAAGAGAGGATTGTTTTGCGCATTTTTGCTAGTCCTTGAGGGTGATTATTGAACGATGATGCTGCCGAACATGCCGCCTTCGCGGTGCCCGGGAAGCAGGCAGGAGAAATCGAATTCCCCTGCATTGGTGAAGCGCCAGACGACGTCGGTAACTTCGCCAGGCTGGACACGCACGGCATTGGGATCGTCGTGCTCCATGTCCGGGTTCTTGGCCATTTCGGCGCCGTGCAGGAGGTTCTCCTCAAGCGTGGCGAAGACCAGTTCGTGTTCGAGCTCGCCGCCGTTGCGGACCCGAATTCTGACTTGCTCGCCGACCCGCACCTTGATGATGTCTGGAAGGAACTTCATGGCTCCGTCCAATTCCTTCATCGTCACCTGGATAAGGCGGGCCGGCTGGGTCGGATCTCCCGGCTCGCCATAGGCAAGGGCTTCTTCGTGGAGGTGGCCGGAGTCTGCGTAAACAGTGCCGGCACCCAGGAGCGTCGCCACAATGGCAAGCGCGATCGTCTTCTTCACTTCTGACCTCATCTGGTTAGTGATTGCTATGGCCGGCGCCGGGTTTGACAACCTGGACCTCGACCGTATCGGCGTTGATCGCAGGCGCTTCCGCCCGCTCGGCATTCAACGATTCCCCGCTCCATTCGTAGGAGACGGTACCTTCCGGGTGCTCGAACCAGCCCGGATCTGAATAGTCGTCGCGGACCAATCCTTCGCGGACCTTGACGACTGAAAACATGCCGCCCATTTCGATGGCTCCGAACGGGCCCCAGCCCGTCATCATCGGCAGGGTGTTGTCTGGCATCGGCATTTCCATTTCGCCCATTTCGGCCATGCCGCTGGCGCCCATGGACATATAGTCCGGGACCAGCTCCTGAACCTTTTCGGTCACCAGGGCCCTTTCGGTCCCGATCCAGGTGCGGACGTCGTGCCCCATGGCATTCATGGTGTGATGGGATTTGTGGCAGTGGATGGCCCAGTCGCCCGGACGATCGGCGACAAAATCGAAAGCGCGCATCTGTCCCACGGCGCAGTCGATCGTCACCTCGGGCCAGGCGGCGGCCTCTGGCACCCACCCTCCGTCCGTGCAGGACACCTTGAAGTCGTATCCGTGCATGTGGATCGGGTGGTTCGTCATGGTGAGGTTGCCGAACCTGACCCTGACCCTATCTCCCAGGCCGCAGACCAGCGGGTCGATCCCGGGGAAGGCGCGGCTGTTCCAGGTCCACAGGTTGAAGTCGGTCATGGTATTGACCTTGGGCACATAGGCGCCGGGCTCGATGTCGTAGGCGTTGAGCAGGAAAACGAAATCGCGGTCTACACGTCGGAAGGTGGGATCTTTGGGATGGACCACGAAGAACCCCATCATCCCCATGGCCATCTGCACCATTTCGTCGGCGTGCGGGTGGTACATGAAGGTGCCGCTCTTCTGGAGCTGGAACTCGTAGACGAAGGTGCGCCCCGGCGGAATGTGGGGCTGGGTCAGTCCACCCACGCCATCCATGCCGGAGGGCAAGAGCTGCCCATGCCAATGAATGGTCGTGTGTTCCGGCAGCTTGTTGGTCACGAAGATACGGACGAAGTCGCCCTCGACCGCCTCCAGCGTCGGCCCCGGAGACTGGCCGTTGTAGCCCCATAGATGGGCGACCATGCCCGGCGCGATCTCCCGCACCACCGGCTCGGCGACGAGGTGGAATTCCTTCCACTTGCCCTGAGCACGGCTCGGCAAGGTCCAGCCGTTGAGGGTGACTACGGGGTTGTAGTCCGGCCCCGTAGTCGGGGGCAGGGGTGGCTGGGTTCCGGGATCGGTCATGAACGCCGCCTCAGGGATCGAGGCGGCCTGGACACGTCCCGAAACCAGACCCGCTCCGAGCAAAGCGGCGCCAGAGAGGAATGTCCGGCGCGAATATGCGTTGTCGTCGTTCTCAGCCATGTCTAGTGCTCCTCGGCCGCTGCTGGACCGGATGGCGCATCGCCTGCGCCCGTTTCAGTCCCCGCGCCGCCGCCGATGATGGCCGCCTGCAGGTCGACGCTGGCCAGGAAGAAGTCGCGCTTGGCGCCGATGGCCATGACATTGCTGTCGACGCTTTCGGCAGCGGTAGTGAGCAGGTCGAAGACATCGGTCAGCATGCCGCTGTACTCGAGCGCGGCCTGCTCATCGATCGTCGCTCGCAAGGGGAGAATGCGGTTTCGGTACTGCCAGGAAATGTCGTAGGTGGCCCGGTACCGGACATAGGCAGCCCGAACCTCGGAGCGGGCGTTGATGGCCTGCTCCGTCAATTCGTTGACCGCCATCATATAGGTTTCGGCGGACCGGCGAGCGGAGCTTTCCCCGAGGTCGAACAGCGGGATTTGCAGTTCGAGTTCGGCACCGAATTCGGTTTCAGACTCCCCGGTCTCGGTCGACCCGGTAGTATTGGAGAGACCGGCGAGGTCGAGAATGGTGACGAACCGCGTGGCCTTGGTCAGCCCCAGCGACTTGGCCGTGGCCTCCAGGTCCAGGCGCATGGCCGCCAGATCGACGCGTTTGCCCATGGCCAAAGCCTCAAGTGAATCCTGAGCCATCAGGGTCTCCGGCACCGACGGCAACTGGCCCGGCAACTTGAAGGCAATCTCGGGGCCCCATAGGCCAAGCAGGCGCGTGAGGGCTTCCCGTTCAAGCTGCTCGTCGAGTCTGGCTTCGGCCAGCTGGTTGGAGACTTCGGCGTAAAAGGCACTGGCTCTGGCCTGTTCGAGCGTGGTCGCCGCCCCGGTCTCACCCAGCTTTATCGTGAGTTCGGCGGCCGCATCGGCTGCTTGGCGAGCCTTCTCCAGTTGGGCGACGACTTGTTTGGCCGCCACCGCATTGTAGAAGGCCCGACGTGTTTCGGCCGCGAGCACAAAGGTAGCCTCGACCGTTCGGAGGGTTGCGGCCGCATATTCGGTTTCGGCAATCGACTGCCTGGCCGGCAGCGTGAACAGTGAGAGCAGGCTACCGACAAGACGGCGTTCGATCTCGAAGTCTGCGCCATTGACGAGCTTGCCGATCGAGACGATCGGACTTTCGGGCAGGCTGGCAGCGACATAGTCGGCCTCTGAGACGCCGAGCTTGTTGAATTCGGCCTGCAATCCGCGATTGTTGAGGAGCGCCACCTGAACGGCCGTATCTGCGGTGAGCGGATTGGCCAATAGTCCCTGGACGCGCGCGCGAACCGCAACCTCATCGGCCGGGGACGCAATCTTCACGGTGTCCTGGTTGAGCTCGTCTCGCACCCGTCCGGAAACGGGCGACATGCCGCCGTCTTTGGAGAAAGTGGCGCAGGCCGAGAGCGTCAGCGCGAGCGCAGTGATGGACAGCAGGCTTCTGCCGGCGCGAGGCAGCTGCCGCATTTTTGTTGCGCCGATCATTCTGAGCTCCCGGGAGAAACCGCAGTGTTGCTCTCCAGCCAGGGCTTGGGCTGCACCGGTGCATAGTTGACGGTGCCGTTCATCACGCTGACATGGCGTAGGGGAGGGACCGGAGAGTGGGGGTCAGCCGCGGCCGGCAGCGCCGGTTGGGCGGTCGCAGAGGCGCACGCCGACACGGCGGCCGCTAAGGCCACCAAGAGGAGGATTTTCATAGTTTTGCTTTGTGTTCTTAGAGCCGCCAGACGTCGGACGGCGAGTCGCGCAACGCGTTGCAACGACCGATCAGCACCGGTGCAAAAGATCGATGCCAGCTCAGGCGCCAGGAGGCGCCACAGGACTTAAGCTAGTCGGGGAGGACGATCGAGACTGGTGACGAACGCTCGAACGATGTCGTGAGCGGGGCGGACCACATGTGCCGCCTTTGTCAGGGCTAAAAATGCCGTGTAGCCGAAACAGGGCTGCACGCCAACATGACAGCTCATGGAGCAGCACGATGGGCCCTGGTCTTCATGGGCCCCGTGGTGGTCGACAGCCTCGTGGTGGTCCGGAGTGTCCTCGCAGACGGAGGCGACCTCATGGGCACAATGTACCGCCACGTCGCTCGAACCGGTACGTTCCGCAGCGAAAGACATGCCGGCATGGGCCCACGGCGCGCTGAACATCAGCGCGGCGACCACGACCAGAAAAATGCGCATCGCGGGAATCACAGCTGCACGTTGTCCGATTAGTATGTTCTTCGCAAGAAGGTTTTTCGCATGGCTGCTCATCCAGCATTAACCCCGCATTAACATGGGCATGCGGTCGACCGCAAATAGTGTCGGAAGCATCGGATACGTGGTCATCGCGCGATCTGTCGCCGCCTTGCAGGCCTTCTCAGCCCTTCAACAGTGGCAAGGTCAAGCGCTATTTCAGATGGCAGTGAGACGAACGCGACTATCTGCTTTGTTGGATGTCACGTTCCCGATCGGGCCAAGTTTTCTTGATGTAGTCGATGATCGCCATGATCTCGCTGTCATCAAGCTTGGGGCCGAACGCGGGCATATCTGTTTCATAGCCAGGGGCAAGGGCGGCCAGGCCATCGCGGACGATCACCAGGAGCTGCTCGTCGGAGTGGTGCCAGGTATGCCCCGTCTCGTCGTGCGGCGGCGCCGGCAACCGCCCGCTCGGCAGCCGCTGCATCCAGTTCGGCTGTCCCTCGAGGCTGGCGCCATGGCAGCTCGCGCAGTGCTCGAGGTAGAGAGCCTGACCATCCGGGGGCCGCGACTGCGCCGTAGCCTCGGTACAAGCGAAGATCGTCGCCGTCAGCACGAGCGTGAATCTCATTGGGCATATGCCCGCCAGGATTTGCCAGCGTCCTCGCTGATCAGCACGGCGCTCGCGTCGGTGACCGCCGCAAGGCGGTTAGGCGTGTCCGTATCGACAGCGAGGTGCAGGATCACCCGTCGGCCGAAGTCCTCCGACAAGGCGGTCCAGGAACCATCGTCATCCCTGCGGAAGAGCCCGCTGCCGGCGAAGAAGGCGTAGGTCTCCCCGGACCCGGCGGACTCGACGGCCGTCACCGGCACGCCTTGTGGACCGGACTGCGACCAGGTAGCCCCGAAGTCGGTGCTGACCATCAATCCCTCCATGGTACCGGCATAAACGGTCCCCGGGTCGTCGGGCCCGGCCGCAAGGTCGATGGTATCGGCGGGGGCGGGACCCGATACGGCCCACGTTTCCCCAGCGTCGCGACTGACCTGAATCCCGCCGAACAACCCATAGACCACGTCCGGATCGGCCGGGCTGACGCTCATGGCGTGGAAGTCCACCGGCCCGTCGACGCCGTCGGCGAGGGGAAACCATTCCGCGCCGCTGTCGTTGGAGGTCAGCACGCCCAAGTTGCCGCCGCCGGCTGGATGGCCGCTGGCGATGAGCCGGTCGGGCCCGGCGCGGGTGAAGCCCATGAAGTCGTGCGGCTCGGAAACCAAACGGGCCTGGCCGCCCGGATCGACGACAAAGACGCCATGATGCGTCGCCAGGATGAGGTCGTCCGCGGTTCCGAAGGAGACGCCGTGGATATGCGAAAGGCTTGACACCGGAACGCTTACCTCGTGTTCAGCCGCGCTTGCTTGAGGAGCGGCGGCGGCTAACAGGATGGCGAAGAGCGCAGACACACGACGGCCCATGGGGAACTCCGGACAACAGCTTTTTCCTAGCCTACCCGCCGCACGGCAGATGGGCGAGGCTCCCCGAACGGATGACGACAAAGTGAGCGTTAGGGGTTGACCTTGCCACCGTGGGAAGGCCCACACCTGACGGATCAAACCCGAGGATAGTGATATGAGCGGAACCGCGGATACGTCCCATCATCATCATGGTCATGATCACCATGATCACCATGATCACCATGCCCACCATGGACACGCCCATGATGGAAAGCAGGTCAAGGATCCGGTTTGCGGCATGTCGGTCGATCCGGCCACGGTGAAATTCAGCGCCGAGCATGCGGGTCAGACCTATTATTTCTGCTCCGCCAAATGCCACGACAAGTTCGTGGCGAACCCAGGCGCCTACCTCACCAAAGCCGAAGCGCCGCCACCGGCCGCTGCTCCCGGCACGATCTACACCTGCCCGATGCATCCCCAGATCCGTCAGGACCATCCCGGCAACTGTCCGATCTGCGGCATGACGCTTGAGCCCGAGCTGCCGACCACCGAAACCGGTCCGAGCGCCGAACTGGTCGACATGACCCGGCGCTTTTGGATCGGCACGGCTCTGGCGGTGCCCGTGTTCCTGCTCGAAATGGGCAGCCATCTCTTCGATTTCCATGTCTTCATATCGCCGCAGAACCTGAACTGGGTGCAGTTGGTCCTGGCGACGCCGGCGGTGCTCTGGGCCGGTTGGCCGTTCTTCGAGCGCGGTGCCGCGTCGGTGGTCAACCGCAGCCTCAACATGTTCACCCTGATCGCCATGGGCATCGGGGTGGCCTGGCTCTTTTCTGTCATCGCCACCGTTCTCCCAGGCATTTTCCCGGCCGACATGCGCGGCATGGGCGGAGCCGTGCCGGTCTATTTCGAAGCCGCGGCCGTCATCACCGCCCTGGCGCTGCTCGGTCAGGTCCTCGAGCTACGGGCCCGCGAACAGACATCCGGCGCCATCAAGGCCCTGCTGGACCTGGCGCCCAAGACGGCGCGGCGCATTGGCGCCGACGGATCGGACGAAGAGGTGGGCATCGAAGTGATCGCCGTCGGTGACCGCTTGCGAGTCCGACCGGGGGAGAAGGTGCCGGTCGACGGCAAGGTTGCCGAGGGTCGCAGTGCCCTCGACGAGTCCATGGTCACCGGCGAATCCATGCCGGTCACCAAGGATGTGGGAGACCGGTTGATCGGCGGCACCATCAACCAATCCGGCGGATTGGTCATGGAGGCCCTGCAGATCGGTCAGGACACCATGCTGTCGCGGATCGTGCAGATGGTGGCCGCCGCCCAGCGCTCGCGGGCGCCGATCCAGAAGCTGGCCGACCAGGTGTCCGGCTGGTTCGTGCCGCTGGTGATCGGCATCGCGATCGTGGCCTTCATCGCCTGGGGCATCTGGGGGCCCGAGCCGCGCCTGGCCTATGGCCTCGTGGCCGCGGTTTCTGTGCTGATCATCGCCTGTCCCTGTGCCCTGGGACTGGCGACGCCGATGTCCATCATGGTCGGCGTCGGCAAGGGCGCCAATCTCGGCCTCTTGATCAAGAATGCCGAGGCGCTGGAGCGGCTGGAAAAGGTAGATACCCTGGTGGTTGACAAGACCGGCACGCTTACCGAGGGCAAGCCGGCCGTCACGGCCATGATTCCGGCAAACGACGGGGCTGACGACAGCAATCTTCTCCGCCTTGCCGCCAGCCTCGAACGGGCAAGCGAACACCCGCTGGGCCTTGCCATTGTCAACGCCGCCAAGGAACGCGCGCTGACCCTATCGGACCCGAGCGATGTAGACTCGCCAGTGGGCAAGGGCCTGACGGGTATGGTTGACGGTCACCAGTTGCATATCGGCAGCGCCAAATACCTGGCCTCGGTCGGCATCGATACGGCCCCCTGGACAAAGCGGGCCGATGCGCTTCGCGCCGAAGGCGCGACGGCAGTCCTGGTGGGTGTCGATAAGCAGGTTGCCGGGGTCATCGGGATTTCTGATCCTATCCGCAAGACCACGCCGACCGCCCTGGCGGAACTGGCAAAGCAAGGCATCAAGGTCGTCATGATGACTGGCGACAACAAGGTGACCGCGGATGCCGTGGCTCGCAAGCTAGGCATCGGTGCGGTCGAGGCAGACGTGTTGCCCGAGCGCAAAAGCGAGGTGGTTAGCCGCCTGCGCGGGGAGGGGGGTGTCGTCGCGATGGCGGGAGACGGCGTCAATGACGCCCCGGCGCTCGCGGCCGCCGACGTCGGCATTGCCATGGGCACCGGTACCGACGTCGCCATCGAAAGCGCCGGCGTCACCCTGCTCAACGGCGACCTGATGGGCATCGCCAAGTCCCGGGCGCTATCGCGGGCGGTTATGGCCAATATCCGCCAGAACCTGTTCTTCGCGTTTGCCTACAACGCGGCCGGCGTTCCGGTCGCGGCCGGGGTGCTCTACCCGTTCTTCGGACTGACCCTGTCACCGGCGATCGCGGCCGCCGCCATGGCCCTGTCCTCGGTCAGTGTCATCGGCAACTCGCTCAGGTTGCGCAACGTCAGGATCGACTGACTGCCTTCATAGACAGCAATCCCAACATCAAAAAGGAGCGGCGTCATGACCGACCACCACCATGCGGAAATGACCAAAGGCAGCTACTGGCGCTTCGGCCTCGAGCTCGTGATCGATTTCGTCATCATGTACCTGGTGATGTACACGATGATCGCCACCCTCGGGCACTTCTACCTCAACCTCAACAACGTCTACATGACACTTATGATGGTGGCGCCCATGGCGCTGATCATGCTCATTTCCATGCGGTCGATGTTCCCGTCTCGGCGGGCCAACTGGGCCATCGCTATCGCCGCCGTCGTCGTATTCGGGATCAGCTTCTGGGGCATGCGGACGCAGGCAGCGGTCGGCGATGCCGAGTTCGTCCGCTCGATGATCCCGCATCATTCGGGCGCCGTCCTGATGTGCCAGGAGGCCTCACTGACTGATCCGGAGCTGATCAGCCTTTGCGAAGGGATCGTTGCCGGTCAGCAGAGCGAGATCGAACAGATGCAGGCAATCCTGCATCGACTATGAGCAGAGCGTCGTCGTGAACTCGACCTGCGAGACTGCCTGAACCAGACGTTTAACGCTCCGTTAATCGGCAACTTCCAAACAGCTTCAAAAGCAAAATGGCTTCGCGTTAATGGCGGGTAACCGCTGCACTCAACGCGATCTCCCACCATGACCACTTCCGACGACGTCGAGAGGGCAGGGCTGTCAAGCCATGCCACCATTCCGGCTGCGACCGTCCATGTGCTGGGCAGCGCTCGAAGCCGCAACCGCACCGTGAGCGCTCGCATCAGGATGATGGTGGTCTCAGTGCTCGCCGGGTTTGTTCTGATCGGTGGCCGGCTGGCGCTGCTCGGTACGGTCACGACTGACGACGCGATCGAGGGCGTGGCCCGAGATATCATTCAGGCGTCGCGCCCGCCGATCCTCGATCGCAATGGTATTGTCCTCGCTGTCGACATCCGGGTCCCGTCGCTCTTCGCCGAACCGCGCCGGATCATCGACGTCGACGAGGCCGTGCATAAGCTGCGGACCGTCCTGCCCGATCTCGATGAGGCGTGGCTGAGGGGCCGCCTGACCGGCGACGAAGGCTTCGTCTGGATCAAGCGTGAAGTGCCGCCGGCTATCGAAGACCAAGTCATGCGCCTGGGCCTCCCAGGGATAGACTTCCTTCAGGAGAGCAAGCGGTTCTATCCGCCCGGCCGCGAAATCGCCCATGTCATCGGCAGCGTGAACGTCGACAATCAAGGGATTGCGGGCATGGAACTGGCGATCGACCGTAGCGAGCTCGCGGTGTTGCAGGAGGTTGGCTTGGCTCGGGGGGTGACCCTGGAGCCGAAGGTGCTTTCGATCGACATGCGCGTTCAGCATGCCATGCGCGAGGAACTGCTCGCAGCGATCGAGCGCTTCAAAGCAATTGCCGGCGCCGGCGTGATGGTGGACATCCGTACCGGCGAGGTGATCGCGATGGTTTCGCTGCCTGATTTCGACCCCAATTTCCCGGTGACGGCGCTGGAGAAGGAGAGCTTCAATCGGATCACCAACGGCACCTTCGAGCTGGGTTCGACCTTCAAATCCATGACCATTGCCGCTGCCTTAGACAGCGGCGCCGTCGGCCTCACTGACATGATCGATGCCCGCGAGGGGGTCCGCTTCGGCAGGTTTGTGCTCGACCACGGCAAGCACCTGATCATGTCGGTGTCGGATGTATTCCGCTGGTCGGACAACATCGGCACCATTCGCATCATGCAGGCCATGGGCAAGGATAGATTGCGTGCCTTCCTCGGCGTTGCCGGCTTCGACGCGAGATCTGAGATCGAGCTTCCAGAGCGAGCCATGCCGCAGGTGCCTGCCGAGTTCTCGGAAGTTGGGGCCGCCACCGCGTCATATGGATACGGCTTCGCGTCCACCCCGATGCACATGACGACCGCGGTCGCGGCACTCATGAATGCCGGCCAACTCGTCCCTCCGACGCTGTTCAAGCGCAATGAGGCGGAGGCCCAAGCAATCTCGCGTCCCGTGGTGAGACCGGCGACGAGCGCGGAGATGATCTACCTCCACCGGATGAACGCCCTGCTTGGTTCGGCTAGGCGCATGGACGCGGAAGCGACGGGATACCGCGCCGGCGGCAAGACCGGCACCGCCGAGAAGGTCGTCGACGGGAGCTACTCCAAGACCAAGAACATCACCGTGTTCACGTCAGCCTTTCCGTTGGAAGCGCCGCGATATGCCATGCTGATTATGCTGGACGAGCCGCAGGCAGAGAGTGCCCAATCTACGCGCGAGGCGGGTTGGAATGTGGCGGTTGTCAGTGGCCGGATCATCGCCCGCGTCGCTCCCATGCTTGGTGTCGCTCCCAGTGGCGACCCGAGTATCGACCAAAATCTGATGCAGATACCCAGCCAGTAGCCGCCACTGGCAGGGGGGGGGGGGGGGGGGGGGGGGGGGGGGGGGGGGGGGGGGGGGGGGG
>NZ_CAMLHM010000086.1 GCF_946479885.1 uncultured Devosia sp.
GGCCACTTCGCCCCCAATGGCGACCTGACCCTCAATGTCGCCATCCGGACTGCTGTCATAGGCCGTGACGGTAGGGGCGAGATTGGCATTGGCGGCGGCATCGTCGCCGATAGCACTGCCGCGGACGAATATCGGGAGGCCCTGCTCAAGATGGCATTCTTCACCGACCCGGCGCGCCCGGTGACCCTGATCGAGACCCTGCTGTGGGAGCGGGCATCAGGCTATGCCCTGTTGGAGCGCCATCTTGATCGCCTGGCGGCTTCGGCCGGCTATTTTGGCCTGCCCTATGACCGGGCGGCGGTCTTGTCGCTGCTGGACAATCAGTCCTTCCCGGCCGATCGCATGCGCGTCCGGCTGACGCTCGACGCGTCCGGCCCGGCCGTGACGGCGGTGGTGCTGCCGCCCAATCCCGAGCTCTTCCGCTTCGCCATCGCGCCCGAGCGGCTTGATTCGCAGAGTCTGTGGCTGGCGCACAAGACTACCAACCGCGCCTTCTACGACGAGCCGCGCCAGCGCGCGCATGCCGAGCTCGGCGTCGACGAGGTCGTGTTCCTCAACGAGCGCCTTGAGCTGACCGAGGGCTCGATCACCAACCTGTTCGTCCAGCGCGACGGAACGCTGCTGACGCCGCCACTGTCGTCGGGCCTGTTGCCCGGCACGCTGCGCGCCGAGCTGCTCGCCACGGGCAAGGCAGCAGAGCAAGTGCTCACCCTTGCCGATCTCGAGACAGCCGAGGCAATCTGGCTCGGCAATTCGGTACGCGGCCTGCTGCGCGCCGAATGGATCACAAGTCAGGAGTCCCCGCGATGACCATTGATATCCGACCGACCGACGTCCTGGTCATCGTCGATGTGCAATATGATTTCCTGCCTGGCGGGAGCCTGGCCGTATCGGGCGGCGACGAGATCGTGCCGCTGATCAACACGCTGGCCAGGAAGTTCACCAATGTGGTCTTCACCCAGGACTGGCACCCGGCCGACCACATCTCCTTCGCCAGCCAGCACTATGGCAAGGCGCCCTTCGAAACGGTGGAGCTGCCCTATGGCACCCAGGTGCTGTGGCCCGACCACTGTGTGTGGAACACGCATGGCGCTGAATTGTCCCATGATCTCGACGTGCCGCATGGCCAGCTCATCATCCGCAAGGGCTATAACCGGCTGATTGACTCCTATTCCGGCTTCCAGGAAGCCGATCGCGAAACCCTGACGGGCCTCGCCGGCTACCTCAACGAACGCGACGTCGACCGGCTTTATGTCGTCGGATTGGCCACCGATTTCTGCGTCGGCTGGACCGCCATCGATGCCGCAGCCGGCGGCTTCGACGTCACCGTCATCGAGGACGCGACCCGCGCCATCGACAATGCGGGGTCGTTGGCAAAGGCATGGGCGGATATGGCCGAGGCCGGCGTGGAGCGGGTGATGAGCAAGGATATTCTGGGGTAGCCGACTAGCCGAACTCCCAGTCGACACCCCTCCCCCAACCACCGCGCGTCACCCTCGGGCCTGACCCGAGGGGTCTGCACTTGCCGAGCGTCAGCTAAGTGCAACGCCCTCGGGTCAAGCCCGAGGGTGACGATCGCGTTTGTGACATGCGCCAGCACCCCAAACAAAAATCCCCGCTTGCGCGGGGATTCACGTGAAACGCTTAGCTGGCGGCTTACCGTCCTACGCGCTCTTGTCGATCGCCTCGTCGGCCGGGGCGTGGCTCGGGCCGCCCTTGGCGACGCCGACCATGGCGGGGCGCAGCACGCGGTCGCCGATGGCAAAGCCCGCCTGCACCACCTGGACGACAGTGCCTTCCGGCCGGCTCGGGTCCGGCACTTCGAACATGGCCTGGTGGCGATGCGGATCGAATTTCTGGCCCTCGGCCTCGATCGGCTTGACGCCATGCTTGGCCAAGAGCCGCTGCATTTCGCGCTCGGTCATCTCGATGCCTTCGATCAGGCTCTTGGTGGTGGCGTCGCCGTTTTCGCGCGCTTCCGCCGGCAGCACCATCAGCGCCCGGCTCAGCGCATCGGTGGCCGAGAGCATGTCACGGGCAAAGCCGGCAATGGCATAGCTGCGCGTGTCGTTGACGTCGCGCTCGGTGCGCTTGCGCAGGTTCTCCATCTCGGCAATGGTCCGCAGCAGGCGATCCTTGAGCTCGGCATTCTCGATGCGCAAAGCTTCCACCGGATCGATCTCCGGCTGCGCCGGGACTTCGACTTCAGGCGTCTCGCCCGAGGCGGCGTTTTCGTCGCTCATCATTGTTCTGTTCCGCAAAAGGTGACTGGTTTGTCCCGCATATCGGCCAATATGATGGGGATTTCAAGCCTGCCACCAATATGGTGACAGCGACACTAGAGGTCGCAGCTTGGAAACACCGATACGTGGGCGCTGCAGGCAAACGTCTCGGCGTCGATTTCTATCTCGAGGTACCGGAGGGAGTGGCTCTGGCATGCCGCTATTAGCCCTTTGTGCTGGTTCTGTTTCCAAACATAAGTCGGCCGTGACGGTTCGTCGTCGAATGGTATGGGCCACACGGGCTTGTCACTCATCCCCAGCCCACGCAGTACGCTCACGTCAACGCGATTGCATATTATCCCCGTAACGTCTTCGCGATCCCACCCGCCACCGTCGAAATCAAATCGATCAGATACGTCAGCTTGTTCAATTACCTGGTCGAAATATGCGTTGAGCCCAGAGGGCGGCAAACGCCAGCCGGTGAGCCAATAGCCAAAGATCGCTACAGTGCCGAGGCCCGCTGCCAAGAGTATCAGCCCCTTAGCCTTCATCGCTTCCGCGCCATCATCGCGCTGATCACATTTGCCGTATAGTCCACCACAGGAACGATGCGGGCATAGTTGAGCCGGGTCGGCCCGATCACGCCCAGGACGCCCACCACCTTGTCATTGGCATCCTTGTAGGGCGAGAGGATGACCGAAGACCCCGACAGCGAAAAGAGCTTGTTCTCGCTGCCGATGAAGATGCGCACGCCCTGCGCCTTCTCGGCATCGCCGAGCAGTTCCAGGAGCCCGTCCTTGCTTTCGAGCTCATCGAACAATTGCCGCATGCGCAGCAATTCGTCCGAGGCCATGGCGTCGTTGATGAGGTTGGCGCGGCCGCGCACGATGACCGTCGGCTGGCTGGAGGGCGAGGCCTGGGCCAGCGTGGCGATGCCGGCATCGACCAGCTTCTGCGTCAGCTCGTCGAGCTCCTGGCGCTGCTCGGCTCGTAGCTCGCTCAGGGCCTTGCGCGCCTCGGCAATGGTGCGCCCGACCACGTGATGGGCCAGGTAATTGCCGGCCTGGGTCAGCGCCGAGGCGGTGAGGCCCGGCGGAATATCCATGATGCGGTTTTCCACCTGCCCATCCTGCCCCACCAGGATTGCCATGGCGCGCGTCGCGTCGAGCCGCACGAATTCGATATGGCGCAGCACGATATCGGCCTTGGTGGCGATGACCACCCCGGCGCCCTGGCTTAGGCCTGATAGCAGCTGGCTGGCCTCGGTCAGCACATCCTCGACCTGCCCGCGATGCTGGCCCTCGATGGACTTGGCGATCTGGCTGCGCTCGGACTCGTTGACGGCGCCCACTTCGAGCATGGCATCGACGAAAAAACGCAGGCCTTCCTGGGTCGGCGCCCGGCCGGCCGAGGTGTGGGGCGCCGCAATCAGCCCCAGATCTTCGAGATCGGCCATCACATTGCGCACCGAGGCGGGCGACAGGCCGACCTGCAGCATGCGGCTGAGGTCACGCGAGCCGACGGGCGACCCCGTTTCGAGGTAGCGCTCGACGATCTTCTTGAAAATGTCCTGGCTGCGGGCATTGAGCACGCTGAGGAAGTCTTCGGGCGGTCTGACCATGGTGTTCGATAAAATCGTCCGCTTTAACCCTGCCCCCTCATTTAAGCGCATTGCAGGCTCCCGCCAAGCGCCCGCGACTTGTGAGCGGGGCGCTCTAGGGTTAAGAGGCGGTTAACAGCAATTTCTGACGGATGCCCGATGCGCCCTTCCGGACGTGAGCCCAACCAGATGCGCGCGGTGACCATCGAGCGCAACGTCTCCCAGAAGGCGGAGGGCTCCTGCCTCGTTTCCTTCGGCAACACCAAGGTGCTGGTCACCGCTTCGGTCGAAACCAGCCTCCCCGGCTGGTTGCGCGGCAAGGGCCAGGGCTGGGTCACCGCCGAATATGGCATGCTGCCCCGCGCCACCGGCTCGCGCACCCGCCGTGAGGCGACCGCCGGCAAGCAATCGGGCCGCACCCAGGAAATCCAGCGCCTGATCGGCCGTTCGCTGCGCGCCGTAGTCGATATGCAATTGCTGGGTGAAAACCAGATCACCCTCGACTGCGACGTGCTCGAGGCCGATGGCGGCACCCGCACCGCCTCGATATCGGGCGCCTATGTCGCCCTGGCCGATGCCATCGCCTGGATGGACGATCGCAGGCTGACCAAGGGCAAGGCCCTGCGCGATTCGGTCGCTGCGGTCTCCTGCGGCATCTATCGCGGCACGCCCGTGCTCGATCTCGATTATCTCGAGGATGTCGAGGCCCATACCGACGCCAATTTCGTCATGACCGGCTCGGGCAAGTTCGTCGAAATCCAGGGCACGGCCGAGCAGGCGCCATTCTCGCGCGACGAACTCAATGCGCTGATGGAACTGGCCGAGCAGGGCATCGGCGAACTGTCCCTCTTCCAGCAGGCGGCGCTTGTTCCATGATCGGCTGGCTCCTCAAGAAAGTCGCAACCGCTACTCCCAAGCCGGTGGAAACGCCGCGCAAGGCATCGCCGGAAAACTGCGCGCTCTGGCACGACGTGGCGCGGGCGCTCGACGCCAAGCCCAAGGGCGTGGCCAAATGAGTATCCCGCGGCTCCGCGAAGGTGATCGCCTGGTGCTGGCCACGCATAATGCGGGCAAGCTGCGGGAATTCCAGGAGCTGTTCGAGCCCTTTGGCCTCGAGCTGACCTCGGCTGGCGAACTGGACCTGCCCGAGCCCGAGGAAACCGGCACCACCTTTGCCGAGAATGCCCGCATCAAGGCCCATGCCGCCGCTCAGGCGTCGGGCATGCTGGCGCTGTCTGACGATTCCGGCCTTTGCGTCGACGCCCTCAACGGCGATCCCGGCGTCTACACCGCCGACTGGGCCGGCGTACCGCGTGATTTCAAGCGCGCCATGAAGCGGGTCGAAGATGCGCTGCAGGCCGCCAATGCCACCTCGCCCGGCCAGCGCAAGGCGTCGTTCAATGCCACGCTGTGCCTTGCCCACCCCGACGGACGCGACGTCATCTATCACGGCCAGTGCTTTGGCACGCTGGTCTGGCCGCCGCGCGGCGAGCAGGGTCATGGCTATGATCCGGTCTTCATGCCCGATGGCTATGACCTGACCTTCGGCCAGATGTCGCCCGAGATGAAGCATTCCTGGTCCCCGGGCCAGCAGGGGCTGAGCCACCGCGCCCGCTCCTTTGCCAAGTTCGTGGAGAACCAGATTGAGCAATAAGCCGAACGACATGTTTGGCGTCTATGTGCACTGGCCCTTTTGTGCCTCCAAGTGCCCGTATTGCGATTTCAATTCCCATGTGCATCGCGGCCCGTTCGACGAGATCGACTATGTCGCCGCCTATGAGCGCGAAATCGCCACGGCCGCCGAACTGGCGCCGGGCCGCGTGGTGCAGTCGGTGTTCTTCGGCGGCGGCACGCCATCGCTGATGAACCCGCAATCGACCGGCCGGATTCTCGATGCCATCGCCAGGCACTGGACGATGGACGCCAATGCCGAGATCACGCTCGAGGCCAATCCGACCAGCGTCGAGGTCGACCGCTTCAAGGGCTACCGTGCCGCCGGCGTCAACCGCGTCTCGCTGGGCGTACAGTCGCTGCGCGAAGGCCCGCTGGCCGAGCTGGGCCGCCGCCACACCGTGGAAGAAGCCATTGCCGCCGTGCGCATCGCGCAATCGGTGTTCGAGCGCTCCAGCTTCGACCTGATCTATGGCCGCCCCAAGCAGACCCTCGAAGATTGGGAAGACGAGCTCAAGGAAGGCCTGTGGCTCGCCCGGGGCCATATCAGCCTCTACATGCTCACCATCGAGCAGGGCACGCGTTATTTCGACCTGCACCAGGCCGGCAAGCTCAAGATGCCTAATGAGGATCTGGCGGCCGATTTCTACGAGCTGACGCAGGAACTGACGTCGGCGGCGGGCCTGCCGGCCTATGAGATTTCCAATCATGCCCGGCCCGGCCAGGAAAGCCGCCACAACATGCTCTACTGGCGCTATGGCGAATATGCCGGCATCGGTCCGGGCGCCCATGGCCGGCTGATGATCAACAACCAGCGCCACGCCACCGCCGCCGAAAAGATGCCGTTCGACTGGCAGAAAAAGGTCAAGGCGCAGGGCCACGGCATGGTGGTGGACGATGTCCTGACCTGGGAAGAGCAGGGCGACGAGTTCCTCGTCATGGGCCTGCGCCTCAAGGAAGGTATCTCCCCTGCCCGCTTCACCGCCATTTCCGGCCGGCAGATTTCGCGCACGCAGATCGACGCCCTCAAGGGCTACGGCTTCCTCGAAACCCTGCCCAACGGCAATTTGCGGGTGACGGACAAGGGCTTCCCGGTGCTGGACGCTGTGGTAGCGGACCTGGCGGCTTAGACACTGACCCACCCTCTCCCCTTGAGGGAGAGGGACGATCCGACGCGTTCAGCGGAGGATCAGGGTGAGGGGTGCTGCGTTCGCCCATGCCAGACGAGCAGAAAGAGACCCCTCATCCGCCCGGAGCCTGCCCTCGGGCGCGACGCGACCCGTGGGGGCACCTTCTCCCTCAAGGGGAGAAGGTAAGAAGCGGCCTAAAGCCCCGCCGGCTCGACGATCTGGGTCCCGCCCGGCGCGACTTTCTTGAGCACCAGCGCATATTCCGCCTTGCCGTTGCCCAGGAACCGGAACACCCCGTCGCGTCCATTGAAGCCCTGGGCCGACGTCATCAGCACCGGATTATAGGGCGGGTTGGCCATGGACAGCGTGTTGACGTTGGCCAGGATTGTCGCCGTATAGGCGATGGTGGCCAGGGCATGGGGCGGGCCGCCGAACTGGCGCTGGTAATCGGCTGATATTGCTGCCATTCCGGATGGGTCCACGGCTGGGTAGACTGCCCCGGCCAGCGGGGCCGACGCGGCGATGGTGGGATCGCCCTCCCAATCGGCGGAGCCGACGATCTGCACCATGTCCGGCGTTACGCCCGCCTGCGCCAGCAGCACGCCGAAGCTCGGGGCCGTCGCGCGATCGGGCAGGTAGAGCGTATCGATCATGCCCTTCTTGATCGGGTCCATCGCCTGGTTGACGATCTGCTGGGCCTCTTCGACCGAGGAGAAGGTATAGACCGCCGAGGGGGCGAAGCCGGCAATGATCGCCTGCTGGCGGAAGGCGGTCTCCTGCGCCTGGCCATAGGGTGTGGCGGGAAAGGCTCCGGCAATGCCGCGCCGCCCCTGAAGCTTGATCCAGGTCAGCGAGCGCTTCATTTCCATGTCGGGCAGAACGCTCAGCAGGTAAACGCCCGGGCTCGCCGCGACGGGATTGTTGGAAAAGCCGATCACCGGCACGCCGCTCGACCGTCCTACCGCCCCGACGGCGGTCACTTCCTCGGACTTGAGCGGGCCCAGGATCAGCTTGGCGCCACCAGTGATTGCCGCGCTGGCGGCGGCAGTGGCCCCCGCGACGGTGCCACCGGTATCGCGCAGGCTGATGGTGATGTTTTCGGCGATATTGGGATTGGCCTCGATGAAGGCGATGGCGAGCCGGCTGGCATTGGCGAGCGACTGGCCGACGCCGGCCATGCCGGGATCGCCGCTCAGCGGCAGCAGCAGCGCCACCTGGACCGGGCCGCGCCCGAAGCTCTGGGCCGGTCCGCTGGGCATGATGGGTGTCGGCTGGTTGGGAATGGTCTGGGCGGTCTGGCCGCCACCATTGCCGAAATCGAGCGTGCGGGAGCCGATCTGGATCGGTGAACAGGCGGCCAGGGTCAGCATCGCCATGGCCATCAGGCCCCGTGCTGTGCCATGACATGACAGTCGATGCGTCGTCACATCCCGCCCCGAATTGCTAGCAGAGTGTTAACATTTTGGACGCCATTTCTTAACCAAGTCTCAACCGGCCGGATGCGCCTCGCATGAACGATACCAATTCAGGCTATTTCATTGCCGGGACCACCTTTACCGCCCCGCCGCTGGCGCCCGGCCTCTATGTCGTCGCCACCCCGATCGGCAACCTGCGCGACATCACCATCCGCGCCCTCGAGACGCTGGCCGCCGCCTCGGTGATCCTGTGCGAAGACACCCGCATGTCGGCGCGGCTGCTCGACCACTATGGCATCAAGGGCCGCCGCATCGCGCTGCATGAGCACAATGAGCGCGCCAAGGCCGACGACATTGTCCGCCGGATTACGGCCGGCGACGCCATTGCGCTGATTTCCGATGCCGGAACGCCGCTGCTGTCCGATCCGGGTTTTCCGCTGATCCGGGCCATGGCCGAGGCCGGCCAGCCGATTTATCCCATTCCCGGCGCCTCGGCTTTGCTGTCGGCGCTGGTGATTGCCGGGCTCCCGACCGATGCCTTCGCCTTCCATGGCTTCCTGCCGCCAAAGGCCGGGGCACGAGCCAATGCGCTCAAGGCTTTGAGCGATTCACGTGAAACGCTGGTCTTCTATGAAAGCCCGCGGCGCCTCGACGACACGCTCGCCGCCATGGCCGAGGCCTGGGGCGAGCGCCAGGCCGCCGTGGCGCTGGAACTGACCAAGCGCTTCGAGCGCGTCCATCGCGGCACCCTGCCTGAACTGGCCGAGCAATTCGCCAATACCGAGACCAAGGGCGAAGCGGTCATCGTCGTGGCCGGTGCGGCCGAGGCGGCCGCCCCCGACGCAGCGGACTGGCAGGCGGCGCTGCTGGCCGCCATGGCCGATCAACCCTTGCGGGCCGCGGTCGATGCGGTGACCGAGCAATTCGGGCTCAAGCGCAAGGAGGTCTATGATGCCGCCCTCGCCCTCAAAGCCGAAAAGTAAGGCGCGCATCGCGGCCTATCACGGCGGCCATCGCGGCGAGGCCCTTGCCGCCCTGTTCCTGCGTTTGAAGCTCTATCGCATCGTCCAGCGCCGCTACAAAACCCCGGTCGGCGAGATCGATCTGATCGCCGAGCGCTTCGGCACGACGGTGTTTGTCGAGGTCAAGGCACGCAGCAAGGCGACGAGCGAAGCCGAGACGCTGGAAGGGGTCAACCAATCCCGCATCATCCGCGCCGCACAATACTGGCTGGCCCGCCACCCGGCCAAGGCGGCGACCTCGCTGCGCTTCGACATCATCTTCGTGACGCCCGGCCGCTGGCCACGTCACCTCACCAACGCCTTCGGCCTCTAGGACCAATCTGACTGGCGACTGGTCCAATCCTAGTCGGTCAGCTCGACCCAGATCAGGTGGTGGTCGCTGGCGGCATGCACGTGTTGCTTGAGCTCGGGAAACATCGGCCAGCGGTTCGAGGCCGTCCAGGCGCCCATGCGGAACAGCCCGCCCGCTTTGACCCGGGCGAACAAAGCCGGCGACAGCAGCAGATAGTCGATCTTGTTACTGTTGCTGCCGGTGCCGAAGGTGCCGACGCCAGAAAATGCCCCGGCTGAGAAATCGGCATGCTCGCCGACATCCTTGAGGTCGGTCTCCTTGAGCAGGCGCTTGAGCGCCACCGAATCGGGCGTGTCATTGAGATCGCCCAGCACCACGATCTTGTCGTGCCCCTCGGCCCGCAGCGCCTCATAGATCTCGGCGGTGCGCACGGCCTGGGCCGTGCGCTTGTCGATCGAATTCTGGTCGTTGCCGCCGAACTTGGACTTGAAGTGGTTGGGCAGGATCCAGATGTGCTCGCCCGAGGGCGTGATGACCTCATATTCCGGGCAATCGCGGGAATAGACGCGCTCGCCATTGGGCATCATGTCGGCGATATGGCTGCGCATCAGCCCGACCGAATAGCCATTGGTGACCATCAGGCCCACATCGATGCCACGGTCGTCATTGCCATCGACCAGCATGATCTCGTCATAGGGATCGCCGCCCAGCTTGAGCAGCACCTGTTCGGAAAACTGCTTGAGCGCGACGCGATCTTCCGCCTCGATCACCGCCAGGATATCGGCGCTGACCGCCTTGATCACCCGCCCGGTATTCATCACCGCGACGGCATTGTTGGGCTCAGTCTTGAGCTCGACCCAGCCGACCCAATCGGCCCGGCCATTGGCGACGATGATCATTGGCCCGCTCTTGGGCTGCTTCCAGAACGCGCCCCTGATCTTGCGGAAAATGACGAAAGGCGGATTGGGCGAGGTGAGCTTGAGCTGCTTGATCAGGTCGAGCATGCGCGCCTTGTCGGCGGCGGAATATTCGTCCTTGTTGATCAGCACATTGATTTCGGCCACCGCATCGGTGATTTCAGCGCCCTTGGCCTGGTCGTCGAGATTGAAGGCCTTGGGTCGGTCGAACAGATTCTCCACGTTGAATGCCGCGATCTTCATGGGTCCCCTCCTGGCGATAACAGCAGGCCCATCATGCGCTCCGATTGTGACAAGGCCAATCCGCGGCCTCCCGCTCGGAAAGCCCTTGCGTCCCTGTGCGCGCCGCGCCATGTCATGGTGCCTTTCGACGGTTCCCATGAGACCTCATGGTGAGCTTGTCGAACCACGAGGTCGGGCATATCGATCTCGCCACGACCTCGTCCTTCGACAGGCTCAGGATGAGGTCTGCTGAGAAATCGGGCCGATCGGAATGCCAATGGCAAAAAAACTCAAAGTCGCGGTCCAGATGGACCATGTCGCATCCATCAATCCGCGCGGCGATTCCACCTTCGCCATGATGCTCGAGGCGCAGGCCCGCGGGCATGAGCTGCTGCATTACACGCCCGATACGCTGGCTTTGCGCGGCCATGTGGTCTCGGCTCTGGCCCAGCCCATCGAGGTGTTCGACAAGCCCAAGGGCGAGCATTTCGTGCTGGGCGAAGCGCGCCGGGTCGATCTCTCGACCCAGGACGTGATCCATATGCGCCAGGATCCGCCCTTCGACATGAACTATATCACCCTGACGCATCTGCTCGAAAAGCTGCATCCTGATGTGTTGGTGGTTAACCCGCCTTCCGCGGTGCGCAATGCGCCCGAAAAGATCCTCGTCACCGATTTCCCCGAACTGATGCCGCCCACGCTGGTGACGCGCGACCGGACCATGATCCATGACTTCCGCAAGGAGCATGGCAACATCATCGTCAAGCCGCTCTACGGCAATGGCGGGGC
>NZ_CAMLHM010000087.1 GCF_946479885.1 uncultured Devosia sp.
ACTTCGTCCTGGTCGACGAACACCACGGTGTTGAACTCGAGGTTGTTGGCGGCGAAGTAATCGGCCGCGTTCAGCTCGGTGGTGGTGCCCGATTCGATACAGATGGCAGCGCCGCTGAGGTCAAGGGCGGAAGCAATGCCATCGGCCTTGCGGACCATGAAGCCCTGGCCGTCATAGAACATGGTGCCGACGAAGCTGATACCGAGCTGGGTATCGCGGCTCATGGTCCAGGTGGTGGTGCGCGAAAGGACGTCGATTTCGCCGGCCGAAAGCGCCGTGAAGCGTTCCTGTGATGTCAGCGAGGTGTAGCGGACAGCTCCGGCGTCGTTGAAGATCGCTGCAGCCAGGGCACGGCAGTAGTCGACTTCCAGGCCGGTCCAGACGTTGTTCGAATCCGGGGCGGAGAAGCCCGGCACACCGCCGGTGACACCGCATTGCACGTAGCCCTTGGCTTTGACGTCGCTGAGAATATCAGCATGTGCTGCCGTCGCGCCGAGGCCGAGCGTGGCCGCGAGAGCGATCGTTACGAGCGTTTTTTGCATTGTTATTGCCTTTTGTTTCCTGACCCTGTGTCCCGGAGTTCATCAGGCTTGCGCCGACGTCCCCGGTGGCACCGCCGCCTTTGAATGGCGGTTGTGATGCTGCTAAGCATGCAAGCGTCTATTGACCGTTGCGTCAAGGGCTGATGGGCCCATTGGACAGCAACACTGTCGCTTATTTAGACACACGCCGCTAATTGACCTGTTTTTGAGCACCGAGCTTTGTATGACTGACAAGAAAAGCGGCAGCAGTGCCGGGAATTCCGTTGAAACCGTGCTGACTCACCACGGACGCGAGCCAGATGACCAGTTCGGTTTCGTCAACACGCCGGTCTATCGTGGATCGACAATCCTGTTCAAAACGCTCGACGATATCGAGTCCCAGAAGCAGCGCTTCCTGTACGGCCGGGCGGGCAATCCGACGACCGAAAGCGTCGAGGCGGTCGTGACCGAATTGGAGGGTGCGTACCGCACGCGCCTGGTGCCATCGGGCCTGGCCGCCATCACCATCGCGCTGCTCAGCTGCGTCAAGTCGGGCGACGACGTGCTGATCACCGACAGCGCCTATGAACCCGGCCGCGTGTTCAGCGACGGTTTTCTGGCGCGCATGGGCGTCACGACCCGCTATTACGACCCGCGAATCGGGGCGGGACTGGCCGACCTGATGCAGCCCAATACCAGGGCCGTGCTCGCCGAGAGCCCGGGCTCGCTGACTTTCGAGGTGCAGGACATTCCGGCGCTGGCCAAGGTCGCGCATGCGGGGGGCGCGCGGCTCATCGTCGACAATTCGTGGGCCAGCCCACTCTATCACCAGCCGCTGGCGCTGGGGGCTGACCTGGTGGTGCATGCCGGGACCAAGATGTTCGTCGGCCATTCAGACGCCTTTGCCGGCACCATTTCGACCACCGAGCCGGCCTGGGCCGAGGTGGAACGGACCCGGCGCGAACTTGGCTTCTTCACCTCGGGTGACGACGCGTTCCTCGTGGCGCGGGGACTGCGGACCCTGGCGATTCGCATGAAGGAACACCAGGAACGGGCACTGGATATCGCGACCTGGCTCGAACAGCAGGACGAGGTGGTGCAGGTGCTCCACCCGGCGCTGCCGAGCCATCCTGACCACGCCCTGTGGAAGCGGGACTTCACCGGTTCGGGAAGCCTGTTCGGCGTATTGCTGGCCCCTGCCCCACGAGCCTCGGTCGCAGCCTTCGTCGATGAGCTCAGGCTCTTCACCATGGGCTATTCGTGGGGCGGGTATGAGAGCCTTTGCCTTCCCGTGAAGCTGGGGAAAAACCGCACGGCCCGGCCGTGGACGGCGGAAGGGAACCTGTTCCGCCTGCATATCGGGCTCGAGGGGATCGAGGATCTGCGGGCCGATCTCGCCGCAGCGATCGAGCGCTACACCCGGGCGCGCTGAAAGGCGCGCCTGATGGCGACGAGCGGGCGGGCGGCGATGCGCCCGTCCGGCCTGGTGTCGAACAGCCAGCGGCGGCGGGCAAAGAGGTTACGGATCAGGTAGGCGCCCAGCATGCCCACGATCACCCCGCCGAACACGTCGGAGGGGTAGTGCATGCCAACGGGCACGCGTGACAGGCTGACGATGATGCCGATGGCAAAGAACAGCGGAAACAGGCGCGGGCGCAGGAATCCGATAACAAAGGCCAGGGCAATGGCCGTGGTCGAATGGCCGGACGGAAAGCTCTGAAACTGCCAGTCATTGGAGAAATTGCGGAAGAAGAACGCGCCGACATCGGCGAATTCGTCGGGTCTGCCGCGCCCGATGAGGCGCTTGAGCAGGTTGGCGATCAGGCCGGGAATGGCGACGCCCAGGAAGATGAAGCCCGAGAGCAGCGCAATCTCATAGGCGACCAGACGCGGCACCCGGCGCAGCAGGAGCATGGCCGGCACCGCCACGATGAGCACCAGCAGGCTGGGGATCAGGATCCAGTCCGACAGGCCATAGTCGGTGATGAAGAAGAACGGCGCGCGCCATTGAGCGGGCCAACCAATGGCACCGCGCGACGCCCAGATATCGATTTGCGACAGCACCGCGACACCAAGGACGACGCCCAGGCAGAACACCGGCCAGCGCCGACTGTCGAGGCCCAAAGGCCAAGGTTTGGTGAGATCGGTCATGCCCCGTTTCTGGGATGGACGGCCCCGCCCCGTCAATAGTGCGCATGGGCGCATCGGGCTGCTTGCCCTTTGGAACCGAACAGGCTAACGGAGGGCGGTGATCTCGGAGTGTAGCTCAGCCTGGTAGAGCACCGGTTTTGGGAACCGGGGGTCCAAAGTTCGAATCTTTGTACTCCGACCATCACATCTGCCGTTAGCGCATCGTGTTGAGGACTTTGCATGACCGCCCGTATCTACCGCCCGGCTCGTAACGCCATGCAGTCGGGCAAAGGCAAATCGAAGAGCTGGTTGCTGGTTCACGAGCTGGCCGAATCCAAGAGCATCGACCCCCTGATGGGCTATACGACCTCCGGCGACACGCGCCAGCAGGTCAAGCTGAGCTTCGACACACAGGAAGAGGCCGAAGCCTATGCCCAGCGCAACGGCATCGCCTATTCGGTGCAGCCGGCGCACGACGCCACGCCCAAGCGCGTGAGCTATCCAGACAATTTCCGGTCCGACCGCAAGACGCCCTGGACGCACTGACGCTCTCCGACGTTGAATCCGCAAAGCGCCGCAAGTGATTGTGGCGCTTTTTGTTTTTGGAGGGCGACATGGACATGTCCCTACTGATCGTGCTGGTCGGGGCGGCCGCGGCCGGATTCGCGCAAGGCGTATCGGGCTTCGCGTTCTCCCTGGTGGCGCTGTCGATCTGGGCCTGGGCGGTTGAGCCGCAGCTAGCGGCACCGATGGCGGTGTTTGGCGCGCTAGCCGGGCAACTGGTCGCCCTGCCCTGGGTCTGGCGCGCGTTTGACCTGCGCAAGTTGCTGCCGCTGGTGGTTGGCGGCCTCTTGGGCGTGCCCTTGGGTGCGTGGCTGTTGCAATGGCTCGACCCGGTGCTGTTCCGTTTCGGACTGGGACTGTTTCTCCTCGTTTATTGCCCATTGATGCTGCTGCTGCCGGCAACCTATGTGTGGCCGCATGGTGGGCGGGTTGCCGATGGGGCGGCCGGCCTTGTGGGCGGGATATTGGGTGGGCTGGCTGGAATATCGGGGCCGGTGCCAACGCTGTGGACGACCCTGCGCGGCTGGGACAAGGACACGCAGCGCGGCGTGTTGCAGGCATTCAACATCGCCATGCACGTGGCGACCCTGACAGCCTATGCCTTGTCGGGCTCCATTACCGGCCGGACGCTACTCATGTTCGCCTGGATTGGGCCGGCCCTGGCCATTCCGGCCGTGCTCGGCGTATTGCTGTTTCGCCGACTGGCCACGCGGACATTCCGCCGCCTCATTCTTCTTCTGCTGCTTGTCTCCGGATTGACGCTCGTCTGGGGGAGCGTGGTGCGGTGGCTTTAGCCTATGATCAACGTGTTGACGTGGAGAGAACCGCCAATGAAGTCGACTTTCCGCCCCCTGCCCGCTGCCCTGCTGGTTTCGCTTTGCCTGATGGCCGCGCCGGTATTGGCCGCGCCCGCCATGTGGGAAGTCCGCGACGATGACAGTTCCATCTGGCTGTTCGGCTCGTTTCACGTTTTGCCGGAGGGCACGATTTGGCGCACCGCGATGTTCGACGACATCCTTGGCGATGCCGATCGTGTCGTGTTCGAGGCCGATGTGCGCCCCGCTGCCTTGGCGCTGATCGGCGCGGACGCGTTTGTCCGCGGCATCTATGTCGATGGTACGCTGCTGACCGATGTGCTCAGCGACGCTGAAGAGGCGCGGCTGCGGGCCGAGGCCGAGGCAATCGGCTTGCCGATCGGGACAATCCTGGCCATGCGGCCGTGGATGGCGACCAACACGATCTCGGTCCAGGCGCTGGCCGGCGAAGGCTATACGGCGCAGGGCGTTGAGGTGATCCTGCAGCCCGAACTCTCCGACGACAGGCAGGCCTACCTCGAAACCGGTGAGCAACAGCTCGACGTGCTGGCGGGTGCGCCCGAGGACGAGCAGGTTGCCATGCTGCTGGGTCTGCTGGACCAGATTCCGATCATGCCCAAGCTGATGGACAAGATGCTGGACAGCTGGCTGGAGGGGACGCCGGACGCGATGGAGGCGCTGTTTCTCGCCGAGATGGGCGGGTTCGAAACGACGTTTCTCGACCGGCTGATCTATGCGCGCAACCAGAACTGGATATCGCCCCTGGAAACGATGCTGGCGGACGACCAGGACAATCTCGTTATCGTGGGTGCGGCGCATTTGCTGGGCGATGGCAGCGTGCTCGACCTGCTCGACCGCGCCGGCTACGAAATCGAGCGCGTCCAATAGAAAGGGCGCCGCGAACGGCGCCCTTCCCTGATCCAAACCGATTGGCAATCAGACGTCGCTGAGCTTGGTCCACTTGCCGTCGTTCTGGCTGGACTGCACCGAAGCCACGATGAACTGCATGCCTTCGACGCCGTCCTCCAGCGTGGGCAGCAAGCCTTCATAGGCAGCGCCGTCGCCACGGATGATGGCTGCGAACTGGCTGTAGAGCGTGGCGAAGGCTTCAAGATAGCCTTCCGGGTGGCCCGAGGGGATGCGGACATTCATGGTGGACGAGGCATTGCCGGAGATGGCACCGCCGCGGGTCAGCAGCTGCTTGGGTTTGCCGAATTCGGTGAACCACATGTAGTTCGGGTTATCCTGGCGCCATTCGAGGCCGCCCTTGTCGCCGTAGACGCGGAGCTGCAGGCCGTTTTCGCAGCCGACTGCCACCTGGCTGGCCCAGAGCATGCCCTTGGCGCCGCCCTCGAAGCGCAACATGATGTTGACGTTGTCGTCGAGCTGGCGACCATCGACGAAGGCGGTCAGATCAGCCGAGACAGCCTGTGTCTTCAGGCCGGTAACAAAGCGGGCCAGGTTGTAGGCGTGGGTGCCGATATCGCCAATGCAACCGCCAGCGCCCGAGCGGGCCGGGTCGGTGCGCCAGGAGGCCTGCTTGTTGTCGTCGGCAGCCGCTTCGGTCAGCCAATCCTGCGGATATTCGGCCTGGACGACACGGATCTTGCCCAGGCGACCGGATGCGACCATTTCGCGCGCCTGACGGATCAGCGGATAGCCGGTGTAATTGTGGGTCAGCAGGAAACGGGCGCCATTGGCAGGCTTGATTGCAGCAAGCTTGCGCGCGTCTTCGAGCGTGCTGGTGATCGGCTTGTCGCAGATCACGTGGATGCCGGCTTCGAGGAATGCCTTGGCCGGACCGTAATGCATGTGGTTGGGCGTGACGATCGACACGGCCTGGATACCATCGGGCCGCGCAGCCTCGGCGCGGGCCATTTCCTCGTAGGACGTATAGATGCGGTCTTCGGCGAGGCCGATATTACGACCGGATTCCCTGGCCACATCGGGGCGTGACGACAGAGCGCCGGCCACCAGATCGTAGTCTCCGTCGATGCGGGACGCCACTCGGTGGACGTAGCCGATAAAGGCTCCCGTGCCGCCGCCAACCATACCCAGACGAATGCGCTTTGCGCCGTTTTCAGCCATTGAAGCCTCCTCGTATTCCTGCGTGGCAGCGTTGTGCCACGACCTCGTGGTTCGACAGGCTCACCATGAGGTCTACTGAGATGGAGTAGTAGCCCTCATCCTGAGCCTGTCGAAGGACGAGGGCGTGGCAGGGTTGTGGGGCGAGCCTTAGCTCAGCCCCAGCATCTTGCGGTTGGCGGCCGTGTCGGTGCCGGACGAGGCAAAGTCGTCGAAGGCCTTCTCGGTGACGCGGATGATGTGGTTCTTGATGAACTCGGCGCCTTCGCGGGCCCCGTCTTCGGGGTGCTTGATGGCGCATTCCCACTCGAGCACGGCCCAGCCGGCAAAATCGTACTGCGCCATCTTGGAGAAGATGGAGGCAAAATCGACCTGGCCGTCGCCGAGCGAACGGAAGCGCCCTGCCCGGTTGACCCAGCTCTGATAGCCCGAATAGACGCCCTGGCGACCGGTCGGATTGAACTCGGCATCCTTGACGTGGAACATCTTGATCCGCTCGTGGTAGATGTCGATGTAGTCGAGATAGTCGAGCTGCTGCAGCACGAAGTGGCTGGGATCGTAGAGCAGATTGGCGCGCGGGTGGTTCTTCACGCGCTCAAGGAACATCTCGTAGGTCACGCCGTCATGCAGATCCTCGCCCGGATGGATCTCGTAGCAGACGTCGACGCCATTCTCATCGAAGACATTGAGGATGGGCGTCCAGCGGCGCGCCAGTTCGTCGAAGGCTTCTTCGACAAGGCCAGCCGGGCGCTGCGGGAACGGATAGAGGAACGGCCAGGCCAGCGCGCCCGAGAAGGTCGCGTGTTCGGTGAGGCCAAGATTCTTGGAGGCCTTGGCCGCCCAATGGAGTTGCTGCACCGCCCATTCCTGGCGGGCCTTGGGGTTGCCGTGGACCGATGCGGGCGCAAAGCCGTCGAGCATGGTGTCATAGACCGGATGGGCGGCGACGAGCTGGCCCTGCAGGTGGGTCGAGA
This sequence comes from uncultured Devosia sp., assembly GCF_946479885.1. Next base: position 7,090 of record NZ_CAMLHM010000087.1, read on the forward strand.
GCTCGGTGATGGCGAGGCCGTGCTTGGCGGCGATGCCCGTCAGCTCATCGGCATAGGTCTTTGACGTCGCGGCCTTTTCGAGATCGATCAGGCTGCCGACCCAGGTCGGGATCTGCACGCCCTTATAGCCATAGTTGGCGGCCCAGCCGCAGATAGCGTCCAAGGAATTGAACGGCGCCGCGTCGCCCGCGAACTGCGCCAGAAAAATAGCCGGCCCCTTGATGGTGCGCATGTCGTTTCTCCTCTTGTGGGCGCTTGGCGCCTTGATCTTTTGTCGCTTCATGCAAACAGGCGGCGGGTGTCCGCCGCCTGCTGGCTATTGGATTGCAATGTTGACCGGCCGGTGATGCCTGTCAATGAGGTACGCACCTCATTACTTCAGCAGGGCCTGAGCCTGCGCCGGCGAGAGCGCCAGCGGCCGCTCGCAGGTGGTCGACAAGGTCAGCACCTGGCCGCTTTCGCCAGCCTTGAGCAGGCTGGTCATAACGTCCACCGCATGCAGCGCGACATCGAGGCCGCAACGCGCACGATAGCCACCTTCGATGGAAGCCATCATGTCGGCGAGGCCCGCGGCGCGATAGTTGGCGCGCGGCTGGTCGGTGTCGAGGCCCTGATTGGGCTTGCCGAAGGGGTGATCCCACGGGGTGACCTTGGACCGTTCGCCGGCAATGTTTGCCGTGACGAGGTCGCCGCCGAAGAAGTTCGGATCGGGCACGAAGATCGAGCCATCGGTACCGTAGAGCTCGATATTGTGGTGGCCATGCGCCGCCACGTCCCAGCTGGCGCCGAGGGTGACGATGGCGCCGGAGGCGAATTCGAGCACACCGTGGATGGTGGTCGGCGTGCCGACCTTGACGAAAGTGCCCTTGTAGGGGCCTTCGGCCGTCACTTCACGTTCCGTGCGGGCCATGTTGGTGAAGGCCGACAGGCGCTTCACCGGGCCAAGCAGATGGATCAGGTCGGTGACATAGTAGGGACCCAGATCGAGGATCGGGCCGGCGCCGGGCTGGAAGAAGAAGTCCGGATTGGGATGCCAATGCTCCATGCCACGGCTCATGACGTGCATGGTGCCGCTCATGATCTTGCCGAGCGAGCCACCGTCGATGATCTCGCGGGCCTGCTGGTGGGCGCCGCCGAGGAAGGTATCGGGGGCCGAGCCAACCTGCAGACCGCGCTCGTCGGCCGCCTTCTTGAGGGCCATGCCCTCTTCGAGGCTGAGCACGAACGGCTTTTCCGAATAGGCGTGCTTGCCGGCCGAGACGATATCCATCGACACCGAGTAGTGGGTCGAGGGGATCGTCAGGTTCACGATGACGTCGATTTCGCTGTTCTTGAGCAGCTCGTCGGGCGTCTGTGCCTTGACGCCGAATTCATCGGCGCGCTTCTGGGCTGCGGCTGGCAGAATGTCGGCGACCGCACGGACCTCGAGCCCTTTGAACAAGGGTGCGAGCTTGAGATAGGCGGCAGAGATATTGCCGGCACCCATGATGCCGACGCCAAAGGTCTTGGCCATTTGGGTTACTTCCAATTCTTGGCGGTTGCGATGGAACGCGTGGCGAAGCGCACGGCGTCGAAGGGCTTGTCGTGTTCGGCGACAAAATACTCGGCCTTGGTCTTGGCCTGCACCTTGCCGATCAGGCTGCCCCAATCGAGAACGCCGTGGCCAACATCGGCCCAACCGTCTTCGTCGAGGTTCTGGCCAGCAGCGGCGATGTCCTTGACGTGGACGGCGGTGATGCGGCTGCCATACTTGTCGAACCAGGCAGAGGGATCGGCCTTGCCGCGGACGATCCAGGCCACGTCAGCTTCCCATTCGATGCCGGGCGCCTCGTCGAGCAGGATTTCCATCGGGGTGCGGCCCGAAGTGGTCGGCACGAATTCGAAATCGTGGTTATGCCAACCGAAGGCATAGCCTTCCTTCTTGTAGGTCTCGGCGTGCTTGGCCAGCGTTTCGGCCAGCTGGAGCCACTTGGACTCGTCGGCGCTGCGATCCTCGGCGCCGATATGGGGCACGATGATCTTCTTGATGCCGAGGGTTTCGGCCGTCTTGAGGGTCGTGGAGACATCGGCGGCCTGGGCCGGGCCGAAATGGCCGGTCGGCATGGAGAGGCCGTTCTTCTTCAGATTGGCGGCCAGACCGGCGGCATCGGCATAGAGCCCGCCAAAGCCTTCGACCTGCGTGTAGCCAAGCGAACCGAGGGTGGCGAGGAAATCGGGCAGCGAGGGAACGTTCCGCGCGCTGTAGAGCTGGAATGACAAAACAGTCATTTGGGCCTCTTTGTAACGTTAGAATGGACAGATGGCATCGCAGTGGCGGTGCCGAAATAGCGCTGTTTGGGGATCATGTCGCGCCGCGAAGGCAGGCCAACTACCGCAATGGTAATATCGTGCTGACAATGTAGACGAGACGGGGGCGCGGCGCCCGGAGGCGCCGCAACAGAGTGCAGATCAGTGATCAGATACGGTCGGTCGTCTCGGCATTGAAGATCGACCCGCGGGCCGGATCAAAGCCGACAACCAGCTTCTGCCCGACGGACAGGTGCACATCGCTGTCGACACGGAAGGTCACGGCACGACCGGCGATCTTGGTCCAGGCCAGGGTATCCGAGCCCATGGGTTCGACGATCTCGATCTCGATTTCCTGGGTGAACGGCATGCGCTTGACGTCGTCACCCAGAACGATGTGTTCGGGGCGCACGCCCAGCACAGCCTTGGTCCCAGCCGCAGCCGGCGTGGCGAACTGGTAGGTGCCGACCGGGATCACCGTGCCGTCGTCGGCGGTGAAGGTGTCCCCGTTCAGCGTGCCCTGCAGCATGTTCATCTGCGGCGAGCCGATGAAGCCGGCGACGTACAGGTTGACCGGCTTATTGTAGATGGTGTGCGGGTCGGCCAGCTGCTGAATCACGCCGTTCTTCATGACGGCGATACGGTCGGCCAGTGTCAGCGCTTCGATCTGGTCGTGGGTCACGTAGATCATGGTGTTCTTGAGGCGCTGGTGCAGCCGCTTGATCTCGACGCGCAGATCCGAGCGGAGCTTGGCATCAAGGTTGGACAGCGGCTCGTCGAACAGGAACACATCCACGTCACGCACCAGGGCACGGCCGATAGCCACGCGCTGGCGTTGGCCGCCGGAGAGTTCCACCGGCTTGCGCTGCAACAGCGGCTGGATCTGGAGGATTTCGGCGGCGCGGGCGACGCGACGGTCAATCTCGTCCTTCTTCATGCCGGCAACGCGCAGGCCGAAGCTCAGATTCCGTTCCACGGTCATCTGCGGATAGAGCGCATAGGACTGGAACACCATGCCGATGCCGCGATCCTTGGGCTCTTCCCAGGTGACGTTCTTGCCACCGATGAAGATCTGGCCGTCGGAGATATCGAGCAGGCCGGCAATGCAGTTGAGCAGGGTCGACTTGCCGCAGCCAGAGGGCCCGAGCAGGACGATGAATTCACCCTGGGCGATGTC
>NZ_CAMLHM010000088.1 GCF_946479885.1 uncultured Devosia sp.
CCTCTCTGGCTTGTCCTCTCCCGCCCGGCGGCCGGCCTCTCTCTTTTTGTTTTTGTGTCTCCTCTGCTCTTGTTTGGGGTTTTTGGTCGGCGGGGGGGGGGGGGGTGGGGGGCCCTTCAACAGGCACCTCACCCAGTAAAGGCCCCCTCACCCGGCGCTGCGCGCCGACCTCTCCCCCAAGGGAGAGGTGAAGTGGACATCACTTCGTCCCGTACATGCGGTCGCCCGCGTCGCCCAGACCCGGAACGATATAGCCCTTCTCGTTGAGATGGCTGTCGATCGACGCGGTGAACACCGGGACATCAGGGTGGGCCGCCGTGAAATTCTTGACCCCCTCGGGCGCTGCAAGCAGGCACAGGAAGCGGATATTGTTGGCGCCGCGCTCCTTGAGCTTTTCGATCGCGGCCGTGGCTGAATTGCCGGTGGCCAGCATGGGATCGACGACGATGATCAACCGATCTTCAAGGTTGGACGGAGCCTTGAAGTAATACTCCACCGGCTCCAGCGTCTCGTGATCGCGATAGATGCCGATATGAGCGACGCGAGCGGCCGGCACGAGGTCCAGCATGCCATCGAGCAGGCCGTTGCCGGCGCGCAGGATCGAGGCAAAGACCAGCTTCTTGCCCTTGATCGCCGGGCTATCCATCTGCGCCATCGGCGTCTCGATGGGGATCATTTCCAGCTCCAGATCGCGCGTCACCTCGTAGCACATCAGGTGGGCGATCTCGCGCAGCAGGCGCCGGAACCCCGCGATCGAGGTCTCCTTGTTGCGCATGATGGTCAGCTTGTGCTGGATCAGCGGGTGATCGATGACGGTTACGTTGCTCATGAGATCACCCGGTTGGTTAGAGGAAGCTCTTGCCGTGGCGGCCGGGCGCGAGGCCGAGCCAGTGGGCAATGCTCTCTCCTATATCAGCGAACGTCGTGCGAATGCCAATCTCGCCCGGTGACAGGCTTGGGGAAAAGACCAGGATCGGCACCTGTTCGCGCGTATGGTCGGTGCCCGGCCAGGTCGGATCGTTGCCATGGTCGGCGGTCAGCACCAGAAGATCGTCGTGGCGCAGCTTGGCGATCAGTTCGGGCAGCCGGGAATCGAAATATTCGAGCGCGGCGGCGTAACCCGGCACGTCGCGACGATGACCGTATTCGCTGTCGAAATCGACGAAATTGGTCATGATGAAGGCGTTGTCGGCAGCCATTTCCATGGCGTCGAGCGTCTTGTCGAACAGCTGCGGCAGGCCGGTGCCCTTGATCTTGTGGGTCACGCCATGGCCGGCATAGATGTCTGAGATCTTACCGATGGCATAGACCTGGTTGCCGGCCGCCTGGTTGCGATCGAGCAGAGTCGGCTCCGGTGGCGAAATGGCGAAGTCGCGGCGATTGCCGGTGCGCTTGAAGCTCGCGGCATCATCGCCGACAAACGGGCGGGCGATGACGCGGCCGATCATCAGCGGCGAGGTGAGTTCGAAGGCGATCTTGCAGATTTCGTAGAGACGTTCGAGGCCGAAAGCGCCCTCATGGGCGGCGATCTGGAACACGCTGTCGATCGAGGTGTAGCAGATCGGCTTGCCCGTGCGGATGCTCTCTTCGCCAAGCGCGGCGATGATGTCGGTGCCCGAGGCGTGCTTGTCGCCCAGGATGCCCGGCAGCTTGGCGCGTTTGACGAATTCGGCGATCAGGTCGGGCGGGAAGGTGGGCTCGGACTGGGGGAAATAGCCCCAGTCGAAGGGCACAGGTACACCGGCGATCTCCCAGTGACCGGATGGCGTGTCCTTGCCGCGCGAGACTTCGCGGCCGACGCCGAAGCGGCCGCCCTTGGCGGTCGCCGAAAGGCCCGGCGGCAGTGTGCCGGTGGAGAGTTCGATAGCGGCGCCGATGCCGAGTGCATCCAGGTTGGGCACATTGAGCGGGCCCGAGCGCAGGCCGGCGCGATCCGCCTTCCCCGACGCGGCCCATTCGGCAATGTGGCCGAAAGTGTTGGAACCGACATCACCATATTTGTCGGCGTCCGGCGCGCCGCCAATGCCGACGCTGTCGAGAATGCAGAGAATGGCGCGGGGCATGGTCGGCTCCTAAATCAGGTGTCGGGCTCCCCTCCCCCTTGAGGGGAGGGGTGGGGGTGGGGGTCGTGCAGTGGATCACCGAGGGACCCCCTCCCTCGGTCCCTCCCCTCAAGGGGGAGGGAGGCGATTGTACCGACGACTTAGCTCGGCGTAATTCTATCGGCGATCAGCGGAAAGCTCGGCGCGCTGTCGCCCAGGCGATAGGCGGATTTGAGGCGGGCTTCGGCATCGGCGGCCGAGGCCTCGTCGTGGGCATGGATGCGGGCGATGGGCGTGCCGGCATCGACCCTGGCGCCGAGGCCGGCGAGACGATCGAAGCCGACGGTGTGATCGATGCTGTCAGTGGGCGTGGTGCGGCCGCCGCCGAGGGCGACGACGGCCATGCCGACACCACGGGTGCCGATGGCGGCAATGGTCCCCTGCCCCGCCGCGAAGACGTCGCGGATAACAGGCGCCGGAGCCAGGTGGCTATCCATGTTCTCGACGAAGTCGGCAGGGCCACCCAGGGCCGCCACCATCTTGCCGAAGCGCTCGGTGGCGCGGCCGCTATCGAGCGCGTCTTCCACCAGCCTGCGGGCCTCGGCCACGCTGGGCGCAACCCCGGTCATGGCGGCCACTTCGGCGCAGAGGGCGAGGGTAACTTCCTTGAGGCGCGGGTCCTGATGCTTGCCGGTGAGGAAATCGACAGCATTGCGGACTTCAAGGCCGTTGCCGGCGGCCGTGGCCAGCGGCTCGTTCATGTCGGTAATCAGCGCGCCCGTTTTGAGGCCGGCGCCATTGGCGACTTCCACGAGACTGTTCGCCAGGTCGCGCGACTTTTCCAGCGTCGGCATGAAGGCGCCCGAGCCGGTCTTGACGTCGAGGATCAGCGCGCCGAGACCGGCCGCGAGTTTTTTGCTCAGGATCGAGGCTGTTATCAGCGAGATGGATTCGACGGTGCCGGTGACGTCGCGGATGGCGTAAAGCGTCTTGTCGGCGGGGGCGAGATCGGCGGTCTGGCCGATAATGGCGCAACCCGCCTCCTTCACCACCTTGCGGAACAGCGCATTGCCGGGGCTGGTGGTGTAGCCGGGAATGGCATCGAACTTGTCGAGCGTGCCGCCGGTATGGCCGAGGCCACGGCCGGAGATCATCGGCACATAGATGCCGATCGCAGCCAGGATCGGCGCCAGCATAAGGCTCACGTTGTCGCCAACGCCGCCGGTGGAATGCTTGTCGGCGACAGGGCCGTCGAGATCGGACCAATCGAGCACGGTGCCGCTATCGCGCATAGCCGTGGTCAGCGCCACGCGCTCGGGCATGGTCATATCGCGGAAATAGACCGCCATGGCGAAGGCCGCCGCCTGCGCGTGGGACACGGTTCCGCCAGCGAAGCCGGCGATGAAGGCGGCGATATCGGCCGACGCCAGGGCTTCGCCATTGCGCTTCTTGATGATGACTTCTTGGGGAAGGAAGACCATGGGGTTTCTTTCTTAGGGGATACCCCCTCCTAGCCTCCCCCTGATAGGGGGAGGAACAGATCGAGGATTTGGCACGATCAAGCCCAACCCACCGGCCGGATTCCTCCCCCTTTTCAGGGGGAGGTTAGGTGGGGGTACTCTTGCTAAGCCCCGTACGGAATCCACACGTTCTTGACCTGCGTCGCCCGGGCCAGGAAGTAATCCCCCTCGAAGCGTCGGTCGGCCAGATCGTAGTTCAGGCCTCGTGTCGTCCACGTCTGCTTGAGGTTGGTCACCGACGCCCTCTCGACCATGGTCGAGGCCTCGGCCGAACCGGCAAACCACAGCCCATCAACGCCATCATGCTCAGCCAGCGTCTTGGCCAGCGAAATACTGTCGCCGGTGACAATGTTGATGACGCCGGACGGGACGTCCGAGGTTTCGATGACCTGATAGAGATCGGTTACGCTCAGCGGCGACTGGCTCGAGGGCACCAGCACCACCGGATTGCCCATGGCCAGAGCCGGGGCGATCAGTGCGATAGAGCCGAGCAGCGGCCGTGATGCGGGAGCGACAATGCCCATGACGCCAAGCGGTTCGATCATGGCGGCGGCCACGGCGCGCAAAGGCGGATTGTGGACGGCGCCATCGTACTTGTCGGCCCAGCCGGCAAAGGCGAAGAGGCGTTCGACCGAGAGAGCGACTTCAGCTGCCCCGTCTTCGCCGGTCTGCGCCTTGATGCGGGCGGCGAATTCGTCGCGGCGATAATCGAGGTTTTCGGCGAGGAAGTAGAGGATCTGCGCGCGGGAATGGGCCGCAGTGGTCGACCAGCCGAGCGCCGCGCGGGCGGCTTCGACGGCGTTGCGGATATCCTTGCGGTTGCCGTCACCGACTTCGCCGATCAGCTTGCCGGAGGCGTCGAGCACGGCGCGGGAATAGCCGCTATCGGGACGCGCCTGCTTGCCGCCGATATACATCTTGGCGGTCTGGTCGAGATGGCTTTCGTCGAGCGGATTGGCCGCCTTGGCCGCAACGGCCTTGGCGACGGGAGCCGCCTTGAGCTCCTTCTCCCACCCTTGCTTGAGGTAGGAGGCCATGCCTTCGCGGCCGCCCTCACGGCCGAAGCCGCTTTCCTTGTAGCCGCCGAAGCCGACCGCCGCGTCGAAGTTATTGGTGCCGTTGATCCAGACCACGCCGGCCTTGATCTTGGGCGCGATATCGAGCGCGAGATTGATGTTCTCGCTCCAGATGGTGGCGGCCAGGCCATATTTGGTGTTGTTGGCCAAAGCCACAGCCTCTTCGGGCGTGCGGAAGCTCATGGCGACCAGCACCGGCCCGAAGATTTCTTCGGCCACCAGCGTATTGGCGGGCGAGACATTGGTGACCAGAGCGGGCTTGAGGAAGCAGCCACCGCCTGGCAGATCGCCATCGGGTTCATAGATGATGGCGCCTTCCTTGGTGCCGCGCTTCATCAGGTCGCGGATACGCTCGACCTGCACCGGGGCGACCAGCGCGCCGATATCGACCGACTTGTCGAGCGGATCACCGACGCGGAGGCTCGCCATGCGCTTCTTGAGCTTGGTGATGAAGCGCTCTTCGATGCTCTCCTGCACCAGAAGCCGCGAGCCGGCGCAGCAGACCTGGCCCTGATTGAACCAGATGGCGTCCACCAGGCCTTCGATGGCGCTGTCGATGTCGGCATCTTCGAATACGATATAGGGCGACTTGCCGCCCAGTTCGAGGCTGAGACCTTTGCCCGTGCCCGCCGTGGCGGCGCGGATGATCTTGCCGACTTCGGTCGAGCCGGTGAAGGCGATCTTGTCGATATCGGGGTGATTGACGATGGCCGCGCCGGTATCGCCCTCGCCGGTGACGATATTGACCACGCCCTTGGGCAGACCGACGCGCTCGCAGATTTCGGCGAAGAGCAGGGCGGTCAGCGAGGTGAATTCGGCAGGCTTGAGGATGACAGTGTTGCCGGCGGCAAGCGCCGGGGCGATCTTCCAGGCCAGCATCAGCAGCGGGAAATTCCACGGGATGATCTGGCCGCAGACGCCATAGGGCACCGCATCGGGGAATTCACGGCTCAGGTGCTGGGCCCAGCCGGCATGGTGATAAAAATGGCGGGCGACCAGCGGGATATCGATATCGCGGCTCTCGCGGATCGGCTTGCCGTTGTCCATGGTTTCGAGGACCGAGAACAGGCGGGCATGCTTCTGGATGGCGCGGGCGATAGCATAGAGATATTTGCCGCGCTCGTAGCCGGACAGCGCGCTCCAGCCCTTGAAGGCAGCGCGGGCGGCTTTCACTGCCGCGTTTACATCCTCAGCCGTGCCGTCGGTGATCTGGGCCAGGCTCTTGCCATTGGCCGGATTGTCCGACGAGAAGGTCTTGCCCGGCTTGGTCCATTTGCCGTCGATGAAATGGCCGAACTTGCGGCCATGGCTATCGAGCCAGGCATTGGCCTGCTCGGGGCCTTCAGGGGCCGGGCCGTAATCAAGCGACTGGAAGATTTGCGCGATCTTGTTCATGTGTGGCCTCCTTCAGAGTGCCGAATATTCTGCGATGGAGCCTCGCGACCCCCACCCCTGTCCCCTCCCCTCAAGGGGGAGGGAGACCCTCCCATTCGATCTTCGTCCCAAACCACCGCGTTGGAGGCACTATCGCCTCCCTCCCCCTTGAGGGGAGGGACCGAGGGTGGGGGTCGCCGGTCGAACTCAAACCATCGGCTGGCGATAATCGGCCGAATAGTGCCCGGTCAGCCCATGCTCGAGCTGCCGCTCAATGTCTGTCAGCAGCGAACTCGCGCCAAAGCGGAACAAATGCGGCTGCAGCCAGTGCGTGCCGAGTTCTTCCTTCATCAGCGCCATGTAGTTGAGCGCGTCCTTGGTATGGGCGATGCCGCCGGCGGGCTTGTAGCCGATCTCGATGCCGGTCTCCTCGGCAAACCAGCGGATCATGCGGATCATGGTCAGCGAGGTCACGAGGTTGGCGTTGACCTTTTCCTTGCCGGTCGAGGTCTTGATGAAATCGGCGCCGGCCAGCATGCAGACCAGGCTCGCCTTGGCGATATTGGTCTGGGTGGCGAGTTCGCCCGTGCCCAGGATGGTCTTGATATGGGCGTCGCCGCAGGCCTTGCGGAAGGCTTTGACCTGGTCGTACAGCGCCTGCCAGTCGCCGCGCAGCACCATGCCGCGCTCGATGACGATGTCGATTTCCTTGGCCCCATCGGCCACCGACATCTCGATTTCCCGGAGCTTGGTCTCGATGGGCGCGAGGCCATGCGGAAACGCGGTGGACACGGCGGCGACGGGGATGCCGGTGCCTTCGAGCGCGTTCACCGCGGTCTTGACGAAGCTATGATAGACGCAGACGGCGCCGGGCAGGATGCGCAACCCGCCGATATCGAGCCGTTCCAAAATATCCTGGCGCAGCGGATTGCGCGCCTTGGCGCAGAGGCGCTCGACGCGGCCATCGGTATCGTCGGAATTGAGCGTGGTGAGGTCCATCAGCGTGATGGCCTTGAGCAGCCAGGCGAGCTGATAGTCCTTCTTGACCGTGCGGCGCGTGCCGATGGTAGCGGCGCGACGCTCCAGCGCCGAGCGGTTCATGCGCACCCGTTCGACCCAGTCGAGATCGAGCGGGTAGCCGGGATTGCGCTTGTGCGGCGTTTCGGTGTGCTTGGTATCGACGACCCTTAGGCTCATAGCTCCTCCACCAGCGCGGGTATCAGCTTTTTCAGCTTTTCCGCGCCCTGCACTGCCATGGTCTTGGTGTGCTCATGGCTGATGTTTTCGGTCGACAGACCCGCGCCCATATTTGTGATGGACGAGCAGGCCCAGACTTTCATGCCAAGGAAACGCCCGAGAATGACTTCGGGTGCCGTCGACATGCCCACGGCATTGGCGCCCAGGCGAATGGCCATCTGGATTTCGGCGATGGTTTCGAAGCTCGGGCCGGAATACCAGAGGTAGATGCCCTCGCCGAGCTTGATGTCGAGCCGTTCGGCCAGGCCCTGCGCCTTGGCGCGCAGGTCGGGGGCATAGCAGTTGACCATGTTCACAAAGCGGCGGTCGGTGGGCTCACCGATCAGCGGGTTCATGCCGGCATAGTTGATGTGATCGGAGATCAGCATCAGGTCGCCCGGGCGGAAGCGCTCGTCGAGCGAGCCGGCCGAATTGGTCAGCAGCAGCGTCTGCGCGCCGATCTCGGCCATGGCTTCGAGTGCCGGGCGCATGGCGGCGGCATTGCCGTGTTCGTAATAGTGCTCGCGGCCGGTGAGGATGGCGACGCGCTTGCCACCCATGGTGCCAACAAGCAGGTCACGGCCATGGCCGGAAACGCCGCCGCCGGGAAAGCCCTTGAGCTCGGAATAGGGGATGGTGACCTTGTCGGTCAGCAGATCGCCAATGGCCGACAGGCCGGAGCCGAGCACGATGGCGGCAGCGATGGGCTCCTTGCCCGCGATCTTCTGGATGGTCTTGGACGCTTTGGTCATTTGGGCAGGTATTCCGGGCCGAAGGAGTGGGGCAGCAATTGTTCGAGCGTGCAGACGAGCGGTTCGCCGTCGACACCGTGGGAGATCACCGAGACGTTGAGATCGGCGAATTCCCGGATGCGTTGTCTGCACCCGCCACAGGGTGTGACCGGAGCAGAGCCCGGGCCGGTGACATAGATGCGTGTGATGCGCTTGCCGCCGCCGGCAATCATGGCGGCGATGGCCGAGGCTTCGGCGCAATTGCCCACGGGATAGGCCGCGTTTTCGATATTGCAGCCGGAATAGATCTTGCCGTCATCGGCCAGGATCGCCGCGCCCACATGGAAACGCGAATAGGGCGCGTAGGCCTTGGCGCGAATGGCTTCGGCGGCCTTGAACAAGGCCTCGTCGGTCGGGGTTTTCGCCATCGTCGTCACACTCCGTTCTTTCCTTCTCCCCTGAGGGGAGAAGGTGGCCCGAAGGGCCGGATGAGGGGTTCAGCGTCGAGGTTGAGCCTCATGGCTTTCACCCCTCACCCCAGCTTTGCCAGGTCGCTGCGCTCCCGGCTACGCTACCCTCTCCCCTGAGGGGCGAGGGAGCAGCCCTAGCGCTCCTTGGTGTAGGGCACGCCACCGGCCTTGGGGCCGACGGCCTTGCCGATGAACCCGGCGAGCAGAATGACGGTCAGCACATAGGGCAGAGCCTGGATGGCCTGCACCGGAATTTCGATATCGAACAGCCGCGCGCTTTGCAGGCGGATCTGCAGGGCGTCGAGGAAGCCGAAGAGCAGGCAGGTGAACATGGCTGGCACCGGCTTCCATTTGGCAAAGATCAGCGCGGCGAGCGCGATATAGCCCTTGCCGGCGGTCATGTTGTTGCCGAAGCCCGAGCCCTGGGCGATGGAGAAATAGGCGCCGGCCAGGCCGCACAACAGCCCGGTGATGATGACGGCCTGATAGCGGAGCTTGACCACCGAAATACCGGCGGTGTCGACCGCCTTGGGGTTTTCGCCGACGGCGCGCAGGCGCAGGCCAAAGCGGGTGCGGAACAGCACATAGGCCGTGACCGCCACCATGATGAAGGCGATGTAGACCAGCATGTAGTGGCCCGAGATCAGGTCCGAATAGATCGGCCCGATAACAGGCACGCCAGCCAGTTCGGTGGCGAATGGCAGGGTGATGGGCGAGAAGCGGCCGCCCTCGCTGAGAGCCGGTGTGCGGCCGCCCTGCGAAAACCAGGTCTGGCCGAGGAAGGTGGTCATGCCGGCGGCCAGCATGTTGATGGCGACGCCGGCGATCAGCTGGTTGCCCTTGAGCGTGATGGCGGCGACGCCCTGCAGCAGCGCGGTGCCGAGCGACACCGCCATGCCGGCGAGGAGGCCCAGCCAGGCCGAGCCGGTCAGCGCGGCGACGGCACCGGCGGCAAAGGCAGCCGCCAGCATCTTGCCTTCGAGGCCGATGTCGAACAGGCCGGCCCGCTCGGAATACATGCCGGCCAGGCACGCCAGCAGCAGCGGCGTCGAGAGGCGAATGGTGGCATCGAGAATGGAGAGGACGCTGGCAAGATCCATGTCAGCCCTCCGTCTTGGCTGACGAGACGGCGATGGCTTCGGCCTTCTGTTCGGGCGTGAACAGCATGAAGGCGCGTTCCAGCGACGGGCGGAACAGCCCTTCCATGGCACCGGTGAACAGGATCACCAGGGCCTGGATGACCACGATCATCTCCTTAGTCACCGAGGGCATGACGAATTGCAGTTCCTGCCCGCCCTGATAGAGCGCGCCGAACAGCAAAGCCGCCAGCAGGATGCCGATGGGGTGATTGCGGCCCATCAGCGCCACGGCGATGCCGACAAAGCCGGCGCCAGCGACGAAATCGAGCACCAGGCGGTTCTGCGTGCCCATGACTTCGTTGATGGCAACCATGCCGGCCAGGGCGCCGGAAATGGTCATGGTGATCATGATCATCTTGGAGTTGGAAATGCCGGCATAGCGCGACGCCGTCGGGTTGGCGCCCAGCACGCGCATGGCATAGCCGAACTTGGTGTGCCAGATCAGGATGTAGCAGCCGATCAGCGCCGCGACGGCGAGGACGATCGACAGGTTGACCGGCGAATAGCCGAAGAAGGAGAGGAACTGGCGTAGCTGCGGCACACGGCCGGCCACGTCGAGCGTTTCCGATTCCGGCGCCATGGTCGAGGCCGGCTTGAGCACGCGGTTGACCATGTAGACCATCAGCGCCGAGGCGATGAAATTGAACATGATGGTGGTGATGACCACGTGGCTGCCGCGCTTGGCC
>NZ_CAMLHM010000089.1 GCF_946479885.1 uncultured Devosia sp.
AGCATTCGGGGTGATTGGTGGCGATCGACTGTGCAATATTCTGCAACAGTACGGTTTTACCGGTACGCGGCGGCGCAACAATCAGAGCGCGCTGGCCCTTGCCGAGCGGGGCGACCAGATCGAGCAACCGGGCCGAACGATCCTTGACCGTCGGATCGGGCAGCTCCATGCGGAGGCGCTCTTCGGGGTAAAGCGGGGTGAGATTGTCGAAGTTGACCTTGTGGCGAACCGCCTCGGGATCTTCGAAATTGATGGTGTTGACCTTGAGCAGCGCGAAATAGCGCTCGCCATCCTTGGGAGACCGGATCTGGCCTTCGACCGTGTCGCCGGTTCTGAGACCAAAGCGGCGAATCTGGGATGGACTGACATAGATATCGTCGGGGCCCGGAAGATAGTTCGCGTCCGGGGAGCGCAGGAAACCGAAACCGTCAGGCAGGACTTCGACGACGCCTTCGCCGGTAATGTCGACTTCCTGGGCGGCCAGTTCCTTGAGGATGGCAAACATCAATTCCTGTTTGCGCATGGTCGAGGCATTCTCGACCTCGTGTTCTTCAGCGAACACCAGGAGTTCGGCCGGAGATTTGGCCTTGAGCTCGCTGAGCTTCATATTCTGCATGTAGCGGGAGACCCTATTGGGAAACTTTGATCGTCGTGTCGGCGATATATTTGGGAGGGGTAGGCACCGCGCAGCGACCGGGGCCGGTCAGCTCTAGGATGGGATGCGTTGGCTAGGCATGTAGCGCGATCCGGCAACAGTTTCAAGGATGAAACCACCGCAGGGCGCCCGATTCACGTGAAACAGCGCGATCAGAATGGTTTCACGATCACGGCGATGACAATGACGATGGCGATGACGAACGGAATTTCGTTGATGGCGCGGTAGAAGGTGTGCGGCCTTGTGTTCTGATCGTTCTGGAACTTGCGCAACAGCCCGCCATACCAGCCGTGAACCCCCGATAGCGCCAGCACCATCGCCGCCTTGAGCCACATCCAGCCCATGGAGAAATCGACAATGCCGAAGCCAAAGGCGAGCCAAAGGCCGAAGATCCAGGTCGCGGTCATCGCCGGGGTGATGATGCCGCGATAGAGTTTGCGCTCCATGACCTTGAAGGTCTCGGACTTCTCCGAACCGACCGCGGATTCAGCGTGATAGACGAAGAGGCGCGGCAGATACATCATCCCCGCCATCCAGGCGATGACCGAGATCACATGCAGCGCCTTGACCCATTCATACATGCCCGACACCCCGACAGTTCAACGCGGCCCTAGCCGTTCTTAACCCGGTCAACCAACCGCGCCACATGCTCGATCGGGGTTTCCGGCACGATGCCGTGACCCAGATTGAAGATGTGGGGGCGGTCGGCAAAAGCGGCAATGATCGCGTCGACCCGCTCATCCATCTGCGCCCCACCGGCCACCAGCCGCAATGGATCGAGATTACCCTGCACCGGCAGCGCCGGGGATAAGTTACGCGCGAAGGCGAGCGGCGTTGCATAGTCGAGGCCCAGCGCATTGACGCCGGTCTCTGCCGCATAGCGCGCCAGGTTGCCGGCGGCACCCCGCGGAAAGCCGATGATCGGCGCATTGGGCACACGGGCCCGCACACCGGCCACGATCCGCCTGTTGGGTTCGATGACATGGCTGGTGAAGGCCGCGTCGTCGAGATTGAGCGCCCAGCTCTCGAACAGCTGTACGACGTCGGCACCCGCCTCGAACTGCGCCACCAGATAATTGATGCTGGTTTCAACCAGGATATCGAGCAGCGCCGCAAAGGCTTCCGGATGGCGCAAGGCAAACAGCCGAGCAGCGGCTTGGTCGGGCGAACCCCTGCCGCCGATCATATAGGTCGCCACGGTCCAGGGAGAGCCACAGAAGCCGATTAGGGTCTTCTGAGGGGGCAGAGCCGCCCGCAAGCGGCGCACCGTCTCCAGCACCGGCGCCAGATGATCCAGCGGATCCTTCTTCCTCCCCAGCCCTGCAATGCTGCCGACATCAACCGGGTCCAGGACAGGACCCTCTCCGGCTTCGAAGCGCACCGACTGCCCCAGCGCGTCAGGAATGACGAGAATGTCCGAGAACAGGATGGCGGCATCGAGATCGAAGCGACGCAAGGGCTGCAGCGTGACCTCGGTGGCAAGGTCCGGCGTGTAGCACAGCTCGAGGAAGTTCTTCGCTTTGGTCCGTATCTCGCGATACTCGGGCAGATAGCGGCCGGCCTGGCGCATGATCCAGATCGGTGGCCGTTCCTGGCGTTGGCCAAGCACGGTGGCGAGGAGAGGCTTGTGGGTCACGCCTTGCTTCCCTTCGAAACCTCTAAAGAGTCTTTCTGACTTCGTATCAGTATTATCATGGCGGTGTTTTGAGCCAATTCAGCGCCGTCCACAATCGCCGTCATGGCGGCACAACGGCGCAGGTCATGGTAAACAAGCCCTTAACGACGACTGTGGATGATGCGGCACCGCGGCCACGCCGCAATGGTTAAGCACCTCTTAACAAGGCACCTGCCGAGTCAATGATTCGGATCGGCATGTGCAAAACCGCTTGGCAATATGCGGAGCCGGCATCGGGCTTTTCCCCAAACCTATCCCAGCCCGGTCGCGAGGGGCCTGCCGAGTCCAAATGTTAATCTTTCGGTAACCAAGTCGAACAAATCGGGCCGTCGGCCAAAACCATGAGTCATTGTCACAGGCTTGGCCTTGAGCTGGGGATGACAGTGTGGAAAACATCGGTGCCATGCTAATCCTCGCCTCCCAGAGCGCCACTCGCAAAACCCTGCTGCAGCAGGCGGGTATCCATTTCTCCAGCCTACCCGCCGACATCGATGAGCGAACGCTCGAGGCCTCTGTATTGGCCGGCGGCGGCGATGGTCGTGACGTTGCCCAGCGCCTGGCCGAGAGCAAGGCTGCGGCGGTCGCGGCAGCTCATCCCGGCGCCATTGTGATCGGTGCGGATCAGACGCTGAGCCTTGGCCCGGAGCTTTTGCACAAGCCGCGCGACCGGGCCGAGGCAGCGGCGCAGCTCGATCACCTGCGTGGCAAGACGCACCGTCTCAATGCCGGCGTGGCGCTGGTGCGCGACGGCATCCTGCTCTGGTCCGGTGTCGAGACGGCCGAGCTGACGTTGCGCGAATTCTCCACCGCTGAGCGCGACGAGGTGCTGGACCGCGAGGGTGATGCCATCCTCTCGTCCGTGGGTGGCTATCGGCTCGAAGGCCCCTCTATCCGTCTGTTCGAGACCGTCACCGGCGACTATTTCACCATTCTGGGCCTGCCCTTGCTGCCCCTATTGGCCGCTTTGCGCGCCGTTGCCCCCGAGACCCTCACGTGACCACCAAAGCCTTCGTCATCGGCCACCCCATCAACCACTCCCGCTCGCCGTTGATCCACGGCACCTGGCTGGCCGAGCACGGCATCGACGGCAGCTATGAGGCGATCGACGTGGCGCCTGATGCCCTGCCCGGCTTCTTCGAGCGGCTGTGTTCAGGCGAATTTGCCGGCGGCAATGTCACCATCCCGCATAAGGAAGCCGTGTTTTCCCTGTGCGACGAGGTTGACCCGCTGGCCCGCAAGATCGGCGCGGTCAATACGCTGGTGGTGCGTGACGGCAAGGTAATCGGCAGCAATACCGACTATCTCGGCTTTCTCGGCAATCTCGATGCCGCCATGCCCGGCTGGTCGGATGGACCAGACGACGCCATGGTCATCGGCGCCGGCGGTGCTGCCCGAGCGGTGCTGGTGGCTTTGCAGCGGCGCGATGGCGGCAAGGTGCATGTGCTCAACCGGACGCTGGCCAATGCGCAGGCGCTGGTCGACGAGATCGAAGGGCCGTTCGAGGCGCATGGCTTCGATTCCTTCGCCGAGCTGGCGCCGCGCACGGGTATCGTCATCAACACCACCTCGATCGGCATGCATGGCACGCGTTTCGACTGGCTCGATCTCGACCTGCTGCCCAAGGATACGCTGGTGACCGACATCGTCTATGTGCCGTTGCTGACGCCCCTCCTGGTCGAAGCCCAGGCGCATGGGCTGCGAACGGTGGATGGGCTGGGCATGCTGCTGCACCAGGCTGTGCCGGGCTTTGAGGCCTGGTTCGGCGTGCGCCCGAACGTGACGCCGGAACTGCGGGCCCGCATCGAAGCGACGCTGGGGCACTGACCATGTGGCGGATCGGCATGACCGGGTCGATCGCCACGGGCAAATCCACCGTGCTCAAGGCCTTTGGCGATCTGGGCGTGCCGGTCTTTTCCGCCGACCAGGCCGTGGCCGAACTCTATGAGGGCGAAGCAGTGGCGCCGGTCGAGGCGCTTTTCCCCGGAGTTACCACTGCGGGCCATGTCGACAAAACTCTGCTGTCGCAACGACTTGCTGCCGATCCCAGCGGGTTCAAGCGGCTCGAAGCGGTGGTCCATCCCCTGGTTCGTGCCCGCATAGCGCGCTTCATGGACGACGCGGAGGCGGCAGGACACGCGCTGGCCGTGGTGGAAGTGCCCCTGCTGTTTGAAAGCGGCTATGATTACGGCTTTGACGCCGTGGGCGTGACCTGGGTCGACCCGGCCATCCAGCGCCAGCGGGCCCTCGCCCGACCTGGAATGAGCGGGGAAAAGCTCGACACCATCCTTGCCCGGCAGCTGCCACAGGACGACAAGAAGGCTCGGGCCACCTATCTCTTCGACACCGGCATGCCGATCGAGAAAACGGTGGCCATGGTCGCCGCGCTGGTCGCCAGCATCAGAGCCCAAGGGCCGACAAAATGAACCGCGAGATCGTTCTCGATACCGAAACCACCGGCCTCTCGCCCGCCATGGGCGACCGGCTGGTCGAAATCGGCTGCGTCGAGCTGATCAACCACATTCCCTCGGGCCGGCACTACCACGTCTATATCAATCCGCAGCGCTCGATGCCCGAAGAAGCATTTCGCGTGCATGGGCTGGGCGACGAATTCCTCGCCGACAAACCGCTGTTCAAGGCGGTGGCGACCGACTTCCGCGATTTTATCGGCGACGCCACGTTGGTGATCCACAACGCGCCCTTCGACATGGGCTTCCTTAATGCCGAGCTTGAGCGCGCCGGCCAGCGCCCGCTCGCCAATCCGGTCATCGATACGGTGATGCTGGCGCGCGACAAGCATCCCGGCGCTCGCGTCAGCCTTGACGCGCTGTGCAAGCATTACGGCATCGACAATTCCCGCCGCACGCTGCACGGCGCGCTGCTCGACAGCGAGATCCTGGCCGAGGTCTATCTCGAGCTGATCGGCGGCAAGCAGGTCAGCCTGGCCCTGATCGCCGAAACCCGCGTTTCTGGCGCCGACGCCATTGCCACCCGCACCATTGCTGCCCGCCGTCCGGTGGCCCTGCCCTCGCGGCTTTTGGCCGACGAATTCGCCGCGCACGAAAAGCTGGTCGCCACCCTTGGTCCCGATTCGATCTGGGCCAAGTATGCCGAGCTGTCTGACGGCGGGGACAACGTCGCGGCACAATGAAAAAGCCCCGCGCTGGGCGGGGCTTTGATGCAGTGCAAAGACGAAACCAGATTTAGTTCGGCTTGTCGGTCTCCGCCGCAGACGCGGTCAGCGGCGCGGCGCCCTGCTGAGCGGCAAGCTTGGCCAGGTTCTGGCGGTAGATGGCGGCGAAATCCACCGGCTCCATCATCAGGGGCGGGAAGCCGCCCTGCTGGGTGGTGCTGGCAAGGACCTGGCGCGCGAACGGGAAGATCAGCCGCGGGCATTCGATCATCAGCAACTGGCTGAGCTGGTTCTCGGGCACGTTCTTGAGGCGGAACACGCCGCCATAGACCAGCTCGACATTGAACAGCACGACGGCTTCTCTGTTAGCCTTGGCGTTGAGCGTGAGCTCGACCGCATACATGTCGTCGGCCTGCTTCTTGACGCCCACCGAAATGGAGACGTTGAAGGCCGGATTGCCGCCGCCCACCATGATCGAGCCGGGCGCGCCCGGATTCTCGAAGCTGAGATCGCGGATATACTGGCCCACCAGGTTCATCGAGGGCAGGTTTGCCGGGTTCGGGGCCGCGCCGCCCTGGGTATCGTCAGCCATGTTCTGGTCGTCCTTCACGGGGAATATTGTTGGCGCGTGGCTACCATCTTTGCCGTTATGCGACAAGACATGGCCCGTCAGCGCGGCCGATAGTCATCCTCGTCGAGATCGATGGTTCCTTCGCCCCCGAGCCGCCCGTCGGCGCGGCCGGGCCCGGGCCGGAAGCCGGCCGTATCCACAACCGTCACCCGGCTGGCCAGCGCCGCATAGATCCAGCCGCGTACCGGCGGCACCAGCAAAGCCAGGGCCACCACATCGCTGAGAAAGCCCGGCAATACCAGGAACAGCGCGGCCACCCCGATCATCATGGCGTCGGCAATGGTGCGGCCGGGCATCTGGCCCCGGTCGACATTGCCGCGCAACTGACTGAGGACCGAGAGCCCCTGCTGACGCAGCAGCAGGCCGCCCAGCAAGGCGGCGCCGATGACCAGTGCCAGGGTCGGCAAAAGCCCGATGGTCTGGCCAACCTTGATGAAGATGGCGATCTCGACGATCGGCAGGGCGATCAGAGCAAGGGCAAGATATCGTGCCAAAATCCGGATTTCCTTCTCTCCGCGGTGCGGCAAAACGCTTTCTCGCCCCAGTGTGAACTGGTTTTGGGGTGAGGCATTGCTATATATAGGCCAAATGTTGCGCTCAACGAGCGCCACGGCGTCGATTTTCTCCGGCGCGCTCAGCTAAGGTGCATTGCCCAATGGATGAATTCTTCGACCTGCCCACGCTCATCGTGATCGCCGTGGCTGTTTTCGTGCTGTTCCGGCTGCGCTCGGTCCTGGGCACCAGGACCGGTAACGAGCGGCCGCCGGTGGATCGCCGCAAGGCCGCGCCGGCCGAGGTCGCCGAGGAAACGGTCGTGCCGCTGCGCCCGCGCGGAACCGGCGCGCCCGAGCTCGACGACGAGCGCCGTGCCCGCAAGACCGAGGCCGAGATCGAGCAATTCTCCCATGGTGACGCCGAGCTTGCTGCCGGTTTCCGGGCGGTGGTCGAAGCCGATCCGACCTTCACGCCCAAGGGCTTCCTCGATGGCGCCAAGCAGGCCTACGAGATGATCGTCACCGCCTATGCTGCGGGCGACCGCCAGACGCTGAAGAACCTGCTCGAAAAGGACGTGTTCGAAGGCTTCCAGCGCGCCATTGCCGAACGCGAAGCGGCCAGCCAGACGGTGGACTTCACCTTTGTCGGCCTGCCCAAGGTCGAGATTTCCGAAGCCGAGTATGATCGCAAGAATATCCTGATCACCGTGCGTTTCCACGCCGAGGTGGTCTCGGCCACCCGCGACAAGGACGCCAACCTGGTCGAGGGCAATGCCGACCAGGTGCAGACCATCGCCGACGAATGGACCTTTGCACGCAATCCCAAGTCGCGTGACCCCAACTGGAAGGTCGTGACGACCAGCCAGCTCGACTGATCGATCCAGAGCGGCGGGCCGGCTGTCCATTCCATGTCCAAGCGTGATCCCAGGCGTCTGCCGCACGACTTCCACCTGTGGACGGCCGTGGCGTCGACGGTCGACCCGCTGCGGCGCAAGGGGCTGCTGAAGCTCGGCACCGTGCCCCTGCCGCTGCCGCCCGAGGAGCCCGCCCCGGTTGCGGTTGCCACCAAGGCGCCGCCGGGCCGGCAGCCACCGCGCAAACCCTTCCTGCCGCCTTACCAGGCACCCCTGCCCTCGGCGGCTTTGCCCGACAAGGCGGTCGACCCCTCCATCCGCAAGAAGGTCAGCCGCGGCCGCATCGACATCGATGGGCGCATTGACCTGCATGGCATGACCCAGAACGAGGCCCGCTCGGCCTTGCATGGTTTCATCCACGCCCGCTTCAACCGCGGCGACCGCACGGTGCTGGTCATAACCGGCAAGGGCGCCAAGACCGACAATGACTATATCGCGGCCATGACCGAGCGCGGCGTGTTGCGCACCATGCTGCCGATCTGGCTCAACGAACCGAGCCTTTCGTCCATGATTTCGGGCTGGAGCGTGGCGGCGCGCGGTCATGGTGGGGAGGGGGCGTGGTATGTGCGCCTGCGCCGCGCATGACCCCGCTTGGCGCCCGCATCCGGGAACTGCGCGAAGCGCGCGGCATCTCGCTCAAGCAGATGGCATCGGCGCTCAATGTGTCGAGCGCCTATCTCTCGGCGCTCGAACATGGCCGCCGCGGCCTGCCGACCGGCTTCCTGCTGCACCGCATCATCGCCTTCTTCAACGTCATCTGGGATGAAGCCGAAGAATTGCAGCGCCTGGCCGAGATGAGCGACCCCAAGGTCACCATCGATACCGGCGGGCTGGTGCCCGAGGCGACCGAACTGACCAACCGCCTCAAGGCTGACATCGGCAAGCTCGACGCCGAGGATCTCAAGTTCCTGCACAATGAAGTGGTCCGCCGCTCCGGCAAGTCACGGCCCTGAGAAGCGCTGGAAAACCCCAGCAATAGGGCGTATTTTGGAGGCCTATGCTGGAGGAGGTTATCATGCGCACTCTTGGTGTTGCGGCCATCCTTGCCGCGTTGACCATGCCCGTTCTGTCCGCCGACCTGACGCCCAGCGCTTTGAGGGCGCTGCTTGAGGGCCAGGTGGTGCAATCGCTCGATGAAAGTTCCTGGAACGCCTTCCTCGCCCATGTCGAGGCGGGCGATCGAGGCTGGATCGACCTAGTGCCGCTCCTGGCTGATGGAACCGATGCAGGCACCTCGGAAAGTCTAATCATCACGCTGTCCCGCGCCCTCAAGTCCAATCCGGCCGGCGTGCTGAGCCTGCTGGCCACCGACCATTATGCGGCGGCCGACATCTGCGGGGATAACGACATTGAAGTGTCGGCGCTGGAGGCGGCTGCCTTCATCGACGAGGCGCTGGTCAAGGTTGCCGCCGTGATGGATCCTGATCTCAGCGAAGCGCGCAATGCGTGCCTCTATGCGCTGACCGATGCCAGGATTTCGGCGCTGATTTAAGCCAATAGCCCCGATCTGACTCCCTCCCCTTGATGGGGAGGGTTAGGGGTGGGGTGGGGCCGCGAATGCTGAGCGCATGACTCACCCCCACCCTTGATCCCTCCCCACAAGGGGGAGGGAGACGACTGCTTGCCCAGGCGCCCTACAGCACGAACTTGCTCAGGTCCTGGTCGGCGGCCAGCACGCCCACCTTTTCGGCGACAAAGGCCGCGTCGATGGTGATGGTTTGGCCCTGCTTGTCGGGGGCCTCGAAGCTGATGTCTTCCACCAGCCGCTCCATCACGGTCTGGAGGCGCCTTGCCCCGATATTTTCGACCGAGTTGTTGACCTTGACCGCAGCATCGGCAATCGCCTCGATCGCGTCCTTGGTAAAGTCGAGCGTCACCCCCTCGGTGCCCATCAACGCCACATATTGCTTGATCAGGCTATTGTCGGTGTCGCTGAGGATGCGGATGAAATCCTCACGCGTCAGCGCCTTGAGCTCGACCCGGATCGGCAGGCGGCCCTGCAGCTCCGGCAGCAGGTCGCTGGGCTTGCTGACATGGAATGCGCCCGAGGCAATGAACAGGATATGGTCGGTGCTGACGGGGCCATACTTGGTCGAGACGGTGGTGCCCTCGATCAGCGGCAGCAGATCGCGCTGCACGCCCTCGCGCGA
>NZ_CAMLHM010000090.1 GCF_946479885.1 uncultured Devosia sp.
TCGAGACGCGCTTCCTGATGGAACAGCTGCGCCGCGACGCCGCCACCGAAGGCTCCAGCCGCGACTTCGGCAAGGATATCATCCCCTATATCGTCAAGAACGGCTCAGCCTGGGCTCATCGCTTCCCACGGTCCTGCGTGCGGTCGAGCAATGAAGAAGTCAGCTACTGGCGCGACGTCGGCACGATCGACGCATACTGGAAGGCTTCGATCGATCTCACCGACATCAAGCCGCAGCTCGATCTCTATGACCGCGACTGGCCGATCTGGACCTATGCCGAGATTACCCCGCCGGCCAAGTTCGTGCATGACTTTGACGGGCGTCGCGGCTCCGCGGTGAATTCGCTGGTCTCGGGCGATTGCATCGTGTCCGGCGGGCACCTGCAGCGCACGCTGCTGTCCACGGGGTCGCGCGTTCACTCCTATTCGGTGCTCGACGAAGCGGTGGTGCTTCCCTATTGCGACATCGGGCGCAACGCGCGGCTCAAGAAGGTCGTCATCGATCGCGGGGTCAACATCCCGGAAGGGCTCGTCGTTGGCGAGGATCCCGAATTCGACGCCAAGTGGTTCCGCCGCAGCGACGATGGGGTGACGCTGATTACCCAGTCCATGATCAACAAGTATCTGGCGGGCCGATGATCGAAGTTCTCTCGGTTGCTTCCGAGGTCTATCCGCTGATCAAGACGGGTGGGCTGGCCGACGTCGCCGGCGCGCTGCCGGGGGCGCTTGGCAGTCGCGGCGTTACCATGCGCACGCTGGTGCCAGGCTATCCGTCGGTCATGAGCAAGCTCAGCGGCGGGCGGGTGGTCAAGGAACTCGATGACCTGTTCGGGGTCAGCGCCAAGCTGATCGCCGCGCGGGTTTCGGGCCTTGACGTCATCGTCATCGAGGCGCCGGCGCTCTATGATCGACCAGGAAACCCCTATGTCAGCCCGGATGGCTGGGACTGGCCGGACAACTGGAAACGCTTCGCGGCCCTGAGCTGGGTGGCGGCGGAATTGGGCATGGGCATGGTCGAGGGCTACCACCCTCAGGTTCTGCATTGCCACGACTGGCAGTCGGGACTGGCGCCTGCCTACATCAAGTATGGGCCGGCAGGCACGGTCAAGACAGTGATGACCATCCACAACATGGCGTTCAAGGGGTTTTTTGGCCCGGAGATTTTCGGCCAGCTGCGCCTGCCGCCACATGCCTTCGGGGTCGGTGGCGTCGAATATTATGGCGGCATTTCCTATCTCAAGTCCGGCATGGAATGCGCGGACTATGTCACCACCGTCAGCCCCAACTATGCCGACGAAATCCGCACGCCGGAATTCGGGCTGGGCCTGGAAGGCCTGCTGAACGGTCGGGCCGATACGGTTGTGGGTATTCTCAATGGCATCGACACCGATGCGTGGGACCCGGCCAAGGATGCGGCGCTGGCGCAGACCTATTCCACCAACACAATCCACATGCGGCAGGCCAACAAACAGGCCGTGGCGGAAAAGTTCGGGCTCGATGGCACCGATGGCCCGCTGTTCTGTGTCATCAGCCGGCTGACCGACCAGAAGGGCATGGACCTGCTGTTGCAGGCGACCGACGGACTGATCGATCTCGGCGGACGGCTGGTGGTGCTCGGGTCCGGCGAGGCCTATCTTGAGGACGGGTTCCGCCACATGACGGCGCGACACCCAGGCAAGGTGGCCATGACCACCGGCTATAACGAGGCGCTGAGCCACCTGATGCAGGGCGGCTGCGACGCCATCGTCATCCCCTCGCGCTTCGAACCCTGCGGCCTGACGCAGCTTTATGGTCTGCGCTATGGCTGCGTGCCGGTGGTGAGCCGCATCGGGGGCCTGGCGGACACGGTGATCGACGCCAATCCGGCGGCCATTGCCGCGGAAGTGGCGACGGGCGTGGTGTTCGATCCGGGCAGTGCCCATGCGCTTTACGAAGCTTTGCGCAAGACGGTGCGGCTCTATCACGACGACAAACTCTGGAAGAAAATCCAACGGCGGGGAATGAAGTCGGACGTGTCCTGGGACACCAGTGCCGCACGCTATGCCGACCTCTACGCCAACATTACCGGGCTGATGACCAATGACGATCCAGACCATTAAGACCACGCCCTATGGCGATCAGAAGCCTGGGACCTCCGGCCTGCGCAAGCGGGTGACGGTCTACCAGCAGCCCAACTATGTCGAGAACTACATCCAAGCCATCTTCGACAGCCTGGAAGGTTTTGAGGGCAAGACCCTTGTGATCGGCGGGGACGGGCGCTTCTACAACGATGTCGCCATCCAGAAGGCGATCCGGATAGCCGCAGCCAATGGCTTCGGCAAGGTGCTGGTGGGCCAGGGGGGAATCTTGTCGACGCCCGCGGCCAGTCATGTGATCCGCCATTACAAGGCGTTTGGCGGGCTGGTGCTGTCGGCCAGCCACAATCCGGGCGGGCCGGAGGGCGACTTCGGCATCAAGTACAATATCGGCAATGGCGGACCCGCACCCGAGAAGATCACCGACGCGGTCTATGCCCGCAGCAAGGTAATCGACAGCTACAAGACAGTCGACGCCGCGGACATCAATCTCGGAGCCATTGGCACGCAGAGCGTTGGCGGCATGGTGGTGGAGGTGATCGATCCGGTCGCCGACTATGCGGCGCTGATGGAGACGCTGTTCGACTTCGGCGCAATCCGGGCCATGTTCGCCTCGGGCTTCCGCATGACATTCGATGCGATGTCGGCCGTCACGGGCCCCTATGCCCACAAGATCCTCGAAGACATCCTCGGGGCGCCCAAGGGTACGGTCATCAACGGCACGCCCTCGCCGTCGTTCAATGACGGGCATCCCGATCCGAACCTGGTCCATTGCAAGGAGATGCATGACCTGCTGATGACCCCCGAGGGCCCCGATTTCGGCGCGGCTTCGGATGGCGACGGGGACCGCAACCTGATCATCGGCAAGAACCGGTTCGTGACGCCATCGGATTCGCTGGCTCTGCTGGCGGCCAATGCGCATCTGGCGCCGGGCTACAAAGGCGGCATTTCAGGCATTGCCCGCTCGATGCCGACCAGTGCCGCGGCGGACCGGGTGGCCGAGAAGCTCGGCATCGAAATGCATGAGACGCCAACGGGTTGGAAGTTCTTTGGCAATCTGCTCGACGCAGGGCGGGTGACGATCTGCGGCGAGGAAAGCGCCGGTACCGGATCGAACCATGTGCGCGAGAAGGATGGCCTGTGGGCCGTGCTGCTATGGCTCAACATCGTCGCGGCGCGCAAGCAGAGCGTCGACGAGATCGTACGCGAGCACTGGGAGACCTATGGCCGCAACTACTATACCCGGCACGACTATGAAGAGGTCGACGCGGCCATTGCCAACAAGCTGGTGGACGATCTGCGGGCGGAATTGCCCAAGCTTGCCGGCAGAATTCTTGGCGATGACCTACAGGTTGCTTACGCCGACGACTTTACCTACCACGACCCGGTCGATGGCTCCACCAGCGCCAAGCAGGGCATCCGGATCGGCTTCACCGACGGCTCGCGCATCGTTGTCCGGCTGAGCGGAACCGGCACGGTCGGCGCCACGTTGCGTCTCTATCTTGAGCGCTACGAGGCTGCCGATGGACGACATGATCTTGACACCCAACTTGCCCTTGAACCGCTCATCGGACTGGCAGACCAACTCACCGGGATCAAGCAGCGCACCGGACGCCAAGAGCCCAGCGTCATCACCTAGCATCGGAAGACCAATGAAACCCATGCTGGTCCCCAACGGGGGCAGTATTACCCATCTCGGCGCCACGGTGACCGAGGTGGGCGTCAACTTTGCCGTCTATTCGGAGAGCGCCACCAAGATCTGGGTGTCTGTTTTCGACGAGCAGGACCAGGAAACGAACCGCTTCGAACTCGACGTGTTCAGGGACAATATTCGCGCTGGGCTGGTTGCAGGACTGACGGCGGGTACGCGCTATGGTTTGCGGGCCGATGGACCGTATGATCCGGAGCAGGGCTATTTCTTCGACCCGATGAAGCTGCTGGTCGATCCCTATGCCAAGCGGCTGGACAGGGTCTTTGTGCGCTCGCCGCGGCTGCGGCTGGACCGCGCCGAGGCGGTGGATACAGCGCCGCTGATCCCCAAGGCCATCGTCGGCGACATGGGCAACGAGAACATCCTTCCGCGCAAGAAGGCGCCGAGCCTGTTCTACGAGATGAATGTGCGCGGCTACACCATGCGTCACCCCAGCGTGCAGGGGCCGCTGCGTGGCACCATCGCGGCGCTGACCACACAGCGGGTGATCGACCATCTCAAATATATCGGCGTCGATACGCTGCAGCTTATGCCGACCGCCGCCTGGATCGACGAGGGGCACCTGCCGGTGCTCGGGCTGACCAATGCGTGGGGCTATAATCCGGTGGCCTATTCGGCCATCGATCCGCGCCTGGCGCCGCGCGGGCCGCAGGAATTGCGGGTAATGACCGACCTCTACCGCAAGAACGGCATCTCGGTAATTTTGGATGTGGTCTATAACCACACTGGCGAGAGCGACGCCAACGGGCCGATGCTGAGCCTGATGGGGCTGGACGCCAGGACCTATTACCGCTTCGTCGAAGTCGACGGCAAGCAGCACCTGGTGAACGACACGGGCACCGGCAACACGCTGCGTTGCGATCACCCGGCGACGCAGCGGCTGATCATCGACAGCCTGCGCTACTGGGTCGAGGAAATGGGTATTTCCGGTTTCCGCTTCGACCTGGCGACGGTGCTGGGCCGCGATCCGGGGTTCAACCCCAATGCCGAGATGCTGCAGAAGATCAAGGCCGACCCGGTGCTCAAGCAGTGCATCCTGGTGGCCGAGCCTTGGGATCCGGGTCCGGGCGGCTATGCGCTTGGGCAGTTCGGCAAGGAATTCAAGGAACACAACGACACCTATCGCGACGATATCCGCGAGTTCTGGCGCGGCGAGAATGGCAAGATCGGTGCGCTGGCGGGCAAGGTGGCGGGATCGGCCGAGATCTTCAATTTTGCCGGGCGCAAGCCCAGCCACGGGGTGAACCTCTTGGCGGTGCACGATGGCTTCACGCTGCGCGACCTGGTGAGCTACCAGGACAAGCACAACCAGGCCAATGGCGAAGGCAATCGCGACGGGCACAACCACAATGCGTCGTGGAACTGCGGCGCCGAGGGCGAGACCGACGACGAGGGCATCATTGCCGCGCGCAAGCGCGACGTGCGGGCATTGCTCGCCACGCTGTTCCTGTCGCGCGGCGTGCCGTTGCTGCAGCAGGGTGACGAGATGTTCCGCAGCCAGCAGGGCAACAATAATGCCTATGCCCAGGACAACGAGATCACTTGGCTCGACTGGGAGAATGCCGATGGCGATCTGGTCGACTTCGTTTCGGCGCTGACCAAGTTCCGCAAGGCGCACCAGACGCTTACGCATGACCATTTCCTTTCCGGGCAGGAAAAGGCCGGCATTCGGGATGTGGTCTGGCTGCACCCCGACGGGCGCGAGATGAATGACGGCGACTGGAACGACTCCAGTGCTTCGGTGCTCGGCATGCATCTACGGCACAAGGACGATGAGGTGCTGGTCTGGTTCAACCGGCGGGTCGAGCCTGTGGTAGCGCGGCTGCCCGAAGGCGGCTGGCAGGTCGGGATACTCTCCGACAATACCGCCAGCGTCGCGGTAGCCGACGGAACGGCAACCCTGACACCCCGCTCGGTCGTGGCCCTCGTTCGCGCATGATCATTGCCCAGCTCAGCGACATCCATGCCGATGGCAGCGCCCAGGCGCTGCAGCGGCTGGATGCCGTACTGGGCTGGCTGCGTCCGCTGCGGCCTGACGCGATCATCGTAAGTGGTGACCTGGCGGAGGCCGAGCACCAGCGCAGTTATCGCGAGGTGCGCCAGCGGTTGGAGAGCACGGGCGCGCCGTTCTTCGTGGTCCCGGGCAACATGGACGACCATCGCCTCATGATGGAGGTGTTTGGAGACCTTTACGGCTGGGTCAGCCAGCGACCGCTCAACCTCAGCGGCTCCGTGGGCGACCTGCGGATGATCGGGCTCGACGTCACCGTCGCGGGCGCGCACCACGGGGATGCGCGGCCCGTGCTGGATTGGTTGGCACGCGAACTCAATTCGGATGGCCCACCGGCGCTGATCTTTCAGCACCAGCATCCGTTCAAGACCGGCATTGACGGCAAGGACCGCAATATCTGTTTTGGTGGCGACGAACTCGCCCGGGTGATCGAGGAGGCCCATGACGCGGTCATCGCGCTGACTTGCGGGCATGTACATCGGCCTATGTTTACTCGCTTCGCCAATCGGCCCGCGACGATGGCGCCATCGGTGACACGGGCGAACCGGCTGCGGCTGGATGGCCGCGACACCGATATCAGCGATCCGCCGGGGCTTCTGATCCACCACTGGTCCGGGGGCCGGTTGGTGAGCCACGCAGTGGCGGTGAGCTAGAGCGGCGCTTCGACCATGCCCGCCCGCCGGTAGAGGGCAATGGCGGGCGCATTGGCGGCGCCGACCTTAAGATCGACATAGGACAGGCCCCGGTCCCGAAAGACCGCGAAGACCTCGGCGAGCAAGGCATCGCCAATTCCCTTGCCGCGCCACTGCGGCACCACGGCCAGATCCTTGACGAAGCCGGATGTCCAGCACTGCGCCAGACCGATGGGGGCGCCTGACGCGTCCGTCGCAACAAAGACCAGTGCGGGGTCGAATTCGCTGTCCGAGGTGAGCGACGTCCACCACTCTGCGCAAGAGGTTGGGACAGTGCCAAAGCCGTTCACATAGGCATCGGCCAGGATGGCGTGGAGTGCATCGGGGCGGGTTTGGGCGACAGGGGCCAGGCCCGCGCCCGCAGGCCAGACGGGGGATGGCTGGGGGGCGGAGAGGTCTTTGCGCATGCGAAGGGTGGTGTTCATGGGCCATCCTTACCAAAGTTACGGATGGTCCACATTTGGAGGGCTTCCACAATCCACCGGAAAGCCGAAATCATGCCCCGACAATTCCCAAGATCGATCCAAAATCCGCCGTGGGCGGGGAGCGATATAGCACCCGTCGACGCGATGTCACGCCGATGACCGCTCGCAGAACCCTGCGGCCTAATCTTGCAATCGTATGGAGCTCAAAATGAACCCGATGCGTACCGTATCGGCGGCAGTGCTGCTCGCTGCCATTCTCGCTGTTCCCGGCACCGCCGCCTTTGCTGCGACCACCCCGGCGGATACCGCCAAGGTGACCGTGGGCGCCAAGGCGGACCTTGTCCCCGTGGGCAACCTGGTCGACATGATCGGCAGTTGGACGGCGGGTGACCTGGCCTTCCTCGACAAGGCGACCAGCATCAAGACCTACGACACCAAGGCGCTCTATCCGGCGGCCGAGCAGGCGCAGATCGCCAGCGCGGAAACGGCCAAAGCGAGCCAGCTCGGCAAGTTCCGTGAGGCCATCCATGCCGACGCCGCACTCAGTGGCTGGTTCGCGGCGAACCATATCGACGTCAACCGGGTGATCGCCGTGGCCGATCCGAAGGGTAATCCGGAGATATTCCTCTACTAGGGCGCCTGACCCCGGGCCCTGCCAGCCCGCGCCCTGAGCCTGGCCATTCGAGCGTAGCTCTCATGGCCTTCTCCCCTAAAATCGCTCCACTGGAGCGATTTTGCCCGGAGGGCCGGCTCGAAGCCCCCGAGCCAGGCCAAAGCGCCGGATCCGAAAGGATCCGGCGCTTTCTGTTTGCTGGAGGGTGCCAACACGTAAGGCAGAGAGACCTCACCCTGAGCCTGTCGAAGGACGAGGTCGAGCGAGTGGAGGCTTTCAGTGCCACGACCTCGTGGTTCGACAAGCTCACCATGAGGCCTACTGGAAGGGCGCTATTCGGCAGCCTGGCTATCGACGAAGCCGCCGGAGCGTTCGATCCAGGTGATGATCTGGTCGAGGCTTTCGCGACGGAGCAGGTCGGTAAAGATGTAGGGCCGGCCTTCGCGTACCTTCTTTGTGTCGCTTTCCATCACATCGAGGCTGGCGCCGACATAGGGGGCCAGGTCGGTATGGGTGATGACGAGTAGATCAGAGCGCGAGATGGCAGGGCCGCCCTTGCGCGGGATCTTCTCGCCCTGCGCCACCGAGATGACATAGATGGTGATGTCGGCCAGGTCAGGCGAGAAGGTGGCCGCCAGGTTGTCGCCGCCGCTCTCGATCAGGATGATATCGAGATCGGGAAACTTCCGGTTCAGATCGTCGATGGCGGCGAGATTGAGCGAAGCGTCTTCGCGGATCGCCGTGTGCGGGCAGCCGCCGGTCTCGACGCCGACGATGCGGTCTTCCGAAATGGCCTGGACGCGGGCAAGGATCAGCGCGTCCTCGCGGGTATAGATGTCGTTGGTGACGACGGCCATTGAGTAGCGGTCGCGCATCGCCTTGAGCAGCATTTCGCACAGGGTCGTCTTGCCCGAGCCGACGGGGCCGCCAATGCCGATGCGGAGGGGGCCGTTCATGGATTTCATAGCAGCAGATCGGAAGAGCACACGTCTGAACTCCAGTCACTATTCCGGATCTGGTATG
>NZ_CAMLHM010000091.1 GCF_946479885.1 uncultured Devosia sp.
CGGTCGCCCACCGCCATCAGCCGCTCGCCGACATTGGCGCCGGCCGACACGGTCATGCGCAGACCATCGGCCGGGTTCTGGTGCACGAAGCCCCAGTCGGTGCGGACGAGGAAGCGTCGCTCGGCCTCGCTCAGCTCATAGATATTGCGCCACAGCCCGTCGCGCATGCGGTAGAGGGTCCGGCCCGAGCTCGGCTCCAGCGTCGCCGACAGGGAATTGAGCAACGTTGTCTTGCCCGAGCCGGATTCCCCCACAATGGCCAGCACTTCGCCCGGCCAAAGCTCGAAACTCACATCGGCACAGCCCAACCGGCTGCCGTAATACTTGGTCAGGTTCTCGACGCGGAGAAGGGGTTCAGACATGGCGATGCTCCAGCACTCGATGCTCGGCTCCCCGCCCCCTTGAGGGGAGGGGTTGGGGGTGGGGGTCCGTCAGTGGACCACCAAACGACCCCCACCCTCGGTCCCTCCCCTCAAGGGGGAGGGAAGGATGACTGCAACTACTGCGGCTCATTCTGCCGCCTCCATGCCCAGCACCCCGACATGCCCGGCCGCGCGTCGTTCCTCGCAATTGTCGGTGTCCGAGCAGACATACATATGCCCGCCGCGGTCATCCAAAATCACCTCGTCGAGATAGACCTGTTCCGCACCGCACAGCGCGCAGGGCTCCTCGAAATGCTGGATGGCGAAGGGGTGGTCCTCGAAATCCAGACTCACCACTTCG
This sequence comes from uncultured Devosia sp., assembly GCF_946479885.1. The sequence goes on from NZ_CAMLHM010000091.1 coordinate 724, forward strand.
GTATGCGGCGGAACAGCATAAATACGGTGCTCGCGCCCGGCGCCGAACAGTTGCAGCGCCTCGCTCATATGCATCTTGGGGTTATCGAACTTGGGCGTGGGGCTCGGGTCCATCACGTAGCGACCCTCGACCTTGACCGGATAGGCATAGGTCGTGGCGATGCGACCGTGGCGGGCGATATCCTCGTAGAGCTTGACATGCATCAGCCCATATTCCTCGAGCGCGTGCATTTTCCGCGTTTCCGTTTCGCGCGGTTCGAGGAAGCGCAGCGGCTCGGGGATCGGCACCTGATAGACCAGGATCTGCCCCTGCCCCAGCGCCTTTTCCGGAATGCGATGCCGCGTCTGGATGATGGTGGCTTCGGATGTGTGCGTCGTGGTTTCCACCTGCGCGACCTTGGCAAAGAAAGCGCGGATGCTGACGGCATTGGTGGTGTCGTCCGCGCCCTGGTCGATAACCTTGAGCACGTCCTCCGGCCCGATGATCGACGCCGTCACCTGCACGCCGCCGGTGCCCCAGCCATAGGGCATGGGCATTTCGCGGGACGAGAACGGCACCTGATAACCGGGAATGGCGATGGCCTTGAGAATAGCCCGCCGGATCATCCGCTTGGTCTGCTCATCGAGATAGGCGAAGTTGTATTGGGCGACGGTGTTCATTGGAGGCACTCCAGGGCTGGATGCTCGGCTCCCCTCCCCCTTGAGGGGAGGGGCTGGGGGTGGGGGTCCATCACTGGATCACCCAACGACCCCCTCCCTCGATCCCTCCCCTCAAGGGGGAGGGAAGGATGACTGCGAAACCTGTTCACTCTGCCGCCTCCCGCATCGCCACCGCTTCGTGCTCCGCCCGCATGCGCCGGATCAGGTCAAGTTCGGCCTGGAAATCCACGTAATGCGGCAGCTTCAGATGCTCGACGAAGCCGGTCGCCTGCACATTGTCCGAGTGCGAAATAACGAATTCCTCGTCCTGTGCCGGAGCCACGATATCCTCGCCGAACTCACGCGCCCGCAGCGCCCGATCGACCAGCGACATGGCCATGGCCTTGCGCTCGGCCTGCCCGAAGACCAGGCCATAGCCGCGGGTGAACTGAGGCGGCACTTTCGCACTGCCCTTGAACTGGTTGACCATCTGGCATTCGGTGACGCGGATGCGGCCCAGGCTCACGGCAAAGCCGAGTTCGGGAATATCGAACTCCACGTCCACCTCGCCGATGCGGATTTCGCCGACAAAGGGATGGCTGCGGCCATAGCCGCGCTGCGTCGAATAGCCGAGCGCCAGCAAAAAACCCTCGTCGCCCCGCGCCAGCGCCTGCAACCGCAAATCCCGATCGAGCGGAAAGTCCAGCGGCTCGCGCGTCAGGTCACCGACCTCGCGATCCGGATCGGTGTCGCCATCGGGCTCCATCAGTCCCTGGCGACCCAGCAGGTCGGTCACGCGCGGCGCCTGCTCGGCGTCGGCCTCCCGCAACAGCGGCGCCGGCACTTCGCCTGACACGATCGCGGGATCAAGCAGGCGGTGCGTATAGTCGAAGGTCGGCCCCAGCATCTGCCCGCCGGGCAAGTCCTTGAACGTCGCCGAGATGCGGCGCTCGATCAGCATCTCCCCGGTTTCGACGGGCTTCGAATAGCCGAAGCGCGGCAGCGTCGTGCGATAGGCGCGAACGAGGAAGATCGCTTCGATCAGGTCGCCGCGCGCCTGCACCAGCGCCAAAGCCGCCAGTTCCCTGTCATAGAGCGAGCCCTCGCCCATGGCGCGGTCGACGGCGAGCCCGAGCTGCTCGACGATCTGGTCGAGGCGCAGGGCCGGTACCGCGCGGTCGCCGCGGCGACGGTCGGCGAGCAAAGCATGCGCATTGGCAATGGCGGCCTCGCCGCCCTTTACGGCAACATACATGTCAATGTCCTCTGGTAATGCGCGTCGAGCGCGGCAGGCCCATCACGGCGCCATCGGCCACCAGCAGCAGGTCGATGCCGCGCGGAAACAGTTCGCGGTTATCAGCCCATTGCGCGACGAAATCCCCGGGCAGCCCGACGGAGCTAATATGACCGTGATCCCGGATGCCGGGACCGCGCATGATCAACTCAGCGCCACCGGTCAGCGCCGGCACCGCCAGCACGATGGTGGTCGAGCGATCGGGATATTCCTGCGTGCCCAGGTTGAACTGGTCGAAGCGCGGCAGGTGGTCGGCGCCCGTCGCGAAGGCGAAGACCGCCCTGCCCGGCTCCCGCACCACCGGGGCACCACTATGAAATTTCACGAATTCCAGCACATCAGCGTCGGCGCGCAGCACGTCGTCGAGCCATATGCCGGTGTCATGATCGGAAACCGTCAACAGTATGCTGGCCAATTCCGTCGATATGCTGCTGCGGATCGAAGGGGGTGTGACGAGTTTTTGCGCCGTTCCGGGGTTGGCGAGCGCGTCCATGACCGCGCGGAAAGCCGTCTGCGATTGCAGTACCGGGTCGGCAAAACCGCCGTCGAGACCGATATCCATCTCAGTTGTCTCCCCGGACCATGGTGAAGAAGTCGACCTTGGTAGCGGCCGATTCGTCGCGGCGTTTCTGGTCGGCCGTTGCGGCAAGTGTCCGCAGCGGCTCGATAATTTCCGCCTCTACCCGTGCGGCGTCGCGCTGCCAGAGCGCATCGATCACGGCGATGATTTCGGCCTTGGCGAGGTCGCGGCCCAAGTTGTACCCGTGCCCCACTTCACCGGTTACAATGCGCACGCTGGCCCGGCTGACCGTGGCCTCGCCCAGATTGAACGGCGCCCCACCGCCGCCGGCACGACCACGCACCATGACGAGCCCAACCTCGGGGCCGCGCAACCTGGTATGCGCGGGCTTGTCGGCCCAGCGGTCCCAGAGCTCCGCAAGGGAGCGCGATGGCGCGGCGGCCAGCGTATCGAGCACGACCTTGCGCGCCGGGCTGTCGACGAAGGATGCAGTCTGCATGCTTGCCTCTATTTGTCTAATGAACTAGACAACTAATGTCCTGAGTCCGGTGCTACTCTTCTCGTGTGAAAATGCAATGACAGTTTCCAAAGACGAGCTGGGCGGGGTCGCCCTCTGGCGCCGCATCGCCGATGCGATCCGGCTCGACATTGTCGGCGGCAAGCTGGCCAGCGGCGACCGGCTGCCCACCGAAGCCCTTCTGGCGGAACGCTTTTCCGCCAATCGGCATACGGTGCGCCGGGCGCTCGCGGTGCTGGCGGAAGAAGGCGTGGTGGGCGCCGAACAGGGCCGCGGCACCTTCGTGCGCAGCGCCAGGCGCCTCAGTTATCCCATCGGCAAGCGCACCCGTTTCCGCGAGGGGCTCAGGGGCCAGGCCGCCAGCCTCACTTCGCGCAGTCTCAGCCATCGACTGGAAAATGCGACAGCCGCAATCGCCGCGGCGCTCGGTCTGCGCATCGGCGCCAAAGTGGTGCGGACGGAGGGAATGTCGTTGGCCGATGGCCGCCCCATATCGCGGGTCACCACCTGGCTTGCCTATGCCCGCTTCGCCGATTTTCCGGCACGCATCGCCGAACTGGAATCCACGACGGCCGTCTTTGCCAGCTACGGCATTGCCGACTATTCCCGCGCCTCGACCCGCATTTCCGCGCGTCATGCCGATGTCGAGGAAACCAAGCTGCTGGGCCTCGCACCCGGCGCGATCCTGCTGGTGTCGGAGGCGGTCGACGTGGATTCGGAAGGAAATCCAATCTCCTACGCCCTCAGCCGCTTCCCGGCGGAGCGGATGGAGCTGGTGGTTTAGCGAGGATACCCCCTCCTAAGCTCCCCCTGATAGGGGGAGGGATCCACGCGGTGAGTTGGGCATGATCGAGCCTCAAACTCGATCGATCCCTCCCCCTTTTCAGGGGGAGCTTAGGAGGGGGTATCCTCTCTTCTTAAGCCCGCACGCCCATCCGCGCCGCATCTTCCAGCAGCCGCACAAACTGCGCTCCGCCCAGCTCGAGCGCCCCGGAATTGTCGATCCTCACCGTGCTGGCCGGCAGCTGGTCGCCGACCCGCCGATCCAGCCGACCCTGGATCGACTCCGCCGTCTCGCGCCCGCGATTGGCCAGCCGCCGCTCGATAATGTCGCGATCGGCCGTGACCAGCACCACCACCGCGTCGGGATAGCGCTCCATCAATCCCGGGATCACCGAGCGCGACAGGTTGGCCACCACGACCCGGCCGGCCGCCAGGTCGTCCTCCAGCGCGATCGGCAGGCCGTAGCGCAGGCCGTGCGCATCCCAGTTCAGCGCGAAAGCCCCGTCCCGCTCAGCCGCAGCGAAGCTAGCGGCGTCCATGCTGTCGTGATCCTCGCTGCCGCCATCGGCCTGCCGCGTCACCACGCGGCGCACGAAGACCACCCGGCCACTCGTCTCCAGCCGGGCACGGGCAAAGCCGATCAGGCTGTCCTTGCCGGCTCCGCTTGCCCCCACGACGGCGACGAACGTTCCGCTCATATCACCCGCCGGCCCTGGCGCCACACCGTCAGCACGATGGGAATGCCGTCTTCGACCCGGACATGCACGAAGTCGGCGCGCTTGCCGATGGCGATCTCGCCCCGGTCAGCAAATCCAGCCGCCTCGGCGGGGCGCTTGGTCACCAGTTGGATGGCCTTTGACAAACTTATCCCCTCCACGTTGTCGGCCAGCGAGAATGCGGACTGCAGCATGGAGAAGGGAATGTAATCGGACGAGAGGATATCGAGCAGGTCGGCTTCGGCCAGTGCCCGCGCCGAGACATTGCCCGAATGCGAGCCACCGCGCACCACGTTGGGCCCGCCCATCAGGATGGCCATGCCAGCCTGGCGCGACGCCTTGGCCGATTCGAGCGTGGTGGGGAATTCGGCAATGTGCATGCCGAGCGCCTCCGCCTCTTCGACATGCTCGCGCGTCGCATCGTCGTGGCTGGCAAGCACGATGCCCTTGGCGTTGCAGATCTCGGCGATGGCGCGCCGCGTCGGGCCGGCATGGGCCTGCGACTGCTCGTTGCGACGGCGAACGAAGTCGGCGAAATCGGCGTCGCTCATCTTCTTCTTGCCCTGATAATAGGCGCGGCAGGCGTCCATGCTGGTGAACTGGCGCTGGCCGGGGGCGTGATCCATCAGCGAGGCCAGCCGCACCGCGGGGTCATCCTTGAACAGCTCGAACGCCTCAAGGCAATCGGGCGACGAAACCTCGCAACGCAGGTGGATGTGATGCTCGGCCCGCAGGCGACCGGCGCGCATGCCGGCCGCGATGGCATCGGCCAGAATGCGCATGTCCGGCGTCACCATGTCGGTATCTTCATCGAGACCAACCCTGATAGCGTCGAGCACGGTAGTGATGCCCGAGGCGGCGATCTGCGCATCATGCGCCTGCACCGCAGCGACCGGATTCCAGCGCACGCGGGGTCGCGGCGCATAGTGGGTCTCGAGATGGTCGGTATGGAGCTCGACCAGGCCCGGGATCAGGTAGTCGCCGTCCAGGTCGACGCCCGTGCGGCTGGGCGTACCGATATCGGTGATCACGCCGCCATCCACGCGGACCGAGCCGTCCAGCACCTCATTGGCCAGGACAATCCGGGCATTGGTCAGGACGAGTTCCCCAAGGGCGACGGTGTTCATGGCAGGGCCGTTTCTCTGTGTTCGTTAGCCAGTGCTTTCGCCCTTGCGCTAGCCCAGTTTGATGACAGTTTGGCGACCGCGCCCTGGCTCAATAGGTCGTGCGCCCGCCCGACAGGTCGAACACGCTGGCAGTGGTAAAGCTGTTTTCCTTGCTGACCAGCCAGGCCACCATGGCCGCCGCCTCGTCGACCTCGAGAAACCGGCCGCGCGGGATGCGCACCAGCATATAGTCGATGAATTCCTTGGTCAGCGTATCGAGAATGCGCGTCTTGGCGGTGGCCGGCGTGATGGCGTTGACGGCGATGTCGTATTTTGCCAGCTCCTTGCCCAGCGACTTAGTCAGCCCGATGACCCCCGCCTTGGCCGCCGAATAGGCCGAGAGGTTCGGATTGCCCTCCTTGCCCGCCACCGACGAGATATTGACGATGCGCCCGTAGTTGCGCGCCTTCATCGAGGGGATGGCCACCTTGTTGACGTAGAACGTGCCGTTGAGATTGATCTCGACCACCCGCCGCCACTCGTCCGGGTCATAGTCTTCGAGCGTGGCATTCAGCCCTGCGACACCCGCCGAATTGACCAGGATCGAGATCGGCCCCAGTTCGGCCTCGACCTCGGCATGCACGCGCTCAAGGCCGGCAAGGTCGGTGATATCAACCAGCTTGCTGGACGCCGCGGCACCCAGATGCTCAACGGCCAGGGCGAGCAGTTCGGCATTCATGTCCCAAAGGCTTACCCGCGCCCCGGAAGCGATCAAGCGCTGCGCAATGGCGAAGCCGATCCCCTGCGCGCCACCGGTGACGACGGCGATCTGGTTGTGAAGGTCGATGGCGTTCATGGGACGGACTCGGGTGGAAGACGCCCGAGCTTAGCGCAGCTTCATCGATAGCAATACCGTCAGCAGCCCAGCGGAGAAAGGTCGGGGTGCCGGGATTCGAAGCCGGACGGTCAATTTACCTAAGTCATTGACAGAAATTGGAAACCCGCCAGGTTCAGCCAATCAGAGACGTGCCGTCGCCAGGGACTTGCCCAGCTTGGCCAGGCCCTCATCGAGGAGGGCGTCGGTGATGGTCAGCGGGTTGAGGATGCGGATCGTGTTGCCATTGACCCCGCAGGACAGCAGGATCAGTCCCTCGGCCAGCGCGGCCTGGATGACGCGCTTGGTGGCGTGGGCGTCGGGCTCGGTGCTTCCAGGCCCGCTGACAATGTCGAATGCCACCATGGCGCCGGGGCCACGAATGGCTGCGATCGGCACGATGTCGTTGCGGGTCGCGAAGCCCGCGAGAGTAGCCTTGATCTTGCCGCCGATGCCGTTGGCGCGGTCCAGCAGATTTTCCTCGGCGATGATATCGAGCACCGCCAACGCGGCGACGCAGGCCACCGGGCTGCCGGCATAGGTGCCACCCAGCCCCCCCGGCTCGGCCGCATCCATGATCGCGGCCTTGCCGATCACGCCCGACAGCGGGAAGCCGCCGGCCAGCGACTTGGCGACGGTGACCAGATCCGGCTCCACACCCGAATGCTCGATGCCGAACATCTTGCCGGTGCGCGCGAACCCGGTCTGCACCTCATCGGCGATCAGCACGATTCCGTTGACGTCGCAGATGCTGCGCAGTGCCTGCAGCAGCTCGGTGGGCGCGGGGCGGAAGCCGCCTTCTCCCTGCACCGGTTCGATGATGATGGCTGCAACGTCGCTGGGGTCGATATCGGCCCGGAACAGGGTTTCGAGTGCCTTGAGCGCGTCAGCGACCGATACACCCGCCGTCTCATCCGGGAATGGCAGGTGATAGATGCCGGGCGGGGCAATGCCGAAGCTCTTCTTATAGGGCATGACCTTGCCCGTCAGCGCTACGGTCAGGTTGGTCCGTCCATGGAACGCGCCGCTGAAGGCGATGACGCCGGGGCGGCCCGTGGCCCCGCGGGCAATTTTGACCGCGTTCTCGACCGCTTCGGCCCCGGTCGAAAACAGGATCGACTTGGCCGGACCGCTGAACGGCGCCAGCGCGTTCAGCCGCTCGCACAAGGCCACGTAGGGCTCGTAGGGCAAAACCTGGAACGCGGTATGGGTAAAG
>NZ_CAMLHM010000092.1 GCF_946479885.1 uncultured Devosia sp.
AGCGGCACGAGGAAGATCACCGCCGGGAACATGTTGCGCAGCAGCACGGCGAAGAACAGGAACCGGCGCCCGGGGAAGCGGAAGCGCGAGAAGGCATAGGCAGCGGGAACCGCCACCACGACCGCCAGGATGGTGGTGCAGACGGAAACGAACAGGCTGTTCCAGAAGAAGCGCAGGAAATCCTGGCCGACGCTGTTCTGCGGATCGAGGAGCTTCTGATAGCTGGCGAGCGTGGGTTCGGAGGGCCACCACTGGGGTGGGAACTGCACGGCGGCGAACCCAGACTTGATCGAGGTCAGCAGCATCCAGACCATTGGCAGGGCGGTGTAGAGCAGCATGAGCGCGAGGAAAATGCGCCCGGCCCAGCGCCACCCATCTATCTTCCTGCGGCTGCGCGGCGCTGTGATGTCAGAGGTCGAGGTCACGCGCCCTGCTCCTTTTCATTGCCGCTGAGGGCCCGCACGTAGAAGTAGCCCAGCGCCATCAGGATGATGAACAGCAGCACCGAATAGGCGGCGGCCACGCCCCAGCGCTGACGCCCGAAGGCAAGCTCGTAGATGTGGGTGATCCAGATGTGCGAGGCATTGGACGGCCCGCCGCCCGTCATGATCCAGGGGATGATGAAGGAATTGAAGTTGGCGACGGCGAGCAGAAGGATGGTGACGGTCGATACCCCGCGCAGATGCGGGAAGGTCACGTGCCAGAAGCGCTGCCAGGCCGAGGCGCCGTCCACCCTGGCGGCCCGCAGGAGTTGTTCGGGAACCGTCTGCAGGCCAGCCATGATCATGATCATGGCGAAGGGAAACTCGCGCCAGATGTTGACGACGATCAGCGAGGGCAGGACGGTGTGGACATTGTCGATGAAATTGGGTTGCCGGTCGGTCAGCCCAAACTGAACCAGGACCTGGCCGATAATGCCGAAATCGGAATGGTACATCCACTTCCAGATGTAGGACGCGGCAACCGCGCTGATGACCCATGGAATGATCAGGATGGCGCGCAGCACGGCACGGCCGCCAAAGTCGCGATGCAGCGCCAGGGCAGAGGCGTAGCCCAGAATGAAGGCGATCAGGGTCGAGGCGAAGGTCCAGATCACGGTGTTGAGCGTGACGCGCCAGAACACCTCGCTCGACAGTATGGCGGTGTAGTTGTCGGCGCCGACGAAGATCTTATCGCGCAGCTGCAGCCCGGGCGGCGTTTTGAAGAAGCTGAGGTCGATCGTGTAGTAGATGGGATAGGCGATGACGACGAGCATCACCACGATGGCCGGCAGCACATAGAGATAGTCGGCGCGGCTAACCCACATCTGCCGCAGGAGGCCGGGACGCGCGGGAATGCCGGTAGGGGGAGCGCTGGCATGGCCGATAGGGGTGGTCATCGAAATGCTCCGGCTCCTGGCGGGTAAGGGGTGACCGGCGGCACGGGTGCCACCGGTCGGTTCGCATGGGAGGGAAAACTAGAGGCCGCCGCCTTCGGTCAGGTCCCGGACCTTCTGTGCGGCATCGTCAGCTGCCTCTTCGACGGTCATCGCGCCGGTGAGAGCATTCTGCAGCATGTCGGGGATGATGATGTTCATGATCTCGGGCGTCTCCGGCAGCGTCGGGAACGGAACGCCGTAGGGCAGCATCGAGGTCGTGACATCGAGGAACTTGATGGAGTCGAGGCGCTCCTTCATCCACTTGGTCTTGAAGCCGTTGAGATTGCCGGGATTGGAGCCGGCATAGGCCATCTTCAGCGACCATTCCGGGCTGGTCCAGAAGCAGACCATGGCCTTGGCTGCCGCCTCGTCCACTTCGCCGCCCTCGACATATTCGGGGTTGAGGATGTGGATGTTGGAGCCGCCGAAGACCACGGCGCGCTTGCCGTCCGGACCGGTCGGGATCAGGCCGTAGCGCATGTTGTCGATGACGGTCTGGGCCTTGGCCTGATCGTCGCCGGTGGCCTTGGCCTGGAGATCGAGCATCACGTTATAGTCGGACGGATGGCTGATCATCATGCCGAGCTGGCCAGCCAGGAACAGCGGCTGGTTGTCGGCCTGCTGATTGGTGAGGGCCGAGACCGGCACTGACTGGTCACGAACATACATGTCGTAGGAGGCCTGGAGAGCCTGCTTGCTGGCTTCGCTGTCGAGCCGGATCTCGCCGTAGGTCGGGCTCGGATCGGACTCGTCGAACACGCCGCCGCCATAGCCCCAGAGCTGCGGCATGAAGCGGTAGGGCGTATTGCCGGCATTCTTGCGGGCCACCAGGCCGTAGCCGGAGATGCCGAGCTTGTCATGGATCTGCTTGGAATAGGCGACGACGTCGTCCCAGGTTGCGGGCGGCGTTTCGGGATCGAGTCCGGCCCGCTCGAAGATGTCGGCGTTCCAGATCAGCGCCATGGTCTCGTTATTGGTCGGGACGCCGTAGGTCTTGCCTTCCCACATGACGGACTTCATGGCGCCCGGCCAGAAATCCTCGGTTTTCCAGCCGACATCCTCGGGGCTCAGCTCCTGCAGGTAGCCCTTGGAGGCGAATTCGACGCCACCCAGGATCTGCAGGCGCACCACCATCGGGCCGGCATTGCCCAGCAGGGCCGTGCGAAACTTGTCGAGCAGGTCGTTATAGGTCAGCGCCTGTTCCTGCAGATCGATATTGGGATAGGTGGCGCGGAAGGCTTCGAAGAATTCCTTGTAATACTGGCGCAGCAGGTCCGGATCGCCCTCGAAGACGCCCTGATACCAGAAGGTGAGCTTGCCTTCGTAGTCGAGCGGCGTGACGGCGCCGCATAGCTCGGACGTGTCGAACTCCTCGGTGCCGGCAATCGAGCGGACATATTCGGGCGACCACTGGCTCAGGTCGACCGGCGGGGCCGCCTGCAGCGATGTCGACATGGTTGAGGTCATAAGGGCGGCAACGACTGCGCCGCGCAGAATTGCGCCGAGTTTCAGACTTGGCATTGGTTCCTCCAGATTGTCGCGTTCCGCCATGCCAGATGCATGGACGGTCTCCCTTGGGCGGGCTGGCTTCGCGCTCTTATGTACTTCCCCGCTAGAGTTGTAGGTTTTCAGATCGAGGATTACGTGTCAACACAACAAGATCGTACATTGTTTGAAGTGGCACATGTATGATATCAAGAAGGGGTTCGCCGTCGTCCCCGGGAGCCGAATTTGGCAAAAACCAGTGAGTTCAAGATTTCCCCACCAGAAGGACTGGAGGAGATCGATGTCTCGAGCCAACGGGCGGTCTCGCTGTACGAGGCCATTCGGGAGGATATTCTTTCGGGTGAGCTGAAGCCCAATGAGAGGCTCGTGGTCGCCGACCTGGCCGAGCGACTGGGCACATCGACAAATCCGGTCCGCGAAGCGCTGCAGATGCTGCGCGGGGAGGGATATGTGGTGTTCTCGCCCAACCGTGGCGCCCGGGTTCGGCCGATCGACCACGACTTCGTGCGCAACATCTACGAGATCAGTGTGCTCATCGAGCCGGCATTGACGCGCTGGTTCGTCGGGATGGCCACCGAGGCCGACATTGCCGAGCTCGAACGTATCCAGAGGCTGATCGAAGAGAACAATTTCGTCGATCCGGTGCTGCATAGCGGGTTGGACGTGCAGTTCCATACCGTCGTCTACCAGCGCCATTACAACCGGCACGCCGCCGAAATCTGGTGGAAGCATCGCCAGGTGCTGCGGGCCGTCACGCAACGGTTCCCCTATACGCTGGCGCGCCGCACCCAGGTCATCCGCGAGCATCGTGAGCTCATCGAGATGGTCAAGGCGGGCGAAGCGGACAAAGCCGCCGAGTGCGTTGCCCGCCATGTCGAGGCCTCGGGCCGGCATATCCTCGAACAGATGCGGGCCTATGACGCAGCCAAGGCCGGATAGACGCCCCCACCAAGCTCACCGAAAGGCAACACAGATGAAAATCACGGGTGTCAGGCCGTGGCTGATCAAGTCGTCGGCGTCCTATTGGGGCGAGTTCCTGTTCGTCGAGGTGACCACCGACGAGGGCGTTTCGGGCTGGGGCGAAATCACCACCACGACCTTCGTCGCCAACCGGGCGCTCTGCGTCATGCTGCGCCAGATCAGCAAGTTCATCGAAGGCGACGACCCCGCCCATATCGAGCGCATCTGGCACAAGATCTTCCGCAACTTCACCTATATGGGCAGCCGCGGCGCAGCGGTGGAATGCGTCAGCGCCATCGACATCGCGCTGTGGGATATCCGTGGCAAGGTGCTGGGCCAGCCGATCTATGAATTGCTCGGCGGGCCGGTGCGCGACGACATCGCGCTCTATACCCATCCCGACCAGCGCAAGTTCACCAGCAAGGAGGGCGTGGTCCAGGAAGTCCGCGACATCATCGCCTCCGGCCACACGGCGCTGAAATTCGATCCGTTCCCGCAGCAGCGCGCCAAGGACAGGAACGGCGTCGCCCGCGAACAATCGGAGGGATATCTCGACGGCTCGATGGACCGCAAGGACGAGCGCGAGGCGGCCGAGCTGACGGCGCTGATCCGGCAGACGGCCGGCCCGGATATCGAGGTTCTCATCGACGCGCATGGGCGGTTCGACGTGCCGACCGCCATCCGGCTCTGCCGCACACTGGAAGAGGCCGGGGATATCGACTGGTTCGAGGAGCCCTGCCCGCCCGAGAGCGTCAATGCGCTGCGACAGGTGCGCGACAAGGTGAGTGTGCCGATTTCCTGGGGCGAGCGTGGCCACACCAAATGGGACTTCGTGCCGATCCTCGAAAACCGGCTGGCCGACTACATCATGCCCGATGTGACATGGACGGGCGGCATTACCGAACTCAAGAAGATTTCGGCGCTATGCGAGGCCTATTACATCCCCGTGTCGCCGCATGATGCGGCCGGTCCGATCAATGTGGTGGCCGGGGCGCAGGTGATGATGACGGTGCCGAACTTCTACAAGCTCGAAACCTCGGAATGGAACCTGAGCAAATACGATCACCTGATCGACAAGCCGCTCGACAATTCCAATGGCCGGCTCAAGCTCAACAGGGCACCCGGTCTCGGCATCGAAATGAACCGGGACTATCTGGCGGCCAATGTGGTGGAATTCGACTGAACCGGGCGAGCGAGTCGCGTAGCATTGGAGGAGGTATGTGATGACGACCGGATTGAGCGCCGCCGACACGATCGAGAACAATGTCCGGACCAGCTCGCGGCCGAGCGCGCTGCGCATCACCGATATCAGGGTGGCCGAGATCGTGGGTGCGCCATTCACCTCGGCGCTGATCAAGATCTATACCAACCAGGGCATTGTGGGCCTGGGCGAGGTGCGTGACGGGGCCAGCGCGACCTATGCACTGATGCTCAAGAGCCGGCTCTTGGGTGAAAATCCCTGCGACATCGACCGGCTGTTCCGCCGCATCAAGCAGTTTGGCGGGCATGGGCGGCAGGGCGGCGGCGTATCGGGCATCGAGATCGCGCTGTGGGACCTGGCGGGCAAGGCCTATGGCGTACCCATCTACCAGATGCTGGGTGGCCGGTTCCGCGACAAGGTCCGCGTGTATTGCGACACCGATGCCGACAAGCCCAGCGGCACCGAGACCGGCAAGCGGCTCAAGGCGCGCATGGATTTGGGCTTCACCTTCCTCAAGATGGATCTCGGCCTGATGCAGATTGCCGACGTCCCAGGCGCGGTGGTGGCGCCGGCAGGGTCGCTGGAGGGATATCGCGTTCATCCCGGCCATGGCCCGGTCAAGAGCATGGATGATCGCCGGGCCCGCAACGCGGTCTATGACACGCATAATGTGCGCCATCCATTCAGCGGGCTGCATTTCACCGACAAGGGCATCGACCTGCTCGAGCAGTATATCCACGAGGTGCGCGAGGTCATTGGCTACGAGGTGCCGCTCGCCATCGACCATGTCGGCCATATCTCGTTGCAGAACGGGATCAGGCTGGCGCGGCGGATCGAGAAATATGTGCCGGCCTGGCTCGAGGACGTGATCCCCTGGCAATATACCGAGCAGTATCGACAGTTGCAGGACGCGACGACGGTGCCGATCTGCACGGGCGAGGACATCTACCTCAAGGAAGGCTTCGAGCCGCTGCTCAGGAGCGGCGGGGTGGCGGTGATCCATCCGGACCTGCTGACATCGGGCGGGATACTCGAAACCAAGAAGATCGGCGACATGGCGCAGGACCATGGGGTGGCCATGGCCATCCATATGGCGGAGAGCCCGATCGCGGCGATGGCCGCGGCCCATGTCGCGGTGGCCACGGAAAACTTCATGGCGCTCGAATATCACAGCGTGGAGGTGGACTGGTGGGACGACATCGTCACCGGGCTGCCCAAGCCGCTGGTCAAGAACGGCTTCATCGAGGTGCCGGACAAGCCGGGGCTGGGTATCGATGACGTGGTCGACGAGGTGATCAGCCAGCACCTGCAGGAGGGTGTGACCGGCATCTGGCAGCCGACCGATCGCTGGGACGACGAATATTCCTGGGACCGGACCTGGAGTTAGCTCAACGCCTACCTCGCCCCGCCGGGGAGAGGTAAGAAGAACGGGAAGAACCAATGATCTACGAACTGCGCATCTACGACTGTCTGCCGGGTCGCATGCCGGCGCTGCTCAAGCGCTTCAACGACCATACGCTGGGCCTGTGGGACAAGCATGGCATCCGCCAGGCGGGCTTTTTTACCACCGCGGTGGGCGAGAACAGCAATCGGCTGACCTATTTCGTCGCCTGGGAGTCGCTGGCAGAGCGCGAGGTGAAGTGGAAGGCCTTCGTCACCGATCCGGAATGGCACAAGGTGCGGGACGAGTCCGAACGCGACGGGCCGATCATTGCCAATATCTCCAACCAGCTGCTGACGCCGACCGCCTTCTCGTCGGTGAAATAGAGACGCTCCATGAAAATCACCGACCTGCGCTGCGCGGTCATCGGCAAACACCCCATCGTGCGCGTCGTCACCGACGAGGGGCTCTATGGGCTGGGCGAGGTGGAGTTCACCAAGAGCTATCTCAAGCCGTGGGTGCTGCATTTTCGCGACGCGCTTGTTGGTGAGGACCCGACCGATGTCGAGCGCTGCATGCTCAAGATCCGGCAGCGCGGGAGCTTCAAGCCCTATGGCGCGGCAGTGTCGGCGATCGAGCATGCGCTGTGGGATATTGCCGGCAAGGCGGCCAATGTACCGGCCTACAAGCTGCTCGGTGGCAAGGTGCGCGACAAGGTGCGCGTCTATAACGGATCGATCCGCCAGAAGCGGACCGGGGACAGGCCGGAAGACTATGCCGCCGACGTCAAATGGATGATGGAGCGGCCCGAGAAGTTCTTCATGGTCAAGCAGGGCATCAGCTTCCATTC
>NZ_CAMLHM010000093.1 GCF_946479885.1 uncultured Devosia sp.
GTGGAACAGGCGGTTGAAGATGGCGGTGCCGCGGGTATCCGAGAGCAGTTCGGGCTGGTAGCCGATCAGCGAACGGGTCGGGACCAGCAGCTGGATGCGGGTGCGGCCAACGCCGGACGGACGCATGTCGGTCAGCTCGCCCTTGCGCTCGGTCAGCTTCTGCACGACCGTGCCCGTGAACTCGTCATCGACGTCGATGATGACTTCCTCGATCGGCTCCAAACGCTGGCCGTTCTCTTCCTTGAACAGCACCTTCGGGCGACCGATGGTGAGCTCAAAACCTTCGCGGCGCATGTTTTCGATCAGCACGGCGAGCTGCAATTCGCCACGGCCGGCCACGTCATAGCTGTCATTGTCGTCGCCGGGGGTGACGCGGATGGCCACGTTGCCTTCGGCTTCGCGCATCAGCCGCTCACGAATGACGCGCGACTGCACCTTGTCACCTTCGCGGCCGGCCAGCGGGCCGTCATTGATGCGGAAGGTCACCGACAGGGTCGGCGGATCGATCGGCTTGGATTCAATGGCCTTGGTGACCGAGGTGGCGCACAGCGTATCGGCCACGGTCGAGGTCACAAGACCGGCAATAGCGACGATGTCGCCGGCTTCGCCGAAGTCGACCGGGGTGCGCTCGAGGCCGCGGAAAGCCAGGACCTTGGAGATGCGGCCCTTTTCGACTTCTTTGCCTTCACGGTTGAGCGTGTGGATCGGATCGTTCGCCTTGACCGTGCCCGAGGTGATGCGGCCGGTCAGGATACGACCGAGGAACGGGTTGCGCTCGATGGTGGTGACCAGCATGCGGAACGCGCCTTCTTCGACGGCTGGCTCCGGCACGTGTTCGATGACCTTGTCGAGCAGCGGGCCCAGATCGTTCTTCGGGCCCTCGGGCTCCATCGCCATCCAGCCCTGCTTGGCCGAACCATAGAGCACCGGGAAATCGAGCTGCTCGGGGGTCGCGTCGAGCGCGATGAACAGATCGAAGATTTCTTCGAGCACTTCGAGGTGGCGCTCGTCGGCCTTGTCGATCTTGTTGATGGCGACGATCGGGCGGAGGCCCTGCTTCAGCGCCTTGCCGAGCACGAACTTGGTCTGCGGCATCGGGCCTTCGGCCGCGTCCACCAGGATCACCACGCCATCGACCATGGACAGGATGCGCTCGACTTCGCCGCCAAAGTCGGCGTGGCCGGGGGTATCCACGATATTGATGCGGGTGTCCTTCCACAGGAGGGAAGTCACCTTGGCCAGGATGGTGATGCCGCGCTCGCGCTCGATATCGTTGCTGTCCATGGCGCGTTCTTCGACGCGTTCGTTTTCGCGGAACGAGCCGGACTGCTTGAGCAGCACGTCGATCAGCGTGGTCTTGCCGTGGTCAACGTGGGCGATGATGGCGATATTGCGCAGGGACATTTAGGGTCAGGCCTCTTTGGCATGATCCCAAAACCTTGGGCCGCGAAGGGCGGCGGCAAACGGCTGAACCATGCAGGATAACAATCGCGCCCACCTCGCAAACACGAGGATCGGCGCATTTGGCGCTGCCTTACAGGAAGAAGGGGTTTTCCACAAGCGCGGGCCACGCACAGGTGGGTTGCGGGGCCTCAAAACCGTGCCGCAGGGTAAATCGCCCCGGCGAGGCAGACGGCCACCGGACAAGGGCGAAATGAAAGAGCGGCAACCCTTTCGGATTGCCGCTCCAAGATAGCCACGCTTCAGTTTGACTACGGTCGCGAGGCTATCTGCCGTTGATGACGTCCATAGAAGTGGTGAGTGCCCCCAACTCCCGACATCTACAACGTATACGAGATTAGAAGTGGTAGCTGACGCCGACGGTTGCCTTGGCGCCGTCGAAGAAGTCGTTGTTGCCGTCGTTGTAGAAGCCGACGCCAACCAGCTGGCCACGGACCGAGATCGCGTCGGTCACGGCAAATTCAACGCCGCCACCGAGCTGGTAGGTGCCGAAGGTGTTGCCGGCGCTGTTGACTTCAACGCCGGTACCGGCAAGCGCGTAGACCAGGACCTGGTCGGTCACGACGGCGCCGAGACGACCGTTGATGAAGAACTCGCCGAAGCTGGCATTGTTGAAGATCCACTCAGCCGAACCTTCGACGCCGATCAGCACCGGGTCGGCAACGATGAAGTTCACGCCGACATGGGCGCCGAGCAGACCGTAGGTCTGGCCCGGGTAGAACTGGCCACCAGCCTGAACGCCGGCATAGAGACCGTCCCAGGAGAAACCAGCCGATTCCATGATGGGCTCGGGCGAGGTCGGGATGATCAGGTCGGCGGCAAAGGCGGCCGTGGTGGAGAGCAGGGCGACGGCAGCAACGGCCAGCGAACGAATGATCATGAAGTTTGGTCCTAGAAAGAAAGTTCGATGTTGTTTGCCATCGCCCGCCGGGGCATCGCAACACAATAAAATCGTTATGCTGCCGCGTGTTGGACAAGACCGTTCATCTGTGGCAAAAAAACCTCACTTGCAAGGCGCGCCACCTCAGCGATCGGGGATGAAGGCAATCTGCGGCTCTCCCTTTGGGGAGAGGCAAGCAAGCCTACGACGCCTTCTTGCGCTCGACCTGGTGCTTGGCGGCTTCCGAATGCAGCAGGCTGGCGAGCGCGGCTGGCGGCAAGGGCGGGGAGAACAGGAAACCCTGCACCTCCGAGGCGCCATGCGCCCGCACCATTTCGAGCTGTTCCTCGGTTTCGACGCCTTCGGCAGCAGTCGACATGCCCAGCGACTGGCCCAGCCCGATCACCGCCTTGATGATGGCCTGGCTGTCGCTGCGGCTGGTCAGATCGCGCATGAAGGAGCGGTCGATCTTGATCTTGTCGAACGGGAAGCTGCGCAGGTAGCTGAGCGAGGAATAGCCGGTGCCGAAATCGTCCATCGAGATGCGCACACCCATGGCGCGCAGATCGTGCAGCACCTTGAGATTGGTGTCGTTCTCGGCCAGCAGCAGCGACTCGGTGATTTCAAGCTCCAGCCGCGTCGCCGGTATCCGCGCCTCCAGCAGCGCCGATTTGACGATGCCCAGCAGGTCACGGCTCTTGAACTGGACAGGCGACAGGTTGACCGCGACGCGGACATCGCCTGGCCAGCTCGCCGCGATCTTGCAGGCCTCGCGCAGCACCCATTCCCCGATGGGGACGATGAGCCCGGTTTCCTCGGCAATGGGAATGAATTCGACCGGCGAGATGGTGCGGCCCTCATGGTCCCAGCGCAGCAGGGCCTCGACGCAGGTGACGCGGTTTTCCGCGAGCCCGAGCAAGGGCTGGAACACCAGGCGCAGTTCCGCCCGCTGCAGCGCCAGACGCAGGCCGGCCTCGATGGAGCGCCGCGACTGCAGGTCGGCATCCATGCCGGCTTCGAAGAAATGGAAGGTCGAGCGGCCTTCGCTCTTGGCCTTGTAGAGCGCCAGATCGGCATTCTTGACCAGCGTATCGGTCTTGACGCCGTCGCCGGGACCCACGGCAATGCCCACGCTGGTGCCGATTTCCACCTGCTGGCCGCCGATCAGCATGGGCTGGCCGATGGCCTTGATGATGCGGTCGGCCACCTTGGCCGCGTCTGCCGCGCTATCGATGGGTCGCATCAGGAGGGCGAATTCGTCGCCACCCAGCCGGGCCAGGACGTCGGTTTCGCGTGTCGTGCCCCAGAGCCGCGCCGAGGCTTGCTTGATGACTTCGTCGCCCACCGCATGGCCCAGCGTATCGTTGACCGCCTTGAAGTGATCGAGATCGATATAGAGCACCGCCGCCATTTCGCCGCGGCTCAAGCCTGCCTCGGTCTTGGCCATCTGCTCGAGGAATTCGATGCGGTTGGGGAGATCGGTCAGCGCATCATGGCGAGCCAGGTGGCGGATGCGCGCCTCGTTCTGCCGCTGCTCGGTAATGTCCTCGTGGGTCGACACCCAGCCACCATCCTTCATGGGATGGTGCTGCATCATGATGGTGCGGCCGTTGAGCTCGTGGATGTTCTTGCCATATTCGCGGCGGGCGATCACCTCGCGGCGCCAGGCGATATACTCGTCGCGCGTGCTGCCCGCTTCCATGCCGGTATCGAACAGGTGGCTGAGAATATCCTCCAGCAGCGTGCCCGGTTTGATCAGGTTGGCCGGCAGGTTGTAGATGCGCGCATAGGGCTCGTTGCAGATGACCAGGCGCCCCTTGGCGTCCATCATGCACAGGCCCTGGGAAATATTGTTCACCGCCGCATCGAGGCGGATGTTCTGCCGCTCAAGCTCCAGCTTGCGCCGCTGCACCACCTCGGTCCGGGCCAGCTCGTCGGTGACGTCTTCATGCGTCACCACCCAGCCCAGGGCCGGGGAATAGACATGGGCGGTTTCGATGGTGCGGCCGCCATGCACCACTTCCTGGCTCTTGGTCCGGGCGCCGCTGCGATTGGCGAGCAACTCGCTGGTATAGGTCTCGTAGAAGTCGTCGGTGCCCTGGCCGGGATGGTTGCCCAATTGGCCGCTAAGCTGCACCACCTCTTCCAGGGTCATGCCGCGATAGATCGCATCGGCAGAAAAGCCGTAGATGTCGCGATAGTTCTTGTTCCACATCACCAGCCGGAACTGGGGGGACCAGACACAGAAGCCATAGGGGATGTTCTCGAGCGCGGCGTCGAGCAGCAAAGCCTCAGCCATTTCGCTCAAGCTGCCAGCGTCTTCTGCTCGCACCCGCCGACTCTCCCGTCACAATGCTTCTGCACGACGCTGGGATGGGAAGCTAGATTGATCTCGTTAACGATCGCTTAAGGTCAAGACGAGAGGCCCGGAGCCATTCAGGGATGGTCCGGGCCATTCGCTGGCGCAGATCAGCCACGCGCTTTCTTGTTGCGCGCCGCATAGGTCTTGAGGCGCAGGCCGTTGAGACGGATGAAGCCGGCCGCGTCCTTGTGGTCATAGGCCACCGCGCCTTCTTCGAAGGTTACCAGATCCATCGAATAGAGCGAGTTGGGCGAGGTGCGGGCAATGACGCTGGCCTGGCCCTTGTAGAGCTTCACGGTGACTTCACCGGTCACATACTGCTGGCTCTTGTCGATCAGCGCCTGCAGCATCTCGCGCTCGGGGGCGAACCAGAAGCCGTTATAGATCAGCTCGGCATATTTGGGCATCAGCTCATCCTTGAGATGGGCCTCGCCGCGGTCAAGCGTGATCGATTCGATGCCGCGATGCGCCACCAGCATGATTGTGCCGCCCGGGGTCTCGTAGAGCCCGCGCGACTTCATGCCGACAAAGCGGTTTTCAACCAGGTCGAGCCGGCCAACGCCATGCTTGCCACCCAGCTCGTTGAGCTTGGTCAGCAGGGCCGCCGGCGAGAGCCTGACGCCATTGACCGAGACCGGATCGCCCTTTTCATAGCCGATGGTGATGATCTCGGCTTCATTGGGGGCCTGTTCCGGATCGACGGTGCGCTGGGCGACATAGTCGGGCGCCGGGATCGCCGGATCTTCCAGCACCATGCCTTCCGATGACGTGTGCAGCAGGTTGGCATCGACCGAGAACGGGGCCTCGCCGCGCTTGTCCTTGGCGATCGGAATCTGGTTGCGCTCGGCATATTCGAGCAGCTGGGTGCGGCTGCGCAGGTCCCATTCGCGCCACGGCGCGATCACCTTGATCGACGGATCGAGCGCATTGGCGGTCAGTTCGAACCGCACCTGGTCATTGCCCTTGCCGGTGGCGCCATGGGAAATGGCATCGGCGCCGGTTTCCTGGGCGATCTCGACCAGCCGCTTGGCGATCAGCGGACGGGCGATCGAGGTGCCCAGCAGGTAGACGCCCTCGTAGACCGCATTGGCGCGGAACATCGGGAACACGAAGTCGCGCACGAATTCCTCGCGCAGGTCCTCGATGCGGATATCCTTGATGCCGAACATCTCGGCCTTCTTGCGCGCCGGCTCCAGCTCCTCGCCCTGGCCCAGATCGGCAGTGAAGGTCACCACCTCGCAATCATAGGTCTCCTGCAGCCATTTGAGGATGATCGAAGTATCGAGGCCGCCCGAATAGGCCAGCACGACCTTCTTGATGTCTTTTGCCATGGAAATCTGCTCCCGCTTTCTCTATTGGCGACAAGATAGACCAGCTTTTGCGCAATGAACTTGCGATTATCGCACGCTTCGCGCAGTTTGTGGCATATTCTGCCAACAATGAGCGCCCAGACGATCCATCATGCCAGAAGTGCTTGACGCCATCGACCGCCGCATCCTCCGAGCATTGCAGCGCAATGCCCGCATGTCCAATGTCGAACTGGCCAATGAGGTGGGGCTGTCGCCCTCGCCCTGCCTGCGCCGGGTCAAGCTACTCGAGGACCGGGGCATCATCGATCAATATACCGCCCTGCTCAACGGACCCGCCATCGGCCTGGGGCTCACGGTGTTTGCCCGCATCTGGTTCAAGACCCAGGACGCCGAAACCACCAACCAGTTTGCCGAGACGGTGCGCAAGTTTCCCGAAGTGGCCGAATGCTACCTCACGACAGGGGAATGCGACGCCATCATGCGCATCGTCACGGCGGACCTGCACGCCTATTGGCGCTTCCAGTCCGACTATCTGATGCGCATCCC
>NZ_CAMLHM010000094.1 GCF_946479885.1 uncultured Devosia sp.
CTGACGCCCAGGCTGCCGCCGACGCTCAGGCCGCTGCTGACGCCCAGGCTGCCGCTGACGCTGAAGCGCAGGCCGCTGCCGAAGCACAGGCTGCTGCGGACGCCCAGGCTGCCGCTGATGCACAGGCCGCTGCGGACGCTCAAGCCGCTGCCGATGCTCAGGCTGCCGCTGAAGCCGAAGCTGCTGCGGCTGCCGCTCAGGCGCCGGCCGACACGCGTACCGACCAGCCAGCCGCTGTCGATATCAGCGCCGATCTGCAGGCTCAGGTTGATGCCTACAATGCAGGCGTCGCCGACCTGATGGCTGGGGGCGACCCCGCAGCCGCGCAGGCCAAGATTGCCGATGCCCAGGCGCAGATCGCCGCGCTTTGCACGGGTGCGGGCTTTGCCGACGTGACGTCCTGCCTGGCACAGTATGGCCTGTCCCTGCCCGAGGTCCCCGGCCTGCCGGCCCCCACCGAACAGCCAGTGACCGACCAGCCCGCGACCGACCCGGCTGCCATGCCGACCGAACCCGTTCCGGAAGGCACCACCGGTGAAGCTGCACCCCTGACCGATTCGGGCAAGGAAGCCTCCCCCGTCGTTGATCCGGCGGTCGCACCCACCGATGCAGCTCCGGCAGCACCAGCCCCCGAGGCCACAGTCGTCACGTTGGAGACGCTGCCTGCAGACGACGCAGCTGCACAATCGGCAGAGTTCAAGGCCTTTGCCGCTGAACCGATGGAGTCCGCTGCGGCCGAACAGGGTACCGAGGTAACGGCCACCAACAACACCACGGTCAACCAGACGGTGATCAACAACTACGTCAACAACATCACCAACAATGTGACCAACACCACTATTAATGGTGACGTGACCAACAACACCCAGACCAATATCGGCCAGCAGAACAACGTGACCGTTGTCGAGCAGGCCGCTGTGGCGTCAACCAATCCAGGCGACCTGATAACCCAGGTGATCCTGCAGGTTGGGACCCAGCTGATCGTCAATTCGGTCGGGCAGGATACCGATCGCTTCTACAATCCGGACCAGGACGAGATTTTCTACGAGAATCTCAGCAATGGCCGTGTGCGTGAAGTCATCACCCGCCCGGACGGGTCAAAGATCGTGACGGTGCGTAACCGCAATGGCGACGTCCTCCGTCGCTCGCGCTTCACCCCCGATGGCCGTGAATATGTCCTGGCATACTTCGACGACCGCTATGACGAGGACCTCATCGTCTGGCGCGACCCCGGCGAAGACCTGCCGCCGCTGCGCCTCGATATTCCGGTGGAGGATTACATCCTCGACGCCCGCTACGCCGATGAGAATGAAGTCGAAGACTTCTTTGCTCAGCCGCCGGTCGAGCAGGTGGCTCGCCTCTACTCGATCGACGAAGTGAAGCGCTCTGCCCGTATCCGTGACAGCGTGCGTCGCCTCGAGGTCGGCGGCCTGACCTTCGATACCGGTGCCGCCACCATTGGCCGGGACCAGGTCGGTGCCCTCTCCGCTACGGCAAACGCCATGCTGGCGCTGCTGGAACGCAATCCGGGTGAAACCTTCCTGATCGAAGGCCATACCGACGCCGTGGGTTCGGAAATCTCCAACCTCGGTCTGTCGGACCTGCGCGCCGCTACCGTGGCCCGCATCCTGACCGACTTCTACGGTGTCCCGCCGGAAAACCTGGCCACCCAGGGCTATGGCGAGCGCTACCTCAAGATCCGCACGGAAGCCGCGGAACGCGAAAACCGTCGCGTCACCATCCGCCGCATCACGCCGCTGATCACCGTCGCCAATAACTGACGCCGGCGACAGCAAGAACAGGAGGCCGGGCCACGCGCCCGGCCTTTTGCTATGCAGCCGCTGTGCCAGCACGCCGTCTTGCCACAGGCGCAGAACTTGCTATGCACCAGCATCGAAAGCTGGAGCGTCCCATGAAGCGGCTCGAAATCTTCGTCGAAAGCGTGATCCTGGCCTCGCGCTGGCTGCTGGTGGCCTTCTATATCGGCCTGGGCCTGGCGCTGGCGCTCTATGCCATTACCTTCGGGTTCAAGCTGTGGGATTTCGCCACCCATATGATGGGCATGGACGAAACCGAAACCATCCTCAAGGTGCTCGGACTGATCGACGCCGCGCTGATTGCGAGCCTCGTCGTCATGGTCATCATCTCGGGCTACGAAAACTTCGTATCCCGCTTCGACAACGAGGATGATGTGCACTGGCTCGGCCAGATCGATGCCGGCTCGCTCAAGATCAAGGTGGCCTCCACCATCGTGGCAATCTCCTCGATCCACCTGTTGCAGATCTTCCTCAACGTGCCGCGATATGCCGACAACCAAATCATGTGGTTCACCCTGCTCCACCTGACTTTCATCGTCTCGGCGCTGTTCCTGGCCCTGATCGACCGCATTTCGAGGAAGCCCGGGAAGGGCAAAGAGCCAGATTTGTGACGTTTTCTCTTCAAAAAAACGCATACGGCGTGACGTGTCTACCGCGCCGATGATCCGCAATCTGTTGAATCAAAAGCACAATTAATCCATCGACCCACCCCGGATAGAGTGATCACGCATTCGGGAACGAAAACAAAAAGCCCGCGTTTCTTTGCCATACGGTGAAACAAAGGAGCGACATCATGGCTATCCCTGAACGCGATACCGTTTACAACAACGACACCAACCGCACGGTCTATACCCGCGAAAGCAGTGGGACCGGTTGGTTTGTCGGCATCATCGTGGCCTTGGCCCTGCTGGCCATCGGCTACCTGGTATTCTCGGCCAACTCTGGCCCGTCGACCACTGTTGACGTCAATGGCGCCCCGGTTACGACGGAGGCTCCGGCCGATCCGGCTCTGGCTCCGGCCCCGATGACTGAGGCCCCCGCGGCTTCGGCCGCCGACGCGGCTCCCATGACCGAGGCTCCGGCAGTTGACGCGGCCCCGGCCACCGAGGCCCCCGCCGTCGAGGCTCCGGCCCCTGCTGCTGAACCGGCTCCGGCCACTGAACCAGCTACGGCGCCGACCAACTAATCGGCGCCTAGACCAGACTTCCCGGACGTCACCAGCCCTCCCTCTGGTGACTTCGAAAGGAGACCCCGGCCGCCCCGCCGGGGTCTTGCTTTTTGTGGCGCGACATTACGACATGTTCAGCTCCCTTGTGCCGCGTCCTGCGCATGACCATGTGCGAAGTCGACATGCGAAGGGAGCTCCAATGTTCAATATCGACCAGATCGTCAAAGCCCTCCAGACCGACCCCAACACCCAGCGCACCGCCATGACCGGTGCCGCCGGGCTCGCTGCCGGCATGCTGCTGAGCGGCGGGGGCCTGGGCAAGCTGGCCGGCAATGCCGTCAAGATCGGCGCTGTAGCCGCCGTCGGTGGGCTGGCTTACAACGCCTGGCAGAACTACCAGCGGAACCAGCAGGGCGCGGCTGCCCCGCAGGAAGAGGCCTTCATCCCTCGGACCGGCGATATCAGCGGCCAGGAAGAACTCGGCAAATCGCTGGTGCGGGCCATGATCGCCGCCGCCAAGGCCGATGGCCGCATCGATGCGGATGAGAAGGAAGCCATCTTCGGCAAGCTCGAGACGATGAACCTGTCGTCCGAGGAGAAGGCCTGGGTGTTCGACGAACTCTCCAGTCCCCTGGACATCAACGCCGTCGCGGCGCGGGCTGACACGCCTGAACATGCCACCGAGATCTATGCGGCATCGCTGGTCGCCATCACTGCCGACACCGCGTCCGAGCGCGCCTATCTCGATGCATTGGCCAGCAAGCTCAAGCTCGCACCGGCGCTGGTTGCCGAGGTTCACAAGGCGGCGGGCGAAAAGGCACCTGAGCCGGTGCCCGCCCCTGCATCGCCCTTCGCCTACACGCCGTCCGGCAGCAACGTCTGAGAAGTGCTGGCCCCGACCAACGACGGTCGGGGCCAGTTTGGTTAGTTCGCGTCGGTCAGCAGGAAGCGCCGGTTCAGCGCCTGGATCGGCCGCGCATTGTTGGCATAGTGGCTGGCAAACAGCTCGATCTGCTCGGCGGACACCTGCATCGGGTCCGTAAACACGTTCCAGGTCACAATCTGCGAACAGGGGGGCGTGGTCAGGGAGCCCTCGTAGCGGAACGAGGCATGGTTGGCTGGCAGCAGCACCGATGGATCGATCATCTCGGTAGCGGCCGTCTCGCCGCCGACCGCGGGCCATTCGGCCTCTACGGCGGCCAGCGCCGGATTGGCCTCGCCCGGCTGCAACAGCACGCCCAGCACCAGCAGGTCGCCGGCTTGGGACTTGTTGACGAAATGCACCTCGAGCGGGCTGTGGACGCCGTCGACCGTGTGTTCGGATTGATGGTGGAAGTGGAACTGCACCAGATCGTAGCGAACGCCGTTCAGCTCGACATAACCGCCCTTGCCATTGGTGTTGACCTGCACGGTGTGACCGTTGTCCACGACCGTCGGCGCGAACGCAGTCCAGTGCACTTCAGCCGGGCTGAACTCGGCATGGACAGCCTTGGTTGGCGTCAGGTCGATCGGTGACTGCTCCTGCCCGACGGCGCAGTCCTTGAACTCCTCGGCAATGTCGCCCCAATGGCTGGGATCGCCTTCTCCCTCGTAGCCCCAATGGTGATCCTGGGCGAAGGCAGGCATGGAAATAGCCGCAAAAGCCAGCAGGCTGGCCGCGAAGATCCTGGTTGTCATGATGTCCTCTATGACGCAATTGACGCGGACTGCACCACCCTGATCGGGATCGGTCGGGGTCGCCCACGCCAGCCGCTGTTTTGCAGCGGCGGCGTCACCTGAGCCTCGATTATGGCGCTTCCGTGGAACTTAATCGGTTACAGCAATGTGCGTTCTTGATCGGTCCCGATGGGCAAGCCATCTGTGAGCCAACAGGAGACCACCACGATGGAACTCGGGCTTTATTCGTTCGCCGAAAACACCGCCGATCCGCTCAATGGCGGCACGCTGCAAAGCCCAGCGGAGCGGCTTCGCGACCTACTCGAGGAGATCGAACTGGCCGACCAGCTTGGCCTGGCCTTCTATGGCCTGGGCGAGCACCACCGCCCCGATTTCGTCGCCTCGGCGCCGGTGACCATCCTGGCGGCAGCGGCGGCGCGGACCAAGACTATCCGCCTGTCGACGGCTGTGACCGTGTTGAGCTCGGAAGATCCGATCCGCGTCTGGCAGCAGTTTTCGACGCTGGATCTTTTGAGCAATGGCCGCGCCGAGATCATGGCCGGCCGCGGCTCGTTCATCGAGAGCTTCCCGCTCTTCGGCTACGACCTCGATGATTACGACACCCTGTTCGAGGAAAAGCTCGAACTGCTGCTCAAGATCCGGGAGGGCGGCAAGGTCGCCTGGCCCGGCAGCGCCCATACCAAGCCCATCCCCGGCATCGACATCTATCCCAAGCCCGTACAGGACCCACTGCCGATCTGGATTGCCGTGGGTGGCACGCCCAATTCGGTGGCCCGCGCAGCCTATTATGGCCTGCCGCTGATGATCGCCATCATCGGCGGTCAGCCCAGGCAGTTTGCCCCCCTGGTGCAGTTCTATCGCGAAACCGCCGAAAAGGTCGGACGCGATCCCAAATCGCTGCCGGTCGGGATCAGCTCGCACGGCTTCATTGCCGTCGACAGCCAGGACGCGCGCGACATTGCCTTCCCGGCCCACAGCGCTGCCATGAGCCGCATCGGCAAGGAACGCGGCTGGCCACCGACCACCCGCGCGCAGTTCGATGCCGGCGCCACCCCGCAGGGTGCCTATTTCATGGGATCGCCGCAGGAGATCATCGACAAGATCCTGACGCAGCACGAATGGTTCAAGCACGACCGCTTCGGCTTGCAGCTGAGCGTCGGCACGCTGCCGCACGACAAGGTCATGAAGGCGATCGAGCTCTATGGAACCGTGGTGAAGCCCGCCGTGGACAAGGCGTTGAGCGCTTGAAGGGCGCCCTCGGCGGGAACTAGCGCCGCGCACTGCCCGCCAGTTCCTCGATCATCGCCCTGGGGCTGGCATCCGCCAGGAAGCTGCAGCGCAGGATGGCCATCTGGTGGCTCTCCGGCCACATGACCAGGCTGCCGGCGAAATCGACGCCCCGTGCCGCTGGCAGATCATACTCCGCCCACACCCAGTCGGCCCCACCAAAAGCCACGACGTCCGGCCCGCTTGAGCGCCGGGAGTCGACAATCCCACCCTCCGGGCGATCGGCAATGGCTCCGACCATGAACCAATAATCCACCTGACCCAGTGGGATGTTGGCGGCGATATCCTGTGCCGTCAGCCCGGCCGGTGCGGGCTGCTGTCCATCACGAACGCAGACCAGCTGCGTCTCGGGACACCGCTTGCCACAGGCGTAGCGCGTCTCGCCATCGGCAAAGCCGAGTGGAGCCGATGAGGCCACCGGCGCCGCGGCCAAGGTCAGCACTGCCGCCAAAAGGCATGCCTTCATCGTCGCCCCCCCGTGATTGACTAGCCCCGGCCGCGATAGGGCGGAACGCCCTGGTCGGGCAGCCACACGCCGTCGGGCGGCGCGCCCGTCTGCCAGAACACGTCGAT
>NZ_CAMLHM010000095.1 GCF_946479885.1 uncultured Devosia sp.
CGGTGCAGGTATGGGCCGAAGTCGCCGAGAAATAGGAGCGGCCATAGCCGCCGGTGGCCAGCACGACGAGCTTGGCGCGGAAGCGGTGCAGGGTGCCGTCGTCGAGCTTCCAGGCGATGATACCCTGGCATTCGCCATTGTCGCCCATGATCAGGTCGAGCGCGAAATATTCGATATAGAACTGCGCATTGTGGCGCAGGCTCTGGCCATAGAGCGTGTGGAGAATGGCGTGGCCCGTGCGGTCGGCGGCGGCGCAGGTGCGCTGCACCGGCGGGCCTTCGCCGAATTCGGTCATGTGGCCGCCAAACGGGCGCTGATAGATCTTGCCGTCCTGCGTGCGGGAGAAGGGCACGCCGTAATGCTCGAGCTCATAGATGGCCGCCGGCGCCTCGCGCGCCAGATATTCCATGGCGTCATTGTCGCCCAGCCAGTCCGACCCCTTGACGGTGTCGTACATGTGCCACTGCCAGCTATCGGGGCCCATATTCTGCAGCGAGGCCGCAATGCCGCCCTGTGCCGCCACGGTATGGCTGCGGGTGGGGAAGACCTTGGTGATGCAGGCGGTGTTGAAGCCCTGCTCGGCCATGCCCAGAGTGGCGCGCAGGCCCGCGCCGCCGGCGCCGACCACCACCACGTCGAATTCGTGGTCGATGAGTTCGTAAGTGGCCATGGCGGTTAACCCCAGAAGACGAGCTTGAGCAGCGCGGCGACCCCGGCCACCGCGATAAGGATGCAGAACAGCGTGTTGAGCAGCATGAGCAGGCGATAGAGCTCGCCGTGGAAATAGTCTTCCAGCGTGTCACGCAAGCCGTTGCGCATATGGATGGTGACCACCACCAGCAGAACCGCCAGCGGCAGGCCGACAAGGGCATTGCCGAGCACCGCCACCATGTCGGGCCGATCCTGCCCGGCCAGCCGCAGCACGATGAACAGCAGGAAGCCCAGGAAGACGATGTTGATCGCCCCGGTCACCCGCTGGGTGAGGAAATGCCGGGTCGAGGCCTTGGCCCGGCCATACTTGGTCTTGGGATTGGCGATCATGTCGCGGGTAATTGGCGTTTCGCGCATCATGCCATCCAGACGAAAACGGTCCAGACCAGCAGGGTCAGGACGATGGAACCGGCCAGGTTGGCCCAGGCCAGCGCTTCGCGCTGCCCCGGCTCCATGCCGATGATGAAATCCCAGACGAAATGGCGGAGGCCACCCAGCATGTGATGGATCAGGCTCCAGCTATAGCCGAACAGCACCAGCTGGCCGAACCAGCTGCCATAGATCTCGTTGACCGCGTTGAGCGGCGCCTGGCCCCAGGCGGCGGCGCCCAGCCAGATCACCAGCAAAGCCGTGCCGGCATAATTGGCGATGCCGGTGGCGCGATGGGCGATCGACATGGCCATGGTGATGGTCCAGCGGTAGATCTGCAGATGGGGGGAAAGCGGGCGGGAGCGAACCGTCATGGAGCCTCGCTGGTGCACGGACTTTGGCCGTGGGCAGTTTGGAATGGTTCGAGACTTCTAGCGCCCAAAGGTTACAAAATCAAAGCGCTGGGCTGAGACTTTTGGCGCATTCCGCACTTTGTTCGTATAACGCACCGGGTGTGCGAGAGGCGCCTGGGGTCTGGCTGGCATTCGCAATTGCCTGTGGCCGGTCGGGCAGCTTTGGGGCAGAAGACGGGCTCGACAAGGAGCCATCATGAGCGACAGCGTAACCGTCAAGAGCATCACCCCGCTGGCCCGCGGCTGGGGGCGGCTGGACCGTTACGAGGTCGACCATATCAGGCAGGATGGCACGCGGCAGACCGTGCTGCGCGAGGTCTACGACCATGGCAGCGCCGCCGCGGTGCTGATGTTCGCGCCGATCGAGCGCCGGGTGATCCTGACGCGGCAGTTTCGCCTGCCGCCACATCTCAATGGCGATCCGGCCTGGCTGATCGAGGCCCCGGCAGGATTGCTCGACGGCGATGAGGAGCCCGAAGCGGCGGCACGGCGCGAGGCCCTCGAGGAAACCGGCTACGAACCCGAAGCCATCGAGTTCCTGTTCAACGCCTATATGAGCGGCGGCTCGCTGACCGAGAAATGCGCCTGCTTCCTGGCGCGCTACACGCCCGGCCAGCGCCAGGCCGAAGGCGGCGGCCTCAGCGCCGAGGGCGAGGATATCGAGGTGTTCGAGCTGGGGCTCGACGAGGCACTGGCCATGGTGGTGGCGGGCACCATCATGGATGCCAAGACGATCATGATGTTGCAGGCTTTGGCACTGAAACTGGCCAGCGGTGCGACGGTTTAGATAAACCGGCCGTTGCCGCATCCACTGCGCGGCACCTCCCCCTCGACGGGGGAGGGTGGGAGGGGGTGTTGAGAGTCACGATATTGGGGCCAAACATCCCCCACCTTTGATCCCTCCCCGCGAGGGGGAGGGTGTCGACTGCCAAATCGGTTCGACAGATATCAGAAATCCACCAGCTTCTTGTCCGGGTCGTAGGGCTGGTCCTTGGCTACGCGGGTGACGGCCTGGCCGGCCTTCATTTTCTTGGCCACCGCATCATAGGCATAGGTGGGGGAACCATGGAGCTGCCAGCCCTCGCTGAGGGCCTTGGTGACCTTGTGACAAAAGCTGGCATCGTCCTCGCCGGTGAGGAAGCGGTAGATAAGCATGCATGGCCCCAATGCGCGGCCCGTATGCGGCCGCAGTTGATCTTGGCCCAGCTTATCGCTAATCGAGTGGCCATGCATCGGTTTCCTGACCATCTGCTGAAGGGCCACGCCAATTTCATGGCCGGCCGCTATGCCCGCGAGAAGGACCGGATTCGGGACCTCGCCAGCGAGGGCCAGAACCCATCCACCATGATCATTGCCTGCTGCGACAGTCGCGCGGCGCCCGAAATGATCTTCGACGCCGGCCCGGGCGAATTGTTCGTGCTGCGCAACGTCGCCAACCTGGTGCCGACCTACCAGCCCGATGGCGGCCAGCACGGCACCTCGGCCGGCATCGAATTTGCCGTAAAGGCGCTGGGCATCGCCAATATCGTCATCATGGGCCATGGCCGCTGCGGCGGCATCAAGGCCGCCCTGGCGCCCGACCAGAGCCCGCTCGATACCGGCGACTTTATCGGCAAGTGGATGAGCATGCTGGGCGACCTGCCCGGCCAGCTCGGCCAGAACAGCCTGCTGACCTCGGGCGAGCGCCAAACCGCGCTCGAACGCATCTCGATTCGCAACTCCATCCGCAACCTGCGCACCTTTCCCTATGTCGCCGACCTCGAAGCGGCGGGCAAATTGGCGGTGCATGGCGCCTGGTTCGACATTTCGACCGGCGAGCTGTGGGTGATGGACGGCGAAAGCGGCGATTTCGTCCGTCCCGATTTCTGATCTTCCTGATCGTTTCACTTGCGATGACGCGGCTGTGAAGTGCTCACAGCCGCGTTCACGGTCGCGTTACCTTTGAATTGACGAACAATAGTCGCCAGTAAACTTGGCGGTGTACTGAATGTCGCAGCGCCGGCAAGTTGCCGATCTAAAATCTTCTCCAGTCGACGGCCTTAAATGGCGCTCAAATCTTGCCGGATACACTGATCCGGCAGGCCTGACATACTGCCTGGATTTCGCCTAACAATCTCCCAGCGCGCGCCGATTTTCGGGCCCGGACGAGACACATTGCCAAACCATTGTCTGTCCCACGGGCCGCAGGAGAGTGGCTCGTCGGAGGCCGGCTAACCGGTCGCCGCTTTTCTCCCCAACATTGGAGCTAACCTCCCATGAAGAAGATCATCCTGTCGTCCCTCGTCGTTCTCGGCCTTTCGACCGCTGCGTTCGCCCAGGCAGCTGCCCCCGATTTCGCGACCGTCGATGCCGACGCAAGCGGCGGCGTGTCGCTGACCGAAGCCCAGGTCGTGCTGCCTGACCTGACCGAAGAGGCCTTCACGGCTGCGGATATCGACGCCAATGGCGAGCTGTCGGCGGAAGAATTTGCGACCCTGGCCGCAGCTCCGGTTGCCCCGGCCAGCTAAGCCCTAACGCCCTCAGGGTGGCCACTTGGCCATCCAGCCCTGGGCGTGAATGAAGCCACCCCATACCTCCTGGGGTGGCTTTTCTTGTCTCGGCCGCCCGTCGCGGCCTCCCACTGTCGGAGTACCTGATGCACAAACTTGCCTTGAGCCTTGCCATTGTCGGTCTATCGGCCGGCGCCGCCTTCGCCCAGAGCCCGACCAGCTTTGCCGATGTCGATACCGACGCCAATGGCGAACTGAGCTTTGCCGAATTGCAGCTGGTCTGGACCGACCTGCAGCAGGCCGAATTCGATGCCGCCGACGCCGATTCGAGCGGTGGCCTGAGCGCGGATGAACTCAATACGCTGCAGCCTGCGGCCCTGCCGGCCACGCCCGAAGCGCCGGCGCAGTAAGCGACCTCAGTGGATGGCCGGTTCAGCCGGCCGTCCGCGCCAGACGGTGACCACCAGGCCCGATATGACCAGCACGGCGCCACCGATCTCGATCGGCGTGATGGTTTCGCCCAGCACCAGATAGCCCGACAACAGGCCCGTGATCGGCACCAGCAACGTGAATGGCGCCACGGTCGAAGCCGGATGGCGGCCGAGCAGCCAGCTCCAGATGCCGCCGCCCAGCAGCGTCGCCGGATAGGCGAGGAAGGCGATCAGCCCGGCATCCTGCCAGCCGAAACCCGCCAGCGCGTCCATCACGGTGCGCGGTCCCTCGACCAGCAGCGACAGGCCGAACAGCGGCAAAGGCGCGACCAGCGCCCCCCAGACGGTGAAGGCCAGCGCATTGACCCGGCCGGCCTTCCGGGTGAGCACATTGGCCAGCCCCCAGCTCAACGCCGCCATCAGCGTCATGCCCAGCGGCAGCAAGGCTGTGGCAGAAAGCCGTTCGATAGCGATGACGCCGATGCCGGCAAAGGCGATGATGGCACCGATGACCTGGAACCGGCTGGGTCGCTCGCCCAGCAGCACGAAGGCCAGCGCCATGGTGAAGAAGGCCTGGGTCTGCAGCACCAGCGAACTCAGCCCCGCCGACATGCCCCAGGCGATGGCGAGATTGAGAAAACCATAGAGCGCCAGGCCGAAGCTGAGGCCGAACCCCACCACCAGCCACCACGGCGCCTTGGGCGGCCGGACGAACAACACCGCCGGCAGGGCAGCGGCGAGGAAGCGCAGACCGGCCGCCAGGACCGGCGGCAGCGCCTCGACGCTGAGCTTGATGATGACGAAATTGAAGCCCCAGATGGCAACGACGAGCAGAGCCAGCAGGATATGGCGCAGCGGCATCAGGCGACGACCCGGAACCGGGTGAGCAGCCGCGGCCCGAAGACGTTGAGCACGAGGCCCACAAAGATCAGCAGGCTCCCCGTGATCTCGAGGCCGGAAACCTGTTCACCCAGGAACACGAAGGCGGCGGCAAAACCGACCACCGGTACCAGCAGCGAGAAGGGAGCGATCAGGCTCGCCGGATGCCGGCCCAGCAGCACGGCCCAGGCGCCATAACCCATCAATGTCGAACCATAGGCGATGAAAAGGACCGAAAACAGCGCCTGCGGACTGATCCCGGGCAAGCTGGCCAGCGCCTGCGGACCATCGACCAGCAGCGACAGGGCCAGCATCGGCAGCGGCGGCACGAGGCTCCCCCAGACGACGAAGGCCAGCATGTCGATCTTGCCGGCGCGCTTGGTGATGATGTTGGAAATGGCCCAGAAGCCGGCCGCGACCAGCGTCAGCAGCAGCGGCACCAGCACGGCGCCACCGACATGCTCGGCCCCGATCGTGCCCAGGCCGACAAGGGCGATGGCTGCCCCGCCCAGCTGCAGCGGCGTGGGCCGATCACCCAGCAGCACGACGGCCAGCGCCATGGTGAAGAACACCTGCATCTGCATGACCAGGCTCGCCAGCCCCGCCGGCATGCCGAGGCGAATGGCGGTGAACAGGAAGCTGAACTGCAGCACGCCCACGGTGAGGCCATAGCCGACAAGGATCGGCCAGCCGACATTGGGCTTGCGAATGAAAAACACCGCCGGCAGGGCGCAACCGAGATAGCGCAGGGCCGTCAACAGGAAGGGCGAGATCTCGTCGACGCCCCATTTGATGGCGACGAAATTGAGCCCCCAGATGAGGACGACGCCGAGGGCCAGGGCTATGTCGCGGAGGGGCATGGGGTGGTCCGGTTGGGCGGAGCCTCTTCACCTCTCCCTTCGGGGGAGAGGTCGGCGACGAAGTCGACGGGTGAGGGGGCCTTTTCCGGGTCGGATGCGGAGGAAGGGGGGGGGGGCCCCCCCCCCCCCCCACACCACCACCACCAACCCCGCGGGGGGGGGGTAGGAGAGGGAGCGCGACGC
>NZ_CAMLHM010000096.1 GCF_946479885.1 uncultured Devosia sp.
CTGCCGCCAGCGTTCGTTCTGAGCCAGGATCAAACTCTCAAGTTTGAAATCTGACATGGTCGCTGAATGCACGTTTGCATGATTGACGAGAACTCACACTGCTCTCAGCAAGCAACCGAAGTCACTGCGAGAACAATCTGTTTTCTCTTAGAAAACGTGCACCCATCGAAAGTCTTTTAACTTCCGCCGGAATTGCTTCCAGCTTCAGTTCGCAAGAACCTCGCCGTCCACGTTTCTCTTTCTTCTATCTTCACAATTTCAAAGAGCTGACCTCACTGCCCTCACGGGCTAGGACGTCATTGGAAGCGTTGGCTTCCACATTCTTTCAGGGAACAGAAGTTTCTGTCCGGTTGCCCGGCAGATCGTCTGCCCTTTCAGAAATCGTTGAACAGTGGGAGCGGCTAGCGCTCGACGTCGTCAACGTGGCGGGTTGTATTCGAGACGTTTTCGTCTGTCAACACCCTATTTTCGATTTTCGTTTCTTACCGAATTTCGAAAACCAGAAGATTTCAGTTGCCTGGAACCTTCATGCTGAGATCGCTAATTTCTTAGTGATTTCAGTGGCTTGCTTCCGTGCCCGCCGCCGTTTGGCGCCGCGCTCTTCAGCGATGAGCGGGTTATAGGGGCGACCCATTTTCCTGTAAACCCCCCAAAACGACAAAAACGTCATTTTCTGATTTTGGCGGTTTTGACCGTGTGGAAAACTCGACTGAACCACCAGTGATTACAGGCGTTTCCGCCCGTGACAGCCAATATCGGATTTTTCTCAATCATTTCAACGCCCCGTCAGTTCCGGGGCCTCGGCGCTTCCATACATGCGCCCCAGGCTGACGAAATCGTCCATTTGGCGCCTGGTCCGGCCTGAATCGGCTCTTTCCTGGCGCCAACAGGTCGGAAAAGGACGACGGCTCGTCGGAAATGGCTCGCTTGCCTGCCGCTTCGGCCCCCGACGCCCCTGAAGGGAGGGCCGCCGATCTACACCCGACGGGCCGTGCTGGAGCTGGGTAGCGGATGCCGCCCCGATATCTGGCCGGCCGCTCCCTTTGATCCCTCCCCGGCTGGGAAAGGTGTCGCCTGCGCCATTCCCCTGCCCCTCAACGCCGACGAACTTTCGACGCAAGCGCCCCTCGCGACTGTTCTCCCGGTACCCCGATCCAGGCTGCGCCTCGGCCCGCCTCCCAGTTTCGCCGCATTTTCCTTAGATACCGCCAGCTGATTGATATAGACTCCGCGCGCACACGTAAGGCGCGCTACGCGCAGGGCGTTGCAGACCGGCGAAGATCGGTTGCGAGGGACTGCCGTTGAATCATCAAAGGATGGGGCGTTGAACGCAGCGCAAAGAAACCGTCATGCCGCGCTGCTCAAGGCCACTGGCTTCGAAGATGGCCCGGCCCTTACGGTACAGTCGACCGACGGCGAAATCCCCCATGGCCGCGAGCTGAGTTTTGCCTGGCTGAGCGGCACGGTCATGACCGGTCTCACCAGTGTCCTGCTGATGGGCGCTGCGCTCTATGTCTCCTTCCAGGGCCAGGACACCTTCTCGACCGCCTATGAGGCCCTCCAGCTTTCGCGTCCCGAAACCGAGGCGCTGACGCCGACCGATCTTTCGGCCAAATCCTCCCGGCTGCGCCCTGTCACGGCCACCCGCTCCGATCTCCAAGTCATCGAGGCCTCGATCCGCGAGACGGTCGATGGCCGCGACATGATCCGCAACCAGCCCTTCGTGCGCATCAGGGCCACGCTGGCCACCGCGCCGACGTCACTGTCCGACGGCATTCCCGACTATGATCCGGTGGCCATTCTCAACGCCACCCAGCCGATCGCGGCGACCGCGGGCATGGAGATCAACACCGATGTCTATGGCGCCGAGGTCGAGGGCGAGGTCGCCGTCAAGCTGGCCGCCATGCCGATGACCTTCGTGCCGCCGCGTGCCATTTCCGATCAGTCGGCCGCCGAATATGTGCGCAGCGTGGTGGAAGCCACCTTCTTCAGCGAGGATCCGGCTTCCCCGACCCTGGCCTATGCGGCTCTCGCGCCATCGGTCCAGGATTTGGGCTTGCTGCCCGGCGCCGGCACGCTGGGCGGCATTGTCGAGAACGTCACTGTCGTGCCGCAGACCACCCGGGCCGCCGATGCGGCACTCGGGCGGGCCGAGCGCATTCTGACCATCAAGGAGCGGACGCCGCTCGAGGACGTGATGCGCCGCAACGGCTTTACCGGCGCGATGATAACGGCGATCGAAGCCACGCTCGCCAACGTGTTCCCCTCGACCGAGCTGCCGGCCGGCGCCCGCCTGCGCATCCTGTTCGGGCCCTCGCGCAGCTCCAATACGCTTATTCCCTATCGGCTGAGCATCTACTTCCATGATGACGGCAGCAATCTCGACGTGCACCGCGCCACGGTCGCGCTGACCGACAAGGGTCAATATGTGCTCGGCCTGGCGCCAGCCGAGATCACCTTCCCCGACGAGGATACCGAAGAGGTCAACGTCGCCAACCTCCCCAGCGTCTATCGCTCCATTTGGGAAACCGGCCGCAAGCATGACCTGGACGACACCACCATCGAACGCATCATCGGCATGTTCGCCTATGACGTGGATATGACCAAGAAGATCGCTGCCGGCGATTCCATCGAAATCCTCGAGACCGCGCCCGACGCCGAGGGCCGTACCGAGCTGCTCTATGTCGGCCTCACCCTTGGCACCACCACGCGCCAGCTTTACCGTTTCGGCACGGACGATGGTGTCGTCGATTTCTACGATCCCGACGGCGAAACCGGCAAACGCTTCCTGACCCGCCGGCCGCTGGAAGGCGGCGGTACGCTGCGCTCCCGCTTCGGCTATCGCATCCACCCCATCTTCCACACCCGCAAGCTCCATACCGGCGTCGATCTGGCGGCGCGATCGGGCACGCCGATCTATGCGGCTGGCGATGGCATCATCAAATATTACAAGTGGCAGTCGGGCTACGGCAACAAGGTCGAGATCCAGCACGTCAACGGCTACGAAACCGCCTATGGCCACATGTCGCGTTACGTCGACGGCCTCGAGGTTGGCAGCCATGTGCGCCAG
The DNA here is from genome assembly GCF_946479885.1 of uncultured Devosia sp. Next base: position 3,071 of record NZ_CAMLHM010000096.1, read on the forward strand.
GGCCAGATCATCGGCTATGTCGGCTCGACCGGCCAGTCGACCGGCCCGCACCTGCATTTCGAGATCAAGATCAACGGCAATCTCGTCGACCCGCTGAGCGTCAAGCTGCCCAAGGACAATGTGCTGGCCCAGCAATATGAGCCGGCATTCCAGCAGACCATGGCCCAGATCAACGACCTGATGGCGCGCGATCCGGCACCGGTGACCGTCGCACAGGCCAGCCCCTAGAAGCCCTTGCGCTCCAGGGTCAGCCAGGCGACGGCCGCCGAAACCAGGCTCAGCGCTGCCGTCACATAGGCGACCGTGGCAAAGGCGGCATCAGTCGCAGCCAGCCGCAACGCCTCGTCTTCGGCGCTCAACCCATCCGTCATCATGCCGAAAAAGATCGGCAACTCGGCGGCCGAACCCAGCGCCGCCTCAAAGACCGGGGCGATGACAGCCCCCAGCAATGCCACGGCCACCAGCCCCGCCACCCGCGCCACTGCATTATTGACGCCCGATGCCACGCCGGTATCCCCATCCTCGACCGAGGTCATGACCGCCGTCGACAATGGCGACACCACCAGGCCCATGCCCAGCCCCAGCAGCACCATGCAGGGCAGTACGGCCAGCCACACCGAGTGCATCGGCGCAGTGAGCCCGAGGCCGGCAAAGGCACCCGCGACGATCAGCGAACCCAGGGCGATCAACGGTCCTGGTCCGAACCGGTCGGCCCATTTGCCGCTGAACGAGGAAAGCGCGGTCAGGGCCAGGCCCAATGGCAGCAGCGCCAGCGACACTGTTGCGGGCGATTCCCCCCAGCCGCCGATCATGGTCATCGGCAGGAAGAACATGGTGCCGGCCAGCGCAAAATAGAGCGCGAAGGTCAGCCCATTGGCGCCGGAAAATCCGAGCTTGCGAAACAGCCTAAGGGGCAGCATCGGTGCCGCGCTGCGCGCCTCCCATATAATGAAGGCCACGGCGAGCACGAGCCCGGCGCCGCACCAGATAAGGGTGTGGGACAGCGGCGGAACGCTTTCGCTGCCGTCGCCGGTCAGGCCATAGGCGATCAGCATCAAGGCCAGGGTCGCCAGGATAGCGCCGACCACGTCGAGCCGCCGCCCCGCTTCCGGCCGGTCCTGCGCCACGCGGAACCAAAGCAATGCCAGCGCCACCAGCCCCAGCGGCAGGTTGATGGCGAAAACCAGCCGCCAGCTCCATTCGCCCAGGGCCGTCAACATGAAGCCGCCGATGATCGGCCCGCCGATCGTGGTGAGCGAGGAAGCCGCGGCCCAGATGCCGATGGCCTTGCCCCGCTCCTCGCGCGGATAGGCCTTGGCGATGATGGCGAGACTGCCCGGCACCATGAAGGCGGCGCCGGTCCCCTGCACCGCGCGCGCGATGATCAGCACCAGCGGCGTCGGCGCGATCGCGCAGACAATCGACGCGACCACGAATACGGCAATGCCCAGCCCGAACGTATTGCGCAAGCCAAACCGGTCGCCCGCGGCGCCGCCCAGCAGGATCAGCGCCGACAGGAACAGCATATAGCCATTGCTGACCCACTGGGCATCGGCCAGCGTCGCGCCCAGATTGGCGCGGATGGCGGGAATGGCGATCGAAATCACCGAGCCATCGATAAAGCCCATGCTCGAAGCCAGGATGGCGGCAATCAAGACGAAACGGCGGCTCTGCGGCGCGGCGATATCCTGGGTCATGATGCGTCCGGTGCTGATTCCCGCGCGAGCCTATTCCGTCGCCACATACACCGCCATCTCGTTGCCACCCGGCTCGCGGAAGTGAAAACGCCGCCCACCTGGAAAATCGAACTGCGGACGCGTGATCGTGCCGCCGGCCGCCCGCACCCGGCGCTCCGCATCGTCCAGGTCGGCCGTCCGCACCACGGCCATGGTGGCGGCGACCTTGTCGGCAGACTGGTCGATGCCGCCATCGATCCCGGCATTGTTGATGCCATCATAGTCCGGGCCATAGCTGGTAATGCCCCAACCAAAGGCGGCCTGGAAGAAGGCGCTGGTCACGGCCCGGTTGGTGGAGGGAAACTCGACATAATCAATCTTGTCAGCCATGGCGTCGCCTCTTGTGTTCTCTTTTTGTTCTATACTGGACAGGAGCACATGGCAACGAAAAAGGCCGGTCTTGCGACCGGCCTCCCTGATTACGCCGCCGCGTTGGCTTCGCCGGCGCCACCGGGCAGCAGCACGATGCCGTCTTCATTGGCATCGACCACCACGCTCGAGCCATCGCTGACCCGGCCACCGAGGATTTCGTCGGCCAGACCATCCTGCACCGACCGCTGGATCACCCGCTTGAGCGGACGCGCCCCATAGGCGGGATCGTAGCCTTCATTGGCCAGCCACTCCCGGGCCCGCGGCGTCAGTTCGAGACGGATGTCGCGATCCTTCAGCAACTGGCCCAGCCGGCCGAACTGGATGTCGACGATCGAGCCCATATGCTCGCGACCCAGCCGGTGGAACAGCAGGATCTCGTCGATGCGGTTGAGGAATTCCGGGCGGAACGCCTGCTTGACCATGTCGAGCACCTTGCCGCGCACCAGCTCGACCGAGTCCCCGTCCTTGAGATCGACGAGATACTCGGCGCCCAGATTCGAGGTGAGGATAACGACCGTGTTGCGGAAGTCGACCGTCCGCCCCTGCCCGTCCGTCAGCCGCCCATCGTCGAGCACCTGCAGCAGCACGTTGAACACGTCAGGATGCGCCTTCTCGATCTCGTCGAATAGGACCACCTGATAGGGCCGGCGCCGCACCGCTTCGGTCAGCACGCCGCCTTCGTCATAGCCGACATAGCCCGGAGGGGCGCCGATCAGCCGGGCCACCGAGTGCTTCTCCATGAACTCGCTCATGTCGAGCCGCACCATCGCGGTCTCGTCATCGAACAGGAACTGGGCGAGACTCTTGGTCAGCTCGGTCTTGCCGACGCCGGTTGGCCCCAGGAACATGAACGAGCCGATCGGCCGGTTCGG
>NZ_CAMLHM010000097.1 GCF_946479885.1 uncultured Devosia sp.
GAGATGGTGTAGTGCATGCCGTTGATGAAATTGGTGGTGCCGTCGATGGGGTCGACCAGCCAGCGATGCTCGTTGTCGGTGTCGACGGGGTCGAATTCCTCGCCGGTGAAGCTCCAATCGGGATAGCGCTCGAACAGGAATTTGCGGATGAGGAGTTCGCTCTCCTTGTCGGCTTCGGAGACGAAATCGGCCGGGCCCTTGATGCCGACCTCCAGGTCGCGGAAGCGCTTGAAATAGGCCAGGGTCAAGGCGCCCGCTTCGCGCGCGACGGTGACCATGTCGGCGAGCACGGCATCATAATTCATGGAAGGCTCCGGCTATTCCGAGACCGTCTTCGGTTCGAGGACGGCGTTGGGACGCAGGCGGCTCTCGTCGAGCTCGCCCTTGGTTTCGAGGATGGGATAAGCGACCGAGGCCAGATGCGCGGTGATGCGCTTGAGATCGCGCAGCGTATCGAGATGCAGCGAGCTGGTTTCGACCGAAGCCGGCACGCGTTCGCGGACGCGCTGGATATGCGCCTTGGCTGAGCGGGCCTCGAGCTGGCGGACCTCGACCTTGGCCGCCACCAGCTGGCGGGCCAGTTGGGGATCGCCGGTCATGAACACGGTCTGGCTCAACTGCATGTTGGTGATGGTCTTTTCGTAGAGCGCGACGATTTCCGCCAGGCCATCGGCGGAGAATTTGAGCTGGCGCTTGGCAATCTTGCCGGCAACATCGCACAGGCCGCCCTCGACGATATCGCCGATATGCTCAAGATTTATGGCAAAGCTCATGATCTCGGCGGAGCGGGCCGCATCGTCGGCATCGAGTTCGGTCTGGTCCAGGCGGGTCAGGTAGAGCTTTATGGCCTGGTGCAGGGCATCGACATCGTCGTCGAGCATCGAGACGTCGCTGCGCGTGGCGGGGCCGGGCTTGCGCAGCGCATCGAGGCTGCCGCGCAGCATGCGCAGCACGATATCGCTGACGCGCAGCGTTTCGCGCTGGGCGGCGGCGAGCGCGATGGTGGGCGTATCGAGCACGCTGTCATCGAGATAATTGGTGCCCCGTTCGGGCGTAGCCGGCCTGGGCACGGCCAAGGCCGCGAGCTTGCCGATGGGCCCCAGTATGGGAAGGAACAGGACGAGCAGCACCAGGCTGAAACCGATATGGGCGGCGATGGCGAGGCTGTCGGCGTTGGGAAGTATTGCCTGCAGCAGGTTGGCTGCGGGCACGGCGAAGATGGTCAGGACGATGGCGCCGATGGCCCGGACGACGAGATTGGCCAGCGTCAGCCGCCGCGCTTCGACGCCCTCATGCAGCACCGCCAGGAATGGCGGAATGGCGCCACCGAGATTGGCGCCGGCAACCAGCGTCACCGCGAGCGGCGGCGAAACGATGCCGGCCGAGGCCAGCAGTGCCACGAACAGCACGACGGCGAGGCTCGACGAGGCGACGAGCGCCAGAACTGCCGCCAGGATAAGCGCAAAGGCCGGCGCATCGCCGAGACCTCTGAGGATGGCGATCATCACCTCGGATTCGCGCAGCGGACCGGTGACGGTGCCGACCAGCTGCAGCGCCAGCAGCATCAGGCCCAGGCCCAGAATGGCGCGGCCGATACCCTTGCCACGGGAATATTTGCTGAGCTGGAACACGGTGACGCCCACCAGGATCATGGCGGAGGCAAACCAGTGCACATCGAGCGACAGGACCACCGCCGCGATGGCGGTGCCCACATTGGCGCCCAGCATCACGGCCTGCGCCATGCGCGGATTGATGGCGCCGTTGCTGGCAAAGGACGCCGTGATGACGGCAGTGGCGGTGCTCGATTGCAGCGCCAGCGTGGCCATGATTCCCGAGAGGACTGCGGCAAAACGATTGCCGGTGCCCTTGGCAATCCACAGGCGCAACGACGCCCCAAAGGCCCGCATGACGCCGGTCTTGATCATCCGCAAGCCCCAGAGCAGCAGAGCCCCGGCTCCCAGCAGGTTGATCAATTGAATCGTGGAATGCATGTTCCCTTTCCGAGTCTAGGCGGAACAGACACTGTACGCCTGTTCCCTGATCTGTCGACCGAATTTACGAGGCGGCCGACCCCGGCGGCCAGTCCGCGCTATCGTTCGACCAAGACTACATGCTGAAAGCGACCAAAAGAATGAAGACTGCCGTTTCAGACTTCGATGAATCCTCTACCAACCGGCCGGTCACAGCCGCGGATATCACATTGGCACGGCGCCTGGCGCCGGCAGTGCTGTTCGGCGACAACGAACCGTTCCTGCCCAGTCATGTCGGCATATCGGTGCTGGATGCGCCCGGCCGCTCGCCATCGAGCCGGCTGGAGATCGAGTTTGAGGCCGGAGTCGCCAAGGTCATCGAATATGCCATCTGGTGGGACTGGGACATCCAGCACCTCTATGAGCTCGAGCATATCTGGCTCAAGCTCGATGCGGCCGACAACGTGGTGGGGGTGGAGGCCAGCGCGCATGGCGGCAAGTTCGCCATGACGTCCGCCAATGGCGGGCTGCCGCTGCAAGATGGACGCGTGACCCTGGTATCGACACCAGGCAAGCACGCCTTCACGGCAACGCCAGAGGAGCAGGGCAAGACCAGTGAACTAGCAGCGATATGCTGCCAGGAGCTGGCGGGCCGCGACGGCGTGCTGATCAACGACATGTTCCGCCCTGCCCTTGCCGAGGTGACGGCCGAGGACCACCGGGCGGTCAAGCGCTACCTGCAGGCGCGCGCGTTCCTGCCGACCTTCAGCTTCCACCAGCGTTTCGAACTGGCGAGCGCCGAATTCCTGAGCTGGGACAACCTGGCCGCGTGGATTCCTGGACGGGTCAAGGCGGTGCTGGCGCAGGTGCGGCAGGAGCAGCCTTTGCTCAAGGCCGTGTTCCTCGACAGCGGCGACACGATGGTCAACGAGGCGAGCGAGCGGTTGGACGCCGACGGCTATGTGATCGAAGCGGCCCTCATCCCCGGTGCCCTCGAAATGGTGCGCGCGCTGGCCAGCGAGGGCTACCGGATTGCCCTCGTCGCCGATGGCAGGGTGCGCAGCTTCGAGACGATATTGGGGGGCCACGGCATCGCGCCGCATTTCCACGCCCAGGTGATTTCGGAAACGGCCGGCTGCGAGAAGCCCGACCGACGCATGTTCGAGCTGGCCATGACCGCGCTGGGCCTGGGCCCCGATGACGCCGCTGATATCGTGATGGTGGGCAACCATCTGGAGCGCGACATTGGCGGGGCCAACAGGCTGGGGATCATCAGCATCTGGCAGAACTGGTCGAAGAAACGCAGCCATATTCCGGCCGCGGCGCATGAAGTGCCCCGCTATACCATCCGCTCGCCAGGCGAATTGCCGGGCCTGTTGGCAGATATCGAGCGGCAGATGGCACAGGCCAGATTGAACCCGACATTGGGTTGACCTGTCCGCGCCGAATGCCCCCGGGACTTGACGGCGCGCTGCATTTGTTCCCTTTATGTTCTCTCATTGAGCGGAACAGGTGCGGGCTTGGCCGAGGCGACGATCCTTCACGCGGATCTCGACGCGTTCTACGCGTCGGTCGAGCAATTGCTCGATCCGGCCCTGCGCGGCAAAGCCATCGCGGTGGGTGGCGGCGTGGTGCTGGCCGCGTCCTATGAGGCCAGGGCATTCGGAGTGCGCGGCGGCATGCCCGGCCGAAGGGCAAAGGAACTGTGCCCGCATCTGCTGTTTGTCGGCGGGCATTTCAGCGAGTACCAGCGGCTGGGCGATGCGGCCATTGCCATCCTGGGAGACTATACGCCGCTGGTGGAGCGCATTTCGATCGACGAGGCCTTCGCCGACGTGGCCGGCACGGCACATCTGTTCGGGCCACCGGCCGAGATCGCCCAGACCATCCGCCGGCGGGTGCGCGCAGAAATCGGACTGCCCATTTCGATCGGGGTGGCGCGGACCAAGCACCTGGCCAAGATCGGCTCGCAGGTGGCCAAGCCCGATGGGTTGGTGGTGATCGACCCGGCGCGAGAAATGGCGTTCCTGCATGACCTGCCCGTTGACCTGATGTGGGGCGTGGGGCCGGTGACCAGCGCCAAGCTGGCCGAAGCCGGCATCCGCACCATCGGGCAGCTGGCGGATATGCCGGGGCAATCGCTGGAACGGCTGGTGGGTCAGGCCGCCGGACAGAAGCTGGCCGCGCTGGCCTGGAACCGGGACCCGCGGGTTATCGAAACGCGTCGCCGCGCCCGCTCGGCCGGTGCGCAATCGGCGCTGGGCCGCAAGCCATTCGAGGAATGGGTGTTTCGCCCGACATTGCGGCTCCTGGCCGATCGCATCGGTTCGCGGCTGCGCAACAAGTCGTTATCGGGCCGAACGGTAACGGCGCGGGTACGCTTTGCCGATCTGCGCGCCGTCACTCGCTCCGTGACGCTGCCCGCCGCCGTGGCGGCAACGGCGATCCTGGCGGAAGTGGCGGAGGATCTGGTGCGCAGCGTCCGGCGGGACTTTCCGCAGGAGCGGTTTATCTCGCTGCTTGGCATTTCCGTGTCGCATCTGGCGCTGGTCGAGGGCATGCAACTCGAGTTTGGTCTCGGGCTGGCCGACGAACCGCGGCGGCCCGGTGCCCGGCGTGGTGCTGCGCGCTGGCAGGCTGACCGCGCCATGGATGAAGTGCGTGGCCGGTTTGGCTGGGAGGCGATCGGCTATGGTTCAGTGGTGCTGGAGGCGCCGGGTGCCGTGCCGGATGCGTTCAGGGAGCTGGCCGAAAAGGAATTGTGAGCGTCGCGACCTTGCCGGCAAAAAAATCCCCCGGCCGTGTGCATCAGCCGGGGGTCAAATACGGGAAGTCTGGAGGTCGCAGGGGCAAGCCTGCTGTCCTTCAACGCCCGGCCCGGCGAATGGTTCGCCGCTGACGACGTTGTGATCGGCGACTCCACGGCCCGGCCGATCGGCGCAAATGTCCTAAAATGCGAGTTTTCTAACTTTCTGGTGCTTAGCGCATTGCTGTGAGCATGGAAGCGAGGAGATTTCCCATGCGCGTGCTGCTTGCCCTGTTGATAACGGCCATCCTGCAGGTCCCCGCCTGGGCTGGTGGCGGTGGGTGGGCCTTCTCGATACGCGACACGGCGGTGGGGCCGCTCTGCGTCGCCGCCACCGAGCAGAACGGGGTCACCGTCGGCTTCTACGGCGTGCCGCTGGGCCCGACCTATGCCTTCGTCAAGGGCGTGAACCTGCCGCGCAATGCCCGATCCACCTGGCAGGTAGCCGGCTACGAGTGGCGCCAGTTCACTGGCGCCGTCGACAGCTATAACGGCTTCCACATCTATCCCGGCATCCGGCCGCATTTTCTCGAGGAAGTGGCAGCCGGATCGCGGCTCGATCTCTACCTCCACGATGCGGGCCTGGCCGGCAATGCGCCCTTGACCGGAACGCTCGGCCTGTCGCTGCGCGGCTCGTCGCGCTCGATAGCATCGCTGCTCGAATGCCAGGCCGGGCACTATTACCAACCGGCCTATCGCGCCCTGGTGGTGGTCGAGGCCTGGTATGCCCTGCCGCTGCCGCCGGCCCTGCCCTACTAACCCTGCGCGGGCCTAAGTCTCGAATTGCAGGCCGACGCGCATCCCGTCGCGCCAGACGATCCGGCAGGGTTGCATGCGGTGATCGGGCATCAGCATGTAGAAGCTGTCCGGCAATTGGTGATTGGGCGGTACCTCGACCCGCGCCCCCAGCGCCGTCATGTTGAGAACCGCGCCGTCAAAGCGGGTTACGCCGCCATCGGTGACGATGGTTGCTTCCAAGTGGACCGCCTCGCGCGGCAATGCCCTGCGTTCATTCATGATGACCATTGTAGGGGCTGAAGCCTGCCCACATGTTGGTACGGTCGCTAAAGCTTTATCGAACTGCGACGGCGGCATGCGAAACCCGGACAAGCTCGGTCATCTCAGCGTCCAGGCACCGCAGCAGTGACGGGTCCGACGTAGCGCCATGGCGCGACGGATCGCGAGTTGCGCAACACCGGTCGCAGTGCTAGGAGGCGGCACGTGCCGGTATAGCTCAGTTGGTAGAGCACCTGATTTGTAA
>NZ_CAMLHM010000098.1 GCF_946479885.1 uncultured Devosia sp.
AAGCTGGGCTCGTCGCCTTCGTTATGGCCGAAGCGGCGGTAGCAGAACATGTCGATGACGACAGGCTTGCCGAACTTCTGGCGGTATTCGACGGCGACCTTGGCCGCGAACACCACGGCCTCCGGATCGTCGCCGTTCACATGGAACACCGGCGCCTCGATCATCTTGGCGACGTCGGTCGGGTACGGAGACGAGCGCGAATACATCGGGCTCGTGGTGAAGCCGATCTGGTTGTTGATCACGAAGTGGATCGAGCCACCCGTGCGGTGCCCCTTGAGGCCCGAAAGGCCCAGGCACTCGGCGATCACGCCCTGCCCGGCAAAGGCGGCATCGCCATGGATCAGCAGCGGCAGCACCATCGAGCGGTCCGGCTTGCCGTCAACCGCGATATTGACCAGCTTGCCGTCGGGCGCGATGTGCTGGTCCTGCTTGGCGCGCGACTTGCCCAGCACCACCGGATCGACGATCTCGAGGTGGGACGGGTTGGCCGTCAGCGACAGGTGCACCTTGTTGCCGTCGAATTCGCGGTCCGAGGAAGCACCCAGGTGGTACTTCACGTCGCCCGAACCCTCGACGTCGTCGGGGTAGAAGGCGCCGCCCTTGAATTCATGGAACAGCGCGCGGTGCGGCTTGGCCATCACCTGCGTCAGCACGTTGAGGCGGCCGCGATGGGCCATGCCCAGCACGATGTCCTTGATCCCCAGCGCACCGCCGCGCTTGATGATCTGCTCAAGCGCCGGAATGGTGGATTCCCCGCCATCCAGGCCAAAGCGCTTGGTGCCGGTATACTTGACGTCGATGAACTTCTCGAAGCCCTCGGCCTCGATCAGCTTGCTCAGGATGGCCTTCTTGCCTTCCTTGGTGAAGGTGATTTCCTTGTCGGGACCTTCAATGCGTTCCTGGATCCACTGCTTGGCTTCGGGATCGGAGATATGCATGAACTCGATGCCGACAGTGCCGCAATAGGTGCGCTGCAGGATGGCCAGCATCTCTGGGATGGTCGCGTATTCGAGGCCCAGATAGTTATCGATGAAGATCTTGCGACCGTAGTCGGCGTCGGTAAAGCCGTAGCTCTTGGGGTCGAGCTCGGGCGCCGGCTCGTCCGCCTTCATCTTCAGCGGGTCGAGATCGGCATGCAGGTGCCCGCGCATGCGATAGGCACGGATCATCATGATGGCGCGGATGGAGTCGCGCGTGGCCTGCAGCACGTCGGCGACGGAGGACTTGGCAACGCCCAGCGCCTCGGCCTTCTTGGCTACGGCCTTCTCGGTCTTGACGGCGATCTCACCCCAGTTGCCGTCCAGGGCACTGACCAGTTCGCCATTGGCGCTCTGCGGCCAGTCCTTGCGGCCCCAGCTGGGACCCTCGGCATTTTGCTGGGCGACACCCTCGCCGTCGTCGAGCTTGGAAAAGAAGCTCTTCCACGTGTCATCGACACTGGCGGGGTCTGTCTTGTAGCGGGAATAAAGCTGTTCGATATAGTCGGCGTTCCCACCATAGAGGAACGAAGTCAGCAAGAACGTGTCGTTCTTTTCCTGTCGTGTCATCGCTTTTCATGCGAGGCCCACGCCCCGCCATCCTTCTCAACGAACCGGCCGTAACCGGTCTCATGCGGTCCCTGATTTTGTGCGGATACTGACCGCTTTTTCTTAGTATCCTGTTAAGTGATGCGTCCCCTGAGCAGGTCCGCGGCTCATTTAGTCATACTTATCGTCACAGACGGCGAACCACTAGCACCGTTCTGTGTCCGAAGCGCGACCGACTTTCGACCAATGGGTTCAATCCACGATGAAAAGCACGGCACCGCTTCTGCTCGCCGAGCGATGCTTCTCTGCATCGTCGGCGACCTGATAACTCATTCCGGCGCCCAGTTCGAACGTCCGCCCGTCCTCGAGCGTCGTCGACAGGTCGCCGGACAGGCACAGCAGGATATGTCCCTTGGCGCACCAGTGGTCCGCCACATACCCCGCCGAATATTCCACCATCCGCACCCGCACCGGATTGTCGGCTGGTCCGAACAGCCGGGTCCGCCAGACGGCTTCCCCGACATCGCCGGCATGCAGTTCCGGCTCGACGCCAGACCAGTCGGTTGTCCCGAACGGAATGGATTCCAGCCGCACCTGCTTAGCCCTTCAGCACTTCCGCCAACGTCCGGCCGATGCGCGCCGGCGACTTGGACACGCGGATACCCGCCGCTTCCATCGCCGCAATCTTGTCTTCCGCGCCGCCCTTGCCGCCCGAAATAACGGCGCCGGCATGGCCCATCGTGCGGCCCTTGGGAGCGGTGAGGCCCGCGATGAAGCCGGCCATCGGCTTCTTGCGGCCGCGCTTGGCTTCGTCGATCAGGAACTGCGCTGCGTCTTCCTCGGCCGAACCGCCGATTTCGCCGATCATGATGATCGACTTGGTCGCTTCGTCGGCGAGGAACATTTCGAGCATGTCGATGAACTCGGTGCCCTTGACCGGGTCGCCGCCGATGCCGACGGCAGTGGTCTGGCCAAGGCCTTCATTGGTGGTCTGGAACACGGCTTCATAGGTAAGCGTGCCGCTTCGAGAAACAATGCCCACCGAGCCCTTGGAGAAGATCGAGCCCGGCATGATGCCGATCTTGCATTCTTCCGGCGTCAGCACGCCCGGGCAGTTCGGTCCGATCAACCGCGACTTGGACTTTTCGAGCTTGGCCTTGACCCGCACCATGTCGAGAACAGGCACGCCTTCGGTGATGCAGACGATGAGCGGGATTTCCGCATCGATCGCTTCTTCGATGGCAGCGGCGGCACCCGGAGGCGGCACATAGATCACCGAAGCATTGGCGCCAGTGCGCTCCTTGCCCTCGGCGACCGAGGTGAAGATCGGCAGCTCGGTACCGTCGACGCCCGACGACCAGGTCTCGCCACCCTTCTTGGGGTGGGTGCCGCCCACCATCTTGGTGCCGTAATAGGCCAGCGCCTGCTCGGTATGGAACGTGCCGGTCTTGCCGGTCAGGCCCTGTACGAGAACCCTTGTGTCTTTGTTGACGAGGATGGACATGGCTCTTCCTATTGAAGTCGATTGAGTTGAGTAACGGTCAAGGCGCTTTGCGCATTGCCGGTGTTGAGAGTGGTGGACGGTTCCACCATGAGCACGATGGGCTCAGGCGTGATCGAGCGCGGACGATGTTCGACGCCGCGCGGCACGACGAGGAAATCCCCCTCGCCCAGTTCCACGCTGCCGTCGCGGAAATCGATGGCGATGCGGCCCTTGAGCACGAGGAACCCCTCGTCCTCGGCCTCATGCGCATGCCAGTCGAAGACCTCGCCGAACTTGGCGATCTTGACCTGGCTGTCATTGACATCGCCCGCGACATGCGGCTGCCAGACACCCTTGATCTGGCTCTCGGCAGCGCTGACGAGGTTGATTTTGTGGGGAACGGCCATGCTACTGGTCCGCCCCGGCCTTGGGGGTGATGATGGACAGCTGGATGACGAACTTGCCCTCGGCCAGGTGCGTCAGCAGCATCCGGTTCTTGTCGGTGATGCCGGTCAGGCTGGCGAAGTTGCCGTCGCCATTCTGGATCACCTGTCCCTCATAACGATCCAGGCTCTGGATCGCCTGCACTTCATTGTCCGCATTGCCGGTGATTTCCGTCACGTCGACGCGGCAATAGCCAAACGTGTTCTGCGGATAGTCCTCGACCAGCGCGAACATGGTCGCGTAGCCGATGCCGGGCAGCTCCTTGCTGCCCGAATAGGACTTCACGAAAGGCGTCTCGGCCGTCTCTTCATAGGCGTCCCAGCCCTTCTCGATGGCCGCTTCCACCGCCAGCACGTCGCCGGCCGCAAAGGTCTCGCACATTTCCAGCGCCTGCACGCCTTGCGGCACGGCGCCCGCCTTGGTCTTGCCCTGCGCGACGGCAGGCGTCACGCAGAGGGCAAGGGCAGCGATGAGGGCAAGACCGGCGCGCATGGCGCTAGCCCTGCACCGCCTTGACGATCTTCTGGGCGGCATCGTCGAGATCATCGGCCGAAATGACGTTGAGACCCGACTGATCGAGGATGGCCTTGCCTTCCTTGACATTGGTGCCTTCCAGGCGAACCACCAGCGGCACTTCGAGGCCCACTTCCTTGACCGCGGCAATCACGCCTTCGGCGATGACGTCGCAGCGCATGATGCCGCCGAAGATGTTGACCAGGATGCCCTTCACCGCCGGATCGGCCGTGATGATCTTGAACGCTGCCGTCACCTTCTCCTTGGAGGCACCGCCGCCAACGTCGAGGAAGTTTGCCGGCTCGGCGCCATAGAGCTTGATGATGTCCATGGTCGACATGGCCAGGCCCGCGCCGTTGACCATGCAGCCGATATTGCCGTCCAGCGCCACATAGGCGAGGTCGAACTTGGACGCTTCGATTTCCTTGGCGTCTTCTTCGCTGAGGTCGCGCAGCGGCTTCAGCTCTTCATGGCGGAACGCGGCGTTGTTGTCGAAGCTGACCTTGGCGTCGAGCACGCGCAGGTGGCCGTCGGTCATCACGATCAGCGGGTTCACTTCCAACAGGCTCATGTCGGTTTCGGTGAACGCCTTGTAGAGGATGGGGAACAGCTTGGCCGCATCGGCCTTGGCATCGCCATCGAGCTTGAGCGCGGCAACGATCTCGGCAATGTTCGCCTCGGTCACACCAGCGGTCGGGTCGATATCGACGGCGATGATCTTCTCGGGCGTGTCATGCGCCACCGCTTCGATGTCCATGCCGCCTTCGGTCGAGATCACGAACGAGACGCGGCCGGTGGTGCGATCGACCAGCAGCGAGGTATAGAGCTCGCGCGCGATATCGGCGCCATCTTCGATATAGAGGCGGTTGACCTGCTTGCCGGCATCGCCGGTCTGCTTGGTCACCAGCGTATTGCCCAGCATTTCCTTGGCATTGGTCACCACGTCGGCAACCGACTTGGCAAGGCGCACACCGCCCTTGGCATCGGGCCCGAGTTCCTTGAACTTGCCCTTGCCACGGCCACCGGCATGGATCTGGCTCTTGACCACATAAAGCGGACCCGGCAGCGACTTGGCGGCCGCTTCGGCTTCATCCGCCGAGAAAATCGCCACGCCCGCCGCAACCGGCGCGCCGTAGGATTTCAGCAGCTCTTTGGCCTGATGTTCATGGATGTTCATTCAAAGTCCCCTTGGATGGGTGTTCGACCTGAGCCGAGGTAAACAGTAGCCCTCATGGTGAGCTTGTCGAACCACGAGGGCGTACCGCTATGTTGCCACGACCTCGTCCTTCGACAGGCTCAGGATGAGGTCTACTGATAGTCTTAAGCCAGCTTCGGCGCGATCTTCTTGCAGGCCTCGATCAGCCCTTCGACGGCGCCGACCGACTTGTCGAACGCCTTCTGCTCGGCCGAGTTCAGCGAAATCTCGATGACCTTCTCTGCGCCACCGGCACCGATCACCACGGGCACGCCGACATAGGTGCCTTTGACGCCATACTGGCCATCAAGGTAGGCCGCCGACGGCAGCACGCGTTTCTTGTCCTTGAGGTAACTCTCGGCCATGGCGATGGCCGAAGCGGCCGGTGCGTAGAAGGCCGAACCGGTCTTGAGCAGGCCGACGATCTCGGCGCCGCCATCGCGGGTGCGCTGCACGATGCTGTCGAGCTTTTCCTTGCTCATCCAGCCCATCTTGACCACGTCGGTCAGCGGGATGCCGGCAACGGTCGAATAACGGGTCAGCGGCACCATGGTGTCGCCATGGCCGCCCAGCACGAAGGCGGTCACGTCCTCGGTCGAAACGCCCAGTTCTTCGGCGATGAAGTGGATGAAGCGCGAGCTGTCGAGCACGCCGGCCATGCCGATCACCTTGTTGGTGGGCAGGCCCGAAAACTTCTGCAGCGCCCAGACCATGGCGTCGAGCGGGTTGGTGATGCAGATGACGAAGGCGTT
>NZ_CAMLHM010000099.1 GCF_946479885.1 uncultured Devosia sp.
CTGGCAGGATGGGCGCCTGTTCGGCAGCCTGATCGACGTGCTCAACCGCGGCGCCCCGGTGGCGATCCTGGCCATCGGCATGACCGGGGTCATCGCCACCAAGGGCGTCGACCTGTCCGTCGGCGCCATCATGGCCGTCTGCGGCGCCGTCGCCGCGACCATGGTTGTGGCGGGTTATCCGACGCCCATCGCGGTCGTTGCTGCCCTGGCCGTGGGCCTCGCCTGTGGCCTCTGGAACGGGTTCCTGGTGGCCGTGCTCGATATCCAGCCCATCATCGCCACGCTGGTGCTGATGGTGGCCGGCCGCGGCATCGCCCAGCTCATCACCGAGGGCTATATCGTCACCTTCAATGAGCCGTCGCTGATCTTCATCGGCACCGGTTCATTCTTCGGCTTCCCCATGGCCGCAGTCATCGCGCTGGTGCTGATGATCCTGGTGACGCTGCTGGTGCGGCGCACCGCCATCGGCCTCTTCATCCAGGCCATCGGCGTCAACCGCGCCGCCGCCTCGCTGGCCGGCATCCATAGCCGCATGCTGCTGATGCTGGTCTATGCCCTCAGTGGCCTCTGTGCTGCAGTCGCCGGCATTATCGTGGCGGCCGATATCCGCGGCGCCGATGCCAACAATTCCGGCCTGTGGCTTGAACTCGACGCCATCCTGGCCGTGGTCATCGGCGGCACGTCGCTGCTGGGCGGCAAATTCTCCATCCCGCTGGCCGTGGTCGGTGCCCTCATCATCCAGGCCATGAATACCGGCATCCTGGTCTCGGGCTTCCGGCCCGAATTCAACCTCATCGTCAAGGCCGGGATGATCATCCTCATCCTGATGCTGCAATCGCCGCTGGTCGGCAATGCGGCCGGCTTCTTCAAACGCGACAGCAGGCAGGCGAGCTCGAAATGAAACGCAGTCTTCGCCCGCTCGCCGCCACCGCCGTCATCTTCCTCATCGCCTATGCCCTCAGCGTCGTGCAGTTCCCCGGCATGCTGTCGACCCGCGTGCTCGGCAATTTCCTCACCGACAATGCCTTCCTGGGCATTGCCGCCGTGGGCATGACCTTCGTCATTATCTCGGGCGGTATCGACCTGTCGGTGGGCGCCGTCATCGGCTTCACCGGGGTGCTGGTGGCCGTGCTGATTTCATGGATGGGCCTCCATCCCCTGGTGGCCTTCGCCATTGCCCTGGGCGTCGCGGCTTTGTTTGGCGGGGCCATGGGTGCCGCCATCCACTATCTGCAGGTGCCCAGCTTCATCGTGACCCTGGCCGGCATGTTCCTGGCCCGTGGCGGCGCTTCGGTGATCACCCAGGATTCGGTGCCGATCAATCACGAATTCTACGCCACCATTTCCGACCTCGTCATCCGCCTGCCTGGCGGCGGCCGGTTGAGCTTCATTGGCCTATTGATGGTCGCGGTGTTTCTCGTGGGGGCCCTGCTGGCCCACCGCACCCGGTTTGGCTCCTATGTCTATGCCCTGGGCGGCAACCCGGTCTCGGCCTCGCTCATGGGCGTGCCGGTTGCCCGCACCACGGTGCAGATCTACATGCTGTCGAGCATATTGGCCGCATTGGCGGGAATCGTCTTTTCGCTCTACACATCGGCGGGCTATCCGCTGGCCGCCGTGGGCGTCGAACTCGATGCGATCAGCGCGGTGGTCATCGGCGGCACGCTGCTGACCGGCGGCTACGGCTTCATCCTGGGCTCGTTCGTCGGCGTCATGCTGCTTGGCCTCGTCCAGACCTACATCATCTTCGACGGCACGCTGTCGAGCTGGTGGACCAAGATCGTGATCGGCGTGCTGCTGTTCTTGTTCATTGTGCTGCAGCGGATAATATTTGCAGCCTCCGCCCCCGGAGAAGAGTCGTCCGAGAAAGTGTAGCATGATCGAAGCAGGCAGCCTTATTCGCTCGCTGTCCGGCCGACCCGCTGCACGGAACTTCCATACCTTCGTCATCAACGAAATCGGGCAGGGCATCGTCACCGGCAAATATCCGGTGGGCTCGATCCTCGCCAGCGATGCGGTAATGATGGAAACCTATGGCGTGTCGCGCACCGTGCTGCGCGAGGCGCTCAAGACCCTGGAGGCCAAGGGCCTGGTCGAGGCGCGCCCCAAGGTGGGCACCCGCGTCTCCCTGCCCAGCCGCTGGAGCTTCTTTGACCCCCAGGTGCTGTCCTGGCACTTCTATGCCAAGCCCGACCGGCATTTCTACGAGAGCCTGTTCGAGGTTCGTCGGGCGCTGGAGACCCGGGCTGCCGCCCTCGCCACCCAGCGACGCACGGCCGAGAACATTCGCGTCATGAAATACTGGCTGCACCAGATGGAGTCGGCCGGCGGCGATCTCGAGAACCACGGCATCGCCGCGCTCGAAATTCACCGCACCGTCGCCGAAACCTCCGACAATGCGCTGCTGCGCTCGGTGACCGGCATCGTCGAACTGACGATCGCGCTGGCCCTCAAGCAATGCGTAGCCCAGGGCCCCGGGACTTACCTCGCCACGACCCTTGAGGCGCTGACGCGCCTGGTCGCCGCCATCGGCAAGGCCGACGCTACCGACGCCAGCACCATTGTCGGCGAGGTCATCGATCTCGACGAGGCGCGCGTCATGGCCCTGCTATAGCGCCTGACAAGTCATCGGGACGGCGCGGCGCCCATTGACAGGCAGCCTCACCCCACCGGATAAGTATCGAAAGCTTTGATATACAAAGCGGGCAGCGCACACTTACGGATGCACAATGAGCCGGAATTTTCTGCTGATCGACCCTGAAGAAGGCATGGAAGTGCTCAAGGGTCTGGCATCACCAATTCGGGTAAAGATCCTCAAAGCCTTGCGCCAGAAGGGTCCACTCAACGGCAATGAGATTGCCGAGCATCTGGACCTGCCGCAATCGACGGTGTCGACCAACCTGCAGATCCTCGAAAGCACCGGCCTGATCCGGATGGAGACGCAGAAGGCCCGCAAGGGCAACCAGAAGGTGTGCCACTCCGCCTTCGACGAAGTGGTGGTGATGTTCAAGGAAGATTCGGAGCCGCCGCGCGAGAACACCATCGAGGTGGCGATGCCGCTCGGGCTCTATACCAGTTGCGAAGTGTCGGCGCCCTGCGGCTCATGCTCGGTCGAGGGCATTATCGGCCTGCTCGATGTGCCCGACTCTTTCCTCAATCCGGAGCGGATGAAGGCGGGGCTGATCTGGTTTACCCGCGGCTATCTCGAATATCAGTTTCCCAACAATGCCAAGCTGGGCAAGCGCAAGATCGAAGTCATTGAATTTTCAATGGAGTTGAGCTCGGAGGTGCCGGGAACCTCGGCCGACTGGCCCAGCGATATCACGCTGTCGGTCAACGGCACCGAAATCGGCAACTGGACCTCGCCGGGCGATTTCGGCGACAAGCGCGGCGTCTATACGCCCGATTGGTGGAAGCTCAAGGGCAGCCAATATGGCAAGCTCAAGAGCTGGCGGGTGACGCAGAACGGCACCTACGTGGATGGCATGAAGATATCCCCAGTCTCGTTGGGCGATCTCGACCTCACCACCCACCACTCGATCAGGCTGCGGATTGCCGTCAAGGATGACGCCAAACACCCCGGCGGCGTTAACATTTTCGGCCGCGGCTTCGGCAACTACGACCAGGATATCATCATGCGGCTGCAGACCGAGCGGTAGCCAATTATCATATTTTTTCCTCATCCCTATTGCGTCGGCGCGCTGCGCTCGTTTAAAACGCAGTAACTGATATAGATCAGAAATGGGAATGGAGGAAATGATGAAGGCGTCCGTCGTCGCGCACAAGGACTATACGATCAGCAAGATCGATGATCGTGTCTATGGCGCATTCCTGGAGCATCTCGGCCGGGCAATCTACGAAGGCATCTACGAGCCCGACCATCCGACCGCCGACAAGGACGGGATGCGGGGCGACGTGGTCAAGCTCGTCAAGGACCTCAACGTTCCGGTGGTGCGCTACCCCGGCGGCAACTTCGTTTCCGCCTACAACTGGGAAGATGGCATCGGCCCGCGCGACCAGCGCCCCGTTCGCCTTGACCTCGCCTGGCACACCTCCGAGAGCAACGCGGTAGGCGTGCATGAATTCGCCGACTGGTGCGCCACCGTCGGCACCGAGATGATGCTGGCGGTGAACCTGGGTTCGCGCGGCGTCGACGATGCCCGCAATTTCCTCGAATACGTCAACCATCCCGGCGGCTCCTACTGGAGCGACCTGCGCATCAAGAACGGCCGCAAGGAACCGTGGAACGTCAAGATGTGGTGCCTGGGCAATGAAATGGACGGCCCCTGGCAGGTCGGCCACAAGGATGCCGACGAATACGGCAAGCTGGCCGCCAACACCGCCCGCGCCATGCGCATGTTCGACAAGTCGCTCGAGCTGATCGTCTGCGGCTCCTCGCATATGGACATGCCCAGCTTCCCCGATTGGGAACGCATCGTGCTCGAGCATACCTATGAGCATGTCGATCACATCAGCCTGCACATGTATTTCGCCAACCGCGATGACAACACGCCCAACTATCTGGGGCTGAGCCATAAGCTGGACCGCTACATCGAGACCGTGGCCTCGACCATCAAGCAGGTGAAGGCCAAGAAGAAGTCCAAGAAGGACATCTACATCTCCTTCGACGAATGGAACGTCTGGTACCACTCCAACAAGAAGGATCGCGAGATCCTCGATGGCAATGGCGGCTGGCCGCATGCGCCGGGCCTGCTGGAAGACATCTACAATTTCGAAGACGTGCTGATGGTGGGGTTGATCCTCAACACCTTCATCCGCCGCTCCGACGTGGTGAAGATCGCCTGTATCGCCCAGCTGGTGAACGTCATTGCCCCGATCATGACGGAAAAGGGCGGTCCGGCCTGGGCCCAGACTATCTACTACCCCTACTTCTTCGCCTCGGTCTTCGGTCGCGGCACCGCGCTGCAGCTGGTGACCAGCTCGCCCGGCTACGAAACCACCCATGCGGCCGATACGCCGTTCGTGGACGTGTCCGGCGTGCACAATGAAGAAGATGGCACGCTGAGTTTCTTCCTGGTCAACCGTCACACGACCGAGACCATCGAGACCGAGGTGAGCCTGCAGGGCTTCGGCAATGCCACCGTCATCGACCACCAGGTGATGACCCATCCCGACCTCAAGTCGGTCAACACGGCCAAGAACCAGCAGGAAGTCGCCCCGCGCAAGGGCACTGGCGCCAAGATCGCCAACGGCACCCTGACTGTCGCGCTGCCGCCATACTCCTATCAGATGGTCCGCGTGAAGCTGGGCTGACGCGCTGAGGAGCTCCATCAAAACTGATGGGGCTCCTCTTTTGTATCCAACAATGTGATGAACATCACGAAGCTCATTGACAACGGTCAGGGGGCTCTTAGTATGACTAATGAGGGCGCTGGAGGGCGTCCCAAGGGAGGAAAAATTGG
>NZ_CAMLHM010000100.1 GCF_946479885.1 uncultured Devosia sp.
CGAGAATGGCAGCCGGCCGGCGCTCAATGCGCTGCTGGCGCGCTGCGGCCTGGGGGAGGGTGTGCGCAACCTGCTGGCCCGGCTGGTGCTGCATGCGCGCTCCGCCGACCTGGCCGACGATGCTGCGGCGCGACACTATGTGGTGACGGCCCTCACAGAGGAGCTGATCGCCGAGCATAGCGGGGTTATCCCCGAGGAGCTGGAGGAGGCCTTTGCCTATCTCAGCGAGCAGAATATCCTATTGGCCCGCAAGGCGGCGCGTGGCGTGATGGCGGCCTTTGCCGAGGACGCCACGGCGCCAATGGCGCTGCCGGTGCAGGAAGTGCGGCTGGCACTGCCGGCGGCTTAGCGACCGGCGGTCAGGCCCGGCCGAACTCGTCCTCGATGCGGATGATGTCGTCTTCGCCCAGATAGGAGCCGGTCTGCACCTCGATCAGCTCCAGCTCGATCTTGCCAGGATTGGCGAGGCGATGGACGCAGCCCAGCGGCAGGTAGATCGACTGGTTCTCGTTGAGCACGGTGATGGTGCCATCAAGGGTCACTTCCGCGGTGCCCCGCACAACGACCCAGTGTTCGGCGCGATGGTAGTGCTTTTGCAGGCTGAGCTTCTTGCCCGGCTTGACGAACAGGCGCTTGACCTGGAAACGCTCGCCACTGAGCACGGAAGAATAGCCGCCCCATGGCCGATAGGCCGTACGATGGATCTCGGTCAGCCCGACGGTGTCCTTGCCTGATCGCAGGGTCTTGACCATGTGGCCGACCTTCTGGGCCTCCGACAGCCGGCCAACATAGATGGCGTCATTGGTGGCGATGACGGCGACATCGTCTAGGCCGTTCACCGCGACATGGGCCTGATCGGAGATGACGAGCGAATTGGTTACGTCGGCGAGGGTTACCGGGCCCTGGGTGAAGTTCTCGGCGGTGTCGCGGCCGGCGTTCTTCCAGATAGCGTCCCAGCTGCCCAGGTCCGACCAGCCGAAGTCGACGGCGACGACGGCGGCCTTGTCGGTCTTTTCGAAGATGGCGTAGTCGACCGAAATGTTTGGTGCGGTGGCGAAGGCTGTCTCGTCGAGCCTGATGAAATCGAGGTCGGCCACGGCTTGCGCCACCGAGAGGCGTGCCGCCGTCAGCGTCTGCGGTGCCAGCGCCTCGCATTCGCGCAGGAAGGACGCGGCGCTAATCATGAACATGCCCGAGTTCCAGAAATAGCCGCCTTCGGCCAGCATCTGGGTGGCGCGCTCGGCATCCGGCTTTTCGACGAAACGATCGACAGGACGGGCGCCGCCTCCCACCGTGGCATCCGCCTTGATGTAGCCGAAGCCGGTTTCGGGGTGGGTCGGCATGATGCCAAAGGTCACGAGCTGTCCTGTGGCGGCGGCATTGGCAGCTTCCTGGACCGCGACCCAATAGCCCCCATCGACGGCAACGTCGTGGTCGGATGGCAGGACCTGCAGGATGGTGTCAGCGCCAAAGCGCTCGCTGGCAAAAGCCGCGGCAGCGGCGATGGCGACGGCGGTGTTGCGGGCCAGCGGCTCGAGCAGGATGCCCGACAGCGGCATGCCCAGTTCGGCGGCCTGCTCGGCCACGATGAAGCGATAGTCGGAATTGGTGATGACGATGGCCGGCGCGTAGCGCCCGGTATCGGCAACACGCTGCAGCGCATTCTGGAAGAGGCTGGTCGATCCGGTCAGGGGGAGGAACTGCTTGGGGCGCGCCGCGCGGGACATCGGCCAGAGCCGCGTTCCCTGGCCGCCAGCGAGGATAACCGGAACGATAGTCTGGGCCATGGCGGGTAAGTCCTGTTTGATTCCGAACATATAGGCGACACCAGGCAGGATGAATACTGCCCGGCGACGGCGGTTCCCCTCATCGGCCCCGGTGGTTAAGAGCTTGTCACTGTTGGCAATGATACGAGACGGATCGACAGTTTCGGCGCCGTGGAACTTTTTTTCCGCGCAACAGCCGACATGCGCATTTTCAGCCGCCCGGCAAAAGGCCCGGCGGCAGGAGCTTGTCCGCAAGCGGGGCATGGGGAGACAAATATGCCCAAGGCCTTGTCCGGAGGGCGTTCCGGGCTCTTTTGGGACTTGATGGAAAGCCCATCGCGGCCTTACTGACGAGCAGCAAACAGGTGCATATTTCACTGTGCCGGCGGAGTATCGATCGAGTGACCACCAGTTCGTTGACGCATCTGCAAAGCCTCGAGGCCGAGAGCATCGAGATCTTGCGCGAAGTCGCTGCCAGCTTCGAACGTCCGGTGATGATGTATTCGATCGGCAAGGATTCCAGCGTCCTGCTGCATCTGGCGCGCAAGGCCTTCTATCCGAGCAAGATTCCATTCCCGCTGCTGCATGTGAACACGACGTGGAAGTTCGGCGAGATGATCGCCTTCCGCGACCGCATGGCGGAAAAGCATGGCTTCGACCTGATCAGCCACACCAATCCAGATGGGCTGCGCGACAATATCAATCCGTTCGACCATGGCTCGTCGCGGTTCACCGACATCATGAAGACGCAGGCCCTGCGGCAAGCGCTGAATGCCGGGCGCTATGACGCGGCCATTGGCGGGGCGCGACGCGACGAAGAGAAGTCGCGCGCCAAGGAGCGCATCTTTTCGCACCGCAATGCCAGCCACGCCTGGGACCCCAAGAACCAGCGGCCCGAACTCTGGCGCGTGTTCAACACCAGGCTCAATCCGGGCGAGAGCATGCGGGTGTTCCCGATCTCGAACTGGACCGAGCTCGACGTCTGGACCTACATCTATTCGGAAAACATCGAGCTGCCCTCGCTCTACTATGCCAAGTCGCGGCCGGTGGTGGATCGCTCCGGCACGCTCATCATGGTGGACGACGACCGCTTCCGGCTCGAGCCGGGCGAGACGCCGCGCCAGGAAGTCGTGCGCTTCCGCACGCTGGGCGACTATCCGCTGACCGGCGCGATCCGTTCGACCGCCGCAACCCTGCCGGAAATCATCATGGAAATGCAGGCCAGCCGCACGTCGGAGCGGGAAGGCCGGCTGATCGACAGCGACAGCGTCGGTTCCATGGAGAAGAAGAAGCAGGAAGGGTATTTCTGATGAGCCTGCCGATGACCACCCCGGATACCGATATCGAGCTCTGGCTCGCCCAGCAGACCGACAAGTCGCTGCTGCGCTTCCTGACCTGCGGCAGCGTCGACGACGGCAAGTCCACGCTGATCGGCCGGCTGCTCTATGACAGCCAGTTGATCCTCGACGACCAGCTTGCCAGCCTCAAGAAGGAAAGCCGCAACCGCACGACGGGCGACGAGGGCATCGATTTCTCGCTGCTGGTCGACGGCCTGACTGCCGAACGCGAGCAGGGCATCACCATCGACGTGGCCTATCGCTTCTTTTCGACCGACAAGCGCAAGTTCATCGTCGCCGACACGCCGGGCCACGAGCAGTATACCCGCAACATGGCGACCGGTGCCTCCAATGCCGACTTGGCGCTGGTGCTGATCGATGCGCGCAAGGGCGTGCTGACCCAGACCAGGCGGCACAGCTTCATCCTGTCGCTGATCGGCGTGAAGCACGTGGTGCTTGTGGTCAACAAGATCGACCTGGTCGACTACGACCAGGCGGTGTTCGACCGGATCGTGGCCGAATACAAGGCCTTCGCCGAGCCGCTGGGCTTCAAGACACTGGCGACGATCCCCGTTTCCGCACTGCGTGGCGACAACATCCTGACGCCGAGCGAGAGGACGCCGTGGTATTCCGGCTCCGCCCTGGTGCCCTATCTCGAAACGATCGAGGTGGGTGAGGACCGGACAGCCGAGAAGTTCCGTTTCGCCGTGCAGTGGGTCAACCGGCCCGACCTCGATTTCCGCGGCTTTTCGGGCACCGTCGCCTCCGGCAGCATCGCTGTGGGCGACGACGTGCTGATCGCGTCATCGCGCAAGCCGGCCGTCATCAAGCGCATCGTCACGATGGATGGAGACCTGCAGCGGGCCATTGCGGGGCAGGCGGTGACGCTGCTGGTTGACCGCGAGGTCGACATTTCGCGCGGCGATGTGCTGTCGCGGCCGGGCGAGACTCCTGATTTCTCCAACCAGTTCCAGGCACGCCTGATCTGGATGAGCGAAGAGCCCGCCTTTCCGGGCCGCTCCTACCTGCTTAAGGTCGGCTCGCAGCTGGTGCCGGCGACGATCACCGACCTCAAGTTCCGTACCAACGTCAACACGTTGGAGCAGACGGCTGCGACCAAGGTTGATCTCAACGAAGTCGCCACCGTCACCATCGCCACCGACAAGCCGATCGCCTTCGATGCCTATTCGGCCAATGCGCTGACCGGCGGCTTCATCCTCGTGGACCGGCTGTCCAACGCGACGCTGGGGGCGGGGACGATCGAATACGGCCTGCGCCGCGCGCAGAACCTGAGCTACCAGTCGTTCGACGTGAACCGCGACGTGCGCGCCCAGATGAAGGGCCAGAAGCCCTCGATCGTCTGGTTCACCGGCCTTTCCGGTTCGGGCAAATCGGCGGTCGCCAATCTGCTGGAAAAGCGCCTGACCGCCGAAGGGCGGCATGCCTATATCCTTGACGGCGACAATGTCCGGCATGGCCTCAACAAGGATCTTGGCTTCACCGAGGCGGCCCGCGTCGAGAATATCCGCCGCGTGGCAGAGGTGGCGCGGCTCATGGCCGATGCCGGCCTGATCGTGCTGGTGTCGTTCATCTCGCCGTTCGAGAAGGAACGCCGCCTGGCCCGAGAAATCGCCGGCGACGTCGACTTTGCCGAGGTTTATGTCGATACCCCGCTGGCGGTGTGCGAAGCGCGCGACCCCAAGGGCCTCTACAGGCGGGCTCGCGCCGGTGAGATCAAGAACTTCACGGGCATCGATTCGCCCTTCGAGGCGCCTGCCAATGCCGATCTGGTGCTGCATGGCGCCGAGGAAGAGCCGACGGTCCTCGCCGACAAGCTGCATGACTGGCTGAAGTTCTGAGCGGGGCGCGGATTACCGCGCTCCGGTCATCCCGGCGAAGTCGTCCTGGTCGATCTCGTTCAGCGTCTTCATCAGCAGCCCCTTGAAGATAGGCTCCTTCTCGTCGCGATGGGCGATGACCTCAGGCATGCCGTTGATGCGGCAGACCAGGGCACTGGCCAGCGCGGCCTTGATCTCGGCCTGCATCAGGGCGAAGGCGCGGGCGCCGGGGCCGACGATGAGAATGTGGGA
>NZ_CAMLHM010000101.1 GCF_946479885.1 uncultured Devosia sp.
CGCGGAAGTCGGGATCGCCAACGTGACCACGGGCCAGAGCGGCACGCCGCTTTCCTGATTGTCCGGCGACAGCGTCATGCGGATTTTCTCAGGGCGTTGACGTAGAACCCGTCCGTGCCGGTCAGCCGCGGCGTCAGCGCGATGCCGCCATGGCTGGTTTCGAGACCGGCGGGCAGGGCGGCGCCGAACGCGGCCTGCCACAGCTCATCGGCAGCCACCGAGGCAAAGCCGGGATGCGCGGCAATGAAGGCGGCGACCTGGTCGTCATTCTCCTCGGGCAGGATGGAGCAGGTGATATAGACCAGCGTGCCGCCGGGCTTGAGGTAGCGCTGCCCTTCGGCCAGGATTGCGGCCTGCTCACTCATGCGCTGGCTCAGCAAGTCCGGGCTCAGCTTCCACTTGGTGTCCGGCCGGCGCCGCCAGGTGCCGGTTCCCGTGCAGGGCGCATCGATCACCACGCGGTCCATCTTGCCGACCAGGTCATCCAGCGCGCCCGGCTGCGGCGAACGGACCTGCACATTGCGTGCGCCATTGCGCTTGAGCCGGTCATAGATCGGCGCCAGCCGGTTGCGGTCGCTGTCATAGGCGAAGATCTGGCCCTTGTTCATCATCGCTGCAGCCAGGGCCAGCGTCTTGCCACCGGCACCGGCGCAGAGGTCCAGCACCTGTTCGCCGGGCCGGGCGCCCACAAGGGCCGCCACGATCTGGCTGCCCTGGTCCTGCACCTCGAACCATCCCTTGAGATAGCCTTCGTCGGTCGTGACATTGGGGGTGCGCGCATCGCGCGGTCCGGCCGGCATGGTCACGCCGAGCGGCGAGATGGCGGCTTCGGCCGGCTCGAACCGGGCCAGCGACTTCATCACCCGCTCGCGCGTCGATTTGAGCGTGTTGGTGCGCAGGTCCAGCGACGGCCGGCCGGCCATGTCCTGGCCTTCGGCAATCCAGTTGTCGCCAAAGCCGCGCTGCAGCGATGGCGCCAGCCATTCCGGCAGGTCCGCCAGCACCCAGCCCGGCGTGTCGTCGCTCAACTGGCCGGTGGCGCGCGCAACCTCGTCGGCGCTCAGCGCTTCGGGCGCATGGCTGTCGGCGGCAAAGCTCTCGCTCAGCGCCACGGGATCCTCGTTCCAGTCGCGCACCGCAACGGCCAGCACCAGCGCCCGTGGGCTATCGCTGCCCATCAAGGCGGCATGCGAGGCGCGGCGGCGCAGCGCGTCATAGACCAGGTTGCCGATGGCGGCGCGGTCACCGGCGCCGGCAAAGCGATTGTTCAGCCCCCAGGCCTTGAGCGCCTCGGACACGGGACGCTTGCGTGTCTCCACATCGGTGAGAACAGCAATGGCGGCGGAGAGGCGGCCGGGAAGGCGCATTCAGATACTCGGGGCTAGGATGACAAGTCGCAGCACGAGCCATAGCCACAGAAGCGCCAGCACCACAAGGCCCGCGCTGTACACCCCGAACCGCCGATAGACCCGGTTGGTCGTTACATGGATGCCGGCATGGAGGTAGCGCAGGGCGACGAACACCCACGCCAGGATGACCTCGATCCAGCCGGCGCCACCGGCCCACAATGCCAGCAGCATGGCCACATAGAGCAGCACAGGCAGCTGGAACTGGTTGTCGAAGCTGTTCGACAGCAACCGCGCCTTCAGCGGATAGGCATCGCGCTCCACGGCGATATCCTTGACGGCGATCTCGCCCCGCGCCACCCGCGGCACACGCTCCAGGCTCAGCCAGATCAGGATGCTCAGCGTCAGCACCACCTGGGCCACGATGGCCAGGATCAATAGTTTATCGATAAGGGGCATGGAGGCTCCGAAATTGGCTATGGCCGGGCCCCCTATAGCAGGTCGCCGACATCTCTGTCTGGCACCGCGCTCTGCCCATCGGCCATAACACCGCGCCGCCGCGACATATTTTCCACGGCCATGGTGCAACCGATTGCTTTGCCCCTATATTGACCCAGCTTAAGCGACCCGATGCTGAGTGCGGGGCCGCATTCCCATGAAAAGACCTTGTTCGCAGAAATATTGATCGTCGTCGTCCTCACCATCGTCAACGGCCTGTTGGCGATGTCGGAGCTGGCAGTCGTTTCGGCCCGTCCCGCGCGCCTTCGCGCCATGGCCGACCAAGGCAACAAGGGGGCGGCGACCGCGATCCGGCTCGCCGAGGACCCGGGCAAGTTCCTATCGTCGGTACAGATCGGCATTACCCTTGTCGGCATTCTCTCGGGCGCCTTTTCCGGCGCCACGCTGGGCCTGCGCCTGACCGTCTGGCTCGAATCGGTTGGCGTGGCCAGTAGCGTTGCCGACGTGCTGGGCGTTGGCGTGGTGGTCGTGCTCATCACCTATATTTCGCTCATCATCGGCGAACTGGTGCCCAAGCAGATTGCCCTGCGCGATGCCGAAGGCGTTGCCGCGCGGGTCGCGCCCTCAATGAAGCTGCTGGCGGCCGTGGGTTCGCCCATCGTCTGGATCCTCGATATTTCCGGCAAGCTGGTACTGCGCCTGCTCGGGCAGGGCGGGGAGTCCGAGGAAAAGGTCACCGAAGAAGAGGTCAAGACCATCATCGCCGAGGCCACGACGGCCGGCGTCATCGAAAGCGATGAGCATTCGATGATCTCGGGCGTGATGCGCCTGGCCGATCGCTCGGCGCGCGGCCTGATGACGCCGCGCCTCGATGTCGATGTGGTCGATCTCTCCGACGATACCGACGAGATGCGCCGCACCATTCTCGATACCCATCGCTCGCGCCTGCTGGTGCAGGACGGCGATGCCGATTCCATCATCGGCGTGGTGGCCATCAAGGACATTATCGGCGTTTTCGCCAACGGCCTGCCGCTCGATATCCGCAAGTTCGTGCAGCCGGTGCCCGTGGTCATGGATCACGCCGACGCGCTCGACGTGGTGCGCGCTATCCGCAATTCCACCGTGCATATGGCCCTGGTGGTGGACGAGTATGGTCACTTCGAAGGCATCGTGACCTCGGGCGATATCCTTGAGGTCATCACCGGCGTGTTCCAGGAGGAGACCGGCGACGATCCGGCGCTGGTCAAGCGTGAGGACGGCTCCTACCTGGTCGCCGGCTGGATGCCCGTCGATGAGTTCGGCGACCGGCTCAAGATCGCCATCCCGCGCGACGCCAAGTACGAAACCGTGGCCGGCTACGTGCTTTCGATCATCAACCGCCTGCCAGCGGTGGGGGAGACGTTCGAGCACAATGGCTGGAAGTTCGAGGTCATGGACCTCGACGGACGCCGCATCGACAAGGTGCTGATGACCCAGCTCGACTAGGGGCGCTGTGGAGGCGAGTCCGTGTCGGACACCCCCTTCTAACTAGAGCTTCATCCCGAACCACACCGCGCCTTCCGTGCGCAGTGGCGTGAAGTTCTTGCTCCAGAAGGCGATGCCGCCCGCATTGGTCGGGCTGGCGCCCAGGTGGATACCGGATACGCCGGCGCGCTTGGCCTGATCGACCCACAGGTCCAGCAACCCGCTGCCCACCCGTTGCCCGCGCAGGCGGGGCAGCAGGTTCATGTGGATATGCGCAGGGTATTCCGCCACGATGTCGGGCGGATTGGCGCCGGGCGCGCGGATGGCGCCGATGCGGTGGCGATCGGCCGGCGTCAGGTCGGCACCTCGGACTTGCGCGTAGTGCTCGCGCAAAGCCGGCCACCACTCGCGTTCGAGCCTGGCCTCGAACGCATCGGTGTCATACGTGCCAACCACATAGCCGGCGACGCCCTCGTCATCTTCGGCCACGAAGACATTGCCCGGTTCAAGCACGCCATAGGGCGCCGCATAGATGTGGCCGATGAGCCGGCCGTCGCTGTGCAGCGGTGTCGCATCCGCGCCGGAATCGCCAGTGAGCAGGCAGATGTCGTAAAGCGCGTCGAGATCCCCAGCGCGATAGGGACGCAACGCGACCATCAGATGTCCTCGAAGGCGCCGGTTTCGGTGTTGAAGACCTTGCCGCTTTCCTTCACCGACGGACTGACGAGATCCACCAGCCTGGGCGCGATGTCGGCGGGCTTGGGCAGCGTGTCCGGGTTCTCGCCCGGCATGGCCTTGGCCCGCATCGCCGTGCGCACCGCGCCGGGATAGAACACGTTGACCTTGACCTTGGTCTGCGCCACTTCGCCGGCATAGGACTTGGCCATGGCGTCGACGGCGGCCTTGCTGGCGGCATAGAGGCCCCAGAACGGCCTTGCCGAGCGGGCCGAGGACGATGACACGAACACCACCCGGCCCGCCACCGACTGCCGCAGCAGCAGGTCCGTCGCGCGCAGCAGGCGATAGTTGGCGGTGACGTTGACCGCCATCACCTTCTCGAAGTCCTCGGGCTTTACATGGGGCAGGGGGCTCAGCACGCCCAACTGCCCGGCATTGGCAATCAGCCCATCCAGGGCGCCCCAGCGCTCGAAAATGGCGGCGCCCAGCCGGTCGATGGCGTCGCCATCGCGCAGGTCGAGCGGCACCAGCGTCGTCGACGAGCCCAGGTCCTGGATTTCGTCATCGAGCTCCTCGAGCCCGCCCACAGTGCGGGCCACGGCCACCACATGGGCGCCGCGCCGGGCTGCCTCAATGGCCGATGCATAGCCGATGCCGCGCGAGGCGCCGGTAACGAGGATGACCTTGCCAGCCAGATCCTGGCCAGTTCGATCCTGTGTTCCAGCCATTAACCGGCCTCTTTGAGCAGGGAAATCTGTTTGGGCTCGTTCTTGGCGCGACCACTCAGATCGGTCAACTGCGTCGGATAGTCGCCCGTGAAATAGTGGTCGGTGAACTGCGGCGACTGGGCGTTCCGCTTCTCGCCACCCACCGCGTCATAGAGCCCGTCGATCGACAGGAATTCGAGCGAATCCGCGCCGATGAACTTGCACATCGATTCCAGGCTGTCGTGCTGGTTGGCCAGCAGCTTTTCCGGGTCCGGCGTGTCGATGCCGTAATAGTCCGAGTAATAAATCATCGGGCTGGCGACGCGGATATGGACTTCGGTGGCGCCGGCATCGCGCATCATCTGCACGATCTTGACCGAGGTGGTGCCGCGCACGATGGAATCGTCGATCAGCACCACGCGCTTGCC
>NZ_CAMLHM010000102.1 GCF_946479885.1 uncultured Devosia sp.
TGACCGTGTCGGCCGGCGCCAATGTCGGCGAGCGGCTGATGGCGGTGGGCGACCGGCATTATGGTCGTATCCGCGAGACGGCGCTCGATTGGCTCGGGCGGGTGGAAATCGCGGCCGACCGTATCGACGACCAGCCGCGCGCCTTTTCCGGCGGCATGCGGCAGCGGCTGCAGATTGCCCGCAACCTGGTGACCGGGCCGCGGCTGGTCTTCATGGACGAGCCGACCGGCGGGCTCGATGTGTCGGTGCAGGCGCGCCTGCTCGACCTCTTGCGCGGGTTGGTGGGTGAACTGGGCCTGGCGGCTGTCGTCGTCACCCACGATCTTGCCGTGGCCCGGCTGCTCAGTCACCGCATGATGGTGATGAAGGACGGCTACGTGATCGAGGCCGGGTTGACCGACCGCGTGCTCGACGATCCGCGCGAGCCCTATACGCAACTGCTCGTGTCTTCGATTTTGCAGGTGTGAGGATGGCGGAAACATCCCGACCCCTCACCCGTCTCGGCCTCCGGCCGATCCACCCTCTCCCTCAAGGGGAGAGGGGAGGTCTGGTGGTTGTTCAGGCTCAGTGCCCCCCTTCTCCCCTTGAGGGAGAAGGTGCCCCGAAGGGGCGGATGAGGGGTCTCTTTCACACTCGCGGAGTTAAGTCATGACCGCCCTGTCCGTCAAAAACCTCGCCAAGACTTTCACCATGCATCTGCGTGATGGGGTGATCCTGCCCGTGGTGGAGAATGTGAATTTCGACGTCGAGCCCGGCGAATGCGTCGTGCTGGGTGGGCCGTCCGGGGCGGGCAAGAGTTCGATCCTCAAGATGGTCTATGGCAATTACGGCGTCGATGCCGGCGCCGTCGTGCTGCGCCATCATGGCGAAATGGTCGATCTGGCGACGGCCGATCCGCGCACCGTGCTGACACTGCGGCGCGACTCGATCGGCTATGTCAGCCAGTTCCTCCGCACCGTGCCGCGCGTTTCGGCGCTCGATGTGGTGGCTGAGCCGCTGGTCATCCGCGGGACCGACAAGGCGGAGGCGCAGCAGCGCGCCCGGGAACTGCTGGCCCGGCTCAACCTGCCGGAACGGCTGTGGAGCCTGCCGCCGGCGACATTCTCGGGTGGCGAGCAGCAGCGGGTGAATATCGCGCGCGGTTTCATTACCGATCATCCGGTGCTGCTGCTGGACGAGCCAACGGCGTCGCTCGATGCCACCAACCGGGCGGTGGTGGTCGCCATGATCGCCGAGAAGAAAGCTGATGGCGTGGCGCTGCTCGGCATTTTCCATGACGAGGAGGTGCGCGCGCAGGTGGCCGATCGCATCGTCGATGTCACGGTCTTCGCCCCGAGGGCCGCGGCATGACCCGGCTCGGCGACAAGCCCTATGTGCACCCCACGGCGCAGGTCACCGGCTCGACCCTGGGGCGCTACACCGAGGTGGGTGCGGGATGTCACGTCTCGCGCTCGAGCCTGGGCGACTATTCCTATTGCGTCGACAATACCCAGATCGCTTATGCGCAGATCGGCAAGTTCGCCAATATCGCCAGCCATGTGCGCATCTATGCCAGCATGCACCCGATGGAACGCGCCTCGCTGCACCACTTCACCTACCGCTCGGCCTGGTATTTCGAGGGCGAAGAGGATGACCAGGATTTTTTCGACTGGCGGGCCGGGCAAGGCATCACCATCGGCCACGATACCTGGATCGGCCATGGCGCGGTGATCATGCCGGGCGTCACCATCGGCAATGGCGCCATTATTGGCTCCAATGCCGTGGTGACCCGGGACGTGGCCGACTTCGCCATCGCCGTTGGCGTGCCGGCGCGCACGATCAAGCAGCGGTTTAGCGATAGCGTCGCGTCGAGGCTCGATGCTATGAAGTGGTGGGACTGGAGCCACGACCGGTTGCACCAAGCCCTGCCGGATTTCCGCGCGCTCGGGATCGAGGCGTTTCTGGAGAAATACGAGCCGGCCTAGGGCATCAACTGGCCGCCATTGACCTCGATGACCTGGCCGATGATGTAGCCCGATAGGCTCTCGGAAGCGAGGAACAGGTAGGCGCCGACGCATTCCTCCGGTGTGCCGACGCGGCCCATGGGCACGGTGGCGACATTGGCCTTGAGCTGGGCTTCGGTCGAGTAGCGCTCGTGGAAGGGCGTGTCGATCACGCCCGGCGCCACGGCGTTGACGCGAATGCCGAAGCCGATGAGCTCCTTGGCCATGCCGCGGGTGATGTTGCTGACCAGCGCCTTGGACGAGCCATAAAGGCCCGCGCCATTGCTGGCGCCGTTGCGCGCGGCGATCGAGCTGGTGTTGATGATGAACCCGCCCTGGCGCTTGAGATGGGGGATGGCGGCGCGTGACGCTGAAATCACCGAGCGGCCGTTGAGATCCATGACCTTGTCGTAATAGGCGTCGTCCATATCGGCATAGGCCATGCGGCCGACCATGCCGCCGGCATTGTTGACCAACCCATCGAGCCGGCCGAAAGCGGTCGCCGTATCCTCGACGGCGCGGGCGATCTCGCTTGAGCTCGACGCGTCGGCGCGGACGAGAAAGGCGCTGCCACCCGCATCCTTGACCGCATTGGTGACGGCTTCGGCGGCATCCTTGCTCGAATTGTAGTGCACACCGACCATGGCGCCCTGGGCGCCCAGCGCCTTGGCGAGGGCCGCGCCTATGCCGGTGGAGGCGCCGGTGACGAGCACGGCCTTGCCGGCAAGATCGGGGATGGTGAGCTGCGTCATGCTGGCCTCGGCTTGGTGATGGACCTGCGAAGTGATAGGAGGCTGTTAGCGCTAATACAAGGGACAGGCATGGGCAGACCGATCGTTCGGCTGAAGGACATTGCGGACAGGACCGGATTTTCGGTGAACACGGTATCGCTGGCCCTGCGCGACAGCCCGCGCATCCCCGCGGAAACGCGGCTGCTGATCCGCGAGGCGGCCGAGGCGCTGAACTACCTGCCCAACCATATCGCCAAATCGCTGGTGAGCCGCGAGACCAAGACGATCGGGCTGGTGCTGACCTCGATCACCAATCCCATCCTGACCCGCGTGGCCCAGGCCATCGAATTGCGACTGGCGGAGCGAGGGTACCTGACGCTGTTCGCCACCTCCAATGGCGACCACCAGGAGGAAAAGAAGGTCATCGAAATGTTCCGCTCGCGCCAGGTGGACGGCATGCTGATCTATCCGCGCAGCCACCGCGAGCTCGACCATATCCGCCGGGTGCGCGGCGCCGGCTACCCGGTCGTGTTGCTGGTGGGCGATGAGGATGCCGGTGTCGACGTGGTGAGCATGGACACGCGCCAGGGCAGCTACAAGGCGGCACGGCACCTGATCGAGCGCGGTCATCGCCGCATCGGGCTGATCGATGGCGGGCAGCAGCGCGGCAATCTCGAAAAGCAGGACGGCTATGTGAGGGCGCTGACCGAGGCCGGCATCGCCGTTGATGCGGCCCTGCATGCCGTGCCGGGGGCGCATTCGGTGGTGGCGGGACATGACGCCATGGCGGAACTGATGGCGCGCGGCAACGGCATGACCGCCGTGCTGGCGGCGACCGATTCCATGGCGCTGGGTGCGCTGCGCTGGGCCCAGCAGCATGGCCTGCGCGTGCCCGAGGACATGGCCATTGTCGGCTTCGACAATATCGAATTCGCCGAACATGCGGCGACGCCGATCAGCAGCGTCGACTATGCGGTCGACCGGGTGACCGAACTGGCAGTGGACCGGCTGATCGGGCTGATCCAGGCGGGTGATGGCCTGCCCGAGGCCCAGGTAACGCTGATCGAGCCGGACCTGGTGGTGCGGGCGAGCAGCGCGGGCCGCTAGGCTATTGCCGATCCCGGAACCGTCGCTGGTAATCGGGGTCGTAGAGCGAACTCTCGCGGAAATCCTCGGCGCCCAGGCCCTTGCCGACGAAGATGATGGCGGTGCGCTCGACCGGATCGGCGGCGAAGCGCGCTTCGATATCGGCCAGCGTGCCGCGGATGATCTTCTCGTCGGGCCAACTGGCGTGGAACACCACCGCCACCGGGCAATCGGCGCCGTAGAGCGGGGTGAGTTCGGCGACCACGCGGTCCAGCGCGTGGATGGCGAGGTGAATGGCCAGCGTTGCGCCGGTAGCGCCGAAGGCGGCCAGCGTTTCACCCGGGGGCATGGGCGAGGCGCGGCCGGAGACGCGGGTGAGCACGAGGCTCTGTGCCGCGGCGGGGATGGTCAGCTCGCGGCCCAAGGCAGCGGCGGCGGCGGCGAAGGCGGGGACGCCGGGGGTGAGCGAATAGGGGATGCCGAGGCGATCGAGCCGCCGCATCTGCTCGGCGACCGCGCTCCACACGGAGAGATCGCCGGAATGGAGGCGTGCCACATCCTGCCCCGCGGCATGGGCGCGGACATATTCGGCCTCGATTTCGTCGAGCGACAAAGGCGCCGTGTCGACGAGACGGGTGTCGGGACCGCACCAGCCGAGCATTTCCGGCGGCACGATGGAGCCGGCATAGAGGCAGACGGGGCAGCGGGCGAGCAAGTCGCGGCCGCGCACCGTGATGAGATCGGCCGCGCCGGGTCCGGCGCCGATGAAATGGATGGTCATGACGTTGACCTTTTCTCACCTCTCCCTCTGGGGGAGAGGTCGGCGCGCAGCGCCGGGTGAGGGGGCCTTCTCTTGGTGCCGGGGGCAAGGAAGGGGGGGGGGCGGCGCGCCCCGGGGGCGCCGGCGGGCGCCACCGACCGGAGGGGGGAGAGGGGGAGGGGGGGTG
>NZ_CAMLHM010000103.1 GCF_946479885.1 uncultured Devosia sp.
CTCGAAGGCCAGGAAGGCCGCTATCTGGCGCGCCACTGGAAAGACGGTGCTTGAGACGCAACACCCCTTGTCGAGGGCGATCTGGGGCCAGGAGCTGGTATGGCGGGAGCGAAGCGGCAACGACCGCAACCCGCCACTACCCCCGGCTCTGATGCACATAGCCCCGCGCACTCGCCGGCACTTCCTGTTTCAGCCAGTCCCGAAACGCCCGCAATTTTCGGGTCTCCCGCCGCCCTTTGGCCGTCACCAGCCAATAGCCCTGCGGCCCCTCGAGCGAATGCGCGAACGGCCGCACCAGCCGCCCATCGCTGATCGCATCGGCACTCATCATGTCGGCGGCCATCAGCACGCCCTGTTCGGAAATGGCCGCGTCAAAGGCCAGTGACGCATCCGAATAGGTGGGGCCCGTCAGCTTGATATCGGGGTCCATGCCCACCTCGGCGCGCCAGGCATCCCAGCTCAGCATGGTCGTTTCGTCGCGGATCACAGGCACCTTGGCCAGGTCCTCCGGGCGCTTGAGCAGCTTGGCCAGCGGTGGCGCGCAGACCGGCTGGTAGGCCCCGCCGCCCACCAGGTCCGCATTCACCCCCGGCCATTGCCCCTGCCCATAGCGGATGCCGCAATCGATGTCCGGCCGGCTGATATCGAGGATCGCCCCGGTCACGTTGAGCCGCACCTCGATATCGGGATAGAGCGTCGTGAACTTGTTGATGCGCCAGATCAGCCAGCGCGAGGCAAAGACGCTGCCCACCGTCAGGTTGAGCACGCCCTCGTCGCTTCCCCGCAGGCTGGCAAGGCCATCCTGCAGCGCCGCAAAGCCCGATGTCAGTTGCGGCAGCGCCGCCTTGAGCGCCGGCGTTGGCCGCAGGCCGGCCGGCGTGCGCTCGAACAGCTCCATGCCCAGCCGCTCCTCGGCGCGTCGCAAATGCTGGCTCACCGCGCCGATGGTCACGCCCAACTCGTCGGCAGCCGGGGCCAGGGCGCCGCGCCGGGCCACGATCTCGATGGCGCGCAGCGCGTTGAGCGGTATGGGGAAGGGGTTTGCCATATAGTTTTTCTACAATGGCGCTGCGACCTTGTCCATTGTGACATCAGCTGGAAAGGCGCAAAAATGAGGACATAGCAAGCAAGCGACCTGAGAGGAGGTCACAAAATGTCCAACGTCATCACCCTGCTGAGCCGCCTTCTCACTGCCCTGTTCACCTCAGATGCCGTGTCGGTCGAGCCCGACAGCATGAGCCTGCATGATTGGGCCGATCTGCCCGCGCATCATCCATCTGGTGACAGCGCCGTGCTGACGCCATAATCGGGCCTTTGAAGGGTACCCAAATCAGCCCTTCCAAGGAGTCCCCGATGATCCGCCCTCTCGCCGCGCTCGCCGTCCTCGCTCTCATCTCAGGCGCATCCGTCGCGCAGGAGGCTGCCCCCGCCGCGGCGCCCGAGATTGTCGTCGATCCGGCTGCGACCATCAATACGACCCCCAAGCAGGCCAATATGCTGACCGGCTTTTACGCCACCCAGGCGGTGATCGAGCTCTGCTCGGTCGCCATCGAGCCAGGTATTGCCGAGGGTATGGCGGCTGATCGGGCTCGGCTCGAAGCCTCCCTCAGCATGGATGCCGCCGCCGCCACCGCTGCCTATGCCCAGGTCAAGGCCGACGTCGAAAAGACTACGCCCGATTGCGCCGATGGCAGCCCGGACCGCGCCGGCGTCGATGCCGTCACCGCCATCTATGCCGCCCTGCCACCGCCCGCCGCTCCGGCAGCACCGGCCGCCCCCCAGCCCGGCACCGTCACCACCCCGCCAGCTCCGGCCCCGGCAACGCCGCCGGCGCAGTAGGCTACAGCGATATCGCGCCTGTCCGACCGTATCCACCGGGGCCCACCCTCCCCTTGTGGGGAGGGAAGCGAGATAGGACTTAGCGTGAGCTAAGTCCGTTGAATCGAGCAGGGTGGGGGTGTCGCGCTACCCGCGACCGCGACACGTGTGGGACGTTCAGCACCCCCACCCTTGATCGCTCCCCACAAGGGGGAGGGAGACGACTGAGGCCTTAGTGCCCCCCCTCACTCACAAATCCGCGCCGTGCAGCGCGCGCCATGGCATCCCAGGTCCAGGTGCAGATGGTCCTTGTGCTCGGCATTGGCCTCCGGCCCCAGCACCGTGGTAAAGCCCCCGCAGGCCGCGTCATGCGCCAGCCGCAGCAGCCGCCCCTCCGGCGCACTGGCGGGCAGCCACTGCCCCTCCACCCCGATGCTGCGCCCATCCTCGAGCGTGAACCCGGTCACATCCACCGCATTGGCAAAGCCATGCTCGGAGGTAAAGCCATCCGCCGCATTGTTCCGGTTGCGGCACATATAGCTGGTGCCGGTGTTGATTTCGGCCAGCGGGCTGCCCAGCATGGCCTGGGCAGAACCATCGACATCCGCCACCCAGCCGGGCAGGGCGCTCGCCATCTGGCAATTGGTCGTCACCGGGCTCGATAGCGGCACCATCCGCCCCCGGCTCAGCACCGCCGTCACCACCAGCGGCGATCGCTCCCCGCAAATCCCCTCGCTCAGCGGCGGCGCCATTTCGGCCGCCACCAGCCCCTGCAGCACCGCCGGACACGCCGCCTGATACACCCGCTCCGGCTCGGGTTCAGTCGCCGGCGCCGGCTCAACCACCGGCTCAGCCTTCTCCGGCGCCGCCTCGGCCTCAGGCTCCGCCTCCGGCGTCACGACCGGCGCCGTGGGCTGCGCCACGTCAGGGCTATCAGGCAGATCCGGCGGTCGCGGCCGCGGAATGGGGGCCACCTCCGCCGGCTTGGGCGCGGCATTTTGCGGGCGCTGCGGCGGTGGCGCCGGGCGGGTGATCTGCTCCACCAGGTCTTCGAGCGGCCCCAGGAAATCCTGCGCGCCGGCCGGGATCGGCAACAGCAGCGGCAGGGCGATGGCGAGTTTGATCAGCGTGTGCATCTGCCCCTAACGCACGAGCCATGCAAAAAGCACCGCCTTGCCGCTGTTAACGCCCGCTAAACCATCTTTCTCCCCCACCCCGCTTCTGCTATCAGCGCCCCTATGACAACGCCGCTTTCCCGCATCCGCAATTTCTCCATCGTCGCCCATATCGACCATGGCAAATCCACCCTGGCCGACCGGCTCATCCAGATGACCGGCGGGCTGGAGCTCCGTGAGATGAAGGAGCAGGTGCTCGATTCGATGGATATCGAGCGCGAGCGCGGCATCACCATCAAGGCGCAGACCGTGCGCCTGAACTACAAGGCGCAGGATGGCGAGGATTACGTCCTCAACCTGATCGACACGCCCGGCCACGTCGATTTCGCCTACGAAGTCTCCCGCTCCATGGCCGCCGTGGAAGGTTCGCTGCTGGTCGTCGACGCCTCCCAGGGCGTCGAGGCGCAGACCCTGGCCAATGTCTATCACGCGCTCGATGCCAATCACGAAATCGTCCCCGTCCTCAACAAGGTCGATCTGCCCGCCGCCGATATCCCGCGCGTTAAGCAGCAGATCGAGGATGTCATCGGCATCGACGCCTCCGACGCGCTCGAAATCTCGGCCAAGTCGGGCTTCGGCATCGACACCGTGCTCGAAGCCATCGTCACCCGCCTGCCGGCCCCCAAGGGCGATATCGATGCCCCGCTCAAGGCGCTGCTGGTCGATTCCTGGTACGATACTTATCTCGGCGTCGTCGTGCTCGTCCGCATCATCGATGGCGTGATGAAAAAGGGCCAGCGCATCCGCATGATGGCTTCGGGCGCCGTCTATGAGCTCGATCGCGTCGCCGTGCAGACCCCCAAGCTGGTCGAGGTCAAGGAACTCACCCCCGGCGAGCTGGGCGTCTTCACCGCCTCGATCAAGGAAGTGGCCGATACCAATGTCGGCGATACCATCACCGATGATCGCAAGCCCACCAGCACGCCGCTGCCGGACTTCCGCCCGGCCCAGCCGGTCGTCTTCTGCGGCCTCTTCCCGGTCGATGCGTCCGATTTCGACGAGCTGCGCGCCGCCATGGGCAAGCTGCGCCTCAACGATGCCAGCTTCTCCTTCGAGATGGAAACGTCAGCGGCTCTAGGCTTCGGCTTCCGCTGCGGCTTCCTCGGCCTCCTGCATCTCGAAATCATCCAGGAGCGCCTCTCCCGCGAGTTCGATCTCGATCTCATCGCCACCGCCCCCTCGGTGGTCTACGAGATCGAGCTCACCGACGGCTCCTCCATGATGCTGCACAATCCGGCCGATCTGCCCGATGTGATGAAGATCGAGGAAATCCGCGAGCCCTGGATCAAGGCGACCATCCTGACGCCCGACGAATATCTCGGCGCCATCCTCAAGCTCTGCCAGGATCGCCGCGGCGTTCAGAACAACCTGAGCTATGTCGGCAATCGCGCCATGGTGGAATACGATCTGCCGCTCAACGAAGTGGTGTTCGATTTCTACGATCGCCTGAAGTCCATCTCCAAGGGCTATGCGAGCTTTGATTATCACCTCGATACCCATCGCACCGGCGATCTGGTCAAGCTGACCATCCTGGTCAATGCCGAGCCCGTCGACGCCCTCTCCATGCTCGTGCACCGCACCGTCGCCGAAACGCGCGGCCGCGTCATGTGCGAAAAGCTCAAGGAGCTGATCCCGCCCCATCTCTTCGTCATCCCGATCCAGGCCGCCATCGGCGGCAAGATCATCGCCCGCGAAACCGTCCGCG
>NZ_CAMLHM010000104.1 GCF_946479885.1 uncultured Devosia sp.
GCAGGGCCGGGTCACCGATCACCGCATCAACCTGACGCTCTACAAGCTCGACAAGGTCATCACGGGCGAAGCGCTGGACGAGCTGATCGAGGCACTGATCACCACCAGCCAGGCCGAGCAACTGGCCGCGATGGAGACGGCGAACTGAGCGGAGCGCCTGATATCGGGGCCCTGTGGCGCGGCTGGCGCGATGTGCTGGGCCGGATGGGCTTTGAAACAGCGGCGCTCGATGCCAAGCTTCTGGCGCAGCATGCGCTTGGACTTGATGCGCTGCAGCTTGCCACGCGCGAAAACGAAGCCGCCAGCGAAGAGGGCGCTGTTGCGCTGGCCGAGCTGGTGCGGCGACGGATGACCGGCGAATCGGTGGCGCGCATCATCGGCGAGCGCGAATTTTATGGCCTGGGCTTTACGCTCAATGCCGCGACGCTGGAACCACGGCCGGACACCGAACTGCTGGTCGACCTGGCGCTGGGCGCATTGCCGGCGGGTGGACGATTGCTCGACCTGGGGACCGGCACGGGATGCATCCCCATCGCCGTGCTGGCCAATCAGCCTGATGCGAGCGCGGTGGCGGTGGATCTGAGCGGGCTGGCGCTGGAGGCGGCGCGCGGCAATGCCATCAGGCATGGGGTGAGTGAGCGGATCGCGTTTCTGCAGGGGAGCTGGTTCGAGGCTCTCTTCACCTCCCCCAAAGGGAGAGCTGAAGAGCGCTTCGACCTCATCGTTTCCAATCCGCCCTACATCACCTCTGAAGTCGTCGAAACGCTCGTCCCTGAAGTGAAGGATTTCGACCCCCGCCTGGCGCTCGATGGCGGGCCTGATGGCGTTGCCCCCTATCGGGTCATTGCCGCCGAGGCGGCCTTCTGGCTCAAGCCTGGTGGCTGGGTGCTGGTCGAGATCGGGCATGACCAGGGCGCTTCGGTCAGCGCATTGTTCATCGAGGCCGGGTTCGAGGAGGTGACGGTCTATCGTGATCTCAACGGGCTTGATCGGGTGGTGGCGGCGCACCATGTCCAAGCCTAGCAACAGCACGGACCGGTGGGTTCAGCAATTAGTGCTGGCAAAGAGGCCGCGAACGTTATAGTTTGACCTGGCTGTCAACGGCGCATCATGAGCGCCACGGCGACTAGCCACCCGACAAATCCATTGGCTGCTGCGAGCGCAGCGCGGTTCCGGCAGAGGCTGGAACGACGCAGGATAGGTTCGGAGCGCCGTCCGACGGTTTCGGTCTTCATGAAGCCAGATAGAGCCGGGTACTGAAGCCAGTGAGCTTCTTCCGGGTTGGCCAGACCAGGCACGAGGCCGGTCCGCCAGCAGTGTGACGCTTATTTTTCTAGAGTTAGATAAAGCGACCAGATGAGACCCAATAATCAGAATAACAAGAACCGGCAGCGGAGCCGGAATGGCGGACGCAAGCACGTCAATCCATTGTCCCGCAATTTCGAGAGCAATGGTCCCGACGTGAAGGTGCGCGGTAACGCGTCCCACATCGCCGAGAAGTATCTGCAGCTGGCGCGCGACGCGCAGTCATCGGGCGACTCGGTGATGGCAGAGAATTATCTGCAGCATGCCGAGCACTATTTCCGCATCGTCTCCAGCGCCCAGCAGGCCCAGAACGGCCAGCGTCCCGATGGCCAGGACGACGATTACGACGACGACATGCCCGACATGAACTCGCGTTTCGCCTCGCCGCAGCCGCAGCAGCCGCCGCAGCAGCAATATGCGCAGGCCGAGGGCGAAGAGCAGGGCGAAGGCGAACAGTCGCGCCAGCAGC
Organism: uncultured Devosia sp.; assembly: GCF_946479885.1. Next base: position 1,775 of record NZ_CAMLHM010000104.1, read on the forward strand.
AGGGCGAGCAGCGCCAGCAGCGCGACGGGCAGGATGGCGAGCGGCAGCCGCGCGGCGACCGCCGCGACCGCCCGCGTCGTGAACGCTTCCGTCCGGAAGGCGAAGTTCAGCAGCAGGCGGTGGTTGCCGGCGAACAGGCGCAGCCTGCTGCCGCCGAAGCCGTCGAGGCCGCCGCCGTCGAACAGCCGGCGGAAGCCGAGGGTGAGGGCCGCAAGCCACGCGAGCGCCGTCCGCGCCGCCGCCGTCCGGCGGGTGGCGATGACCTGGCCGGGGCCGAGCAGCCCGATGTCGGCGAATTGCCGGCGTTCCTCACGGCCGGCAGCAACGCCGCCGAGTAAGTTTCAAGGCCGGGCAGAGATGCCCGGCCTTTTTGTTTTGGTATGCCTCAGGTGCTGTCGGCTGGCCCGAATATCTGGGCCAACCGCCCCCCACCCTGACCCTCCCCGCAAGGGGGAGGGTATCGACTGAGCCATCGAGCACCCATCGCCGGGCACTCCGAACCCCCCGATACATGTGACGCTTTCGGTCGCCCTCTTTTCCCCCGCCAAAGCCTCCCCATATACTGCTCGTGATGGAGCAGTGCCGCGTGTCGGGCGTTCCACCAGACGACGCTTCCGCCGTGTGTTCAGGTGCCTTCGGGGCCGGGCAGCGGGCGAGACCAGGAGAGTTGCATGAATATCGAGAAATATACCGAGCGGGCCCGTGGCTTCATCCAGAGCGCCCAGACCATTGCGCTGGGCAAGGGGCATCAGCAGTTCGCGCCCATTCACCTGCTCAAGGTGCTGCTCGATGACGACCAGGGCATGGCCAATGGCCTGATCGAGCGCGCCGGGGGTGACCCCAAGGGTGCGCGCGCCGCCGTCGAGGCGGCGATTGCCAAAATCCCCACCGTGTCCGGCGATGCCGGCCAGCTCTATCTCGGGCGCGAACTGGCCCGCGTGTTCGATACCGCCGAAAGCGCGGCGCAGAAGGCGGGCGACTCTTATGTCACCGTGGAGCGCCTGCTGCTGGCTCTGATGGTCGAGAAGGATACCGATGCGGGCAAGATTCTGTCGTCCGCCGGGGTGACGCCCCAGGCGCTGAACGGCGCCATTGAGGCGATCCGTAAGGGGCGCAGCGCCGATTCGGCGACGGCCGAGAACAGCTATGACGCGCTCAAGAAGTACGCGCGGGACCTCACGCAGGATGTGCGGGAGGGCAAGCTCGACCCTGTCATCGGTCGCGACGAGGAAATCCGCCGCACCATCCAGGTGCTGAGCCGCCGCACCAAGAACAATCCGGTGCTGATCGGCGAGCCCGGCGTCGGCAAGACCGCCATTGCCGAGGGCCTCGCCATTCGCATCGTCAATGGCGACGTGCCGGAGAGCCTCAAGAACAAGAGCCTGTTGTCGCTCGACATGGGCGCGCTGATTGCCGGCGCGAAATATCGCGGCGAGTTCGAGGAGCGGCTGAAATCCGTGCTGTCGGAAGTGACGTCGGCCGAGGGGCAGATCATCCTGTTCATCGACGAGATGCATACGCTGGTCGGCGCCGGCAAGGCCGATGGCGCCATGGATGCGTCCAATCTGCTCAAGCCTGCTCTGGCGCGCGGTGAACTCCACTGCGTCGGCGCGACGACGCTCGATGAATATCGCAAGCATGTGGAGAAGGACCCGGCTTTGGCCCGTCGCTTCCAGCCGGTGTTTGTCGATGAGCCGACCGTGGAAGACACGATCTCGATCCTGCGCGGGCTCAAGGAAAAGTACGAGCTGCATCACGGCATCCGCATTTCGGATTCGGCGCTGGTGAGCGCGGCGACATTGTCGAACCGCTACATCACCGACCGCTTCCTGCCTGACAAGGCCATCGACCTGATGGACGAGGCGGCCGCGCGCCTGCGCATGGCCGTCGACAGCAAGCCCGAAGCGCTGGACGAACTCGATCGCCGCATCATGCAGCTCAAGATCGAGCGCGAGGCGCTGAAGAAAGAAGACGACGAAGGCTCCAAGACCCGGCTTGGGAGGCTGGAGACCGAGCTGGCCGATCTCGAAGAGCAGGCACAGGGCCTTTCGGCCAAGTGGCTGGCCGAGAAGGAGCGCCTGCAGGGGAGCCAGAAGCTCAAGGAAGAGCTCGATGCCGCCCGTTCGCAGCTCGAAATCGCGCAGCGCCAGGGCGACCTGGCCAAGGCCGGCGAGCTGGCCTATGGCGTGATCCCCGATCTCGAAAAGCGCATCAAGCTGGCCGAAGACGCCAATGGCGACGGCAAGGCCGATCCGCTGATGGCGGCCGAAGTGGTGACGCCGAGCGACATTGCCGGCGTCGTCAGCCGCTGGACCGGCATTCCGGTCGACCGGATGATGGAAGGCGAGCGCGAGAAGCTGCTGCA
>NZ_CAMLHM010000105.1 GCF_946479885.1 uncultured Devosia sp.
GTCCACCAGTCGCCGATATCCTCGAAATCCCACATCGGGCGGGTCTGCCCGGCCATGAAGGCGATGACCTTGCCGACATCGAGCCCCGAGCCGCCGCCAAAGGCGATGACACCATCATGCCCGCCCTCGCGCAGCACCTTGATGCCGGCTTCGACATTGGCCGAGATCGGATTGGGCTTCACCTCGGCGAAAAGGCCCACGGGAATGCCGGCGGCCTTGAGCAGCGCGAGCGTGTTCTGTGTCACCGGCAGGCTGGCGAGCCCGGCATCGGTGACCAGCAGCGGCTTGCTGATTCCGGCGGCCTTCAGCGCCTCGGGCAGTTCGGCAATGCGGCCGGGGCCGAATTTGACTGCGGTGGGGTAGTTCCAGTTGGCTTTGGTCGCCATCATTGTCGTCCTTAGTTCACGAAGGTGTTCTGCACGCGCTTCGAATTGAGCATGTAGGGGATCCAGATCGCCGCGCCGAAGAAGGCCTGTCCCACATCCCGCATGGTTTGCTCGTCCCAGAACACGACGCCGGGCGTGTCGTAATAGGCGCGGAACGCGTGGTAGACGAATAGCAGGTCGAGCAGGAGGAACGTCAGGCCGGCTACGAGCCAGGTGATAATGGACAAGGGGAACCACCGCTTCTTCCGGAAGAAGAGGATAAGCAGGGCCACCGGTGCAACGCACTTGACCACCGTGATGGTTATCAACTCGAACCAGACGACCAGCCTTTGGGCTGCCGTAAGGGCTTGTTCCCCGAGGAGCGGCCATATCTCATACAGTGTAATCGCCGCGATTATTGGCGCCGCCAGCATTCCAAACAGCGGCAGGACCAGCCAGCCTCCCAAACCGACTGCACCCGGATCCGCCGCCGCGCGCCGATCCTGCTCTCGTAGTTGCTCCAAAGTCTGCATGCGATGCCCCCGCTCGCGTTTAGCCGTGTTTCAGATGATAGCTCTTGGGCTGTGTCAAATTGGCGTAGCCGATCTCGCTCAGCCCACCGCCTTTGCCGGTGTCCTTGACGCCGGTCCAGACCAAAGCCGGATCGAGATAGTCGCAGCGGTTGGCAAAGACCGTGCCGGTTTCGATCTGGCCGCCCAGCTTGGCGGCGGCGTCGAGGTCTTCCGTCCAGATCGAGGCGGTGAGGCCATAGGGGCTGTCGTTCATCAGCGTGATAGCCTCGGCATCGTCGGCCACCTTCATGATGCCGACCACGGGGCCGAAACTCTCCTCGCGCATGACCGACATCTGGTGATTGACGTTGGTCAGCACTTCCGGCGCCAGATAGGGCGAGCCGGCCTTGTCGAGTTCGTGGCGCGTATTGAGGTGGCGGGTCGCACCACCGCGCAGCGCTTCCTCGGTCTGCTGGCGCACATGGTCGGCAAAGTTGCCGCGCGCCATCGGGCCGACAATGGTGTCGGCATCGAGCGGATTGCCCAGCGTCCAGCCCTTGGCATTTTCGATGAAGCGCTCGACGAAACTGCCGTAGACGGCTTCATGCACATAGATGCGCTCGACGCCGCAGCACGACTGGCCGGAATTGAAGAAGGAACCATCGACCAGGTTTTCGACCGCATTGTCGAGATTGGCGTCTGGCCGAACATAGGCCGGGTCCTTGCCGCCCAGTTCGAGGCCGAGTGTGGCAAAGGTGCCGGCGGCGGCCTTCTCGATGCGGCGACCGCCTTCGACCGAACCGGTGAAATTGATGTGGTCGATCTGGCCCGAGGCGATGAGCTTTTCGGTATCGGCATGGCCGAGCACCAGATTCTGGAACAGGCCTGATGGCAGGCCGGCGCTTTCGGCGGCGGCGGCAAAGCGCTCGCCGGCCAGCAGCGTCTGCGATGCGTGCTTGAGGATGATCGAGTTGCCGGCCATCAGACCCGGCACGATGGAATTGACCGCTGTCAGGAACGGGTAGTTCCAGGGCGCGATGACCATGACGGTGCCCAGCGCCTCGCGGGTGATGTAGCGGGTGAAGCCTTCTTTCTCGGGTTTCACCGATGGTGCCAGGGCTTCGGCCGCCAGCGCGATCATATAGCGGCTGCGCTCCTCGACGCCGCGCTTCTCGCCGCCGAAGCGGATGGGGCGACCCATCTGCCAGGCAAGTTCGGGCACGATGTCGTCATTCATGAGCAGCAGCGCATCGACGAAATGGCTGAGGATCTTCTGCCGCTCGGGGATGGTCGTGGCAGCCCAGGCGTGGCGGGCGGCCTTGGCACGGATGACGGCCGAGTCGATTTCGGCGCCGGTGGCGACAGGCCGCTCGGCATAGACGCTGCCATCGATGGGGGAGATGATCTTGACCGTCTCGGTCATGGTATTTTCCTTCTTCGGTCCGGCGTCGCGATGCCGTCGCCATCACCGGCGTTCCCTCGGGCTTGACCCGAGGGCCATTCGCCGTCCGGTTTGCGTTGTCAGTGGTCCTCGGGTCAAGCCCGAGGAAACGCTATGGGTGTGAGGGCACCTGCTATCGCCCCCGAATACGGCAGTTCTAGCTCCGCTCGAAGCCGCGCTTGAGCTCCCAGTCGGTGACGCGCCGGTCGTATTCGAACTGCTCCCATTCCGCCGTATGCACATAGTGGCCGATGACCTTCTCGCCGAAGGCGTCCTTGAGCATCTTGGACTTGCGCAGCGTGTCGGTGGCCTCGCGCAGCGTCTTGGGGATTTCGCGCAGGCGCTTGGTGGAATAGGCGTCGCCGATGAACACCGGTTCGAGCTCGAGCTTGTCCTCGATCCCCTTGATGCCGGCGGCCAGCAGGGCGGCCAGGGCCAGATAGGGGTTGAGATCGGCGCCGCCCATGCGGCACTCGACGCGGATGGATTTGGAATGCTCGCCGCAGAGGCGGAAGCCGGCAGTGCGATTGTCGGGCGACCAGATGGCCTTGGTGGGCGCGAAGGTGCCGGCCTGGAAGCGCTTGTAGCTGTTGATATAGGGCGCGAGGAAATAGGTGATGTCGCGGGCATAGGCGAGCTGGCCGGCCATGAAATGCTTCATCAGGTCGCTCATGCCACGCTCGTCTTTGTTGTCGACGAAGAGCGGTTTGCCGGATTTGTCGGCCAGCGACATGTGGATGTGGCTCGATGACCCGGCCAGGCCATAGTCCCACTTGGCCATGAAGGTCACGGCCTTGCCCTGGGCCCAGGCGATTTCCTTGG
>NZ_CAMLHM010000106.1 GCF_946479885.1 uncultured Devosia sp.
GTCTCCATGATCGCCCATGACGACGTCTTCCCCTATCTCAACGCCGACAACATGTACCCATCCATGTCGACCACCCGCTCCTCCATCCGCCAGGCCGGTGCCCGCATTGCCGAACTGCTGCTGCAGGTCCTCGGCGGCAAGGCGGTGGAAGATATCCATGAGTTGTGGCCGGTGGAGCTGGTCCTCCGCGAAAGCTCAGGCCCGCTGCTGCAATAAGCGCTACTGACTCCGGCGCCCGTCCCGGTTAGCTTCCCCTTATGTCCATCATCGAGCGCAGTTTCGGGCGTCGCGCCTTTGGCGATAACGCGGCGGGTTACCACGCCGCCCGCCCCGCCTATCGCGATGAAGTCTGGTCGGCCCTGCGACAGCGTGCTGGGCTTCGCCCGGGCATCGATATCCTCGAAATCGGCGCCGGCACCGGCATGGCAACTGCGCAATTGCTCGAGCACGAGCCTGCCGGCTTGCTGGCAATCGAACCCGACCCACGGCTTGCCGGCTTTTTGCGCGAAACCCTGTCCGATCCGCGGCTACAGGTTCTGATCGAACCCTTCGAGTACGCCACGCTGCCGGCTGCCGGGTTCGACCTGGCGGTCAGCGCGACCGCGTTCCACTGGCTGGACGCCGTACCGGCCCTCCGCCGCCTGGCGGATATGCTGCGGCCCGGCGGGCATGTCGCGCTGTGGTGGCATGTCTTTGGCGACCACATTCGCCCCGACCCATTCCACCTGGCCACCGCCCACCTGTTTGCCGGCCATCAAACGAGCCGCTCGAACATTCCCGACCGTCCCCCGCATGCGCTCGATCGCCGGGCACGCCTCGCCGATTTCGCTGCCGCGGGCTTCCTCGCAGACCCGCCGGAAACCACGGACTGGGAGCTGATCCTGGACCCAGCCGGAATGCGCGCCCTCTACAGCACCTATTCCAACGTCACGGCCTTGCCCGACGACGAACGTGAGACCTTGCTCGACGCACTCACCGCCATCGCGACCGAACGATTTGGTGGCCGCGTCGTGCGCAACATGACGACGGCGATCTACACCGCCCGCCGGCCGGATTGACCTAGCCCACCCGCAGGACGTGGTTGTCGAACAGGAAGTCGAACCGTCGCGGCTCGCGCCCGGCCCCGGCCATGCCCACCATCTCGCCTTCGCCGCTCGTCGCCACGAACCCGCCGCCATCGGCCGCCAGGCCGCAGCCATTGCGCAGCGTTTCCACCAGCACCGGGCGCTTGCCCTCGACATCGATCGCCACCAGCAGGTCGCCTTCGGGCGAGGAAACCGCGACGGTGCCCCCATCGGCCGACATGGCCACCGAGCCCACATAATTGCGCAAGTCGGCCAGCGTGCCCGGCGGGAGTTCGACCAGGTTGATCTCGCCGTCCATGGTCGCATAGCCCACCAGTTGCGGCTTGTCCGCCGGGGCGCCCTTGTACTGGCAGCCAAACCACACCCGCCCGCGTCCATCGATGGCCATATGACGGATCGAAAGCTGGTGCAGGCCCGCATCGAGCCGCAACTGCCCCACCAACCGGCCGTCCCGCCGGTCGATGAACACCACAGAAGGGTCCATCGTCTCGAGGTTAAGCTCGGTCCGCCCGAAATCGGGGTGGGTTTCGATCCCGCCATTGGCGACCACGAACGTGACGCCATCGGGCATCAGCAGCATTTCATGCGGGCCGGTGCCAAACGTCGGGAATTCCCCGATCCGCCGGTAGCCATCCGTCGCGTCATAGATGCCGACAACGCCTTGTGCTGCCTCGAAGTCGCTCTCGGTGGCGTAGAGCAGCCGACCATCGGGCGAGAACACACCGTGCCCGTAGAAGTGCCGCCCTTCGATACTGGTCAGCGTCACCGGCGCTTCGCGGCCAAAGGGGTCGAACACCAGCGCAAACGTCCCCGGTTGCCGCGCGAACACCACGCCGCGCCCCGCTTCCCGGCTGATGGTGATGTCGTGCCCGCGGTCGGGCAGGTCGATCGTGGCGATGAGATCGCCGCGCTCTCCCAGCAGCACCGCGCCATAGCCGCCACCGGCCGTCTGCACTGAACTGGCAAAGACCAGCTCGTTGCGCTCCAGCGCATGAACCTGCCGCGGCAGCAGACCGGCGGCAAAGCCCGCTCCGGCCGCCTTGAGGAAGGCTCGCCTCTGCCACATGGTCAGTCCCCGTCCAGCGAGGAAAAGCCCACCGACAGCTCCAGCGCCGCCGACAGCTGCTCGCCGATCATCGCCTGCAGCGATTGCGTGACGATGATCAGGTAGTCGAGCGCATGGGCCTGCTTCTCATCTGCCACCGCCTGCTCCAGCGGCAGCGTCACCAGCCCGATCGCCCGATGGGCATTGCGGAATTCGAAGGCGATGGAATTATCCAGTCCGGCGTCGTCGGGCCCGACGGCCCGCGCCATGTCCGACCCGGCCACCAGCGCCTCCATGCCCTCGATATCGGCCTCGATCATCGCCATGGTGAGGCCAGCGCGCCAGAACAGCGCCTGCTTGGGCTTGGCCGCCGCATCGCCCTGCGCGACGAACGGATTGATCCTGGTATCGCGCAGCCCCTCGATGCCATGGGCCACCAGGCCCACCAGTGCTTCAAGCGCCTCGGTCTCGGTGCGATAGTCGGTATTTTCAGGGACCGGCCGCGTCAGGTGCGAGGCCACCCCGTCATAGCGGTACCAGCCCATCGCCACCTGGTCGGCAATACCGCTGATATTGGCGGCGATCGCCTGTCCATAGCGGCAGCGGAAGGCGGCGTCGGATCCCGCGAGTCCCTCGGCATCGGTGCCGAACAGCACATATTCCAGCGCCCCGAACCCCTGCACCGCCACGCTTTTCTGGCGCAGCCCGGTCACGTCGCCGGCGCTGGTATCCGCTTCGGCGATGATGGCCTGTACCTGCCGCAGCCCGATGCCGCGCCGGTCTGGCCAGAACAGCAGCCGATCGGCGCGATTGTCCTCCATCAGCGGCCCGATCCGCAGAAATTCGATCCGACCATAAGCCTGTGCCGCAAGGCCAAACTGCTGCCGGGCAATGGCCAGCGCGCCTTCCGACGGCACCGCGCAGAGCCCGCCC
>NZ_CAMLHM010000107.1 GCF_946479885.1 uncultured Devosia sp.
AAGATCGCCAAGGAGCCGATCTCGCTCGAAACGCCGATCGGCGACGAGGAAGATTCCAACCTGGGCGATTTCATCCAGGACGTGAATGCGATCCAGCCGATCGACGCGGCGATCCAGAGCAATCTTCGCGAAACAACGACGCGCGTTCTCGCGTCGTTGACCCCGCGCGAAGAGCGTGTGCTGCGCATGCGCTTTGGCATCGGCATGAACACCGATCATACGCTTGAAGAAGTCGGCCAGCAGTTCTCGGTGACCCGCGAACGCATCCGCCAGATCGAAGCCAAGGCCCTGCGCAAGCTCAAGCACCCGAGCAGGAGCCGCAAGCTGCGGAGCTTCCTCGACAACTGACAAGAAGGGCCACGAAAGTGGCCCTTTCTATTCATGCCGTCTGTCGAGCCAGCTTGTACGCTGAAAGCGTGCCGACAAGCCCGGCGCCGTGATGGGCCATATCCAGCAGAAAATGCATATCAACGCCGTCCCCGGCGGCGAGATGCTCGGCTTGATGGCCGATAAAGAACAATGTGTAAGCAAGCGTGAGGGCAAAGAGTGCCCACCTTGCCTGGCCCTCGACAAAGCGGGCGCTGAGCTGGCCCAGCACATTCAGACAAGCCACCACAACCATGACCCAGAGGCCTGACGTGCCGGGATCGCGGATGAGGGGCGAAAAATCTCCCCTCATGCCCAATTCCACCAGATCGCTGACAAACATCATCTGCAGCAGCAGGAACATCGCCACGTAGGACTGGGCAATGGTGGCGCGGCGTCTGGCATTTGTTTCCATATCGAGCGGTCCTTTGTTGGGGCATGGCCTTGGCTAGCCGGAAAGGACTGTGCGGGTGAGTACAATCATGACATAAATGTCCGATAATGGACGTCTGGATGAGAATTGTCCGACATGGATCGTCGCATTCGAAAGACCCGTGATGCGCTGATTGACGGTTTTGCCCGTCTGCTGGCCGATCACGATCTGGCGGCGATCAGCGTGCAGAAAATCTGTGACGCGGCGAATGTCGCGCGATCATCGTTCTATGTGCATTTCAACAACAAGCGCGAGCTGGTGACGGCTGTTCTTGCGGCGCTGGAAGCAGACCTGCTGAACGGCCAGGATCCAAACTACGCCGGGCGATTTGCCTTTCTGCCCGGACTGTTGGCGCATATCGAAATACGCAAAAGCCGAGGCAAGGCGCGTTCGAGATTTCTGCTGGAGCCGGGCATGCTCGACGAATTTCGTCGCTTTGTGTTGCGGCTGGTGGAGCGCTCGCTTCAGGCGGGTGGGGGGCCGTCGGATCAGGTACTGCTTGCCTATATCGGCGGCGGGGTATTGGCGGCCATCCAGGCCTGGCTGGACGGTGGTTGCCGCGAGCCGGCAAAACTGCTGGCCCAACGGATCGAAACGATGACGTCGCGCAACTGCGCCTGATGCTGTACCAACAGCCAGCGCAGTTGCCGAGAGTCGAAGAGAGCGGTATATCGCCATGCCAGACGCGTACGACCACACTCCGTTCCGCCTCAAGCTCATCAGCATCCGGGTGACGGCGCCCTTCAAGCTGGTGGTGGCGTTTTCCGATGGGTCGCATGGCACGTTTGATGCCGCCGGCATGATCGGGGAGCGGGGCGAGGGCACCGAGCCGTTGCGGGATCGGCGGTTCTTTGGCACGGTCGAACTGAAAAACGGCGTGCCGACCTGGCCGAACCACTTCGACATCTCGCCGGGCTGGCTGCGCGAGGAAATGGAAAAACGCGGCGAACTGCAATTGCCGCTGCCGGTCCGCCGCTTGCGTGGATCGGGACAAAACTAGGAGACGGACCATGTCGTTCTGGAAAAATTTGTTCGGTGGCGGTTCGTCCAGCACCGAGCCGGCTGGCGACAAGGTGTTGGGTGAGGAAGGCTACAAGGGCTTTCTCATCAAGGCGATCGAGATGAAGGCCGGCAGTGAATTGCAGCTGGCCGGGACGATCGAGAAGGATATTGGCGGCGAGCTCAAGACCTATCGGTTCGTGCGCGCCGACCGCATGAGTTCACGCGACGATCTGGTCGTTCTGGCGTTGTCCAAGGGCCGGCAGATCATCGACGAGCAGGGCGAAGGCATCTTCCGCTAAGCCTCGACTAACCCGATTTCTGGCACGCGCCGGGCTCGCGGACCGCAAGGGTCCTGCGGGGCCGGCCTGCCGCACAGGAGAATACCAATGGCCAAGAAACCCACATCACGCGTCGAATTCGTCATGTTCGACGTGATCTATGAAGACGGCAGCCAGCGCTCGAACCGCAAGGTCGATGCGAGCGTGCTGGGCGGACTCGACGGCGACGAGCCGGCTCGCGAAGCGATCATGGAGCAGGATCGCGCCATCGCCCAGAAATCCGGTCTGCCGCCGCTGGCGATCAAGACCATCAAGCGCTCCGGCAAGTAAGGCCATGAGCGACGATCTGCAGCTTGGACGGGATGTGCGGGCGCCGGAGCGGCCGGAAGATGCGGTGCTCGATCCGGTACCCAATCCGCATCCGGACTTGAACTATGTCGCCCGCTACGTGGCGCCCGAATTCACCTCGCTGTGTCCGGTCACCGGCCAGCCCGATTTTGCCCATCTGGTCATCGACTATGTGCCCGACCAGTGGCTGGTGGAATCCAAGTCGCTCAAGCTCTACCTCACCTCGTTCCGCAATCACGGCGCCTTCCATGAAGGTTGCACGATCGATATCGCCAAGAAGATCATCGCCACGATCGCGCCGCGCTGGCTGCGCATCGGTGGCTATTGGTATCCGCGCGGCGGCATACCCATCGACGTGTTCTGGCAGACGGGCGCGCCGCCCGACGGCGTGTGGCTGCCCGACC
>NZ_CAMLHM010000108.1 GCF_946479885.1 uncultured Devosia sp.
CCAAGCTACTGAACATGCCCAGCACACCACTAAATCGCTGCGCGATAGCCCGCTGAAGCGGGGGCCTACCCGAGGGCGCGGTAACCAAATGAGAGATCGTCGATAGCGGGCATGTCGGCCTGTCTTGAGGATCGAGGTGTCGTCAACCTCATCCAAGACAGGAGTTGCCCATGAGTACGGTTACGGTCAGCCCGTTGCGCCAGCGCATGATCGAGGACATGAATGCACGCAAGCTCTGTGCGGGGACGCAGAGGGGCCATATTCACAGCTGCAAGCGGTTCGCTGCATTTCTCAAGCGGTCCCCGGACACGGCCACGGCGGAGGATATCCGCCGGTTTCAACTGCATCTTTCCGAGACGGGCGCGAGCATCTGCAATCGCAACCGCATCATGACCGGGCTGCGGTTCTTGTTTCGCGTGACGTTGCGGCGACTGGATCTTGCGGCCGAGATTTATCACCTCCGTGAGCCGCAGAAGATTCCGCTGGTGATGAGCCCGGACGAGACCCGGCGCCTGCTGGCGGTCGCGAGCAGCCTCAAGGTGCGCGTGCTGCTTGGTCTCGGCTATGGCTGCGGCCTGCGCGCCGGCGAGGTGGTCAGGCTAAAGGTCAAGCACATCGACAGCGCGCAGAAGATCATTCGGGTCGAGCAGTCCAAGAGCCGCAAGGACCGCAATGTCATGCTGTCGCCCGACACGCTCGAGCTGCTGCGGCAATGGTGGAAGACGCGCCGGCGAGGTTTCGATTCCACAACTCCCGTGGAGGAGCGCTGGCTGTTTCCAGGCCAAAGGCCCGGTAAGCCGATGACAACCCGCCAACTCAACCGCCTGTTCCATGAGGCGGCCGATGCTGCCGGAATCCGCAAGGGCGTAACGCTCCATGCGCTTCGACACTCCTTTGCCACCCACCTACTTGAACGTGGCACCGATATTCGCGTTATCCAGGCGCTGCTGGGGCACGACAAATTGGACACGACGGCGCGCTACGCCCGCGTCGCCACCGGCATGATCGCTGGCATCAAGAGCCCGCTCGACCTGCTGTCGCAGCCTTGCAAGAAGCCCAAGAAGAACAGGAAAGACCAGCCGCCGACGTAACGGCCCGCGGTCATGTCTCGCCCGGTGCTGGAGGTCGCGGATATCTTCCGCGACCACGGAGCGGCGTGGCGTCGTGCCAATGTCGGTCACGTCAGCCTCGACCAGATGAAGGTGATGTCGGCCATCGAGCGCTGCCGCACGGCGGCGCTCGGCGGCCATGTGGCGCGCTGCGAAGATTGCCCGCACACCGTCATCGCCTACAACAGCTGTCGTAGTCGCCATTGTCCGAAGTGTCAGGGCACGGCCGCCAAGGAATGGCTCGCCGCGCGCGAGGCCGATCTGCTGCCGGTGCCGTACTTTCATGTGGTGTTCACGCTGCCGGCCGCCATTGCGGACATCGCCTATCAGAACAAGGCCGTGATCTACGACATCCTGTTCACGACCTCGGCCGAGACCATGACTACCATCGCGGCCGATCCCGAGCACCTCGGCGCCCGCATCGGCATCACCTCGGTGCTTCACACCTGGGGCTCGGCGCTGACGCATCATCCCCATATCCACATGATCGTGCCGGGCGGCGGCATCTCCATTGATGGCACGCGGTGGGTACCGTGCAGGACAGACTTTATCCTGCCCGTGAAGGTTCTCTCGTGCCTGTTCCGGGGATTGTTCCTGGCCAAGCTCGTCGCCGCCCACCGGGCCGGACGTCTGAAGTTTTTCGGCGTCCACGCCCGCCTCGATAACATCAGAGCCTTCAAGGCGTATCTGGCACCGCTGCGCAAGATCGATTGGGTGGTCTATGCCAAGCGGCCGTTCGGCGGCCCCAGGGCCGTGCTCGCCTATCTGTCGCGCTACACCCACCGGGTCGCCATCTCCAATCGCCGCCTGATCGCAGCCGACCGCACCGGCGTCACCTTCCGGTGGAAGGATTACCGGATCGAGGGGCCTGGCCGCTATCAGACCATGACGCTGTCGACCCACGAGTTCATCCGACGCTTCCTAACGCACGTGCTGCCCGGGGGCTTCCACCGCATCCGGCACTACGGACTGCTGGCCAGTGGCAGCCGCGCCGCCAACATCGCGCGGGCGCGCGAGCTGCTCGCCGTGCCGGTCCGCTGCGAACAGCTGGATACCTCAGAGGCCCCAGCGGCCGACGAACCCCGCATGTTGCCGCGACCATGCCCCTGCTGCGGCGGACGCATGTTCATCATCGAGACCTTCGCGCGCGGCAGCGAGCCAAAGCACCGACCCACTCCCGCGCTGGCCGCGATCAGAATCGACACCTCATGATGCCGTCATCGCTGATCCAGCACCGCACCGAAGCGCGCCATTCTGGCCGGCTCTCGCCCGGCAGCACACCGGCTTGCGCCGATCAGCAAGACTGGCCCGTGATCGGACCGAAAATCCTGTCGAGCAACGTGCGATCCGCTTGTTCGCGCCAGCACGCCCGCCCAGGATTCCAGCTAAAGCGATCCGATCGCCAGCGTCGGCTCAACTTCCCCAACACTCACGCCGGCGTCAAATCCCCATAGCGCCCGCTGCACCGTCGGTGCCCCACATCCCGCGATTTCCTGCCTTGGCGCTTTTCGGACGCCGGCTCTCCGAGCGTGAGGATGGTCTCGGCATGCCGGCATCCGAAAACCTGCACAAACCCGGACTTCCTCCTTGGGAGCCGCACGTCCGCTTCCGCCGAGTGCAGACATTGGTCCGGGAGGGCAGTCCGTTG
>NZ_CAMLHM010000109.1 GCF_946479885.1 uncultured Devosia sp.
GGCGATGAAATTGAACATGATGGTGGTGATGACCACGTGGCTGCCGCGCTTGGCCTGCAGGTAGCCTGGGATGAAGGCCCAGAAGCCGCCGACCGCGGCCGAGGCGAGCACGGCCAGCGGCATGGCAAGCAGCCAATGGGTCTGGTCGAGCGCCAAAGCAACGACGATGGCGCCCAGGCCCGCCACATAAGCCTGCCCGTCGCCACCGATATTGAACAGGCCCGCATGCGCGGCAACCGCCACGGCGAGGCCCGTAAAGATGAAATTGGTGGCGTAATAGAGCGTGTAGCCCAGGCCATCGCCATAGCCGAAGGCGCCATAGATGATGACCTGCACGGCCTGGATCGGGTTCTCGCCGATCATCAGCACGACAAGCCCCGAAACGAGGAAGGCCATCAGCAGGTTGATGGCAGGCAGCAGGGCCACATCGGCCCAGCGCGGTACGGGTCTGCGGGCGCTCATGGAAGGGGTCCCTGTTCGGCGATGCCGAGGCCGCGGGGCTCTGCCTTGCCAATACCGGCCATCATCAGGCCGAGTTCGCCTTCGGTGGCAGTGGCAGGATCGGCTTCGCCGACAATCACGCCGTCGAACATCACGAGGATGCGGTCGGCGAGCGAGCGGATTTCGTCGAGCTCGACCGAGACCAGCAGGATCGCCTTGCCCTCGTCGCGCATCTTGATGATTTCGTTATGGATGAATTCGATGGCGCCAATATCGACGCCGCGGGTCGGCTGGCCGACCAGCAGCACGTCGGGGTCCTGCTCCATCTCGCGCGCCAGCACGATCTTCTGCTGGTTGCCGCCCGAGAACAGCGACGACTTGAGGTTGATATTGGCCGGACGCACGTCGAACAGCTTGATCTGGTCGGCGGCAGCCTTCTTGGCGGCGCCGATATCGAGCATGAAGCCGCCGCCATAGGCGGGGCGGTCATGGTAGCCGAGGATGGCGTTTTCCCATTCCTGGAACGTGGTGACGAGCCCCATGCGCTGCCGGTCTTCGGGCACATGGGCAAGGCCGGCGGCGCGGGCGCGGGCAGCGCCGTCATCGCCGCGCAGCGACAACGGGTTGCCGTTGAGCGCCACAGTGCCCAGCAACTGGTCGCGCATGCCCGAAACGCATTCGAGCAGCTCGGTCTGGCCGTTGCCGGACACGCCGGCAATGCCGACGATTTCGCCTGCCCGGACGGAGAAGCTCACATTCTTGACGCGCGGCACGCCCATATCGTCCTTGACGACCAGGTCCTGCACTTCGAGAAGGGTCTTGCCCGGATTGGCCGGGCCCTTTTCCACGCGCAGCAGCACGCGGCGGCCCACCATCAGCTCGGCAATGGCTTCGGGATTGGTCTCTGCCGTCTTGAGCGTCGCCACCATCTCGCCCTGGCGCATCACCGAGACGCTGTCGGTAATGGCCATGATCTCGCGCAGCTTGTGGGTGATCAGGATCACCGTCTTGCCCTGTTCGCGCAGGGTGCGCAGCACGCGGAACAGGTCGTCGGCTTCCTTGGGCGTCAGGACGCCCGTGGGTTCGTCCAGGATCAGCGTTTCGGCGCCGCGATAGAGCGCCTTCAAAATTTCGACGCGCTGCTGCTGGCCGACCGAGATGTCCTCGATGATGGCATCGGGATCGACCTCGAGGTCGTATTCATGCTCCAGCCGGTCGAGCTCCTTGCGGGCACGGTTGAGGCTGGGCTTGAGCAGGCCGGAATCCTCGGCGCCGAGCACGACATTCTCGAGGACGCTGAAATTGTCGACCAGCATGAAATGCTGGTGCACCATGCCGATGCCGAGCGCCAGGGCATGGCGGCTGTCGGTTATGGCATGCTGGGTACCGTTGACGCGGATGGTGCCGCTGTCGGCGGTGTAAAAACCGTAGAGGATCGACATCAATGTCGATTTGCCCGCGCCGTTCTCCCCCACGATGCCGTGGATGGTGCCGCGCGCGACCTTGAGGTCGATGTCCTTGTTGGCGTGAACCGCGCCAAACCGCTTGTTGATCTTTTCAAGCTCGATCGCCCAGCCCGAGGCCGGTGCGGAAGCAGCGGCCGTGTCCGGCCGCTGCGGGTTCATGTGATCACTACCACTCATCAAGCGTCGCTTAGAGCGGGCAGGTCGAGTCGGTGGTGTAATCGTGGACGGCGATTTCGCCGGCGATGATCTTGGCCTTCAGGTCGTCGAGGGCTGCGATATCTTCGGCGGTGACCAGGTCCTTGTTGTTGTCGTCGACGGCATAGCCGACGCCGTCATTGCCCAGGCCCAGAATGGTGATGCCGGGCTTGAAGGTGGCGTCGTCGCCCGCTTCGGTCAGCGCGGTCTGCACGGCAACGTCGACGCGCTTGAGCATCGAGGTCAGCACCGAGCCGGGCTGCAGGTAGTTCTGGTTGCTGTCGACGCCGATCGAGTACTTGCCGGCATCCTTCATGGCCTGCAGCACGCCGAGGCCCGAACCGCCGGCGGCGGCGAAGATCACGTCGGCGCCGGCATCGACGGCAGCCTTGGCCAGTTCACCGGCGGTGACCGGATCGTTCCAGGCGGCCGGGGTGGTGCCGGTATAGTTTTCGATCAGCTTGACGTCGGCCTTGGCGGCCTTCGCGCCCTGAGCATAGCCACAGTAGAACTTGTGGATGATCGGCACGTCCATGCCGCCCACGAAGCCCACGGTGCCGGTGGTCGACTTCA
>NZ_CAMLHM010000110.1 GCF_946479885.1 uncultured Devosia sp.
CAGCAGAAGCAGGAAAACCAGATCAAGGCGATCCGCGGCTTCATCGCCCAGGGCGTCGATGCCATCCTGGTGGCTCCCGTTGTTGCCACCGGCTGGGACGACGTGCTTGCCGAAGCCAAGGAAGCCGAAATCCCCGTCATGCTGCTCGATCGCGGCGTTGATGCCCCCGAAGACCTCTACCTGACCTCGGTTGCTTCCGACCAGGTTTTGGAAGGTCGCGTGGCCGGTGATTGGCTCGTGGCAGAAGTCGGCGATGCCGACTGCAAGGTCGTCGAACTGCAGGGTACCGTCGGCTCGACCCCGGCGATCAACCGCAAGCAAGGCTTCGAAGAAGCGATTGCCGGCCATGCCAACATCACCATTGCCCAGAGCCAGACCGGTGACTTCACCCGCGCCAAGGGCAAGGAAGTCATGGAAGCCTTCATCAAGTCGTCCAACAACGGCGCCGATATCTGCGCTGTCTACGCCCACAATGACGACATGGCCGTTGGCGCCATCCAGGCGATCAAGGATGCCGGCCTCAAGCCCGGCACCGACATCAAGGTCGTCTCGATCGATGCCGTGCCCGATATCTTCGCCGCCATGGCTGCCGGCGAAGCCAATGCCACCGTTGAACTGACCCCCGATATGGCCGGCCCGGCCTTCGCGGCTCTGTCGGCTTACCTGGCCGACGGCACCGAGCCGGCGAAGTTCATCATCACCGAGTCCAAGCTCTACACGCCTGCTGATGACCCGCAGGGCGAGTATGATCGCCGCAAGGGCCTGGGCTACTAACAGGGCTTGCCCTCTTCGCCACTTCAACCCACGGTGTCATCCCGGCGAAAGCCGGGATCCATCCTGAAATCTCAAGATGGATCCCGGCTCGAGCCCGGGATGACACCGTGCGTGTGGCTGCACCGGTGACATGGGGGAAACTGACATGGCAGACGACGAATACGTGCTTGAAGCGCGCGGCGTCCTCAAGATTTTCGGCAACCACGTGGCGCTCGATGGCGTCGATTTCGGGTTGCGGTCCGGTGAAGTGCACGCCCTGCTCGGCGAAAATGGCGCCGGCAAATCCACCCTCATCAAGATCCTGACCGGCGCCTACCAGCCCGATGGCGGCGGCGTCTATGTCGATGGCGCCAAGGTGTCGCTCGACAACCCCCTCCATGCCCAGACCTTCGGTATCGGCACCGTCTATCAGGAGGTCAACCTCCTGCCCAACCGCTCGGTCGCCGAGAACCTGTTCCTGGGGCACCAGCCACGCCGCTTCGGCTTTGTCGATTTCCGCAAGATGGAAGCCGATGCCCGCGCCCTGCTGGCCAATTATGACCTCCATATCGATCCCTCGAGCGAGCTGGGCACCCATTCGGTCGCCGTGCAGCAGATCGTCGCCATCGCCCGCGCTGTCCAGCTGTCGGGCAAGGTGCTGATCCTCGACGAACCCACCGCCAGCCTTGACCGCAACGAGGTCGAGCGCCTGTTCGAAGTGGTGCGCGGCCTCAAGGCCAAGGGCCTCGCCATCATCTTCATCACCCATTTCCTCGATCAGGTCTTTGCCATTTCCGACCGCGTCACCGTGCTGCGCAATGGCAAGCTGATCGAAACGCGCGACCTCACCACGCTCAGCCGCACCGATGTCGTGCGCCTCATGCTGGGCAAGGACATCGCCTTTTCCGGCGCGACCGATGTCGAGCCGAGCGAGAACCCGGACGAGGTGCTGGTCGAGTTCAAATCCTACGGCAAGAAGCGCAGCGTGCTGCCCTTCGACCTGACCATCCACAAGGGTGAAGTGGTCGGCGTCGCCGGGCTGCTAGGTTCGGGCCGCACGGAAATGGCGCGCATCATGTTCGGCCGCGACCCCGCCGATCAGGGCACCGTCGCCGTCAACGGCATCGCCACCACCATCCGCAAGACCACCGATGCGATCAAGCACGGCTTCGGCTTCTGTCCGGAAGACCGCAAGGCCGAGGGCATTCTGGGTGATCTCAGCGTGCGCGAGAACATCGTCATTGCCCTCCAGGGCAAGCTGGGCTGGTTCAAGGCGCTCAATCGCGACGAACAGCTCGAGATTGCCGGCCGCTTCGGCGAGGCCATGGACATCCGCGCCGCCTCGCTCGACATGCCGGTCAAGCTCCTCTCTGGCGGCAACCAGCAGAAGGTGATCCTGTCGCGCTGGCTGGCGACCGATCCGGCTTTCCTCATTCTCGACGAGCCGACCCGCGGCATCGACGTCGGCGCTCATGCCGAAATCGTCCGCACCATCAACCGCCTGCGCGAGGATGGCATGGCCATGCTGGTCATTTCCTCCGAGCTCGACGAAGTGGTGGCCTATAGCTCGCGCATCGTGGTGATGCGCGATCGCGAAATGGTCGCCGAACTGCGCGGCAAGAACATCAACCCCGGGGTGATCGTGCAGGCCATTGCCAACCACACTGACGAGGCCGTGGCATGAAACGCCTCCATCTCGAACGCCTGGCCAATCCGCAGCTCCTGGCGCTGATTGCCGTCTTGCTGATCAACTGGGCTTTGTTTCCCAGCTTCTTCCGCATTTCCTGGCAGGATGGGCGCCTGTTCGGCAGCCTGATCGACGTGCTCAACCGCGGCGCC